>CAZIFC010000003.1:56364-176659 GCA_964538355.1 uncultured Lawsonia sp. | reverse complement strand
ATCGAACTTGTGGCCTACAGCTTAGGAGGCTGTCGCTCTATCCAACTGAGCTACGGGCGCGTATGCTGGACGCATTCTTTTAGGTGTTCATGGCAGTGCCTGTCAAGTCCAAGGTTGCAGGCAGGGGGGATTCGTTACAGAGCCGCAATGCAGGCTGGGTGATCAGGCAAGCAGTATGCCGCGGGTTTGTTCAGAAAATCTGGCCGGTTTTCAGGAAAGGGAGCCGACGCTGGGGTGTACGGGAGCGTTTCCTGTCCTGCAAACGTTTGGGCCGTCCAGGGCAAGGCCTGCTTGCCGGCATGCTGAAGCTCCGTCAGGCATGTCAGAATATGTTGTTGTATGCTATTGAATCGTTTGGAAGGATTACCCGATACAGCTTGTCTCGGAAGGTCGGTTCCGTTTTATTCATGTTTGCGCCATGTTCAAAAATCCCTCCAGAGCGTTCTGCTGCGGAGGGATTCCATTTGGACAGGAGACGGCTATTCGTCAAACGTGGGCTGGTTTTCTGACTTGATGGCCTTGCGGACATCGGCGAAATCAGGTTCCCCCCACTCGAGTTTCGGCACGCGTCTGGGTACGACGTCTACAAAACTGCTTTCTCCATTGATCTGAATGCGAACGGCAACGGTTCCTTCCGGGGACGCCTCCGCCGCACGAACCCCTTTGGGCGAGTATGAGGCTACCAGACTGGCGGCATCCTTCAGTACCTCGGCATCCCACGGCTTGATTTGCCGTGCCAATGCAAAGGGGCTTGGAAAGTCGCGGACGCGCAGGATGGCGTCTCCGGGCCGAACCAGTTTTTCCAGAGCGGTATTGTCCGCTTCGTTGCGGCCCATGCTCAGCCAGTGCGTATCCGCCCAGTATTGGCGTCCGATGTTGGAGAGGTGGAAGTCTTCGGCTGTCGGATTTTCCAGCAGCGTGAGCACCGGCCAGTACCGCCGGGCGTTTTCTTTTTCCGCCAGTTTGCACCCGCCGGCGGGAGTGGGGATTTCCTTCAGGCCCATGCGTTCCGACAGAGCCATCTGATCCTTGCGCCCGCGCCCAAAGATGCCGAGCAGACGGCTCCGGTCTACAAGCCCGGAGAGTTCCACGGCGGTGGGATCAAGATGTTGCGCGCTCAAAGGGCGCAGCAACACGTCCCGCACATCGGCATCCCGGCGGATCACGTTGAGCGTATCTCTGCGTTGTGACATGGGCCGCTGTCCGAGCACCTCTCCAGAAATGAGAAAGGAAGCTCCTCGTTCCTGCATGATTGCCCGGGCGGTACGCATCATGAGAATCTTGCAGTCCACGCAGGGGTTCATGACCTTGCCGAAACCGTGCGGGGGGCGTTCCCGAAGCAGTTGGACAAAGGCATCGCCGATGTCCACGGCTTCTATTTCAACGCCGTAGATGCGCTCCCAGTGAGGAATAAGCTGCGGTTTGCCAAAAAAAGGCGAGACAAAGTGCAGACAACGAACAGTAAGCCCCTGTTCCATGATCAGCCGGGCAGCCAGAATGCTGTCCAAGCCGCCGGAGAACAGGGCAAAGGCGTGCGGAGTAGGGGTATTCATGGGATGATTCTACTGCGCTGCCCAGATGAACACAAGATCTTCTGACGATACGGAAAAGGCATGGCCCAAGTTGGGAGCCATGCCTTTTCGTCTGTGCGGAACAGGCGGGGAAGGCACAGGACGCGTGTGCTTCCCCGCTTTTCCCACAACCTTGGCGTTCGATTTAGGGGTGATCCTTGAACTTGTTCTGTACATGTTCGCTGCCGCTGTGGCAGGGCGTACAGTCCATTTTGCCCTTCTGGATATCGGACTGCTTGCCCGCAGCGTGGCATTCGCCACAGTAGGCCACGGATGCCTGCTTGGGGAAAACGCCCTTCCAGTCTTTGCCCGCCTCGATCTTGGCGTTGATGATTTCAATGGCTTTCTGGGTCACGTCTGCGGTGATACGGCCACAGCGTTCGCTGCGTTCCTTGCTCTTTTCGTCCAGCTTGTGTTCGTAACACCACTTGGATACGGAAATGTGGCAGAGGACGGATTCGGAGACGTTGGCAGGGATGGGGCCTTTTACACCCTTCGCGGCATCGCCGGGGTTGTAGATGGGGAGCTTGGTGGTTTCATACCAGCGGAAGAGTTCCGTCACCATGGGATCACGTTCCTTGCGGCCCCAGAAAAGGCCGAAGGCCGCAGCAGCACCGTACAGTGCGCCGCAAATGGTTCCCCAGCCGGAAATGCCGGCCTTGTTGACTTCCAGCATGGTGAAGGGGAACTGGTTGTAAGGTGCTCCGAACTGTTCGCCCATCATGCCGATGATGCCGTAGAACGTTCCATACCCACAGGCATAGCCCTTGTGCCAGTAGCCGTCGTAGGCGACCGGAGCGCAGACCTTGGGATCGAGCTTGTGAGGTTTCCAGCCGAATTCGCCGTTGACCTGTTCAAAGCGTTTGGGCTTGGCTTCTGCTGCAATGCTGGTTCCCACTACCGTCGCGACAGTGCCGCCCACTGCCAAGCCGCCCAAAGCTCCAAGCATCGCTCTTCTGGTCAGTTCCATAGCTTCTCCTCCCTGCACGAGTTTGTTCCTTTTCGCTCAATACCGGTTCGCCGCATCCGCAAGGACGTCCGTTCGGCATAAAAACCGATATTGGGTCGAAAAAGAACGCTGATGGGGACAATCCCCATTTCGCATAGCCTGAAAATAAACGGTTTCGAACAAGATTGTTCGACAGTTCACATTAGTGTGCCTCGAACTCCGGATCCTGTCAATGGGGATCCTCGTTTACAGGCTGGAAAAACGTGTTTCTTCCAAAAAAAAATCTGCACCGCGATTCTGAAATATGGAGTTTATCCATTGAGGGGGAGAGGATGCGGGACGGAAACGGGGCGTGTGCCGTCCGGTATCAATGGGGAGGGCGGTACAGGCTGCCGCAGGCCAGCGCATTGCCCACCAGTGCGGCGAGAATGGCCTGCCGCGTTTCGGGAACCTTTGCGCCGCTGGAGAACCGGTTGGCGGCGAGCAGACGGGCCGTCGGCGTCCGCCCCGAATCGGTTCCCTGAAAACCACACGCTGAAATACCCGTGTATGGACGACAAAGGCCTTCCCCGCGTATCCTGGTGTGCGGGGAAGGCCTGTAAAGATATAATCACTGCAATATCATTGAAATGCATTTTTCTAAAACAGAAAAGCCCCGTGAAGGAGACATACGGAGCTTTTCATGACAGTATGGAAGGAAAATTTATTTGTTGTACTTGATGGTCCCGTAAGCCCCGACTGCGATGGAAGCAAGCAAAAAAACTCCGCTGATGGTGGCAATCATCATGAAAGACATGGCAAACTCCTTGCTGCTACAGGGTGGTTACATACAGGAGAGCATCTCCGTGACTCTGGTATAGTGCTCATGGCGATGTATGACAAACGGGAAAACGTGATGTGTTTGATAACCGAAAATGATTGATCGGGCGTTCGGTTTGGATCGCTTCTCATCCAGCGAAAGCGTTTCCCCTTTCCGGAGGGAGCGTTCTGGGGAGCCAATCCAGGGATTGCCAAAGTATTTCATGTGAATAATTCATGGAGTACGGTCGGTTCCGATCGGTGCTCTGGCGTGATGGGAAAAAAGGCACAATTCTCATTGACAGCCGATATTGGCGGCGGTATTTTCCCGTCCAGGCAGACGGGCAACACGCCAGTATAATAAGGGATAGGACATGGACGCGATTCAGAGAAACACGCTCACACCCGGAGGCCATATGCTCCTCATGGGGCTTATGAGCCTTGTGCTGTTTCTTGGCGGCCTGTTCTCTCCCGAGGCGAAACTCCCCGCTGATCCTGCCGCAACGATTTCCAATGAAGGCCTGTTGCGTCCCACGTTCCTTTCACAGAGCGATTCCGACGCGTTCACCGAAGGGCTTTTCCTGTTCTTCAACAAGGAAAGTTCCTTTGTCGTTCCTCAGCGCGTCAAGCAGCAGCCGATCTCTCGCCTCCATCAGGAAGGCTTCTCCTCCTTGGTGGTTCCGTCCCCGGTTCCGCCAATGTCCGAGCAGGTGCTTCCTGCCTTTGAAAAGGCCCATATCCCCTATCCCGGATGGGATGGCCCTGTTCCATTTGCGCTCCCCCCTCCCCTGGCTGGCTGATCCGGGCGGGCTGGTCTCTCCGGTCTTGCAGCCGCATCCTTGCACGGGATTGAGCTTCAGGCTCTCCCAACTCTCTGGGATTGTTCCCTGTAGCAGGTTGCGGACGCGTCTCCCCTGACTGCGATTGACGGCTCGCCCCGCTGTTCAGACAGTTAAAGCCCTCTTTATTCATAGTATAATGCTATGAATTGTACGGAACGATCCGTACGCACCCACGCATTCCCCAGGGAATGCCTGAGGAACCCTCTCTTTTCGCCGCTTCAGAAGCCTGCGGGAGCCAGCCCGCACACGGCTGGCCCAGCCGCCAGAAAAGGGAGCAGGGGGAATCGATCGCATTTGCCGATCGACGCAACTTTTCAACAGGGGATTTTGTATGAACGCTCTTACGGTCGTCTTTGCCGCCTTGTGCATCTTTGCCATAGGCTACCGTTTTTATGGCCTGTTCATAGCGAATAAGGTATTGAATCTCAACGATGCCCGGACGACTCCCGCCATCAAGTACGCTGACGGGCATGACTATGTGCAAACCAACAAGTACGTTCTGTTCGGGCATCATTTTGCCGCCATCGCCGCCGCCGGCCCGCTTCTCGGGCCTGTGCTGGCCGCCCAGTTCGGCTACATGCCCGGCCTGCTCTGGATTCTGATAGGCTGCGTGCTTGCAGGCGGCGTGCATGACATGGTGGTTCTGTTCGCTTCGGTGCGCCACCGCGGGCAGAGCCTTGCCTACATTGCTTCTCAGGAAATCGACAAGACGACCGGAGCCGTGGCTGCCTGGGCGGTTCTTGCCATTCTGCTGCTGACGCTGGCGGGGCTGTCCATCGCCGTGGTCAATGCCATGCACAACAGCCTGTGGTCTACATACACCGTAGCGGCGACCATCCCGATCGCCATCATCATGGGCCTGTACATGCAGATCTGGCGCAAGGGCGACGTGCTCGGCGCATCGATTCTCGGCGTGGTTCTGCTGGCCTTGTGCATTCTGACCGGGCCTTATGTGGCGGCCCATCCCGAAACCTTCGGCTGGCTCAACATCGACAAGAAGCCCATGTCCATTCTGATCCCGGTGTATGGCTTTGCCGCTTCGGTCCTCCCCGTGTGGATGCTGCTTCTGCCGCGTGACTACCTGTCCACATTCCTGAAGATCGGCACCATCGGCGCGTTGGCGTTGGGCATCGTGTTTGTCATGCCCGATTTCAACATGCCTGCCTTCACCGAATTCACCAAGGGCGGCGGACCCATCGTCGGCGGGCCGGTTATCCCCTTCATCTTCATTACCATTGCCTGCGGTGCGCTTTCCGGCTTCCATGCCACCATCGGAACGGGAACAACCCCCAAGATGATCGGCAAGGAACGTGATGTGCTCTTTGTCGGTTACGGCGCGATGCTCGTGGAAGGCTTTGTTGCCATCATGGCCCTGATCGCGGCCTGTGTGCTCGTGCCTGCCGACTACTTCGCCATCAACGCTCCCGCCGACAAGTTCGCCGCGCTCGGCATGTCCGTCGTGGATCTGCCCACGCTGGAAAAGGAAGTCGCGGAAAGCCTGATGCACCGTCCCGGCGGTTCCGTATCCCTTGCCGTCGGCATGGCGCACATCTTCGGCCAGATTCCGTGGATGTCCCACCTGATGAGCTACTGGTATCACTTTGCCATCATGTTTGAAGCGGTGTTCATCCTGACCGCCGTAGACGCCGGCACCCGCGTGGGCCGTTTCTTCCTTCAGGAAATGATCGGCCGCGTGATTCCGAAGTTCGGCGACAAGAACTGGTGGCCCGGTGTTATCCTCACGAGCTTCCTGTTTACCGGTTCCTGGGGCTATCTTGTTTACACGGGTGATATCTCCAGCATCTGGCCCCTGTTCGGCATCAGCAACCAGCTGCTCGCCTCGGTGACGCTGCTCATCGGCACGACCATGCTCCTGCGTATGAACAAGGTCCGCTACGCATGGATTACCGCCGCCCCCGGCATCTTCATGACCTTCATCACGTTTTGGGCCGGCATCTGGCTGATCCTGTATCAGTATATTCCGGCGGGCAAGTATCTGCTTGTTTCCCTGAGCGTGCTGGTTATGGTCATGATGGGCTTTGTCATCATCGGTACGCTGCGTCGCTGGTCTGTCCTTCTGAAGGAGAACAGGGTGATCCGCGACCCATACGGTGACGAAGTGAAGGAAATCGTTCAGGAATAAGGCGACGTTTGGAGGTTCTCTCCCCACCTCCGAGTCTGCGGGCATCCTTTGCGGGGTGCCCGCTTTTCTATGGATGCGCCCCCGGATAGGCAGGGCAGGGGGGCGATATCTTTTTGAACTTGTTAGATTTCAATGGGTAATGGTGTATGTCTCCTGCGGGTGGTGCTGGTCTTCACCAGAAGGATTCGGCCTTTTCGCCAAAGCAGGAATGCCGCCACATAAAAAAATCCATTTTCCCCTCATTTTTTGATTGACAGGCAGCAGCCTTTTGAATACATACAGTCCTGCGCGTTGGGCTATCGTTCAATTGGCAGGACGACGGATTCTGGTCCCGTTAATCGTGGTTCAAGTCCACGTAGCCCAGCCAACACGCAAACAGACGTCCCCATCGTCTAGCCGGCCCAGGACAGCGGCCTTTCACGCCGTCAACAGCGGTTCAAATCCGCTTGGGGACGCCATCTGAAGACTCAGAGGCGCATCACGATATCCGAGAAATCGGAAAAGTGATGCGCCTTTTGTGCGTTATCAGCCTCATATAGTCTCTTCTTTTTAGATTTCAAGCCGTTCCCGTTCCTTCCTTCCCTGATCCCACTGTTTCATATTGTATTTAGGGCGTGATTGCCTTCATAGCCAGCTCCTCTCATTCTGTTTTCGCGGGAAGGAACGCTACAGATTTTCCTTCATCCAAGCGTTTTGGGATACTACGTTCTTTTTGGGGGAACGGTTTCTCCCTGCTATTTTTATTCAAAGAAGGTAGTTATGAGAACCGAACGGTGTATTGCATACGATTCCCTCTCGTGGAACACGAATACAACCAAAAGCGTTCCTTGATTGTCTTTCCATCCTGTTGTGGCATGTTGGCATGGAAAGTCTTTTTCCGGGGCGTGCGCGTGTTGCAGGTATCCATCCAGAAACAGCTTGAAGCGTTCTCGCTTCAGGTTTCCTTTGCGCTTCCTCCTCAGGGCATTACGGTGCTGTGGGGGGTATCCGGTTCGGGAAAGACCACCTTGCTGCACTGTATTGCCGGGCTGCTTCGGCCTGATGCAGGACGGATCGCCTGCCGTGAGGCCGTCTGGTTCGATGCGGAAAAGGGCGTGTGCCTCGCACCCGAACGGAGGCGGATCGGCTACGTCTTTCAGGATGTCCGACTGTTTCCCCATCTGTCAGTGCGCTCGAATCTGCTGTTTGGGCGGCGGTTCAGGGGCATGTCCGGCGTATCGTTTGAAGATGTGGTGACGCTCCTTGGGCTGAAGCGGCTGTTGCACCGGACGCCTTCCGATCTGTCCGGGGGGGAAAAGCAGCGTGTCGCCGTGGGGCGGGCACTGCTGGCCTCTCCCGAGCTGTTGCTGATGGATGAGCCGCTGACGGGGCTGGATCGGGGCAGACGGGAAGAAATCATGGCTTACGTCAAGGCGATTCCAGAGCGGTTCGGCGTGCCTGTCCTGTATGTGACCCACTCGGAAGCGGAACGCCGTTTTCTGGCGAATCGCGTCCTGTGCCTTGAAGACGGCAACTTGATGGAATGCTGAACATGCGGCGGTTGCCGCACAGGGAGAAAAGATGATGAAGCGATGGATAGTGATGCTGGTCGTGTTGGGGCTGAGCGTTGTGCCGGCCTTGGCGGAGCCTTCCGTAACCACCGGGATGGGCTACAAGAAAATGCTTTCCGAGCTCTGTTCCCTGTACAAGCAGGAGTCCGGCAAACAGCTGACCGAGGTATACAGCGGCACCATCGGGCAGTCGCTGGCCCAGTACAAGGCAGGGAGCGGGGTTTCCGTATTCGTTTCCGACAGGCAGACGCTGGAGGATTCCGATGTGGCGTTTGCTTCATTCCAGCCTCTGGGGACGGCGGTGCTCGTGCTCGCATGGAAAAAGGGCCTGCATCTCACCTCGCCGGAGGATCTTCAAAAGCCGGAAATCAACTCTATCGGGTATCCCGACAAGAAAGGGGCCATTTACGGAAAAGCCGCCGAGCGCTTCCTGACCCAGAGCGGCCTGCGCGAACCGTTGAAAGAGAAGCTGCGGATGTTTTCCACTGTGCCGCAGGTTTTTTCGTATCTGACGACGGGCGAACTGGATGCCGGATTCGTCAATACGGCGATAGTGAAGGGGCAGGGGAACGATATCGGAGGCCATATGGATATTCAGTCCGGCTACGAACCCATCGAGATGGTTGCGGCGGTGGTTCAGGGGGCGGAGAAGGACGCTGAAGTCAGGGCGTTTCTGATGTTCCTCCAGTCCGATATGGCCCGCTCCGTCTATTCCAAGCACGGGCTGCGCCCCTAGCCGGAACCCAGCGTGCTCGGAGAACTGCTGCAAGACGAGGAAGTGCTGTTTTCGGCAGGGCTTACCTTGAAGGTTGCCGCCGTGTGTCTGGTGCTGCACCTCATCACGGCGGTTCCCCTCGCACTCTGGGCGCAGTCGCCGAAAGCCCCTTTCCGCCGGACGCTTAATTTTGTCGTGACCTTGCCGCTGGTGTTTCCACCCATCGCACTCGGGTATCTGCTGCTCATGGCCCTGGGGCAGACCGGGATTGGAGAGCCGTTGCAGCGGCTGTTCGGCGTCCGGCTGATTTTTTCCCAGACGGCGGTTGTGCTGGCGGCCTACATCGCGGGGCTGCCTCTGGTCATCAAGCCCGTTCAGGCGGCACTTGGCAGCGAAACGGTACGCAAGCTCACGGAAGCGGCGCGCGTGACCGGGGCTGGCCCGGTCGCCGCCTTTGTTCTGGTGGTCATCCCGCTGATCCGTACCAGCCTTGCCGTCGGCCTGCTGCTTGGGGTGACGCGTTCTTTTGGCGAGGTGGGCATTTCACTCATGCTCGGCGGCAACATCGCCCAGCGGACCAATACCTTGTCGCTTGAAGTGTTCAATGCCGTTTCGCGGGGGGATTTCGAGCGGGCCACAGCTTTGTGCGTCCTGCTTGCCTGCATCAGCCTGTGCCTGTATCTTGCCATTGATCAATTGCAGCGGAGGAACCCATGACTTTTCATATCAGCCAGCATTTTATAGACGAACTGCTTGAGGAAGACTGCCCCTACATGGATTTGACCGTAGAGGCTCTGGGTATTGGACGCCACCCTGGGCGGCTGGCATGCCATCCCAAGGCCGACTGTGTCCTGGCCGGGGTGGACGTTGCCGTACGGCTTCTGGAGGCTTCGGGATGCCGGGTCGAGTGCGGGGCCGCCAGCGGGGACAGGCTGGAGGCGGGACAGGTTTTCCTGCGGGCAGAGGGTTCGGCCGGGGCCATCCATCGCAGCCTCAAGATCGCGCAGAACGTCATGGAATATTCGTCCGGCATTGCGACCCGCGCGGCGGGTATGCTGGAAAGCGCGCGTAAGGTCAATCCGCAGGTGCAGCTGGCGGTTACGCGCAAGCATTTCCCCGGCGGCAAGCGGCTTTCGCTCGCTGCGGCGCAGGCTGGCGGTGCCATCGTCCACCGGCTGGGGCTTTCGGATTCCCTGCTGGTCTTTGATCAGCACCGCGTCTTCACGGGCGGGCTGGAAGGTTTTGCCGCACGGGTGGCCGAGTACCGCAGGGTTGCCCCCGAGCAGAAGCTGGGCGCGGAAGTCTCCACGCCCGAAGAGGCGCTTCTGCTGGCGCGTGCGGGGGTTGACTCCATCCAGTGCGAACGGTTTTCCTGCGCCGAGCTTGAAGAAACGGTGCGGGGAGTCAGGGCCGTCAACGCCTCCATTCAGGTGCTTGCCGCCGGAGGCGTGACCGGTGAGAATGCGGCGAAGATCGCCGCGACCGGGGTAGACGTACTGGTGACGACATGGGCCTATTTCGGCAAGCCTGCCGACATCAAGATGGTCGTCAGCGCGTAGGGAAACGTGATGCCTCCTCCGGCGGGGGAGGCTTCTTTTTTGTCTTTTCGAGGCACTGCCCAGATTCATACCGCAGGGCCATGCCGCAGGATGCCCTTACGGAAGGGCAGGCACACGAAGGAACACGCACCCCGCCTATGCGGAACGGGCAGCTCTGGCGGCATGGGGAGCTGCTTTTTTTCGGGCTGGCGTTCTTGCGGCTGAAACATGCCTGAGGCGTGTTTCACCAGAACAACGGATAACGCCTGTTCTGGGGAATATTGTTGACGATAAGGGCTATCGCCAGCATGAGGAGCGCACCGAGCAGGCAGGGGGCCAGCGCATACCAGTAGCCCAGCTGCCGGATCGGTTCCCCTCCGGTGACGGCGATCAGGGCGGTTGCGCCTCCTGGCGGATGGAGCGTATTGCTGAAATGCATCAGGGCGATAGCCGTGGCAACGGCAATGCAGGACGCCAGCCATGTGGTTTCGGGAAGGAGCTGGGCGCAGGTGACGCCGACAAGGGCGGAAATGAAATGCCCCCCGACAAGGTTGCGCGGCTGCGCCAGCGGGCTGCGGATGGCTCCGAAGGCCAGCACGGCGGAAGCCCCAAACGATCCGATAAGCAAGGGGAAGCCGTTGCTTTTGGTGACATGCTGTTCCAGCAGCGCAATACAGGCGATGGCAAGGCAGCTGCCGATCCATGCACACAGGATTTCTTTGGTGTGGGCACGGGGAGGGACTTCGGCCCCGCCTCCCATCTTCATGAGTAGCTCTTTCATCGTGTTCCCCGACAGTATGGATTACGTCTTCAGGCCGGATGTCTGGGGCTGGCGCGCCGCATACGGCCTGTCCGTTGATGCCCAGAATACCCCGGATCTCCCGCGGCAGCTGTGACTCCCGTCACGGTGTGCCGCAGGGCGTGCAATCCGGGGCAGGCCGCTGGCGTCAGGGCCGCCTCTTCTGAAGGCACTGAAGGCACGAGGGAAGCCCCCCTTTCGGCACAGGCGAAAGGCGGTTACGCAGATCTGCCGGGAGGGACGGTTTCCCGGCGGCTGGTTTGCCGGGACAGGAAATGGAAGCAGCCCTGCCTTCCTTTTGGGGAGGGCAGGGCTGCGATATTTGTACGGTAGAGCCTAGGCCTTCTTGTAGACCGTGGCTCCGCCGACGATGGTTTCTGCGACCTGAATATCCTTGAGCGCGGTCGGCTCCACGGTCAGGGGGTTCTTTTCCAGAATGACGAGGTCGGCGAGCTTGCCCGGCTCCAGAGAGCCTACCTTGTCTTCAATGCGGAACATCCGCGCGCCGTTGATGGTCACGCCGCGGAGGGCTTCCATGACGCCGATGCGCTGGTCGGGGCCGAGAACCTTGCCGGAAGAGGTCAGGCGGTTGACGGCCGAGAAGACGTCCATCAGGGGGCTGATCGGGGTTACCGGCGTGTCGTTGTGGAGGGCAAACGGGATGTTGTGATCCAGAGCGGCCTTGAGCGGGCTGATGTGGGCCGCGCGTTCAGGCCCGGCGACCATTTCGCGGTGGATGTCACCCCAGAACCATGTGTGGGTCACAAAATAGGAGGGAATGAAGCCCCGTTCCGCGATAACCGGAACCTGATCCGGGCGGCAGAACTGACAGTGGTTCAGCACATGGCGGTGATCCTTGCGGGGGTTGGCGTCCAGAGCCGCGCCGTAGGCATCCATCACGTCCTGAATGGCCTGATCCCCGTTGGTGTGCGTCGCGATCTGCCAGCCTGCGTCGTGGAGTTCCTTGATGGTGGCGAACAGATCGTCCCGGCTCTTGAAAACGGGGAAGCCCCGGAAGTCGTCGGGCTTTCCGGTCATCTGCTTGTAATAGGGCTTGGAGAACCACGCGGTGTATCCTTGCGGGCTTCCGTCGGCAAACAGTTTTGCCGCACCAAGGATAACAAGGCCCTTGTTGTCGAGCACGGTTCCCGAACGCTTGTCGCCGTAGCTTTGGATCAGCTCTTTGTTGCGTCCGTTGGGCCAGACGACGACACGGATTTTCAGGTCGCCGTTGTCGCTGCTCTTGAGGAAAAATTCGTCGATGCTGGGGCTGCCGCCGTTGTTGGCAACGGTGATGCCGGCAGAGGCGTAGGTAATGCTGTCGTGAGCGATGGATTCCAGATGCTGGGCAGGGGTGACGGGCGGCATGACCTTGTTGAAGGGGGCCTGAGACGAAGGCCCTTCGAGGACGCCGTCGAGCTTGCCGTTTGCATCGCGGCGGAACTTGCCGCCCTGAGGATCAGGCGTTTTTTCATCCACTCCCGCAAGCGCGAAGGCCGCGGAGTTGCCTACGCCAAGGTGCCCGGAGACGTGGCGGATAAAAATGGGGTGCTTGGTGGAAACCGCGTCCAGCTCGGCCTTGGTGGGGTGACGCTGTTCTTTTATGGCAAGGTCGTTGTAGTTGTAGCCGATAACCCACTGGCCCTCGGGGGTTTTGGCTGTGCGGGCCTTCAGTGCGCTCTGGAGGTCGGCAATGCTCTCCACCTTTCCCAGGGGAGGAACATTCAGGTTCACCATGTGGAGTTCGCGATAGGCTCCGTTGGGGAAGTGGCTGTGCCCGTCAATGAGTCCGGGGAGCAGCGTTTTGCCTTTGAGATCGATGAGGTGAGGGTTTTTCCCCGCTGCGGCGAGGACATCGGCTTTTTTGCCGACGGCGAGGATTTTGTCGCCGCGTACGGCAAGGGCTTCCGCAATGGTGTTGTGAGGGTCCATCGTCAGGATCGGGCCGCCCGTGTAGACAGTGGCAGGCTCCTGCGCGTTGGCCATCAGAACGCCGGGGGTGACGGCGGTCGCCATAACGGCGGCGGAGGCCTTGAGGAACGTTCGTCTGCGGATCATGTTTCTCTCCTGTGTTTGCAAGGGAAAAGACAGCAATAATCTGGAAACGTTCTGGTCGTGATGTTGGGTTATCCAAATGTGAATAAACTGTCAATCACAGCCCGTACACCATGCACACGGAAAACGTTTTTCATGGAACATCCCAGTATTTTTTACGATACGTTGCATATTCCTGTCTTGGCGGCAAAACGGCCCTGAAGAAACAATGTGCTGCAACGCACTCTTT
This sequence comes from uncultured Lawsonia sp., assembly GCA_964538355.1. Lineage (GTDB taxonomy): Bacteria > Desulfobacterota > Desulfovibrionia > Desulfovibrionales > Desulfovibrionaceae > Bilophila. Next base: position 163,470 of record CAZIFC010000003.1, on the reverse strand, counting down.
TTTATAGGCTTATGAATGAATAAAAAAGATATATGAATAAAAAGAAACGTCTCCAAATCCGTCTCTGCCGCCGCAATGCGTTCTTCAAAGGAAGAAAAGCAGTGGAAGAGAGATGGAGCTGGAGACGCGGAGCGGGCTGCTGCATGCAGCGCGCAGGTTTGTAGGGAGCTACCCTCTGAGCCGTATGGTTATTTCGCCTCCGGGCGTAACGCCCTTGAGGGCTTCAAGCATGCCGCGGATGCCGCCGGAAAGTATCTGCGCGGCGAAGGGGTTCAGCCCAACAGGCTGTCCGTTGACCGCCAATTCGATGCTTCCGCGTGAGGCAGCACAGTCCGTGGTCTGCTTTTCTCCGGCAACAATGCGGGCGGTCATGGCGGCACAGTCCGGCTCGCCGCAGGCTCCGCAATCAAGCCCCGGCAGCAGGAAGGCCCTTTCGAGGATCAAGTCAACCAGCCTGTCCAGCTCTTCCGCCGTGTAGGAGGGGAGGCCGGGCAGGGTGTTGTCGCCGTAGGTTGCCAGTGCCAGCTCGGGACGCAGGGCCTTGCAGCCTTCGGGGAGGGCCGCCAGCAGTTCGGAGGTTGTCCGCAGGCAGAGGATGCGCGGCAGCCAGCCAAGGCTTTTGCCGCCTTCCACCAGCAGGATATCGGCATCAAGCAGGGGAACCATATCCCGCAGAAAACAGGGGTGCCCCCAGTGGATCATGGCCTCGCCGCGGCCTTCTCCGGTATTGCTCAGGCCGACGATGGTGCGCTTTGGGCCCATCAGCAGGGCCGTATCCGTATCAGGCTTGTCCAGCTCGTGATGCGTATGCTTGGCAATGGCGACACGAAGCCCCCGCGCTTCCAGACATTCGGAGAGACGGGAAATAAGGGTTGTCTTGCCGGAGTTGCTGAATCCTATGATGCCGATGGCTTGCATGGTCGTTCTCCCGGTAAAAATTTTTGTTTGCCCCATCCCGGATACCAAGAGGATATTTTGAGGGGTACAAATTATGACACACCCGGCGGAATTGCGCGTTTTTCATTTTGTATTGTAACAATACAGTTTTTTTGCTTAAATGTAAAAAACGAGCAAGCGTTTTCTTTTGGCACGGAGATTGCTTAATAAAAAGTAATTCCTTTCTTCTTTCTTCATCACTTCTTCCTCCCATAACGGCCCGCCCACAAGCGGGCTGTTTTGGTTTTCAAGGCCGGGCTTGACTCCGAAGGCGCGAAACCGTAACCAGTCCCCAAACCATCACGCAGGTTTTGCACCTGCCTTATCCTCGGAGGAAAACCTCATGTCCCTGTGCCCCTGCGGTTCCGACCGCCCCTATGAAGCCTGCTGCGAACCCTACATCGAAGGCCGTGAAGCCGCCCCGACCGCCGAAGCCCTCATGCGCTCCCGGTATACGGCGCATACTCTTGGAAAGTATGACTATCTCAACGATACAGTCCATCCGAGCATCCGTGACGAGGCCGATCACGAGGACATGAAGAAGTGGTCCGAAGCCGTCGAATGGGAAGGCCTTGAAATTTTCACCACCAAGGACGGAGCGGAAGGCGACGAGACCGGCGAAGTATCCTTTGAAGCCCGCTATTCTGTCAATGGGATGCCCCAGTCCCTGAAGGAAGACGCCTTCTTCCGCCATGAGGATGGCCGCTGGTACTATGTGGACGGCAATGTCCACGGTCAGGACCCTTACCGCCGCGAAACCCCCAAGGTTGGGCGTAATGAACCCTGTCCCTGTGGCTCCGGCAAAAAGTTCAAGAAGTGTTGCGGCAAATAGCCGTTGGGACGACAGCAAAAAAGGGAACCTCGGTTCCCTTTTTTGTTTGGCATCACTACATGATGGATGTTTCCTGCGCGGTCCCCGCCGAGCCATCTGCCGCGGAGTGTCCGGACAGCTGGCTCGGGGCGTTTTGCACCTCTGTTTTGGGGGCAAGAGGCCGCCTGATCTCGTGTACGTCACCGGGCTGGAAGTGCTGCCTGTCGGGGGCGTCTTCCGTTTCCTGCCGGGTCATCTCCTGGCTGGGAGCTTCCTGCCGGGCCTGTGCGGGCCTGGGAAGGGGCGGGGTGGGATGGGCAATCCTGACGCCTTCCGGCAGCGCGTCCTTGCGGAGCGCGTTGAGGTATTCTGAAACAGTTACGAACTGGCAGCCGTCCGCGATCAGGCGATCAAGGATTTCAGGAAGGGCATCAATGGTCTGCTCGTGCGTATCATGGAAAAGGAACACCCCGCGCAGCTTTTGGCCGCTGACGAGCGTCTTCATGGTGCTGATGCTGGCCCGCTGCGCCCAGTCCATGCTGTCGATGGACCACAGCATGATGTCGGAACCCAGTGATTTGGCAATGGCGACGGTATTGGCGTCAAAATTTCCGTAAGGCGGCCTGATATAATGTGAAATTATGCCGAGATTCCGCAGCGAGGTCTGGACGCTGACAAGTTCGCTGCGCTGTGCCTCCGGGGGAAGGTGGCGCAGCGACTTGTGGGAATAGGTGTGGTTGCCGATTTCATGCCCTTCCTGATGGAGCCGGACAACAATCTCGGGGTGGGCCTTCACCTGCTTGCCGACGACAAAGAACGTGGCGCGAATGCCCCGTTCCCGCAGGATGTTCATCAGCCGTTCGGTGTGGAGGCTCGGCCCGTCGTCAAAGGTCAGTGCACACAGATCGCTCCCCTTGCTCATTTTCAGGATGGCCCGGCCATCCAGCACAGTGCCCGCAGCGGCGGAGGCATTCGCAGGGGACAGCAGGCAAGCCGCACCCAGCAGCGCGGTCATGCAAAAATGGAAAAAACGGGGAAAAATCATGGCATGCCTCGAAAAAAACGGCAAGCAAACCGCTTGTCAAAAAAGTTATACTCACGATACGGGGAAGCTCTAGCACGGAGGCCGTTTACCCGCAAGGCTTCATTTATCTAACGCCTGTGCTGGTGAAAGGGTATGCCTTTCCGGGTGTTGTACGGGATATTCGGCACAAAAGGGCCGTGCGACGGATGTTCGCCGCACGGCCCTGAGGCAACCCGGTGGTTGCCGTGTTATTGCTTGTTTTCGATCTTCGCCCAAGAGTCCTTGAGCGTCACCGTCCGGTTAAAGACGGGAGCCTCGGGGGTGCCGTCCGGGTCGGCGCAGAAGTAGCCGAGGCGTTCAAACTGCACCCGCGTCCCCGCAGGGAAGGCCGCCAGAGCAGGTTCGAGCTGCGCGGTGACGGAGCGCAGGGAGTCGGGGTTGAGCAGATCGGTGAATTCCGTGCCCTCCGGCGGGTTGCCGGGCGTGGGGGACGTGAACAGATGGTCGTACAGCCGCACTTCGGCAGGAACGGCGTGGGCGGCGGAAACCCAATGGATCGTCCCCTTGACCTTGCGGCCATCAGGCGATGAACCGCCCTTGCTTTCGGGATCGTAGGTGCAGCGAAGCTCGATGATCTTGCCGTCGGCATCCTTGATCACATCCGTGCAGGTTATGTAGTAGGCATAACGCAGGCGCACTTCCGAACCGGGGAACAGGCGATGGAACTTCTTCGGCGGATCTTCGCGGAAGTCATCGCGCTCGATGTAGATTTCCCGGCTGAAGGGAACCTTGCGGCTGCCTTCCACGCTGCCGTCGGGGCTGAAGGGCATGTCGAACCATTCCACCTGTCCTTCGGGGTAGTTTTCAATGACCACCTTGACGGGATCGAGCACGGCCATGACGCGGGGCGCGATGGCATTCAGATGCTCGCGCACGCAGAATTCCAGCAGGCTGTATTCCACAAGGTTTTCCGCACGGGCCACGCCGATGCGGGAGCAGAAGTCTCGGATGGATTCGGGCGTATACCCGCGGCGGCGCATGCCGCAGATGGTGGGCATGCGGGGATCGTCCCAGCCGCGCACGAAGCCGCCCTTGACCAGCTGGATGAGCTTGCGCTTGGAGAGCACGGTATAGGTCAGGCCGAGGCGGGCAAACTCGATCTGCTGGGGATGGTACACGTTCAGGGCGTCGAGCACCCAGTCGTACAGCTCGCGGTTGTTGACGAACTCCAGCGTACAGATGGAGTGGGTGATCCCTTCAAGCGAGTCGGACAGGCAGTGCGTGAAGTCGTACATCGGGTAGACGCACCAGGTGTTGCCGGTCCGGTGGTGCTCGGCGTGGCGGATGCGGTAGAGCGTGGGGTCGCGCATGACCACGTTGGGAGAGGCCATGTCGATCTTGGCCCGCAGCACATGCTCGCCATCGGCAAACTCGCCGTCGCGCATTCTGTGGAACAGATCGAGGTTTTCCTCCACGGTGCGGTTCCGGTAGGGGCTTTCGGTCCCCGGCTGGGTCAGCGTGCCGCGGCTGGCGCGGATCTCTTCCGCGCTCTGGCTGTCCACATAGGCCTTGCCGTCGCGGATCAGCTGTTCTGCAAACGCGTAGAGCTGATCAAAGTAGTTGGAGGCGTAAAATTCCCGATCATCCCACTCGCCGCCGAGCCAGTGCACGTCTTCGCGGATGGAATCCACATATTCCGTATCTTCCTTGACCGGGTTGGTGTCGTCAAAGCGCAGATTGCACAGGCCCTGATATTCCTTCGCCAGCCCGAAGTTGATGCAGATGGACTTGGCGTGCCCGATGTGCAGGTAGCCGTTCGGTTCGGGAGGAAACCGGGTATGTACCTTCTGCCCGAACCGCCCGGAGGCGTTGTCCTGATTGATGCGGACGTGCAGAAAGTCCTGGCCGACCGTGGATTCCGGCGTGGAGGAAGTCGTTTCCGTGGGGGAAGCATCCATGTTCATAAAGATCCTTATGCTGCCGCCTTCAGAGGGCGGCTGGCGTTTATGGGGCCTTGCGGCCCCGTGAGGTTAGTTTTTCGGAGGAACGATGCCCGGAGCGGCCTTCTGCTGTGCGGGCGGCTGGATAAGGGGCTTGTCGGCGTCAGCCTTGGGGGGTATTCCCCCGGCGGGAGGCATGCCGCCCATGCCCATACCGGCCGGAGCCTTCTGTCCGCCCATATGGTTCTTCATGAAGGCATCCCACTCGTCGCGGCTGATACTGCCGTCCTTGTCGGCATCGATGGTGTCGAAAGCCGGGCGTTTCATGCCGGGGATGGCGGCCTGAAACTCTTCCCAGTCGACCTTGGCGTCGCCGTTCTTGTCCATCTGGGCAAAGCGGTCGGGCGCGGCATACGCGGGCGCGGCGCACAGCGTCAACGCCGCAAGCAAAAGCAATTTTTTCATGGTATTCTCCTCAGGAAAGATCCTGATGGGTTAGTGGCAGTGTGTAAGTGTAACCACTCTCCCCCCGTCACGCAAGCAAGGGAAAAGAAGGGGAGGGGACTGATGCGCCGCGCCACGTCAAAAGCCGGAGCCTGTTTGTTCGCAGGTTTTGAGCAGGGGACGCGTGCAGGGCGGGCCTGCGGAACAGGAGGGCCGGAGGAGCTGCGGGGTGCGGGACGCAGCAGCTTTTGGAGGTGCATGCCATGAGTCTACGGAGCGGTTCCCCGTATGGAAGAAGCGCGTTTTCGCGGTATTGCGGCTCTTGGCGTTGAGGTTTTTTACAGGGTTTCGCTTTTGGGGAAGAAAAAATGTGCGGGCAGAGAGAAAAAACAGTTGACACCACACCCTGATTTAGGTACATCCCACTTCGCGCGTTGAGCGCAACCGAAATATTCGGGTCATTAGCTCAATTGGTAGAGCAGCTGACTCTTAATCAGTTGGTTCGGTGTTCAAGTCACCGATGGCCCACCAGCACACAAAGCCCCTTGCGACATGTTCGCGAGGGGCTATTTTGTTGCGTGCAAAGCAGGAGGCAATCCGGCTGCCATAAAGGAATAAGGAAAGGCGCACTGTCTGTTCAGTGCGCCTTTCGGTCATTCAGGCTGTCCGACAAGCGGAGCCGCTGCCGTTTCAGACCTTACGGTATGCGCCGCCGGTGGCGGCGGAGGTCACGAGCCTGGCGTAGCGGCGCAGGAAGGGAGATTTGACGTCCTTTTCCACGGGCACGAAATGCTTGCGGCGTTCCTCGAGTTCCGCTTCGGGAACCACCAGCTCCAGCTTGCGGGCGGGGATATCGATATGGATGGTGTCGCCGTCCTGCACGAGGCCGATAAGCCCGCCGTCGGCGGCTTCGGGCGAAACGTGCCCGATGGCTGCGCCACGGCTGCCGCCGCTGAAGCGTCCATCGGTGATGAGGGCCACATCGGCACCAAGGCCCATGCCCATGATGGCGGAGGTGGGGGTGAGCATTTCGCGCATGCCCGGCCCGCCGCGGGGGCCTTCGTAGCGGATGACCACCACGTCGCCCTTCTTGATCTTGCCGCCGAGGATGGCTTCCACGCCTTCCTCTTCGCTGTTGAACACGCGGGCGTTGACATCGCGAACCATCATTTCGGGAGCCACGGCGGACTGCTTCACCACTGCGCCGTCAGGAGCGAGGTTGCCGCGCAGAATGGCGATGCCGCCTTCCTTGTTATACGGATTGTCGATGCGGATAACGTTCGGATCGAGGATGCGCGCCTTGAGATCCTTCAGGTTTTCGGCAACGGTCTTTCCGGTCACGGTAAGGGCTTCGCCGTGCACAAGCCCCTTTTCCAGCAGGGCGGACATGACGGCGGGGATGCCGCCGGCGTTGTGCAGGTCTTCGATGTGCTGGGTTCCGGCGGGGGAAAGCTTGCAGATGTTGGGCGTCTTGCGGCTGATCTCGTCAAAGATGCTCAGGGTCAGGGGCAGGTTGGCCTCTCCGAACACGGCGGGCAGATGCAGCGTCGTGTTGGTGGAGCCGCCGAGAGCCATGTCGGCGGCAACGGCGTTGTGCACGGACTGCTCGGTCACGATGTCGAGGGGGCGGATATTCTTCTTGAGCAGTTCCATGACCTGCATCCCGGCCTGCTTGGCGAGGCGGATGCGGGCGGCGGAGACGGCGGGCGTCGTGCCGTTGCCGGGCAGGGCTACGCCCATGGCCTCGCAGAGGCAGTTCATGGTGTTGGCGGTATACATGCCGGAACAGGAGCCGCAGCCGGGACAGGCGTTTTCGGTCAGGTCTTCCAGCTCGTCTTCGGTCATGGTTCCGTTGCGGACCGCGCCGACGCCTTCAAACACGCTGATGAGGTCGGTATTGCTGCGTCCGGCGAGCATGGGTCCGCCGCTCATGATGATGGAGGGCAGGTTCAGGCGCATCATCGCCATGAGCATGCCGGGCACGATCTTGTCGCAGTTGGGAATGAAGACCAGCGCGTCAAAGGGGTGGGCCGTCGCCATGATCTCGATGGAATCGGTGATGACTTCGCGGGAGGTCAGGGAGAAGCGCATGCCTTCATGGTTCATGGCCAGGCCGTCGCAGACGGCGATGGCGGGGAATTCCATGGGCGTGCCGCCGGCCATGCGGATGCCCGCCTTGACCGCCTCGGCGATTTTGCCGAGGTGCAGGTGGCCGGGAACCACCTCGTTGGCGGCGTTCACCACGCCGATGAGCGGGCGGCGCATTTCTTCGCGGGTCATGCCGAGCGCATAGAGCAGGGAACGGTGGGGAGCCTTTTCGAGACCGGACGTCATTTTTTGGCTGCGCATGTCAGTGTCCTTTTAAGTCGCTATGCGGCCGCGCGAAGGCGGCCTGTTCTGGAATATGGCTTGTCTGGGAGGCGTTTCGGAGCCTGCCGCACCGGGCGCGGCGGCTAGTCGATGATGCGGCCCTGCAACCAGATGATGGCGTCGATTTCGTCCCCGGCCTGCGGCACGATTTTGCAGACGCGCTCAGGCGCGTAGAGGGGGAAGCGGAGCGGGTTCGGCGTATTGAGTCCGAATTCCACGATCAGCACAAAGATCTTTTCTTCACCGAACTGGAGTTCTTCCACCGACGTGACGGGAACGCGGATTTGGTACTGGCAGGCGGTTTCATCCGGGACAAGGATGCGTGCGCCCTTGAGATCCACGGTAAGCTGGGGAGCCTCAAGGCGGGTTTTTCCGGGGTTCTGCTCCAGCCATGCCGCCACAAAGCGTTCGTATTCAACGCCTTCGGTGATGGTCATTTCATCAAGGAGAGCGCGGCGCAGCCCGTAGGCCAGCCCGCCGATCAGGAAGGTATGGCGGACGCCGGGCGTCAGGTTTTCCTGATCGCGGAAAAGGAAGGGAGAATAGAACCACAGGGGATTGCCGTTTTCGTTGCAGCAGGCGGCGACTTCGCCCTCGGTCCCGTTGGCCCAGGGGTAGATCTCGTCAACGGTCATATCGTTGGGAGCACCCTCCAGCAGGGGATAGACGGACACGGGGCGGAGTTCTTCCTCCTGTTTCCCGTGTATGGTCACGCCCGCGCGAAAGCTTGACTCCACCGGCCAGGCCAGAACCATGGTTTCCGCCTTGGAATCCTTTTTCTGCCAACAATCCCGGGTTCTGCCGTTCTGCATCGCCTGTAGGACGATGGCGGGAACTTCTTTCTCGGGATCGTTCAAAAGGGTCAGCCAGGTTTTGCCAAGTCCTTCAAAATGGTTGCTCATGAGGCCTATCCTGATGGTTGTGGTTGCTCTCCGGCGTTGCGGGAAACGCCGATTTTGTTTCAAGCCAACAACCATACCCGTTTAGGGCGCGCACGGCAAGATGGCAGAGAGGGGTTTGCGGCGGCAGGATTGCGCCTTTTTGTGCAAGGGTTCTTGTGCGTTGTACGTTTGCGTGCTAGATGATGGGAGGCTTGGAAAAGGCGAAGTTCGCTTCGCCGGTGTTTTTGCGTCAGAGGTCGGATCGTTTGGTTACGTCTTTCTTCCTTGAGGATAATGCCGTGCGCGAAATTCATGTTTCAACCATAACGGATGCCGTGGCGGAACTGGCTGTTTCCGCCTGCTGCCGTCTGCCCGGGGTGATGTATCGGGCCATTGAGGAGGCTTTGGAACGCGAAGCTTCCCCTGCCGGACAGGATGTGCTCCGCCAGCTTCTGCTCAATGCCGATATTGCCGCTTCCGAAAGTACGCCCATCTGTCAGGACACCGGCCTTGCCGTGGTCTTTGCCGAAGTCGGACAGGATGTGCACATCGTCGGCGGCTCCTTTGAGGACGCCGTGAACGCCGGTGTAGCCAAGGGGTATACGGAAGGGTATCTGCGGAAATCTTCCGTAGCCGAACCCCTGTTCGAGCGCAAAAATACCGGGGACAACACGCCTGCCGTTCTGCATGTGCGGATTGTGCCCGGAGATCGCATCCGTCTGAAGCTGGCTCCCAAGGGCGCAGGCAGCGAGAACAAGAGCGCGCTCAAGATGCTTGTCCCCGCCGACGGCATTGAGGGTGTGAAAAAATTTATTGTGGATACGGTCAAGGCTGCCGGTTCCAGCCCCTGTCCGCCGATGGTGGTTGGCGTGGGCATCGGCGGCACGCTTGAGCTGGCGGGTCTGTGCGCCAAGCGCGCCGCCATGCGTGATGTGGATACCCGTAATGCGGATCCCCGCTACGCGGCTCTGGAAGAAGAACTGTGCGGCCTCTTGAACGAGCTTGGAACCGGGCCGCAGGGTCTGGGCGGCACGACCACGGCCTTCAAGGTCAACGTGGAATTCTGTGCCACGCACATCGCCAGCCTCCCCGTGGCGGTGAACATCAACTGCCACGCCGCCCGCCATGCCGAGGCGGAACTGTAGCCACTTTTTCCCCTCCTGCCGGTCAGGAGGAAATGAGGAAATGAACGTGTCCGAACCCATTCGTTTGACGACGCCCCTCACCCAGGACAAGGTGCGTTCGCTGCATATCGGTGACAGGGTCCTGATTTCCGGGACCATCTACGCGGCCCGCGACGCCGCCCACAAGCGCATGGTGGAAACGCTGGACAGGGGCGAGCCGCTTCCGGTGGATCTGCGGGATCAGATTGTGTATTACGTCGGGCCGTCTCCGGCAAAGCCTGGGCAGGCCATCGGTGCCGCCGGGCCGACCACCTCCGGGCGCATGGATGCCTATGCCCCGCGCCTGATGGAAAAGGGCCTTTCCGGGATGATCGGCAAGGGAAACCGTTCCCAGGCGGTCAAGGACGCCATGAAGCGGTACGGAACCGTGTACTTTGCGGCTACCGGCGGCGCGGGTGCGCTGCTTTCCCGCTGTATCCGTTCCTATACGGTGCTGGCCTATGCCGAGCTTGGTCCCGAGGCTCTGGCGGCGATGGATGTTGTCGATTTCCCCGTCATCGTCGTTGGCGATGTTGAAGGGGGAGACTATTATATTGAAGGGCCGAAGGCCTACGCGAAGCGGTAGGGGGAGGGGCCTCCGGCGGGCAGGGCGCGGCCCTGCACCCTCCCGGGGGGCATGATGCCCCCCGGCCCCCTCAGCTTGGATCAGACGCTGTGAGCGGGGATTTATTGCCTTTTCGCGTTTCCCAAAGGGTTGGCTTGCGCCGCTCGGGGCGGCGGGGTTTTTGTCAGGATTGGGAAAGCCGCCTAAAAGTGTTCGCGGATGACGAGTTCGTCCAGCGGCTTGCGCTGGGTGTGCCGCTCGGACGGGCGGGCGTCCTGCGCGGCGTAGCCGATGGTAAGGATATATTCCGGGTCGATGCCCTCGGGAATCCCGAAAAGCTCACGGATGGTCGGAGGCTCGAAAAGCCCGAGCCAGCAGCTGCCCAGCCCCAGCTCGGTCGCTTCCAGAAGCATGTGCGTGGCGGCAATGGCCGCGTCGGTTTCGGCTTTGACCTGCTTGTCGAAAGGCCGCACCCACGCTTCGGAAGGTATGCTGCATACGACAATGGCAAGCGGATAGCCTTTCACATTGGTATGCTGCGCGAGCTGCTCCAGCCTTTCGGGGGACTGGACTACCAGAAACCTGTACGGCTGCCTGTTTTTTGCCGAGGGAGCAATGCGCCCGGCCTCAAGAATCCGGGTGACCTTTTCCTGCTCGACGGGCTGGGGAAGGTATGAGCGGACGGAATAGCGCGCCTGTGCCAGATCAAGAAAGTCCTTCATGGGAAGCCTCCAGAATGTTTTCCGTACTATACGGGTATGCCGTGCGCTTGCAAGTACGCACTTTTTTTTCCTATAGTATCGAAAAAGATACTGTAGGCGATGTATGAAGCAAGTGAAAGATCAGTATTCCTGCTCGCTTGAACTGGCGATGGATCTGGTGGGCGGCAAGTGGAAACTGTTTCTGCTCTGGCATTTGTCAAAGGGGACGAGGCGGTTCAGTGAACTGAAGCGCAGCATGGGCGAGATTACCCAGAAAATGCTGACGCTTCAGCTTCGCGAGCTGGAGCGGTCGGGGCTTGTCTCCCGCACCGTATATCCGGTTATCCCGCCGCACGTTGAATATGCCATGACGGAGCGGGGCAGGGCGTTGGTTCCCGCGCTTCGCGAGTTGTGCGCGTGGTCGAAGCGGTACGCCGACGAGTTCGGCATAACGCTTGTTCCTCCGCGGGATGCCGGAACCCGAAAGGATGCTTCCCGTGCTGCGGAATGTGTACCCGAAGCTTGACTTTTAGGGAAAAGATGGGTAACGCTCTGGGGCTTGCAAATGGTGAAGTTCCCGCATTACGGAGAAGTGCATGTTCGAAAGTTTGTCTGACAGGTTGTCCAGCGCGTTCCGCTCCCTGAGCGGCCGGGCGCAGCTCACCGAGGAAAACATCCGCGATGGCCTGCGCGAGGTGCGTCTTGCCCTGTTGGAAGCCGACGTAAACTTCAAGGTCGTCAAGGAATTTGTGGAGCGTGTGCGCGAGCGCGTGCTTGGTCAGGAAGTGCAAAAAAGCCTGACCCCCACCCAGCAGCTCGTCAAGGCTGTCCATGACGAACTGGTCGGCTTGCTCGGCGGTGAAACCACCGAGCTGGACTTGCGCGGCGCACAGCCCGGCATCATCATGATGACCGGCCTTCAGGGTTCGGGTAAGACCACGTCGGCGGGAAAGCTCGCCAACCTCCTGCGAAAGCAGAAGATGCGTCCGTACCTTGTTCCCGTGGATGTCTACCGTCCTGCCGCCATCGATCAGCTCCGCACGCTTGCCCGCCAGCTCGACATCCCCTGCTTTGCCTCCACCACGGACATGAAGCCCGTGGACATTGTCCGGGCCGCCCTTGAAGATGCCCGCGAGAAGCAATGCACCGTGATGATCCTTGACACGGCGGGCCGTCTGCATATCGACGCCCCCCTGATGCAGGAACTCGTCGACATCAAGAACGCCGTCCAGCCGCAGGAAATCCTGTTCGTGGCCGATGCCATGACCGGTCAGGACGCGGTGACGGTGGCCGAGGCCTTCAACAGGGATCTGGCCCTGACCGGCGTTGTGCTGACCAAGATGGACGGCGATGCCCGCGGCGGTGCGGCCCTGTCCATCAAGTCCGTTACCGGCGCATCGGTCAAGTATGTCGGCGTAGGCGAAAAACTTTCCGATCTCGAGGTGTTCCACCCCGAGCGCGTGGCGGGCCGTATCCTCGGCATGGGCGATATGCTCACCCTCATCGAAAAGGCGCAAAGCTCTTTCGAGGCGGAAGAAGCCGAGGCCATGGCCAAGAAGCTTCAGAAGGCCACGTTCGATTTTGAAGATTTCCGTACCCAGATGCGCCGGATGAAAAAGATCGGCTCGCTGGAAAGCATTCTCAAGCTCATCCCCGGACTTGGCGGCTTGACCGGCAAGCTTGGCGACCTGAAGGTTCCGGAGCAGGAAATGGCCCGTACCGAGGCCATCATCAACTCCATGACCATGAAGGAACGCCGGAATCCGGACCTGATCAACGGCAGCCGCCGGCAGCGTATTGCCGCCGGTTCGGGTACGACCGTTGCACAGGTCAATCAGGTTCTGCGCCAGTTCACCCAGATGCGTCAGATGATGCAGCAGGTGATGAAAGGCAAGGGGCCGAAAATGCCCCCGATGCCCAAGGGCATGGGCGGGCTTCCGGGAATGGGCGGCATGCCCGGCATGGGAGGCATCCCCGGAATGGGGGGGCTTCCCGGAATGGGCGGCATGGGCGGACTTCCCGGTATGGGAGGGATGCCCGGTCTGCCGGGAAGCGGAAAATCCGCAACAAAAAAGAAAAAAACGGAACGGCAGAAGCGCAAGAAAAAGCGTTGAGCCTCTTCTGTTTGCGGGCCGTGTCGGCACCCGGTCGGTTATTCCCCGGCCGCAAGGCTGGTGGCGAGTTTCCGGTCCAGTCGTACAGGGCGCAAGGCATCTTTCCCTTGTTTTTGAAGACAACATTTATGATACCAACAGGAGTATTCCAATGTCCGTTAAGCTGAGACTCACCCGCATGGGCAACAAGAAGCGTTCTTTCTTCCGCATCGTGGCTACCAACGTCGCCAGCCGTCGTGATGGCCGTCCGCTGGAATTCCTCGGTTACTACAACCCTCAGGTTTCCCCCGCCGACATCAAGATCGACACCGACAAGGTGCAGAAGTGGATGGATCTCGGTGCCGAAATGACCGATACCGTGCGTTCGCTCATGAAGCAGTACGCCAAGAAGGCCGACGCCTAGTTTGTTTTTGCAATCCGGTTTTTGAGTGACCCGGGTCGGCCTCTGCGGGTCGGCTCGGGTCGCTTTTTTTGCACTGCAAACGAAACCGGCGGATTTCCCCTTTTGGCTGCCTCCCGTGTGTCCCTTCGGGCAGGGAAGGCGCGGCAGAAGCCTTCCCGCATTGCCGAAAGGTGCTTCTGCGGACATCCCCTCACCGAAGAGGTCAGGTACACTATGAAAGAATTTGTTGAATTTGTCGCCAAGGGGCTTGTGGACAAGCCCGAAGACGTGCAGGTCACCGAGGTGGAAGGGGAGCAGGGTGCTGTTCTGGAACTGCACGTCGCCAAGGAAGATCTGGGCAAGGTGATCGGCAAGCAGGGCCGGACTGCCCGTGCCCTGCGTACGCTGCTTGGGGCCGCCTCTTCCAAGGCGCATCGGCGCATCATGCTGGAAATCGTGGAGTAGCCCGTGGCTGAACGACGCCCCATCCCTGACGATTTGGTCGAAATCGGCGTCCTGACTCGTCCGCACGGTATCCGCGGCGAGATCCGGGTTGATTACTATGCGGATTCCATTGCGCTATTGCGCGGCGGCCATGTCTATCTGCAGGCGGGGAACAAGCCTCCCCGCAAGGCGGACGTGGACACGGTGCGTATGCATCAGGGCACGCCGCTGATCCGTTTTGTGGAGGCTCCCGATCGAACGACGGCGGAATTTTTGCGCGGGCAGGTCGTGCTCGTCCCCGAGTCCGCCTTGCCGGAGCTGGATGACGACGAAGTGTATCTGCACGACATGATCGGGCTTTCCGTTGTTCTGGATGCGACGGGAGAGCGGCTCGGCACGCTGGAGCATGTGTTGTTCCACAGCGAACAGGAAACATGGTCCATCCGCACGCCGGACGGCAAGGAGATCCTGCTTCCCGCCGTGCCCGAGTTTGTTGCGGATATCGATCTTGATGCTGAAGTCATCCGCATCACGCCGCCGGAGGGCCTGCTGGAGCTGTATATCGGCTAGGCCGGGACACCCGCGCGTTTGTGCTTGCAAGGCTCCGAATGGATTCGTTCGGGGCCTTTTTGCGTATTCCCGGCTGGTTGCGCTGCCCGGAAGCAGGGCTATCCGGTGCGGGCTGACGCCGTTTCCCTGCGTTTATGCAGGGCTTGGGTCCGCAGGGCCGGGGCGTGCGGAGGAACTACAGCACTTCGTAGATCCGGCAGAACACGTTGTCGAAAATGAGCCGGAAATAGGGCGTAAACCGTTGATCGCCGGGGTTGCAGATGAGCAGCTGCACCATGAGCGTGTTGTACATGCGGTCGTCGATCACGAGTTTTTCGCCTGTCACCCGATTGAAGAGGAAATGCACGTTGCGGCGGCGGTCCATGTCCTCTTTCCACGCCTTGATGGCGTCGTTGTCCGGGAGGAACTCGGGGGCCTTCACATAGTCACGGTGGTCCAGCTGCCCGTCGGAAAAGACATCGATACTGGCGGCGGGAACGTTGACGTTGCTTCCCTTCATGACCACTTCGCCCTTGTCCAGCCGGTAGGAAAGGGCTTGCGGAACGATGCTGATCGCGTAGCCGCGGCCTTCCTTGGTAAGGAAGTTCCAGCTACCGAAGGTGGAAATCCAGAATCCCAGATCCAGCATGTCGAAGCTGACCACAAGATACTGCTTGCCCTCGGCCTGAATGAGCGGATTGGCGGGATTGTTCAGCCAGGTGATGATGTCGGCGGCCTGTGCCGCGGTCATTCCCTTGAATACGTTTCCCGGCACATTGTCCCGGACCGCCGTGAACTTGATGATCTGGCGGGCGAAACGGGGATCGTCCGTGGCGTAGACGGCCGCCGGCAGGTAGAGCGAGGGGCCGCCGTGTTCCGCGCCGTCCGCGATAGTGTCGCGCCGGGCAAAGTGGTGGGTGGCATAACCCCAGTCCCACCAGTGCCAGATCATGGCGTTTTCCGGCGTGGCGTTCCGCAGTTCCCGCAGTCCGGCGGCATGGCGGCGGTTGAGGATGGGACCGTGGGTCATGGCGGGAATAAGCTCGGACAGCGGGGGAACAACGATGATCAGCATGAGGATGACCGCCGCCGCACGATAGAGCAGGTGCGGTCCCACGGCATCCAGAGCCAGCGTCAGCCGCCAGCCCCGCTGCCGCCCAAGCCCGATGAAGAACATGGCGGCGATGCAGCAGGGAATGACGAAACGGAGCCAGCCGAGCGTGCTCCAGAGGGTGGCGACGGTTTCCCGGCAGCTGGGCACAAGGGCGATGATGGCGGCGGTGACGAGGCCGGCCACGATGAAGATCCTGCGTGCGCGCTTCGCCCGGATATCGCCGAGCGTGCAGGCCAGCCAGTCCACGGGCAGGGTCAGCCCAAGGGCAATGATCGGTGCACCGAACATGACCATGCGGCCCCCCATCTTGGTGCTGAGAACGGCAAGCAGGGCCAGCGGCACGAGGAACAAGGCCCCGGAACGGGCACAGAGGACCAGCATAAAGCCCAGCAATCCCAGCAGGGCGACGGGCTGCCACGGGTGGAAGTAAACCAGAATCTCGGAAAGCGTCAGGTCCTGAATTTCGATGATGGACTGGGCCACGGAAGGGAAAACCAGCGGATCGGGAGAACCGGCGGCAACGGTATCGCCCGCCCGCTTGAGGTAGCCCTGCACATGGTGGAGCATGGTGTTGAGGACATGCATGTCCACAAGAAGCACGGCGGCAAGCAGCCAGAAGGCGGCCAGCACCGCGGGGCGGTGGAGCTGGCCGACGAAGGCCCGTTCACGGCCCGCCACGGCGACAAAAAGCAGCAGGGAAAAGATGGCTCCCGAAGGGCCGCCCAGAGCGGGCAGCGCATAGGCGAGCGCAACGAGGAGGGCGGAACGGTGCTCGCCGGGGCGGGCCAGCAGCAGGGCCATGCCTCCGAGCAGCCCGACGTTGTAGCGCACGATGTACGGGAACATGGAGTGCCACTCCTGTGACCACCAGGCGAGGAGCCCGCTTGCGCCAAGAGCGAGTATCCAGGGGGCGGAAATCAGCGCGTAGGGCTGGTGTCCCGGAGCTTCGAGCGCGATGGGGATGGGCCGTTTCGTCCATCTCCGGAACCATTGGAAAGGCAGGGCCAGCGGATGGCGCAGAAAGCGCATGGCCCAAGCCGCCGGAGCCAGTCCGATAAGCAGCGGCAAAAACAGCGTTACAAGGTCGGTATCGGCATAGCCGAACAGGGTGCGGGCAAGAAAGCCCGGAGCAAGCGAGGCAAGGATGCCCGCGCAGAACCCGGCTTCCATGCTCCCCATGCTCCAGGCCCAGAAAAAGACCAGCAGGGCCACGAGGCTGGCCATGACGGGAGGCAGCCAGAAGGCCACCTGTGCGGGGTCCGTTCCCGTCATCAGGGCAAGGATGCGGAGCAGCTCCGACATGGGATGTCCCGCGCCGAACTCGAACCCTTCGGCTCCGGCGACCCAGTGATAGGCATCATGGGTGGCGAGGAGCATTTCATTGCCGAGGCGGTATTCCGCCTCCTGCCATGAAGGCCACTCCTGAAGGCGGAGGAAGAAGGCCACGGCATAGGTCGCCAGGCCGAGCAGCAGGCCAAGCAGCCAGCGGGGAACGGGGCCGAGGGGAATCTTGCGGGGAGAGTCGGAGGGGAGAGCGGGTCTTGTCACGGCGTGTCCGGGAAAAACCCACGTTCGCGGACGCGGGAGGGTAAAGGGGGGAAGGGGCTTCCCCCCGGATGTTTCAAGGCGGGAATCAGAAACTTTCGCGTTCCCGTTCTTCCTGACAGGCGCGGCACAGGCCGACTCCGGGCAGGGCTTCCAGACGTTTTTGGGGAATGGGTTCGCCGCATTCGCGGCAGCAGGCCTGACCGTTGATCCATTCCGGCCCTTCCCAGTACTGGGTAGAGCGGGCGCGCTGGAGAGCCGTTTCGCGTGCGAGCCGTTCCAGTTCCTGCGCCTGATCGAAAATATCCATTCTTGTCCTCTTTCTTTGACGTGAAGCGGGGAAAACGTAGCCCGGCGGACCTTCCTCCGGGAAGCCCGCAGGTTTGCCCGAAAATCAGTCTCGTTGCAAGCAGTTTTCTGCGCTGTCTTCTTCCGGGCATGGGCCTTTTTCGAAAGGGGAAGGCCCATGCCCGGAATGCGTCATCAAGAGAGGCGGAGAGCTTCAAGCGGAATTTTGCCTACGCATTTACGCAGATGCGCCTGCACGCCGTCTACAGCGATGGCGGGAAGGTGTGCATCCCACGGGAAGAGCAGGGCAAAGGTTCCGGGTGCCAGCGTTACGCGGCTCACTTCAGCCGGATCGGGGCTGAAAAAGCCCACATCGCTTTGTGTATCAAACTCCCCGGCAGGCACAAGGCCGTTGGTGGCGGCGTTGTACAGCCATTCGCGGCCTTCCAGCACCATCTGAACGTCACAGAAACGCTTGTGGTATTCGTAACGGTATTCCGAACGGATGCGGGAGGTGAGGGTAGCCACGTTGATGAAGGCTCCCGCCACGGGGTGTACGCCGTCTTCCAGCGCGGCAAGGGAGCCGCCATTGCCGGGGGCGTAGTGTTCAAGCCACTGCATGACTTCTTCCCATGCGGGGCCGAAGCCGTAGCGTCGCCAGTTGCTGATGTGATCGACGATCATGGTCTGTTTCCTTGGTAGGGGGGCTGTGCGGCGGGCCGGGCCAACAGGCGGCCTCGCACAACGGTGGCGAGGGGGCCGGGGGGCGATTCCTCCCGGGGGGGCAACGCCCCGGTTCCCCCTCAAAAGCGTTCTTGCCGATAGGGACTAGCTCCTGGCGGCGAGGATGGCTTCCAGCGCGGCGGCAAAGGCGAGAAGATCCTCTTCCGGGATGTTGAGGGCCGGAAGCAGGCGCAGGACGACCTCGTGCGACAGGTTGCAGATAAAGCCGCGGCGGAGCAGTTCTTCCCAGACGTCCTTGGCGGGGAAGGCCAGCTCGATGCCGATCATCAGCCCGAGGCCGCGCACTTCCCTGACGGTTCCGGGATGCCTTTCCCCGATGCGGCGGACGGCTTCCATCAAGGTTTCGCCAAGGTGCGCCGCGCGTTCGTCAAGACGGTCGCGCTTCATGATCTGCACAACCCTGGACGCTACGGCGGAGGTCATGGCCCCGCCGCCGAAGGTGGTGGCATGGCTGCCGGTCACGAAGCCCTTCGAGACTTCGTCGGTCGTCATCATCGCGCCCATGGGCAGGCCGTTGGCGAGGGCCTTGGCGCAGGAAATGGCGTCCGGCCTGAGATCGAAATGCTGGAAGGCCCACGGCTTGCCCGTACGGAACAGGCCGCCCTGCACCTCGTCCACGAGGAAGAGGATGCCGTGCTTGCGGCACAACGCCTCAATGCCTCTGGCGTATTCGGCGGTCATGGGCCGGATGCCGCCCTCGCCCTGCACGATTTCCACGAGCACGGCGGCGGTTTTCGGGGTGATGGCGGACTCAAGGGCGTCCAGATCGCCCCAGGGCACGGTTGTGAAGCCGTCCGGGATAGGCGCGAAGCCGTCCTGGAAACGCTGCTGGCCCGTAGCCGCCATGGTCGCGTAGGTGCGCCCGTGGAAGGCCTTGTCCAGCGTAATGATTTCAAAGGCATCCACATTCTTGACCCGCTGCATGTAGCGGCGGGCGAGCTTGATCTGGGCTTCGTTGGCTTCCGCGCCGGAGTTGCAGAAAAACGCCTTGTCAAAGTGGCTGAGGGAAAGCAGTTCCTCGGCAAGATCAAGCTGCTCTTCCTGATAGAAGAGGTTGCTCACATGGATGAGCTTGCGGGCCTGCTTTTCGATGACCTGCGCGATTTCCTCGTTGCAGTGCCCGAGGCTGGTAACGGCGATGCCCGCCAGCAGGTCAACGTATTCCTTGCCGTCGAGATCGGTGACTCTGGAGCCATTGCCGCTGGCGATGCTGACAGGGTAGCGACCGTACGTCCGGCAGAGAAGGGATTCTTCGCGGGCCTTGATCGTGGCGAGAGAGGAAGTGCTCATATGGTAAGTCTCCTGTCCGGCAGTCGCCGGAAAGCTCATGGAAAACGGCGTCTGCCGTCTAGTTGGTTCCCGTGTGTCCGAATCCGCCGGCTCCGCGTCCGGTGTCCCCCAGCGTTTCGGACTCTTCGATGTCCACCTGAAAGGCGGGCTGAAATACAAGCTGCGCGATGCGATCGCCTCGTCGGAGGCGGCGTTCCTCGCCCGACGTGTTGAGAAGGACGACGGCGATTTCTCCGCGATAGTCGGGGTCGATGACGCCGACTCCCTGCGCGACGGTGAGGCCCTGCATGGCCCCGAGTCCGCTGCGGGAATAGACAAACCCGGCAATGCCCGCGGCAAGCGGTTCGATGGCGATGCCGGAAGGAATGGCAAGGCGTCCCCCTGCCGGAATGGACGTTTCTTCCTCGTCGATGCAGGCCCGCAGATCAAGCCCCACCGAGCCTGAAGTGGCGTAGCGCAGGCCCTCGGCTCCGTTTGCCGCGTAGACGGCCCGCGCATCCCGCAGATACAGGATACGCACCCTGGGTGCTGTAGTCATGGTTCTCTCCTTGGTCAAACCGCATCTCTACCGCAACCCGTACTTCGCCACAAGGAAAAAGCAGGGGGAAAATCCGGGGAGGGCGGCCCGGCGGGTGCGTCTTCCGGGGCCGCCGGACAGCTTATGCCTTGCCGCAGTCGGAGGGATCTCCATGCAGCTTTTCCAGCGCATGCCCAAGGGCGGGAAGCGCGGCGGCGAGGTTTTCGGAAACGGCCTTGCGGCTTCCGGGAAGGGTTATGATGATGGTCTGGCCGATGGTTCCGGCGATGGCGCGGGAAATGGCGGCGGAGGGCGTCTTGGCGAGGCTTGCCTGCATCATGGCCTGCTCGAATCCGGGCAGGCGGCGATCGAGCAGCGGGATCAGGGCTTCGGGCGTGGTGTCGCGGGGAGCAAGCCCGGTGCCGCCGCTGGTCAGGATCAGATCATAGCCCTGTCCGAGCGCAAGCTCCATGACCAGCCCGCGCAGGGCCTGCGGATCGTCGGGCAGCAGAAAGCCCTGCTCGTGGCACAGCGGCAGCCGGGCGCGGGTGTCGGCGGCCATGAGCGGGCCGCTTTCGTCCGTGCGAAGGCCCGCGGAACCTTTGTCGGAAAGGGTGATCCATGCCAGTGCCCAGTGTTCGCGCCGGGCGGCGAGGGTACGGATGCCGGACTCGATGTCGGTGAGGGCTTCAAGCAGGGGGCAGAGCTGGGCGTGCGCCTCGACGGAGCCGGGAGCGGCGGGCAGGAAGACGCGCCCCACGACCTTGAACAGGGCGATGCCCGAGGCGTCGTAGAGGCGCGTTCCCACGCGCCAGTTGTGGTTGAGATCGGGAAGCGGGCGCGCTGCAAGGCCGTGCGCCGGAAAGGCGGCGTGTGCGGTTGTGGCGGGAAGGAAGACGAGGGGGAGGATTTCGCCTTCGACGCAGGCGATCAGGCTGAGGGTGTGAAACGTTTCGGTCACGGGAAGCCTCCTTTTCTGATTCCGTCGGTCTGCCGGACAAGAGACGGGCCGCGCGATCCCTTCCGGCGTGGAAGCCGGGCGGCAACGCCGGGAAGGAGCCTTCCCTTGCGCGTCGGTTCAGTGTATCCTCCCTTTTTTCCACAGACAAGCCCGTGGATGGGCCTTGTGGCCTTTCCACCGTTCAGGAGCAATCATGACCATGACCAACGGCGGCGATCAGACCGCCCAGCTTACCGTTCTCGGCACCGGACGCCTCCCCCAGCCCGAAGGCGGCCCCGGTGTGCATCTTCTGGAAGCCTTTCCCAATCGCTTCCCCAATCGTCCCTATGTCATCAGCATGGCCTTCCCCGAATATACGTCCCTGTGCCCCGTGACCGGGCAGCCCGACTTCGGCACCATCGTGGTCGAGTTCATCCCCGATCAGAAGTGCGTGGAATCCAAGAGCTTCAAGCTGTATATGTTCGCCTACCGGAATCATCAGTCCTTCATGGAAACCATCACCAACAGCATTCTGGAAGACTTCGTGGAAGCCCTTGATCCGCTGTGGTGCCGGGTGAAGGGGCTGTTTGCGCCGCGCGGTGCGACCTACCTCCATGTCTTTGCCGAGCACTACAAGAAGCTGGATGATCCGGCGAAGGCTGAAGAAGTCCGTCAGGCCGTCGCCGACTGGAAGCGTGAATCGGCACCGCATTCGTGGGACAAGTAGCCATGCACGCGCTGCTCATCGACATCGGCAACACGTCGCTGAAAATCGGTGTGGCGGGCAGGGAAGGCCTGCTTGCCTCCTACACGCTGCCGACGGATACCCGCCAGAGCGGGGACGGCCTGGGCCTTCAGCTGGCCTTTCTGCTCGGCCATGCCGGGTTCGGGACGCCTGCCACGGGGCCGGGAAAGGTCGCACTGGAAGGATGCGTGATCAGTTCCGTGGTTCCGGGCATGAATCCGCTGGTGACCCATGCCTGTGAGCGTTTTCTGGAGCTGAAGCCTCGTTTCGCGCATCGGGATTTGCCCATTCCGCTGGAAAATCGCTACGAGCGGCCTACGGAAGTCGGGGCAGACCGGCTGGTGGGCGCGTTCGGAGCGCGCCGTCTGCTGCCGGAGGTGCGTTCCGTGGTTTCGGTCGATTACGGCACGGCAACGAACTTTGACTGCGTGACCGGGAATGCCTATCTCGGAGGGCTGATCTGCCCCGGCGTGATGTCCTCGCTGGGAGCCTTGGCGACGCGCACGGCGCAGCTGCCGCGCATTGCGCTGGCGGCACAGGCGGACTCTCCCATTGTGGGCCGGAGCACCGTGACCAGTCTGAACCACGGTTTCCTGTTTGGGTTCGCCTCCATGACCGAGGGGCTGTACGCCCGTTTGACCACAACGCTGGAAGGCCCGGTTGCCTTTGTCGCCACGGGCGGCTTTGCTCCGGATGTTGCCCGCGTGGTGGACTGTTTCGATCTTGTGCGGCCGGATCTCGTGCTTGAGGGGTTGCGTCTGCTGTGGCTTGAGTCGCGGGGCGAGTAGGGAGCAGAGAGAAGAGCGTTTGCGGGGGAAGGGAGGAGGCACCTTTCTGGAGAAAGGTTTCCTCCTCCCTTCCCCATCCCTCCACCTCCAAAGACGTTTGTGTTTATCGAATCCCTGTTCCCCGGTTGCGGCACTGCTGGCTGGAATGTCCGATTGCGGCACTGGAGAGCGGGCGCGGTTGTTGGAGCGTTGTATGTCGGATCAGCCCTTGCCTTCCCGGATGCGGGATTTGCCGTCGGCGCAGGCGCGCCTGTGCATGGAGGTGGGGCGGTTTGTGCAAGGTCTTTGTGGAGGGCTTCCGCGAAAGGCGATTGTGGCCTTTTCCGGCGGAGCCGATTCTACGGCTTTGGCGGTGATTCTGCGCTGTCTCGGGGTTCCGCTGGTGCTGGCACATCTGGATCACGGGCTTCGTCCCGAAAGCGGCGGAGAGGCCGAAGCCGCCCGGCGGTTTGCGGAGCGGCTTGGGGTTGCCTGCGTGGTGCGGAGAGAGGACGTGGGTGAGCTGGCGCGGCGGGAAGGACTCGGGCTTGAAGATGCCGGACGCCGGGTGCGTTACGCTTTTTTCGAAGCCTTGCGGAAGGCCGAGAACGCCGACTGGATTGTAACCGGACACCATCTCGATGATCTGGGCGAGGACGTGCTGATGCGGCTGGTGCGGGGAGCCGGATGGCCCGGTCTTGGCGGCATGAAGGCCGTAGACGGAGCACGCCGTCTGCTGAGGCCGCTGTTGGGAACCCCCCGCGCTGCTCTGGAAGGCTTTCTCCGGGCTATTGAAACGGCATGGATTGAGGACGGATCAAACCGGAGCGACCGTTTTCGCCGCAACCGCATCCGCAACCACGTCATGCCGCTGCTCAAGGCCGAAAACCCGGCTTTTTCGCGTTCCGTGCGTTCGCTCTGGGAGCTGGCCCGTGAGGACGAAACCTACTGGGAAGAGACGCTTGCGCCGGCATTCGCCCGTCTGCAACGGCGGGAAACCGGGCTGTTCCTGCCGCGAGAGGCCTTTCTCGGGCTGCCCCGGGCGGCCCGGCTCCGCGTGTATGCGGGGCTGTTTTCCCGGTATGGCCGCGGGCAGGCTCAGGCGGAGACGGTCTTTCGTCTGGATGAGGCCGCCCTTTCCTCGCGCAGCCGCCGGGTCTTCCAGTTTCCCGGCGCGGTGTGCATCGTAACCGACGAGGAAGGGCTGCATGTGATCGATCGGTAGGGCCTGCCCTCCGGCGGTTTTCCGCGTTTCCTTGTCCGGAACGACGCGGAAGTGCCGTCACATCCCGCCACAACCTTAGATTGTTTGCGTCCTCTTTTTCCGCTTGTCCCGTTGGGAGCGTCTTGCCCCGCACGCTGTTCCCCCGGGTCGGCTATCGACTCTCGCTGTCTTCCGTAAGTCTGCACAATTCCGCAAAAAGCCCCTCCTCATCAAGGCCGAGGCGGTGGCGGAGCTGCGCTTGTGTCCCATGCTCGACAAAGGCATCGGGCAGGCCCATGCGCCGGATACGCTGTCCCCGCAGGGCATCGTTGTCCGCAAGCAACTCCAGAACGGCGGAGGAGAAACCTCCGGCAAGGGCGTTTTCTTCGGCAAGCAGGAGCTTGTTGAATGAGCCTGCTATGTCCAGAAGCTGCGTTTTGGGCAGCGGCTTGACCCAGCGGGCGTCAAAGACCGCGACGCTGCGCCCCGTCTCTTCAAAGAGGCGGTCGGCGGCCTTTTGCGCGGGAACAACCATGCTGCCCACGGCAATGACGGCGGCATCCGTGCCCTCGCGCAGAAGCTCTCCCACACCGACGGGAAGAGGCGGCAGGGAAATCAGCGGATCGGCATCCGGGAGCGGGTGTCCGGGGGCGAAGCCGCGCGGATAGCGGATCACCAGCGGCTGCCCCAGATTCAGGGCTGTGATCAGTGCGGCCTGCAATTCAGGCTCGTCACGCGGAGCCAGCATGTTCAGGTTGGGGATGTGGCGCAGGAAGGAAAGATCAAACGCGCCGTGATGCGTGGGGCCGTCTTCACCGACCAGCCCCGCCCGATCGAGGCAGAGCGTGACCGGAAGTTTCTGGATGCACACATCGTGTACGATCTGATCGTAGGCGCGCTGGGAAAAGGTGGAGTAGATCGCCACAAAGGGGCGATAGCCCTGCGAGGCCAGCCCCGCCGCAAAGGTGACGGCGTGCTGTTCGCAGATGCCGACATCGGTAAAGCGGGTGGGGAAGCGGGATTTGAAATGCCCGGTTCCCGTGCCGCTGGACATGGCGGCGGTCACGGCGACGATGCGGTCGTCTTCGCGTGCGAGGCGGCAAAGGGTTTCCCCGAAGATATCCGTATAGGTCGGCGGAGCGTCGGCGGGTTTCGGGGGGGTCTGCCCGGTGGCGATGTCGAACCTGCCAAGCCCGTGGAACTTGGAAGGCTGCGCCTCGGCGGGGGGATAGCCCTTGCCCTTGCGGGTCAGCACATGCAGGAGCACGGGCTGATCGTCGATGGAGGCCGCCATACGCAGATGGCGTTCAAGCTCTTCGAGGTTGTGCCCGTCCACGGGGCCGATATAGTTGAAGCGCAGTGCCTCGAACAGCATGCCCGGCGTAAAGACGGTCTTGAGGCTGCGGTGGGTGCGGTGGGCGTATTCCGCCATCTCGTCGCCGATACCGGGAATGGACTTCAGCCAGTCCTTGACTTCCCTGCGGACGCGCCGCGCCCATCCCCGCTCCATGTTGCGGCTGAGGAAAAGCGATAACGCGCCTACGTTATGGGAGATGGACATTTCGTTGTCGTTCAGGACAACGATCAGCCGCCGCCCCATGTCGCCCGCCTGATTCAGCCCTTCAAAGGCCAGCCCCCCGGTCAGGGAGCCGTCCCCGATGACGGCGAGCACATGGTTTTTCTTGCCTGCCAAATCCCGGGCCATCGCCATGCCGAGAGCCGCGGAAACCGAGGTGGAGGAGTGCCCGACTCCGAAATGGTCAAAGGGGCTTTCCTCGATTTTCGGGAAGCCGCTGATGCCTCCGATCTGGCGCAGGGTGTGGAAGCTCTCCGAACGCCCGGTGAGCAGTTTCCAGGCATAGCTCTGGTGCCCCACATCCCAGACGAGCTTGTCTTCCTCGGCGTTGAAGACGGAAAGGAGCGCAAGCGTCAGCTCGACCACCCCGAGAGACGGGGCCAGATGCCCCCCGTTGGCGGCGACCGTGCGGATGATGGTCTGGCGCAGTTCCGTCGCCAGAATGTTTTTTTCGGCAAGGGTCAGCCCTCCCACCAGAGAGGGGTGGGTGATGCGGGCAAGGAGGGGAGGGAGAGTGCTGTCCGTTTCAATCATGAAGCTGCGTTCCTGTTGTCTGGGGCAGGCGGTGCGTGATGGGTGGAGCATGCCTGCGGTGTATGCGGAACGCTCCTTATAGCTCCACGCTGGCGAATTGGCAAACGTCCCCGCCGGCAATGATGCTTTCCGGCGGGGAGGTCCGGGTTATTTCTTTCGGGTTACCAGCATGAGGGCCAGGCCCTTGAGGAAGGCGGCATCCGTGCCGGAGAAGCCGCCAAGCCCGGCAACGGCCTTTTCCGCGAAGGTCTGCGCCAGCTCACGGCTGCGATCAAGGCCGATCAGGGAGGGGTAGGTGGTCTTGCCCATTTCCGCATCGCTCCCGACGGGCTTGCCGAGCGTTGCCGTATCCGCCGTTTCGTCGAGGATGTCGTCCACAATCTGGAAGGTCACGCCGAGGGCTTCGCCGTAGGCCCGCAGGCTGTCGAGTTCGGTTTCGGATGCTCCGGCAAGGAGGCCGCCGCTGATGCAGGCCACCCGGAACAGCGCGCCTGTCTTGAGGGCATGGAGGGTTTGCAGGGTTTCCAGCGGAACGTCGGTCTTGCCGGTGCAGTCCATGTCGAGGATCTGCCCGCCCACCATTCCGGCGGCTCCGGCAGCGCAGGAGACGGCGGACAACGCCTTGAGCACGCGCTCGGCCGGGATTGCTCCGGCGACGGAAGCCATGAAGCCAAAGGCGTTGGTCAGCAGCGCGTCGCCGGCGAGAATGGCGGTGGCCTCGTCGAACGCCTTGTGGCAGGAGGGGCGTCCCCGGCGGAGATCGTCATCGTCCATGGCGGGCAGGTCGTCATGGATGAGGGAGTAGGTGTGGATCATTTCCAGCGCGGCGGCGAAGGGCATGGCCTTTTCGCTGTCCAGTCCGAACAGCGAGGCCGTGGACAGGCACAGCACGGGACGGAGGCGTTTTCCTCCTGCAAGCAGGCTGTAATACATGGCTTCCTTGAGACGGCCCTGCATGGGGATGCTGTCGAGGCAGTGCGCGAGATAGGCTTCCACCTGCGCGCCGCGTTCGGCGAGGCATTTTTTGACCTGTTGGGAATCGTAAGGGGTAGTCACGGCAAGTTCCTTGTTGTTTGATGGAGGGCGTTCGGGAAGGAAGGCCATTCGCTATGCTTCTTCCAGGGTCTTTTCGTCAAAGGCTTCCGTCCCTTCTGCTGTCAGCAGGCGAACTTCGTTGCGGGCCTTTTCGAGCTGTTCGCGGCAGGAGCGCGAGAGGGTCAGCCCCTCCTTGTAGAGCCGCACACTGTCTTCAAGCGGAAGATCGCCGTTTTCAAGGGCGGCTACGACATCCTGAAGGCGGCGGAGGCGTTCCTCAAAGGAGGGCACGACGTTTTTTTTGGCAGCCATGAGCGTATTCCTAGCGTTTGGAGAGGAGGGAAAGGGGATCGACCGCGACTCCGAGGATGTTGACCCCAAGATGCAGATGCGGCCCGGTGACGCGGCCGGTGGCTCCGACAAGGCCGATCTGCTGGCCCGCCTTGACCGTTTCGCCGGGCTTCACGTCGATGCGGGACATGTGCGCGTAGGTGCTGACAACCCCCTGCCCGTGATCGATATAGACGGTATTTCCCGCAAAATACATATTCTGGGCAAGGGCGATCCGCCCATCCGCCAGGGCGACGATAGGCGTGCCCTGTGCTCCGCGAAGATCCACCCCGCGGTGGTAGGAGCGCATCTCGCCGTTGAACATCCGCTTGCCGCCGAAACCGCTGGTCACCGCACCGGGTACGGGACGGTGGAAGGTGCCGCGCCAGTAGCGTTCGGGCGTCACCCTGCCGATGACCTCGGCGGAGAGCTTGCGCTCGGATTCGATGCGCTTCATGATCTTCCTGGGCGGCGTCACATACTTTTTGTCTACCGAGATCTGTTGCTGGGGCCAGTTGACCTTGAGCACCCTGACGGTGGCCTTGCCGCTCAGCGTTCCGGCGGAAGCCTGCACAACCAGATCCTTGTCCGCAGCCACCGGAACGGGAAGCAGCACTTCGGCGATGCGGCTGCCGCCTTCCGCCACCGTGGGCGCGGAAAGCTTTTTCCCGAGCCATGTGAAGGAGACGGCGGGAAGCTGTTCGTCGATGACGACCCTGATCCGAATGGCGGTTCCCTGCCGTGCGTCTTCCGGGGCATGAATGGTCAGAGAGGCCGCGAGCGTGCTTCCGCAGGCCGCAAGCAAGAGGGCCGCCGTCAGCAAAAGGGCCGGAAGGGTCCGGCGATTATGAAAGAGCATGATTGTCTCCCTGTTCCCGGACGGCGGTAACGCGGGCATCCGCCTCGCCGTCGCGGAGTTTGACGGTCAGGGCCATGCCCGGCCGTACATCGCGGATGGTGCGGAGAAAGCTTCCGTCCTCCGTCAGAGCATAGGCGTAGCCCCGTTCCAGCGGAGCCTCGGGATCCAGCCCGTGCAGCCGGAGTTCCAGCCGTTCGAGCCTGTGCTCCCGTGTTTCACAGGCCTTGCCGAAGCCCTCCGCCAGTCCGGCGCAAGCCCGCTCCAGCGGCTGTTCCGCAAGGGCAAGCCGGGCGGACATGGCCTGCCTTTGCCGGTATTCCAGCATATCGACTTGCTCCAGCCGGGCCTCCAGCGCACGGGGATCAGCCTGGCGGCGGAGGGCCGTTTCCAGAAGGCGCAGCCCGGAATCGGCGTGGTTCAGCTTTTGCGGCAGGGAAAGGCGGAGCCGCTGCGCCAGTGCGCCGAAACGTTCTTCCAGCCGGGCAAGGCCCCGCTCCGGCGAGAGCCACTTCAGGGCGCGGTCGGCAGCGTCAATGGTCCCGGCTTTTTCGGCAAGGCGACGTTCCAGAGCCTCGTGCAGGGCTGTTTCCAGATCATCCGTCAACTGAACGTACCATTGGCGTTCCGGCCAGAGCAGCTGGGCCGCATGGCTCGGCGTGGCGGCGCGGAGATCCGCCACCATGTCCGCGATGGAGGTATCGACCTCGTGCCCGATGCCCGCGACCACCGGGATGGCGGAACGGTAGACGGCTTCCGCCACGCGCTCGTCGTTGAAGGCCCACAGATCCTGTAGTGAGCCGCCGCCGCGGATGAGCACCAGCGTTTCGGCCCAGCCCCGGCGGTTTTCGTCGTTCAGGGCCTCGGCAATGCGGGCCGGGGCATCCTCCCCCTGTACGGGGACGGGGTGGATGCGGATTTCGCAGCCTGTGCCGCGTTCTCCGGCCAGCCTGAGAAAATCCCGGATGGCGGCTCCGGACGGCGCGGTGATGACGCTTACGCGCCGGGGATGCTCGGGGAGCGCGCGCTTGCGCTCGATGCTGAAGTAGCCCTTTTCCGCAAGGCGGCGTTTGAGGGCTTCCAGCTCCAGATAAAGCTGTCCCTCTCCGCTGTCCTGCGCCAGATCGACGACAAGCTGGTAGCCTCCGCGCGGGGCATAGACGGTCAGCCTTCCCGCGCAGATGATCTGTTGCCCGTTCCTCAGGGTTTCGGCAAGGCTGACGCGCGGGCCGTCCTCGAAGACTTCCCCGGTCAGCGGATCGAAGGTTTCGCGCTCTTTCTGGCTGCCCTTGAACCAGACGGCCTGGAGCAGCGCGTGTTCATCCTTCAGCGAAAAATAGAGATGCCCGGAAGAGGGGCGGGAGACATTGGTTACCTCGCCGCGCACCCAGACGTAGGGAAAGCCGTTTTCCACGGCGTCCCTGATGCGCTCGGTCAGCTGGCGGACGGTGAGGATGGACATGAGGGGATGGGGCCTCCGGCGGACAAAGCTCCGCCCTGTACCCGCAAGGGGCGGGCCGCCCCTTGGCCCGGCATGTTGTGAGCCGGGGCGGGTGATGGGTGTTTCGTTCGCCCGGAATCGGGCTTTATGCGGCATGGCGATGAAACGGCAAGGCCGCCTCATCGCCATGTGGAAAAAATGCCTTGCCTCATCCTGTTTTTTGGCCTCAAACGTTGAAAGCCTCAGGAGGATGAGGGGATGGGGTTTTGGGAAGGGTAGGGAAGCCCTTCTTTAAAAGGGTTCCTTTCCCCTCCCCAAAGGGTACTCAGCTACATGCCCCAGCTGGCGAGGACGCCCTTGCGCCACTCGGCAAAGGCTTCGACAAAGCCTTCCACGGGCAGCTCGCCCTTTTCGCCGGTCTTGCGGTTCTTCACTTCCACGATGCCGCGGGCCAGCCCCTTGCCGCCGAGGACGACCTGCATGGGCAGGCCGAGGAGGTCGGCGTCCTTGAACTTCACGCCGGGGCGTTCTTCGCGGTCGTCGAGCAGTACGTCGAGTCCCATGCCGGTGAGCGTCGCATACAGCTCTTCGGCCTTGGCTGCGGTGTCGTCGTTCTTGGGATCAAGGTTGAGCAGTTCCAGATCGAAAGGCGCGAGCGGCGGGGGGAAGGCGATGCCGTCGCGGTCGTTGTTCTGCTCGATGCAGGCCGCGACCACGCGGGAAACGCCGATGCCGTAACAGCCCATGATCATGGTCTGTTCCTTGCCGTTCTCATCAAGATAGATGGCGTTGAGGGCCTTGGAATATTTGGTGCCGAGCTTGAAGACGTGGCCCACTTCGATACCCTTGGCGAAGGCCACCGGCTTGCCGCAGCGGGGGCAGACGTCCCCTTCGGCGATGGCGCGGAGATCGGCATAGGCGAAGTTCGGAACGTCGCGCTTGAGATCGACATGCAGGATGTGGGTGTCGCCCTTGTTGGCTCCGGCAATCCAGTCGTTTCCGGCCATGAGTTCATGGTCGGCGACGATGGCTCCGGCGGTGAAGCCCACAGGCCCGGCAAAGCCCACGGGGGCGTTGGTCCACTGGGTGACCTGTTCGGGAGAGGCCAGAACCACCTCGTCAGCCTTGAAGAAGTTCTTCAGCTTGATTTCGTTCAGCTCGCGGTCGCCGCGCACGAGGGCGGCGACGGGCTTGCCGTCCACCACATAAATGAGCGTCTTGATGAGCTGGGCAGCCGGAACCTTCAGGAAGCCGCATACCTCTTCGATGGTGTGCTGATCCGGGGTGAGCACTTCCTCGATGGCGGGGCAGGGGGTGTCACAGGCCGCAGCCGGAGGCAGCACGGCGGCGCGTTCGATGTTGGCGGACCAGTCGCATCCGGTGCAGTAGGCGATGGTGTCCTCGCCTGTTTCGGCCAGCACCATGAATTCGTGCGAGAAGTTGCCGCCGATAGAGCCGGAGTCGGCTTCCACGGGGCGGAACTGCAACGCCATGCGGCTGAAAATCTTTTTGTACGCCTCGAACATCTTCTTGTAGCTGATGTCCGCGCCCGCGTCGTCCCTGTCAAAGGAGTAGGCGTCCTTCATCAGGAATTCGCGTCCGCGCATCAGGCCGAAGCGGGGACGGATCTCGTCGCGGAACTTGGTCTGGATCTGGTACAGATTCATGGGAAGCTGACGGTAGGAGCGCACTTCGCCGCGGATGAGATCGGTGACGACTTCCTCGTGCGTGGGTCCGAGGCAGTAGTCGCGCTCGTGCCGATCCTTGAAGCGGAGCAGTTCCTTGCCGTAGTGGTCCCAGCGGCCGGATTCGCGCCACAGGTCGGCGGGCTGCACGGTCGGCATGAGGATTTCCTGCGCGCCGGCGCGGTTCATTTCGTCCCGGACGATGTTGGCGGCCTTGTTCAGCGTCCGCAGGCCGAGGGGCAGCCAGGTGTAGATGCCGGAAGTGAGCTTGCGGATCATGCCCGCGCGGATCAGCAGCTTGTGGCTGATGACTTCTGCGTCACCGGGGGCTTCTTTCAAAGTGGGGATGTACCATTGACTCCAGCGCATAGATGTACCTCAAAATAAATTGGAGAGCCGTTGGCGGGCTCCAGCGTTGAGCGGCACTGTAACCCCGAAGCCCCAAAAAGGCAAAAGGTACCTCATGCGGGCAAAGCCGGCTTCCGGGCATCCTTCCCGCCGCCCGCGGGCAGGAAAGGCAGGGCGCGTCCGGGGTTGGGCAAAGAGGGCTACAGGGGTATACAAGCCGTGCTTTTTCCGTATATTATACTGTACATGCGTTGCCGTGAGGCTGGAATCCATGCCGCAGTGCGGGAGGGGTTCCGGTATCGGCGAGATCCATTTTTTGAAGAAACAGACGGAGTCATCATGAAGATTGAAAGCGTGCTCAAAGGGTTGACTGTCGCCGTGTGCCTGGCGGCTCTGACGGCGTTTGCCATGCCGGAAACCGCACGGGCCGAACAGCCGGACGGCCCCCGGTTCAACGTATACACGCAGGGCTATGAAAAGGCCGATACGGACGAGGGCGGAGCGTATTCCAAGACGGAATCGGGCGTCTCTGCCGGGTACAAGTGGTTCACGCTGGCCTACAAGCAGTCGGAATACAGCTGGAGCCATGCCAATTCGGTGCATTTCAGCAAGGGGACTCCGTGGCATACGCTGCACAAGCTGTCTCTGGACGCGTCCTTTGACGGCATGTTCAACGATACCCTGGGCTGGTTTGCCTCCGGCACGATCCTTTCCGGCTTTGAAGACGAAATGTGGGATTCCTTCACCTTTGCGCCCCGTGGCGGCCTGACGTTCATGCCGTCTTATGACTGGAAGTTCCATGTTGGCGCGGCGGGGCTGATTTCTCCGGTGCGTCCGCTGGTGCTGCCCATGATCGGCATGGAATGGCGCAACGAAATGGATTACGGCCTGTCCGCCTCTGTCGGCTTTCCGGCAACGCGGGTGCAGTACCGCTTCAATGATTTCCTTGCCGCACGCCTGGCGGCCCGATGGGATCGCGACATCTACCGGCTCGCCAACAACAGCAACGTCTCCAGAAAGGGCTATGTGGAAGAGTCCGGCTACACGGGCGGCGCATACCTCGACATCACCCCGATTGAGAACCTGAAGCTCACCGTCGGCGCGGAAATGCTGTTTGATCGCCAGCTTCGCCTGTATGACAAGGGCGGAGATGAATTTTCCAAGACCGATGTCGACCGCGCGGTGGGTGCGGTGTTTCGCGCAAGCTACAGCTTCTAGAGGCTGTAGGCGCGGCTTTCGGCATCCTCCGTTTCCCTTTCGGGAGGAGGGTGCCTTTTTGTATCCGAACGCTAGAGGAGGCAGTCATGCACCGCCGTATGTTTCTGCGCGGCCTGGGCGCGGGTTTGGCCCTGGCTCTTGTCCCCGTTCCCGGATTGTCCCGGAGCGGGGCGGCGATTCCCGTGCTCATGTTCCACAAGGTGGTCGATACGCCGGCATTTCCTGAAGATATCGGCTCAGGCCAGCTCGCCGCGCTGTTCGATGCGCTCTGGAAGCAGGGCTTTTGCCCGGTGAACATGACCGATATCCTCGACGGGAAGGTGGACGGCATGGTCCCCAGGGGGATGAAGCCCGTCGGCATCACGGCGGACGACGCCCACCGGAGCATCGTGTTTTCCCAAGCCACGGCGCAGCACGAACAGCAGCGCAACGCCCGATCGTTTGTGGACATCTTTGCGGAATCGCTGTCGGGTTCGGGCAGGATGCCCCGGGCCACCTTTTTCATCGCCGCCGTGGGGGACGATCGCTATACGAAAAAGGTCGAAGGCTATTTCGGGAACTATGAGCCGCTCCCCCGCGTCATGGATCGCCTTGGCCGCTGGCCCGGTCTGGAAATCGGCTACCACACCCGCAGCCACAGGCGGATGACGGGCATGGGCGCGGAGCAGGTCAGGAGCCTGATGCAGGAGCAGATGGACGATTTCGCGGCGCAGGGGATTCTGGAGCGGGTTGTTCCCGTTCTGGCCTATCCTTACGGCGAGCTTCCGAAGCCGGAAGGCGTCGAGGAGCTGCGGCGCATGGGATTCAAGGGTGCCGTACTCGCGTTTCCCGGCGTCCGGGAAGGGCGTTACGAATCCATCCCCGCCTGCGGCTACGGCGGAGGGCTGTTGTGCGATCCGTTCCATATTCCGCGGGTATGCATCGGGTCCTTTGCCTACGCCTCCCAAAAAACGGCGCAGGGGAGGGCCTATACGCCCATTGATCCGCTGGCGGATTTCCAGAAGGATGTGCTGGAGTCCCTGCCTGGCCTGTATGTCAGCAAAGGGGCAGGAGCATAGCGGAAACGCTTGCCGAAAGGCCTTGGAAAAACAGGGCGGCCCTGTTTCCCAAGGCCTTTTTAATCGGCTGATTTATTTTGTGATAAAGGCATCTGGACAACGGAAGGAACTTGCGGTACTCCCAGCTCCCGCGGCATGGTGCCGCAGGCGTCGGAACGGTTCCGGCGTATTCCCGAACAGGGCTTTTCCGGCCCGCCCGCTTCTTTCGGAGGAGCGTCTATGAAACGCCTTTTCCTGTCCGCGTGCCTTTTCCTGTCCGCAGCCGTCGCCGCGCCGAATGCCTTGGCGCAGGATGATTTCAGCGATTTTTCCATGAAGGGCATGGGCAACGACATTGACCCCTTTGCGATGTCCTGCCGCCAGTATGCCGCGCTCAATCCCGAGACGCGCAATCTCGTCACCGCCTACCTTGAGGGCTATTCTGCGGAAGGCTCCAGTACCGTCTTCGTATCCGGAGCCGTCAAGAATTTCGAGGCGGGCATCCTCGCCGCCTGTGCGAAAAGTCCGGCAAAGCCGCTGGATGATGTGCTGGATATCGTGCAGTACGATGTCCCCGAGGGCGGCGGCGAGCTGCGGTGTTCCGATCTCAACGGTTTTTCCAGCCGGAATGATGTGGTGCGGGCGATGCTCTGGACACAGGGCTATCTGGAATCGGAGCTGGCTGAAAACGAAGAGGCCGATCAGAATCAGGGGGTCCACCTCGATACCTTCCGCGAGGATGTGGCGGCCGTGCTTGAGCAGTGCCGCAACAGCAGCTCTGACCCGACCCTGATTGACGTTACGCGCAAGATTATCATGGGCGAAGAGTAGGCGTTGCGGCATCCGGAGCGGCTTTACCCGGAGCCTAGAGTTTCAGCTCCGGCATTCCGCCCCGGTGACGCTCGTTTTCAGGGCAGCCGGAAGCGGATGGCGGCTCCATGCTCAGGCCGCCGAACGGCTCCGCCGAGTCCCGCGCCGGCACGCTGTCCTGCCCGAGCGGGGCGTCTTTCCCGGCATCCTGCACCGGCGGGGGCGTTTGCCGGACTGCCGTTGCTCCGGCGTTTTTTTCGTCAGGGGGGCAGGGGACGCCCCTTGCCTCCATGTAGGCTTGGCGCACCAGCGGATTGATGGCGATGCTGGCCTCCAGCTGTTGCAGGGCCGCAAGGCGTTTTTCCATCTTTTCCAGCAGGGCGAGAGTCTCGGCATGTTCTTTCCGCACGACGTCCAGCATGGCGTCCTGATTCCGCAGAATGCAGAAAAACATGAAGGCCAACCCCCCGAACAGCACAACCTCGAAAGCCAGCAGCATAAGCCCGAACCCTTCCTTTGTTCTTGCGTGACGGCTGCGCCACCCCTTGCGGAGACGGGTCACTTCCAGTACCTCTAGGCGCACTGGCCTACGTCATAATACCCATTGACCGCAACCGCAAGGATTCCGCATATGGCTTCTCCTTCCATCCGCCCGCACATGCTCGTCGCCGACGCGCAGGGCAATATCTATGATCATCCTGATTTTCTGCTGATGTGCCGCCGGGGCGAAGAATGGAGCCTGCCCCGTCCCGATGAGCTGATGCCGTTGCCGGACGAGAGCGAGCTGTTCCTGCTGCCGGGCCGCCGGGCCGTGGGGCTTAACCCCGAAACGGGGGAAACCGAAGTCATGGAAGACTGGGCCGTGGCCGCCTTTGCCGCGCCCGCGCATACGCTGACGGCGCATCCGGCCTATGTGACCGACGAAGGGGCACCCATGCTGCCGCTGTTTGCCTATGGTGCTGTCGGGTTCGCCAACGGACGCTTTTACGTCTGCGCGAAGAAGGTGGACGAGGATGTCCGGCAGGTCTTCAAGGGCATTTCCCGCGGCAAGATCGAACGTTCGGCCCGCAAGATCATCAATGAGTTCCCGGACAACCGGCTGCTGCAACACATCATGCAGAACTGTACGCTGCGCTATGGCTGTCCTGCCGCCAAAAACCTGAGCATCGGACGTTACGAGGCCCCCCTGCCCACGTCGCGGGCCTGCAACGCCCGCTGTATCGGCTGCATTTCGCAGCAGGAGGAAGGCTCCAAGATTCAGGCGACCCCGCAATGCCGTCTGGCCTTCACGCCTACGCCCGAGGAAGTCGTCGAGGTGATGCGGTTCCACGCCAGCCGGGAGGAAAAGCCGATCTTTTCTTTCGGGCAGGGCTGCGAAGGCGAACCCTTGACGGAAGCCCCCCTGCTCATCGAGTCGGTACGGCGGTATCGCGCCGAGGGCGGGCACGGAACCATCAACCTCAATTCCAACTCCTCCCGCCCGCAGGCCGTTGCCGAACTGGCCGACGCCGGGCTGACCTCGCTGCGCGTGAGCCTCAACAGCGCACGTCCCGAAGTGTACGAACGCTATTACCGTCCGAACGGCTACACCTTCGCGGATGTGCGGCAGTCCATTTGTGAAGCCCGCTCCCGTGGGGTGCATGTTGCCGTCAACTTGCTGTATTTTCCGGGAATCACGGATACGGAAGAGGAAATTGAAGCTCTTATCGAACTGTTCCAGAGTACCGGAGTCAGCCTTGTACAGCTCCGCAACCTGAATATTGACCCCGAATATTACCCGTCCATTCTGGAAGGCATCACCTTCGGGCCTTCCATCGGTCTGAACAACTTCCGCAAGCGTATCCGCCGCGCCTGCCCGTGGATCAGCTATGGCTATTTCAATCCCTACCTTGGCGACAAGGCGGATATGGGCGATACGCCCCTGCCCGGCGAATGGAAGCCCGCTCCGCTGGTTGTGGAGGAAGCAGAGCCGGACGGCGCGGAATAGCCCCTCCTGAAGCCTCTTGTACGACAAGGCCTGAACAACTGCTGTTCAGGCCTTGTGTCTTGTGTGCTCCCGGCGGATCGTCCAGACGGCAGCCGCGATCTCGCTCCCGGATTCCAGAACCCTGTGGAGCTTCCCCGCAGCCGTCACAACCACGCAGGCCGCTGACCAGATCGCCGGCGGTTTGGTTGATGATGCCCGCGCTAGGCCGTCCGGCGTTCCTGGAGAAGTTTGTCCAGCTCCTCCATGAAGGCCGCCAGCAGGGCCTCCCGTCCGCGTACCGTTCGGATGACTTCGCCCTTGCGGAAGATGATGCCCTTGTCCCGTCCCCCCGCCATGCCGAGGTCGGCTTCCCGCGCCTCCCCCGGGCCGTTGACGACACAGCCCATGACGGCGATTTTTACAGGGGCGGTCTCCGTGCGAAGACGACGCTCCACTTCCCCGGCAAGGCCGATCAGGTCGATTTCCGTCCGCCCGCAGGTCGGGCAGGAGATGATTTCCGGCCCGCGCTGGCGCAGCCCCAGCGCACGGAGAAGCTCCCACGCCACGGTCATTTCTTCTTCCGGTTCCGCCGTCAGCGAAACGCGCAGGGTGTCCCCGATGCCTTCGCCAAGAAGGATACCCATGC
The DNA here is from genome assembly GCA_964538355.1 of uncultured Lawsonia sp. Classification (GTDB taxonomy): domain Bacteria; phylum Desulfobacterota; class Desulfovibrionia; order Desulfovibrionales; family Desulfovibrionaceae; genus Bilophila. The sequence continues at coordinate 126,510 of CAZIFC010000003.1, read as the reverse complement.
CGACCGAGGACTTGATGGCCCCCCGGAGCACGCCCCCCGCCTCCGTAACCCCGATGTGCAGGGGGTAGTCGCAGCGGTTTGACAGCAGCCGGTAACATTCGATGGTGTTGAGCACGGAGGAAGACTTGATGGATATTTTCGTATCATAAAATCCGTGCTCCTCAAGAATGCGGACATGGCTGAGTGCGCTTTCGACCATGGCCTGCGGGGTAGGGCCGCCGTAGGTTTCCAGCAGCCGCTTTTCGACAGATCCGCTGTTGACGCCCACGCGGATGACGGCTCCCCGGGCTTTGGCGGCATCCACCACCGTCTCGACATGCCTTCGTTCGCCGATGTTGCCGGGATTGATGCGAAGTCCTTCCAGTCCGGCTTCCAGAGCCATGATTGCCAGCCGGTGATCAAAGTGGATGTCTGCAATGACCGGGATGGGGCTTCCGTCGTGGATTGTCCGCAAGGCCCTGGCCGCGGTTTCATCCGGTACGGCGACGCGCACGACTTCGCAGCCAGCCGCGTGAAGCCGTCGTATCTGGGTGAGAGTGGCTTCGGCGTCTCGCGTATCCGTATTGGTCATACTCTGGACGACGACGGGTGCTCCGCCGCCGATGCGGACGGAGCCAAGCTTCAGTTGCCGGGTCTGTTTACGGGGAAGCAGCATAGGGTATCCTTTCGCAGGGGAAGAGAAGGGAGCGGTATCCGGCGGACACGCAAGAAACCGCCGGGGGATGATCCGTTGAAGGAACATCCCCCGACGGTCGTTCTTCCGAAACTGCCGGGGTCCGGGGGGAGGCTCTCCCCCCGGGCGGGTCCGGGCGGCAGCCCGGCGATACGTCTTCTTGTTACGCGAGCTTCTTGCGCTGTTCGACCAGCGCGGCAGCCTGCTCCTCAAAGGAAGCGAAGCCGGCCTGATGCAGGGCGTCCTCAACCGTTTCGTTCCAGTTCCATGCCGCGTAGATGACGGGCTTGTGGAAGACGGTGCGGAAGGTCTTGAGTGCCTTGCGGGCGGCGTTCTCGCGGCTGCTTCCGAGGCTGTCGCGCAGCTCTGCGTGCAGGCGGGCGGTTTCCGCATCATACCAGGCGCGGAGCTTGACCGGATCGGAGGCGAATTTGACGGCGTCAGCCTTGCCCTGGGCCTCAAGCAGCTTGATAAGCTTGGCCTGATGCTGTTCGGCAAGCCACTTGCCGAGTCCGGCAGCGGAGATGTCCAACGCTTCGGCGGCAGCGAAATCATGCTTCGTGCGGTAATAGGTGTCCGGCACAACGGAAGCGGAGGTGATGCCGCTGATGGCCACAAGGCCACGCAGCACTTCGCTGTTCGCCACGCCCTGACCGCAGAAGCCCACCTTCTTGCCGAACTTCTGTCCGGTGAAGATGGTGACGAGGATTGCCCACACCACGGCGGGATCTTCTTCGTCATAGATGTGCGAGAGAGAGCTGTTGTCGCGGTCGGTTGCCAGAACCATCTGGGTCATGTCGTTGGAACCAATGGAGAATCCATCAAATTCCTGAATGAACTGGCGCGCAAGGATGGCGTTGGAAGGCAGTTCCGACATGAGGATGATCTTGAGTCCGTCCTCGCCGCTGCGCAGGTTGTGCACGGTGTCGAGGTAGCTGCGCATGGAGCGGGCCTGTTCCAGCGTACGCACGAAAGGCAGCATCAGCTGGAGGTTGGTCGCGCCGTAGGCGGAGCGGGCCAGCTTGAAGGCCTCGATTTCCCAGTCGTGGATGTCGCGGGATACGCCGCGGTAGCCAAGCATCGGGTTGTCTTCGTGATCTTCAAAGAGGTTGCCGCCGAGCAGGTTGCGGTATTCGTTGGTCTTGAAGTCCGTGGTACGGTAGACGATGGGCTTGCCGTAGAACGCCATGGAGAACAGGGCGAGGCCCTGCGTCAGGGTCTGGACATAGTGATCGTGCCCGTTCTTGTGCCCGCGGGAACGGATGAGCGTACCGATTTCGCCGGGGATGGAGCGCAGCGCAGCGATTTCCCTGGCAAGGCCGCACCGTGCGCCCACATCTTCCCGCAGAGCGGCGATCTGGCGCATCGTTTCCTGCACGGCAGGATTGAGGGCGGCATAGCTGACCTGATCCGCGATTTCCTTTTCAATGGCGGCGCGGCGCGCCTTCACTTCGGGAGCATCGCCGGAGAGGGTCAGCAGTTCGGTTTCGTAGCCCATGATGATGCGGACGTGCTCGGAAAGCTCGGCGGACGTTTCCAGCGTGCTGTAGAAACGGGCCGCGCGTTCGGTGTACTCATCCAGCAGCTTTTCGACTTCACGCATGCGCCGGTATACGGCCATGATTTCGTCGGGGTTGCGGAGGTCGTCCTTCTTGCCGAGCTTTTCCAGTTCTTCGGCAAAGCCGGTGATGTTGCCGACATGTTCGCGAAGGCGGAGATCCAGCGACACAAGCCCGGCGTCCAGCTGTTCGCGGATGGTCTTGCGGAGCTTGGAGTCCAGTTCCGCAACCTTTTTCTGGACGATGCGTTCCAGTTCGCCGTTGTCGAAGGCTTCCAGCGCGGAGGGGTGCACGCCCACGTTGCCAAGCATGAATTCGGCACGGAGCAGGCCCACTTCAAAGTCCGGCACGTTGCGGAGACGGGAGAGGAACAGGGCCTGCCCGATGTCCGCAAGCACAAGGCCCACGCGGGTTTTGGTGGCGGGAAGGGCTTGCACGTCCATTTCGCCGCCGACTTCATGCAGCGGGAGCAGGCCGCGGTAAACACGTCCGCGGGTTCCGTCGACCGTGACGTCCAGACCATCCAGAGCCTGAAGGCCGGTGGGGTTCTGGATGCCGATGACGGCGGCAATGCCGAGTTCGCGGGAGGTGATGGCTGCGTGGCTGGTGTCGCCGCCCACGTCGGCGAGGATGGCGGAAGCCACGCGCATGCCGGGAACCATATCCGGGTCGGTACGTTCGGCGGCGAGGATTTCACCCTTGCCCACGCGGTTCAGCTCAAGGGCGGAGCGGAGGAAGCGCACCTTGCCCTGGCCTGCGCCGCGGGAGGCTCCGTTGCCGGTCAGAAGAATTTCGGCGGCAGCGGCGGCCTTGGGTTCCACTTCGCGGCGGCGCATGAAGATGGTGTGCGGATGCAGGGCCAGTTCTTCGTTCCAGCGGGTTTCGGGGCGGGCCTGCACGAACCAGAGCGTTCCCTTGGAGTCGATGCAAAACTCGGTATCCATGATCATGCCGCCGTAGGCCTTGCTCACGGCGCGCACACCCTTGGCGACCTGCTCGGCCTGCGTGGGGGTCAAGGCCCACAGGAGGCATTCGCGTTCAGGAACGGGAATTTCCTTGGTTCCGCCGTTTTCGTCGTACACGATCTTCATGGTCTTGCTGCCCATGAAGCGAACCACGACTTCGCTGCCGTCGTCCTTCTGGTAGACGTAGAGCTTGTCGGGGGTCACGCGGCCGCCGACGACGGCTTCGCCGAGTCCGTAGCTGGTGTCGATGCCGACGAGATCGTTACGGACGGTACCGCGGCAGCCGGTGGCGGTGTCCGCGCTGAAGGCCGTACCGGAAACCACCGGGTTGATCATACGCATGATGCATACGGACAGGGAGGTGTTCTCGATGGACCATTCTTTCTTGGCCTGAGCCGCCAGCTCTTCCTTCCCGGTGGCTTCAGACTGGGTCAGCGCATCGAGGATGGCTTCCCGGCGGTAGATCATGGAGCGCAGGTTGTAGGCGGAGGCGCAGTCCCACAGGTAGGCGGTCGCTACGGCGTCGTCGCCGACCATGTTCAGGAAGGTGTCCTGAAGCCCGGCGAAAGCCTTTTTGCGGGAGTCTTCGCCAGCAGCGGAAGAACGCACGGCTACGGGCACGTCGCCCTCGGCGGCTTCGGCGCAGATGTCGCGGTAGGCGGAGCGGACGGCCCTGTCCACGCGTTCGGGCAGCGGGCAGGACAGGATGGCGGCCTGCACCATGACGGAACGCTTGCGGAGCTGGTCAATGCCTTCCTGAGAAGAGGCGAACCCGTCAACCACGTTGTTGATGAACGTACGCAGGCGGATGTGCGGGAGTTCCGGGTCGGCTTCGGAAGCCTTGCGGATCTCTGCCGCGACGGAGCGCACGAACTTGGGCAGGAACTCGTGATCCTTGGTAACTTCGGCGGAAGTCCAGTCGATGCGCGTATAGGCTTCTTCGACCATGGAACGGATCAGCGCGGCGCACACGGTGCATTCGTCAAGCACGATGTGGAACGCGACAGACGAGATGGCGCGGAACTGCGGGATGCGAACGCCGTCGACGCGGCTGATCAGAGCCGTATTGTAGTTTTTGCCACCAACGAGCAGTTCGGCCTCTTCGCCGATCCGCACGATATCCGCGCCGGTAAGTACCAGACGCTTAAGAAGATCTTCCACCGGAACCTCGTCTTGTCGGTTTTTGGTTGCGGAAGGAGTTTTCGTCATGAGAATTGCCTCCAGGCTCTCTTCAATATCGGTTGATGTCCCTAGATGCGGCTCAGCCGCTCTCCACAGTAGGGGCAGAACTCGATGTCTTCCAAAGGCAGCGGACGGCTGCACGCCTCATTGGTACAGATACGCGGAACAGGCCCGAGTTCGACGATCAGCTCGCCTTCACGGACGGTCTCCATCTTTCTGGTTTCCTTGTAGTCGGCGGTTTTCAGCACGCGCTTGACGATGCCGGCCACAGGGGCCAGCACAGCCTTTTCCTGCTTCATGATGGACACGTTGAACAGCTCTTCACCCTCTTTGACGATGTCGCCGGGGTGGACATACATCACCCAGAGGTCGCCGTTGCTCGGAGCACCGATCTGGTATTTGTCCGAGGGATCGGCCAGCACCATGCCGCTGGCTCCGCCGTTCTTGGGCGCGGCAACCTTGACGAGCTGGCTGAAGACTTCGGAATCGAGCACGTAGCGGACCATGGATTCGCCCGCATCGTTGGCCGGGGTCATGCTCACCAGCAGGAACTGGTGGGGCTTTCCGGCCGTATCCACAAAGTTGATTTCCTCGCCCACGGAACAGCCTTCAAACCAGACAGGCAGAGGCAGGCGGTTGGGGTCGCCGTACTTGGCACGGAACTGAACCGTTTTCACGGCGTCGCCGGGGTGGTTCAGGTACATGACCAGTTCTTCCTCGGAAGGCTCGCGCTTGATGATGTCGCGGAACGCCTTGCGTTCGGCCTCGATGTCCATATCGGGGAGCTTTTCCAGAGGCGAATGCGTGGTTCTGTCGGCTATGGCCTGCTTCCAGGCATTGCCGAACGCGCTTTCATAAACCCAATCCGGCGGGAAGCCCAGAGGAAGTTTGCCGAACTTGCCCAGCAGCAGGTTGCGGAACGCGTCGTTGCAGTCCTGATAGAGGGCAAGGCGGGCGTCGCGGGTTCCTTCGCTGAGTTCGGACTCGGGCACGTCGTTGACGCGGTCGAGCACGCCGAGCAGGTACTTCACTTCTTCTTCGCCGCCGCGCTTGTAGGCTCCGGTCACGGCGAGGAACGCGGTGTTCCAGGTGATCTGGGAACCGGGCGTCACGTCATGGTAGCGGACGATCTTGCGGGTTCCGGCGAGGAACTTGAGCATGTAGGGCAGCAGGTGGATGTAGCCCTGCTTCAGTGCGCCTTCCTGGGACGAGGAGGTCGCGCCGCCCGGCATGGCGTGTTCGGTCACGTCATGGTCGATACCCTGGAAGTAGGGCGCGCAGTAGCGATCATAATAAGGAATGACCTGCTTGAGCACAAAGTTCGCGCTGCGGATCATGTCCTTGTTCAGGCCGGTCTGGAGTCCGAGTTCGCCTTCCATGTAGGCGGCGGTGGCGAGGGTGTCGCCCTGCCCGTAGCTGCGGACGCACGCGCCGAGGTTGGTATCCACAATCTGCACGCCGGCCTTGGCGGCAGCACCCACGGAGGGAACAAACAGGCCGTCGGTCATGTGGCGGTGGTAGTGCAGCACGAGTTCGGGCCAACGCTTGCGAAGGGCTTCGACCACTTCGGTGATGAAGCGGGGCGGGCACACGCCTGCCATGTCCTTGAGGCCGAGGATCAGGTGGCGGGAGACTTCCTTCTGGCTCATGCCGGCGACATCGCCGCACACGGCAAGGACGTTTTCAGCCACATCAAGGTAATGCTCGACGCTGAAGCCCTTGGCCCACGACATGGAAATGGCGGGTTCGAAGACGACATCCCTGCGGTTCAGGGCGACTTCGGCAAACGGGCGCATGTTGTCGATATGGTTCAGGAAGTCGAAGCAGCGGATGATCTGGAAGTTGTCGCAGATCATTTCGCCGGTGAGCTGCATCAGATTCTTGGGCTGGGGGCTGTACCCGAGCACGTTGGTGGAGCGGATCAGGATCTGCTTCAGGGTCTTCGGGGCAAACTTGTTCCATTCCTTCGCTTCGGAGAAGGGGTAGGTCATGTTCGCCATCATGGCGACATGGAAGTGTGCGCCGCCGCCGCTTTCCAGCGAGAAGAAGCCGCAGTTGTCCAGATAGGGTCCGACGAGCCGGTCCTCGGCAAGGCGGAAGCGGTTGCCGCTGTTGGACTGGGTGCTGTCACGGGTGGTCGTGTCGGTGAAGTGGATGCGGTTGCTGTCGCGGACGTAGTCGAGCAGGGCCACGCGATCGCCGTGCGGGTAGGGCGAAGGCTCCTTGCGGAGCCTGGTCGAAAGCGGAGGCAGCACCACTTCCTGACGCGGCAGGCGGGGCGTCGTGTGCGAGCGGTACTCGCCGAGCTGGACATGGGGATTGAATCCCTTGGCCGAGATTTCGGCAATGAGCTTGGCGAGGCGTTCGCTTTCCGGCGCGACGTCGGCGTACATCATGAGTTCCGGCGCGGAGGGGATGAAGCCCGTGTCGAACATGCCCGCCTTGAACGCGGGATGCTTGATGACCTGCCGGAAGAAAGGAATAGTGGTCTTTACGCCGCCGACCATGTACTCGGTAAGGGCGCGGTCCATGATGCCGAGCACTTTCTGCCAGTCGCGCCCGTATGCGATGAGGAGCGAGCCGGCGGAGTCGTAGTTCGGGGGGAATTCGTAGCCGTTCGAGAGGTTGGAGTCGATACGCACGCCGGGACCGCCGGGCGACACATAACGGGTGATCAGGCCGGAATTCGGGGCAAAGTTGTTCTGCGGATCTTCGCAGTTGATGCGAACCTGCATGGCAACGTGGGACGGCTTGGTATTCTCTTCGGTGAGGCGGAGTTCCGCACCAAAGGCCACGGCGATCTGTTCTTCGACAAGGTCAACGCCGTAGCGGCTTTCGGTGATGCCGTGTTCGACCTGGAGGCGGGTGTTGACTTCAATAAGGAAAGGCTCGCCCTGCGGGGTAACGAGAAATTCCACCGTGGCGAGGGAGTAGTAGCCCACCTCGCGAACCAGCATGCGGGAGTATTCCTTGAGGCGTTCGCGCAGTTCGGGCGTGATGCCCGGCCACGGGGACGGGGTGACTTCCACGAGCTTCTGGTGGTTGCGCTGCACGGAGCAGTCGCGTTCGTCAAAGGCAAAAACGTTGCCGTGCTGGTCGGCGATGACCTGAATTTCGATGTGGCGCACCGATTCCAGATACTTTTCGACGTACAGGCGCGGGTTGCCGAAGGAGGCCTGAGCCATGGCCGAGGCCTTAAAAAAGGCATCTTCCAGTTCGCTTTTTTCACGAACAAGGAAAATGCCGCGACCACCGCCACCACCTTCAGCCTTGAGCATGATGGGGAGGGTGATTTCGTCGACGACCTTGCGGGCTGCGGGCACGTCCACCGCGCCTTCGGAGCCGGGCACAACGGGGATGCCGAGCCGCTTGGCAATCTTGCGGACCTGCACCTTGTTGCCGAGCAGGTTCATGGAGTCGGCCTTGGAGCCGATGAAGGTGATGCCCGCCTCTTCACACTTCTGGGGGAAGCGTTCGTCTTCCGACGCGAAGCCCCATCCGGGATGAATGGCGATGATGCCGCGCTGCTTCGCCTTGGCGATGATGAGATCGAGATCGAGGTAGGCACGCGGATCGGAACCGAGCAGAAGCAGTTCCTGTGCAGAGGAAGCTGCCGGAGCGGCCTTGTCGATGTCGGTGGCGGTTATGACGGGCACTGCGGCGAACCGCTCACGGATGGCCCGGCAGATTCGACGTGCCGGAATGCCCCGGTTGGCTACGAGTATGGGCTTGCCCCGAACTTCGTCCAGTACCTGTTCAAACGTCTTGGCGGCCATGCTTTCAACCTTTTCGATGAAGAAATGTTTAGATCCGACCAGAGTCGGTCCTGTTCAGGAAGCACCCCGAAACGGCATCGGGGACACCTGTACTTCGTTCCTGCAAAGGGCAGGGACGCTCCCGGCACCGCGCATGGCGCGTTGCGTCACGGCTGCATGGGAGGGTGGTTCAACTGGAGGCTGCCGGAAAGGAAGCTGTTCGTTCCTTCGCGATTTCGCAGGAGCAACCCTCCGAAATCATCCAGCCCTTCAAGAATACCTGTGTGGCGTTCCCGCTCGTCGGGCCCGTCCGTGAGAAGAACCGTTTGACCGAGGAAGGCAAGGCGGCGTTCAGCGAGTGAACGCCAGGCGTTTTTCCCCTTGGCGTCAATCTCTTCGACATAACAGAAAAATATGCGGCTCACAAGTCGCATCCATAATCCCGCGGCGGAAAGCGGGATGGAAACGGCTTTTTGCGGAGCGGAAAGCGTCCCGGCGGGGACGGCGCGCTGTGCCCGCATAAGCTCGGCGGCGGGGGAGGAGACGAGGTTCAGCCCTATGCCCGCCATGAGCAGGCTCTCGGGCGGGGCGTTGTCCCGGCGGGGGAGGGGGCGTTCTTCCAGAAGGATTCCGCCGACCTTGCTCCAGCCTTCGGCAACAGAGGCGTCCCGTTGCAGCAGATCGTTTGGCCATTTCATGTGTACGTCAAAGCCCAGACCGGAGAGCGATTCCGCGATAAGCCCCCCGATAGCCGGAGCTGCGGCGGTTCCGGTGAAGGGGTGACGCTCCGGCAGGCGGAGCGCGGCATAGATGTTGCCTTCTGGAGAAACCCAGTTGCGTCCGAGCTGGCCCCGCCCGCTGCTCTGGCTGAGGGCGAGAACGCTGCCCCAGACAGGGAGCTGTCCGCTCGCGGCAAGAACGCGGGCCACATCCATGCTTGAAGTAGCAGGGCCGCACAGATACACTGGGCCGGGAATGCTGGCGGTTTTTGCGGACTCTTCAGGCGTTGCGTCCGCCGCCGCGCCCAGAAACTGTTCAAGGTAGGGGCAGGGCGTTTCCGTGGGAGGCTCGGCAAGGGATGCTTCGGGCAGGCCCCGCCACAGGGCGGAACCGGCGGCCTGTACGGCGGAAAAGGGTTCGGCAAGGCGGCCGTGCGGAGGGCGTTCGGAAACAACGCCCCGGTGCAGCAGGCGCAGGGTGCCGTGGAGACGAAAGGTAGGGTCGTGAATCATGGCGATAGTGTGGCCTGAAACGGGCGGAATTCCCGTCTATCTGGTAGGTGGGGCGGTGCGGGATCGTCTGCTTGGGCGGACGCCGCGGGAATATGATTTTGCGTTTGAGGCGGATGAAGCCACGTTTCTACAGCGGAATCCCGAAGCCCGCAAGGTGGGAAGGAGCGTTTCCGTCCTTTTGCTCCGCGGTCAGGAATTTATGCCTCTGGAAGGAACCCTCGAAGCGGACATGCGGCGGCGGGATCTGACGATCAACGCGTTTGCCGAGGATCGGGACGGGAAGCTGTACGGGCATCCTGACGCGCTTGCGGATCTTCGAGCGGGAGTCTTGCGGCCCGCCTCCTTGACAAGTTTTTGTGACGAACCGGTCCGCGTCTTTCGGGTGGCGCGGATGGCGTGCGAGCTTCCCGCCTTTTCCGTCCATCCCGAGGCCGTGAGCCAAATGCGTTCCGTGGCGGCCGCCGGCTTGCTGGAGTCCATCCCCGCCGAGCGGGTGGAACGGGAATTCATGAAGGCTCTGGCCTCTCCCAGGCCTTCGCGCTGGCTGTCCGTTCTGGCGGAGGGCGGTTGCCTCTCGCCGTGGTTTCAGGAGCTGGCGCAGGCTGGGGACATTCCTGCTGGCCCTGCGCCGTATCACTCCGGTTCCGTTCTGGAGCACCTCATGGATGTGATGGACGCCTCGGCCGGGGACCCGTTGCGCGTCTGGATGGCCCTCTGCCACGATCTCGGCAAACTCTTCACGGATTCGGCAAAGCTGCCGCACCATTACGGACACGAGCAGCGGGGCGTCGAACCTGCCGGGCAGATGGCCCTGCGGCTTGCCATGCCCTCGCGGTATGTTTCCGCCGGGATGCTGGCCTCCCAGCTGCACATGAAGGCCGGCATCTATGAAACCCTGCGGGCCGGAACCCGGTGCGATCTGCTCATGCAGGTCCATAACGCCGGGCTGGACAGCCCGTTCTGGGCATTGGCGGAAGCCGACAGCGGACGAACGCTGCGCCCGATGGTGCGGGAAGATCTCAAGGTTCTGCTTGGCGTTTCCCTGCCGGAAGAGTGGCGGAATCTGGGCAGGGAGTCCGGGCAGCGGCTTCGGGCCATGCGGTGTCAGGCCCTTGCCGCGCATATGGCGAAGCGAAAACAGGAGCAACGCAATGGCTGACGGCATTCTTGTCCGGGAAGCATCCGGGGTGGAACACCTTCTCATGCCCGAAGGCGGGCAATCGCTTGCCGCCGCCCTCTGGCTGTCCGGCGAACTGCCTCCTCCGGCGTTGTGTTCCGGGCTTGGTCGGTGCGGCGCGTGCCGGGTCCGGTTTTGGGACGGGATGCCGGAACCGTGCGGCGCGGACTGGGAAATCCTCGGAGACAGGGCCGTGCGCGAGGGCTGGCGGCTTGCCTGCCGTCATGCGGCTGCCCCCGGCATGTCCGTGGAGCTTCCGCCTCCCCCTGCCGAAAAGCGGACGCGGGCCATGATTGCCGAGGGCGCGGGGCCTTATCGGCTGGCGGTGGATCTGGGAACGACATCCATTCATTGGCAGCTTCTGGACGGGGCGGGGCAGGCTGTCGCTTCCGGGCAGGCCCTGAATCCGCAGATGGGGGCGGGCAGTGATGTGGTTTCACGGCTTGCCGCCTCAACCAATCAGGCCGGGCGTACCCGTCTGTGCCGTCTGGTCGTTCGGTTCCTGCGGCGGATACTCGAAGAGGTCGGGGTTTCGGTGGAGGAGCTGTGCGTTGCCGGGAATACCGCGATGACCTCCATTCTGCTGGATCGGGATGTCACCGGCCTGTGCGCCGCACCGTATCGGCTGACGGAGCCGGGAGGCCGCAGCGTGGCGATTCCCGATCTGCCTCCCGTCTGGATACCGCCCCAGCCAGCCCCGTTCGTGGGCGGCGATCTCAGTGCGGGCATGGCGACGCTCCTGTACGGGGAAAAACCGCAGTTTCCTTTCCTGCTTGCCGATCTGGGAACGAATGGCGAATTTGTGCTTGCCGTGGATGCGGAGCGTTCGTTCATAGCCAGCGTTCCGCTCGGGCCTTCGCTGGAAGGCATTGGCCTGCGGTACGGCGGTGTGGCGGACACGGGCAGCATCTCGGGGTTCCGGCTTGGACCGATGGGGCTTTTGCCTGCCGTTATCGGTGGTGCGGAGCCGCGCCGCATATGCGGCACGGGGTATCTTTCCCTGCTCGATATTTTGTTACGGATCGGTTTCATAGATGCCTCGGGGAGGCTGGCTGAACATGGTGCGTCGCCGCTGGCGGTACGGCTCCTGCGTACGGTTCGGCGTTCGGATTCGGGATGGAGCCTGCCCCTGCCCGGAGGCATGGAGCTTGCCGCAGCCGACGTTGAGGAAATCCTCAAGGTCAAGGCGGCGTTTTCGCTGGCTCTGGAGGCATTGCTGGCGGCGGCGGGACTGGAAAGCCGGGAGCTGGCGAAGATCTGCCTTGGCGGAGCCTTGGGCGAGCATGTTCCGGACGGGGCACTGGAACAGTTGGGCTTTCTTCCACAGGGGCTTGGGGCACGCACGGTTGCGGCGGGGAACACGTCTCTGCGCGGTGCGGCCCTGCTGCTGGGCAGGCCGGAACTTCGTGACCGACTGGTCCGCTGGAGTGAAGGCTGTGTTCTGGTGGACCTGACGGCCCGCCCCGATTTTACGGCCCTGTACATGCGGCATATGGCCTTCGGATAGGCTGTGCCGTTTGCAAGAAACCTTGTTTTGTGGCATTGGCTCCTTATTCAACACCTGTAGCGCAACCTCTTTTTCAGGAGGAGAACGATGAACGTACGTCTCATGTCCGACCTTGATATGCAGGGAAAGACTGTTGTATTTCGTGAAGACCTCAATGTCCCGGTCAAGGAAGGGAAAATTACCAGCGACAAGCGCATCCGGGCGGCGATTCCGTCCCTGAAGCTGGCGTTGGAAAAAGGTGCCGGCATTATTGTGCTTTCACATCTTGGACGCCCCGAAGAGGGCGTTTACTCCGAAGAGGCTTCCCTCGCGCCCGTGGCGAAGCGTCTTGAGGAGCTGCTCGGCGTTCCGGTTCGCCTTGAAAAGGAGTATCTGGACGGCGTCACCGTCAAGCCCGGCGAATGCGTCCTGTGCGAAAACGTGCGCTTCAACAAGGGCGAAAAGAAGAATAATGAAGAGCTGGCCCGCAAGCTCGCCGCCCTCGGCGACATCTATGTCATGGATGCCTTTGCCACGGCCCACCGGGCGCAGGCCTCCACCGAAGGGGCCATCCGTTTTGCCAAGGTTGCCTGCGTGGGGCTGCTCATGGCTGCGGAGCTTGAAGCCGTAACCCGCATCCTGCACGCGCCCAAGCATCCGCTGCTGGCGATCATCGGCGGCTCCAAGGTTTCGACCAAGCTTGAAGTCCTGAACAACCTTTCCAGGCGCGTGGATCGCCTGATCGTGGGCGGCGGCATCGCCAACACCTTCCTGAAGGCCGCCGGCTACGAAGTGGGCAAGTCCCTCTACGAACCCGATCTGGTCGAATCCGCCGCCAAAATCATGGAAGAAGCCAGGGAACGCGGCGCAGCCATCCCCATGCCCGTTGACGTGGTTGTCGGAACCGAGTTCAGCGAACACGCTGCGGCGACCACCCTCAAGGTTGAGGATGTGCGGCCTGATGACATGATCCTTGATATCGGGCCTGCTACGGCGCAGCTCTACGGGCAGCTCATTGCCGAGGCCGGAACCGTGGTCTGGAACGGCCCCGTGGGTGCGTTTGAAATCGACCAGTTCGGCAAGGGCACGGAAGCCATCGCCAGGGCCGTTGCGGAAACTTCCGCCTACACGGTCACCGGCGGCGGCGACAGCATTGCGGCTCTTGAAAAGTACGGCTGCGCCAGTCAGGTGGACTATATTTCCACCGCGGGCGGAGCGTTCCTTGAAGTGCTGGAAGGCAAGACTCTGCCGGCGGTCGCCGCTCTTGAGGCGCGTGCGGCATCGTGAGTCAGCCCTCTACCCCAAAACGCAAGGGCAACGCGGGGACTTCCGAAAAGGAGGCCCCGCGTTCCCCGTCCCGTGCCCCGGCGGACAAGCGTCCCGCCGCCCGTCAGGAACGCCGTCCCGGAGAACGTCCCACCAGACCCGGCGAGCACCGGCCTTTCCGCGAACGCCCCGAACGCCCCGATCGTCTGGATCGTCTGGAGCGGCGGGATAGCCGCCCGGCAAATCCCGCTCCCGAGGTGAAGCGCGTGGCTGGACATCCCCTGTGCCGCCCGCTGTTCTCCGCGCTGGACCCTTTCTGCCGCAAGGCCCTGGCCCTGCTGCCGAAGGCTCTGGACGCCGTGATGCCGCTGTCGCGCAACCATCGCGCCGATCTGCCCGAAGCCATACGCGACCTGTCCGCCATGCTCACCTATGAGCGCAGCGGGCTTGGACGCTCCTACTGGAGCGCACCGCGCTACGTTTCGGCCTACTTGCGCTATTTCCTGCCGTGGAACATCGTGCGGCTGACGCGCCTGTTGCCGGGGCTGGAGCTTCCCGCGCCTGCCTGCGATGCCGACCATCCGGTAACCATCGCCGATCTCGGGAGCGGGCCGTTGACCTTGCCTCTGGCTCTCTGGCTGTCCCGCCCCGACTGGCGGGCCGTGCCGCTTACCCTGATCTGTGTGGATACGGTTCCCCGCCCGATGGAGCTGGGACGCTCCGTGCTCGAGCATATGGCGAAGCTTTGCGGCGAGCCGCTCAACTGGAACATCCGGCTGGTGCGTTCCCCCCTGATCCAGTCGTTCCGGGAGCTTCCCTCGCCGCATCTGATCATGGCGGGCAACGTGCTCAACGAGCTGAAGGACAAGCCGGGCGTCAGCCTTGAAGACAGGATGGCGGATCTTGCCGTTGCCGTGCGGCGGACGCTGCACCCGCAAGGCTCTGCGCTGTTTGTGGAGCCGGGAACCCGGCTTGGCGGCACGCTGACGGCGAAGCTGCGGGAAACGGCCCTGGAAGAAGGGTTCGTGCCGCTGGCTCCGTGTCCGCATACGAAGCCGTGCCCGCTTCTGGAGACGCGGGCACGCCGTTGGTGCCATTCCACGATTATGGCGGAGGCTCCGGCATGGCTGTCGGATCTGGCCCGCTTTGCCAAGCTGCCCAAGGATTCCCTGAGCCTTGCCTTCATGCTGCTGCGCCCGGAAGGGGCGGCAAGCCCCTTTGACGGCAGGGCGGTATTCCCGTCTCTGGCAGCCGATGGCGTGGTGGCGCGTATTCTTTCCGACGGATTCCCGGTTCCCGGCATGGGCCGCGCCCGGTATGCCTGCACGGAAGACGGTTTTGCGATCATTCCTGCTGCCGACGCCATCCCTTCGGGTGCGCTCGTCGCCTGCCGCAGGCCCTCTTCTCCCCGCCGGGACGCCAAGACGGGAGCCGTCGAACTGCACTGGCAGGCGGAGAACAAACCTCAACGCTGATTGTTTTCAGGAGAATTCCATGTCCAAGATTATCACCCGGTTCGCGCCCAGTCCGACCGGGCATCTGCATATCGGCGGCGCACGCACTGCGCTTTTCTGCTGGCTCCTTGCCCGCCATTCCGGCGGCGAATTCCGTCTGCGTATTGAAGACACCGACACCGAACGCTCCAAGCAGGAGTACACGGATGCGATTCTGGCCTCCATGCGCTGGCTTGGCCTTGACTGGGACGGAGAGCTGACCTACCAGACGCAGCGCACCGACCGTTACAATGAAGTCATCGACAAGCTGCTGGAAAGCGGGCACGCCTACTGGTGCTCCTGTACGCCTGAAGAAGTGGAGGCCATGCGCGAAACCGCCCGCGCCAAGGGCGAAAAGCCCCGCTATGACGGACGCTGCCGCGAACGCCGTCTGGAAGCCGCGCCGGGCCGCGTCGTGCGCCTGAAGGTGCCCACCGAGGGCCGCGTGGTGTTCGACGATATGGTGAAGGGACACATCGCCACCGACGTTTCCGAACTTGACGACATGATCCTGCGCCGCAGCGACGGGATGCCCACCTATAATATGGCTGTGGTGGTGGATGACCACGACATGGGCATCACCCATGTCATTCGCGGCGATGACCACGTTTCCAACACGCCCAAGCAAATCCTCATTTATCAGGCTCTTGGCTGGGAACTGCCGGTCTTCGGCCATGTGCCCATGATCCTCGGCAAAGACCGCCAGAAGCTGTCCAAGCGGCACGGTGCGCGTTCCGTGGTGGAGTATCAGAACGACGGCCTGCTGCCGCATGCGCTGGTCAACTGCCTTGTCCGCCTCGGCTGGTCGCATGGCGATCAGGAGCTGTTCTCCATGCAGGAGCTTGTGGAACTGTTTGACGGCAAGAACCTCAACAGCTCGGCGTCCGCCTTCGATCCCGACAAGCTGTCGTGGTTCAATGCCCATTACCTGCGCGAAACGCCTCTTGACGAGCTGACGCGGCTGGTGCTGCCCTTCATTCGTCAGAAGGGCTTCGCTGACGCCACCGAAGCGAGCGTAGCTCCGCTGGTGCCGCTGTACCGCGAACGCGCCAAGAACCTTATCGAGCTTGCCGACGGCATTGCCCAGCTGCTCTACACCTCTGCCGAGCTGCCCTATGATGAGGCGGGAGTCGCCAAGTGGCTGACCGAAGAAGGCAAGGAACATGTGAAGGTGATCCGCGAACGGCTTGCGGCGTTGCCTTCCTTCGACAAGGAAAGCATTGAGGGCGTCATCCACGCCTATGTGGAAAGCCTCGGCGTGAAGTTCAAGATGGTTGCCCAGCCCGTGCGTGTGGCAATCACCGGCGTTATCGGCGGCCCCGGCCTGCCCGAGTTCATGCTCGGCATCGGCAAGGACGAGACGCTTGCCCGTATGGATCGCGGCCTGACGCTGTAGCCAGCCTTGAATGAATGAAAAGGGGAGAAGACGCGTGGCGTTTTCTCCCCTTTGTGTTTTCGCCTTAGTGCAGCGGTTCGTCTTCGTCGCGCGTAAACATCCGCCAGAGCACTCCGGTTTCGGTGCGTTCGGGCACAACACGCAGGATGGGGATTTCTTTCCAGATGTAGACCATGGATTCATCCGGGTAGACCTCGCACTGCATGTTTTGCTTGATGAGGTGGGGGGCGATGGTTTCCGGCGATTCGCCAAGTTCCAGAAGCTGTTCGCGGAGAAGTTCCTCTACGCGGGCGGCGACGCCCTTGTCGGCATGGTAGCTGGCAGACATGCATGTATCCTGTTTTTGAAGATGCGGCGGGGCGGAGAGGCCGGACGCCTGAAACAATGTGAAAATGAATATAAAGAGATCTAATGGGTTAGGCAAGGGCGGTTTTCGCGGGAAAAATTTTTTGCAAGAAAAGAGAAAAAAAGCTTGACGGAATGGGGGAACCTGCGTAGAAGCAGTTCTCGCATCACGTTGAAGGCGCGTAGCTCAGGTGGCAGAGCACTTCCTTGACACGGAAGGGGTCAGCAGTTCAAGTCTGCTCGTGCCTACCATTCGACTCCTAACAGGGAGGGAGGACAACCTCCTTCCCTGTTTTTTATTGTATTGTTATTTCGGATGTTCTTCCGAAAGCAAAAGGGTGCTGCCATGCAAGTCTCAGTAGAAGGTAAACTGGTTGAGGTCTCCGACGGAGCGTCCTGTGCGGATGCTCTGAAAGCCGGATTGAGCGGGAAACGTTTCAAGGCCGCCCTTGCCTGCAAGGCTGGTGATACGCTTCTGGATCTGACTGCGCCTGCCCCCACCACTACCGAGACTGACCTGACTCCCGTTACCGCCGATACCCCCGAGGGCCTGAGCCTTCTCCGGCATTCCGCCGCGCATGTCATGGCTGCGGCCGTGAAGAAACTGTTCCCCGCCGCGAAGGTGACCATCGGGCCTTCCATCGAGAACGGCTTCTACTATGACTTCGACGTGGAAACTTCTTTTTCGCCGGATGACTTTGAAGCCATCGAAGCCGAGATGCAGCGCATCATTGACGCAGCCGTGCCCTTTGAGCGGATGGATATTTCCAAGGCTGAAGCCGTCAAGCTCTTTGCCGACATGGGCGAACCCTATAAGGTTGAGCTTGTCGACGGCCTGGAAGACGGAACCATTACGCTGTACCGCAACGGCGACTTCGTGGATCTGTGCCGTGGGCCGCATCTTCCCCATGCCGGCCTTGTAAAGGCCTTCAAGCTTCTTTCCGTAGCGGGCGCGTACTGGCGCGGCGACGAAAAGAACCGCATGCTTTCCCGTATCTACGCGACCGCCTTTGCGGACGCCAAGGATCTCAAGGACTATCTGAACCGGATCGAGGAAGCCAAGCGTCGCGATCACCGCAAGCTGGGCAAGGAACTCGAACTGTTCAATTTCCATGAAGATGTCGCGGCCGGTATGGTTTTCTGGCTTCCCAAGGGAATGCTTCTGCGTACCATTCTTGAAGATTTCCTGCGCCGCGAGCACATCAAGCGCAGCTACCAGCTTGTGCAGGGGCCGCAGATCCTGCGCCGGGAATTGTGGGAAAAGTCCGGGCATTACGCCAACTACCGTGAAAACATGTATTTCACGGAAATTGAAGGCGACATGTACGGCATCAAGCCCATGAACTGCGTTTCCCACATGCTCATTTACAACGCGCACCTGCGCAGTTATCGTGAACTTCCCCAGCGGTATTTTGAGCTTGGCGTCGTGCACCGCCACGAAAAGTCCGGTGTGCTGCACGGCCTTTTGCGTGTCCGCCAGTTCACGCAGGACGACGCGCACATCATCTGTGCGCCCGAGCAGCTGGAAGACGAAATCATCAACGTCATCGCACTGGTGCGTGACCTGATGGCTCTGTTCGGCTTCCAGTACCGCGTGGTTATTTCCACCAAGCCCGCCAAGGCCATCGGCTCTGACGAGGCCTGGGAACTTGCGACCAACGCCCTCGTCAAGGCCGTTGAGCGCGCCGGGCTGTCCTATTCCATCAACGCCGGCGACGGTGCTTTCTACGGTCCCAAGATCGACGTGAAAGTGACCGATGCCATCGGGCGCGAATGGCAGCTTTCCACCATTCAGTGCGACTTTACGTTGCCCGAACGGTTCGAGCTGGAATATGTGGGACAGGACGGCGAACGGCATCGCCCGGTTATGGTGCACCGCGCCATTCTGGGTTCGCTGGAACGTTTTATCGGGGTTCTTACCGAGCATTACGCCGGTGCGTTCCCCACCTGGCTGGCCCCTGTGCAGGCCAGAATTTTGACTGTTACCGACGCACAGAACGCCTTTGCGGAAGAAGCCTGCGCGGCTTTGCTCAAGCAGGGGATTCGTGCGGAAGTTGATACGCGCAACGAAAAGCTGGGCTTCAAGGTTCGTGAGGCACAGCTTGCCAAGATTCCGTATATCCTTGTCATTGGCGACAAGGAGCTGGAAGCGGGCAGCGTCAATGTCCGCCTGCGTACCGGAGACAATCTGGGCGTGAAGACGCTGGACGAGCTGACCGCTCTGGTTCAGGAAGATTGCGCGGAACCGTTCAAACGTGGAGGGATGAGCTATCGCTTCTCTTAATGCAAAGCCTCGTCGTGATGTACCCCAGGACGGCGTGCGCCGTAATGAACAGATTCGTGCCCGTGAATTGCGGGTGATCGGCCCCGAAGGCGAACAGCTGGGTATTCTGGGCCGGAATGAAGCCATTGCCATGGCCAAGGAACACGGCCTTGATCTGGTGGAAGTTGCCGCTACCGCAGATCCGCCGGTGTGCCGAGTCATGGACTATGGCAAGTTCAAGTACGAGACGCAGAAGAAGAAGCAAGAGGCCAAGAAACGCCAGACGGTGGTGCAGATCAAAGAAATCAAGGTCCGTCCCAAGACCGATGATCACGATTTTGACACCAAAGTCCGTCACGTTCGGCGATTCCTTGAAGACGGAGACCGCGTCAAGGTGACGGTGTTTTTCCGGGGACGTGAAATCGTCCATAAGGATCGCGGCCTGAGCATCCTCGAACGTGTCATCAGTGATACCAAGGACGTGGGCAAGGTGGAGCAGGAACCGCGCGCTGAAGGCCGTACCCTTCAGATGCTGCTGACTCCGCTGCCGAAGCGTACCGGCAACGCGCAGGAAGCACCGGCTCAGGACGAGTAGACGCTTCCCTGGCCTCTTGCCAACAACGTCCAAATAGGACATTATGCGCGTTCCGCTTCCGAGCGTGAACGCCCGGGGTGTCGTGCCCCCGTTGTTTTCCGTGAGACTGATTCTCTTCAGGAGTTGACCATGCCTAAGATGAAGACCAGACGTTGTGCCGCCAAGCGGTTTTCCACCACTGGCTCCGGCAAGTTCAAGCGTCGCAGGCAGAACCTGCGTCACATCCTCACCAAGAAGGATGCCAAGCGCAGAATGCGTTTGGGCCAGGGCGCGCTGGTGGATGCCACCAACGTCAAGGCTGTCCGTCGTATGATGCCCTACGCCTAAGCGTAGCGTATTCCCTTTTTTGCACTCGGCTGGCATGATCTCCGCCTCGCCGGGTTCCCCAATCAGCATCGGAGGATAATTCCATGCGCGTTAAGAGAGGTCTTGCTGCCCATCGTCGGCACAAGAAATATTTGGATATGGCAAAGGGCTTCCGCGGAGGCCGCAGCCGTCTGTACCGTACCGCCCGTGAAGCTGTCGAACGTTCGCTCGCATACGCCTTTGTAGGCCGTAAGCAGCGCAAGCGCGAATTCCGCAAGCTGTGGATTCTGCGTATCAACGCCGGCGCCCGTGAAAATGGCCTGTCCTATTCCAAGCTGATCTTCGGCTTGTCTCAGGCTGGCGTGGCTCTGAACCGTAAGGTTCTGGCCGACCTCGCCGTGCGCCAGAAGGAAGACTTCGCCAAGTTGGTCGAACTGGCCAAGACGAAGCTCGCCTAGTCATTCGGCGTATCAAACAAGAAATCAAGGCGGGGGATCTGAGATGATCCCCTGTACCATCACATAAAGGTCGATGGATCTTCTCACGGGAACCATTCGTACAATCGTCACGACAAGAGCCGCAGTCTTTTTGATTGCGGCTCTTTTTGTATATGAGCCGCAGTGCTCCGAGGCCCGGAACAGGCTGTCTTGCCGTATGCACGACGGAGCCTCTTGAAAAATCACCCGGCTTTTTTGGGGATATCCTGCTCCGGACATGCGGGCGCACACTTGTTCCTCGAACTGCGCCAGCCGTCAAAACGCTCTTGGAATATCTGGGAATCCTGCTTCGTCCGTGTCGAAATCATCCAGAGGAACACGGCTATGAAAAGTGCAATGACGCTGAAAATTCCAATGACAACAAAGAACAGGGCCTTCAGCAGCAGAAGAAAGAGTTCCATAAGCGTCTCCTTGGGTCCAAGGGTATCAGAGCGGAGTGCCGTGTGAAAGTCCCCGCTGTCCATGATTTTCCATACGCTGCCTTTCTTGACATTTTGGCATTCCGGGATATCTTCAAATAACAGGAAAAGGTTGGTCACCACCATGCAATCCGGAGGCATCATCATGGAATTGAAGAAGATTCTTTGTGCTGTGGATTTGGAAGATACCCTGCTTCCTTCTGTCGAGTACGCCAAGATGATGGCAGAACTCTCCGGGGCCTCCATCCTGGTGGCGTATGTCATCCCGGCCCACACCCCCTATGAGGATGCCTATCTTTCCATCAACCAGCATCCGAATGAAGTCGGCAACCCCAGCGAAGCCATGCAAAAGGCCATGAATGACCTTTTGGCAGGCCCGTTGGCCGGGACGGGGGCGACGGGGGTTATCCTTGTCGGGCGTCCTTCCGAGGAACTGGCCAAGCTGGCCGAAGAAAGAGGCATCAACCTCATTGTTATGGGCACGCATGGCCGCGCAGGTTTCGACAGGCTGGTGTTTGGTTCCGTTGCCAATGAAGTGGTGCGAAGCGCGTCGTGCCCGGTGATGACTGTCCGCCCCGAAGTCGGCGAATAATACAAAAGCCTCCGTCTGGAGGTCTGGATACAACGGCGTTTCCCGGCTGCGGAAAACGCCGTTTTTTATGCGCGGCTCCTCTGGTGCCTCTGCCGTGGCAAGGAACCATTGGCAGGCAATGGGCACACAGGAAGAAACGCCACGTTTTCAGCCAAAGGGAACCCTCCTGATGAGGATCGCTTGTCTTTGGGGTGTGAATGGAGCAGGCGATACCGCGGGCACCAAAGCCAGCGTTCGGTTGATGCCCCTCCCAGATCTGAACAGGGCGGGTTCATGGAGCCTCTTTATCGCAAGGGGCGGGGGTGGGAGGATATCCGTGCAGTCTGGCAATCTGATACTGCTTTGGGGAGATTCCGAACTGGGCGGAAAAGGCTTTTGTGAGATGGCTGGGGCTGGAAAATCCGCATAAATATGCAATTTCGGTTATGTTTTTCGTTTTCTCGTGGAGGAGCCTCCGGGCGCACTCCAAGCGTTCCCGGCGCAGGATGCCAAAGACGGTATCTTCGAAAAGTATCCTGAACAAGGCTGTCAGCCGGGTGCGATTGACGCCTATGGCGGCTGCGAGTTCGGACAGGCTCGGCGGTTTTCCGATATCCTGAAGCAGTATGGCATAGGCCTGGTGCGCGGCCCGGCACTCTGCCGGACTCACAAGCTTATGGCTGTCTTCCCGATCCAGAAGTTCGATCTGCTGATAGAGCAGTTCATATTTTTTGTGCGTCAGGAATACGTCTCGCAAGAGCCCCTCATCCCGGCAGTTGAGGATCTGCTCCACCAGAATACGCAAATGCAAGGGGAGTCCGCTCTTGATGATCCGCGCGGAACCTTTCTTGATCTCCCTGTTCGCGAACCCGAGGCGGCAGGCAAACAGGCGCAGGCATTCCGGGCGCAGCTGAAGCCCCACGGCCCGCAGCTGTTTCCCGCGGCGCGAGATGGAAAAGGAACCGTCAATGCAGAAAAACAGGCTGTCCCCGTCACCGACCTCCTCGGAAAAGGTGTTTCCGCCACGTTCCTCGGCATCGATGCGGGCCTGCCCCTTGAGGCAATAAAAGAAGGTCATACGCACCTCTTCCTGCTGGAAGCGAAAAGGTTGCGTAGCGTGATGCGAGTCGTCATCAATGACGAAAAGGCTTACATCAGGGCAGGAGCATTGTCCCTGATGGAAGAAGCGGCAGGCGCAGGTCGTATGTATGTTCATGGTCGTCATCAGATGCGTTCTTCTGTTGGGAGAGAAAGTCCGAAAAGGGCGTAATGCCGGGCCATAGCCGAGTTCTGTCAGAAAGCGTAGCGCAGGTTGAGGTAGACGAAATCATTGTTCTTGTACTCGCCAAGGAGGGTATTGCCTCCGCCTGTCCAGCACATGACGCCGGTGGATGCCTTCCAATGATCGTCCAGCTCATACTCAAGAAAGACCTCGGTCAGCGTGCCCTCGCCGCTGGTGTACCATTTGCCTCTGATCCCTGTTTTAAGGGCGTCGCGAAGCCATTTTCCGCTGATTTCATAGGTCGCGCCATGCCATGTTCGGGTTCCGAAAGAGGGTGAACGTTCCTGGACATCCCAGAAAAGCTGAAGGTTCAGGTAATATTTGCTGTCGATGTCGTAATCCCAGCCAAGCACGCCCTGCCACAGGTTTGCCCGGTAAAACCCCAAGCCCCCCTGTACCGGGAAACGCGGCTTGTAGGCTACCTCCCCCCGGAGGGTCTGGCTGCCCAAACCCTTGGCGAAGGAGGCTCCGAACGCCGTGAAACGGGGGTATTGGGCCGTCCAGCGCATGTTTTCGCCGCGGGCCTTGCCTACGAACACCGGATTGTCGGTAAAGCCATGAAAGGCCATGAGTGCCAGATCCCACCCGCTGAAATTGGCGGAGAGACGCCCCCCGTACTCCACGTTTCGGAACCACCTGTCCGGCTTGTCCGAATCCGTGAGCATGGCGTGCCCGTCACGCTGCTGCCGCCGGAGCTTACGCAGTGCCCGCGGTTCCCAGGGGCTGCCCGAACGGGGCAGGGCGTTTACCTCGGCCCTGGGCAGGAATACACCTTCAAAGCTGATCCCGTTCCCCGAAACGGTGCCGCTGAACAGCCATACCGGGAGGCGGTTGTCAGCCCGCCCGGTTGTGATCGGGTCACGGGTATCCAGGGGATTGATAAGATCCATCGGGTTAATGCCGTCGCCCGTCCCCCATCGGTGCGTCTTTTTTCCGATAAAGAT
Organism: uncultured Lawsonia sp.; assembly: GCA_964538355.1. Classification (GTDB taxonomy): domain Bacteria; phylum Desulfobacterota; class Desulfovibrionia; order Desulfovibrionales; family Desulfovibrionaceae; genus Bilophila. The sequence goes on along the minus strand of CAZIFC010000003.1, from coordinate 103,104 downwards.
ATCAATGTTATCCGTGTCATAGGTCATGTACGCTTCCCGGAGAGCCGCCTGCCACGGGGAGTTTCCGCCCGGCCACATGCGGGCGGCACCTTCGTAGCTGCCCTCAAGACTGCCGAAAAACGACAGCACATCGCGTCGCCAGAGGGCCTCGACCTGTACCTTCTGCCGAAGGGAAATCGGGGTGTCGGGATTGTTTAGGGAAAGCTGGTTGCGTGACTCCGCAAACCCTCCAATCAAAAACGTATCGGAAGCCTTGACCGCATGCAGATCAGCAAACGTCTGGCTGTCCGAAAACGGATCCCCTTCCACGGAGGCGTGGGCGAAACCGAACCAGAGGAGGCAGACGGCGCAGGCGCGGAACAGGGTTTTCATGCCTACCTCTTGAGATCTTGCGGCAGGAAAATATCCTCGGCGATTGGCAGGTTGTAGGTTATTTCCCGTATTTCCATGATTGTTTCGGAGTCCGTGCCCACGGTACGCATGCGCTGGCGGGTGGCGGTCCAGATCCCCTGTATTTCCTTGTAGCCGCCAAAAACCAGCTCCTTGCATTGAACCCCGCGCTGATCGTAGAAGTCGATTTTCGCGGGGAGCCAGATATCTTTTCTGATCCAGATGATCCGCTTGGAATAGTTTGTCTTTTCTGGAGCGACGGCCTTCGCCTCCACGACGTGGCAGTCCACGCCGGAGAACGTGGCATCGGGCAGCAGGGTGTAGGTATCCTTGTCGACTTCCCGTCGGGAAATATCCTCGTTGGCATAGTCGCTACGCATGAACGAACCCTTTTTGCTGCCGCCGCTGATGCGGCGTACCAGCGATTCGGCGGGCAGGTAGACCCACATGTCATCATCTTTGCCGATATCCTTGTAGCTCCATGTGAGATAGACCGTATTGCGGATATCGCCCGGCTCGAGAAAGCGGATATGCTGCCTTTCCGAATCGGCGAACTTCTTTTTTTTCGTGGACATGAAGCGGACAAGCTGCTGATCGCCGCGCTTGATGATCATCGCCATCGACATGTCCGTGGTGCGGCTGGTGTCGACCTGATCCGCCTTGAGAGCCACATCCCTGCCGGTGAGTGCCCAGCTTGAAAGCGGCAGGACGAGCTGGACGCTGAGCAGGGCGGCGAGGGCGAGGCAGACCTTGGAAGAGTTCAGGCTGGATTGCATGGGTTCTCCTTTCATCATGCGGAAGGAAAAGGGGTTGGGATGCAGGCGACGGCGGCGACGTGTCCGGCAAGGGGGACACATTCCGCAATGTCAGCCCCGTCCAGATGGAGGGCCTCGCCGCAGGGACGGAGCGCGAAGCTGTCCAGAGGCCGCCGGAGTCCTTCGCCGGAGGCTTTGAGGAACGCCTCACGGCAGACCCAGCAGCGCAGGAAGGCGCGATCCCGATCTTCGGACGCGGAAATCCAGCGGATCTCGGGGGCCGAGAACCAGCGGCAAGCGATAAGCATGGCTTCGGGCAGAGGCCGAACAGGTTCAACATCCACGCCTACCGGGGCGTTTTGGCGCACGGCGAGCAGGGCTAGCGAATCCGAATGCGTCAGGTTGAAGTGCAGGGAACCGTGGGCAAGCCGTGGCTTGCCGTCCGGCCCTGAGCGGAACCGGATCGCCTCTGGCGGCATATCCAGATACCGTGACAGCACGGAACGCAGCCAACCGTGGGTTTGCCGATACCGTTCCGCCGGTTCCGGGAGCTGGAAGCGGGCTGCCGCCGCATGCTCTTCCTCCGAGAGCAGATCCCGGAAGCCGGGAGACGCCCGCCCGGTGAGGGGACGCTTCCAGAGATGGACGCAATCGGAATCCAGAGAGGGGAGGACAGCCGTAGTTTCGGAAAGCGGCAGCAGCCGGAACCCGCCCGGAGAAGGCGCAGAGGCTGCTGTCCCGGCGGTTGCCGAAGGGGTGGGGAGAGGAAGCGACACAGAAAACCTCTTATTGAAGCTGAATTTCAATATCTGATAATGAAGGACAGGGAAGGCTGTCAAACGCCATAAAAACATTTTGTCTGCCCCGAAGAGAGGGGAAAACGGGGAGGGTGCGGCACGATGTTTCTTAATAAAACCCTTCTGTTAGGGAAAAGGAAGCGCACCGCAGCGAGGCAGGGTTTTCCATAATCCGGCCTTTTTCTTTGCCGCAAATACAAAAAAAAGATACGCAGATGAAAGTAAGTGAACATGAGTTGCCCTAGATTGCTTCCATCAGACGGCATCCCTTCTGCCGATTATGATAATGAAATTCAAATTCAGAGTATGGTATTCCAGTACCCGGAACGGTCATGAAGCATTCTTTCTTGTTCTGGTCCCGCAAGTCCCACTGCTGGGCCGGTGTGTTTGTGAGCATCATCAGCCTGCTCTGGTTGGTCGAGATGGCGATCTTGCCTGTTGTGTATGCCCCGCAGCTTGAGAGCGCGCCGTCCGCTGCCGCATCCGCCCCGGCAACGGACGCGGTGTCCGTGCGGGACGTGCTGGAGCTTTTCCGCCATGAACGGGTGGAAGGCGAACCGCTGACGCCGAATACGGCGACCTTTCTGCCGCAGAAGGGCGTGTGGGTCATCCGTGATGCCGGGCGGTATGTGTCTGTGACATACGATGCCTTCACCGGCGCGGTGCGTGAACGCGCCTTTGATGGGGCCGGGCTGGTCGAAGAAAAGAATGGGCTGGCATGGCTCAATGCCGGGCTGGGGGCCGCGCTCAAGTTTTCCTTCCAGCCGCTGTTCCTTCTGCTGTGCGTGACGGGGGTTCACCTTCTTTTGGCAAGGAACCGTGGGGCAAAGGGCAAAAGGGCAGACCGCGGCCTCCGTGCGGACGGGCAAACGCTGCCTGCACGGGCGGACTGATGGGCCATGTCTCTTGGTTTTTCTGTCCGGGGCTGCCCGCGGCGGAGGGTTTCAGCAGGGCTGATGCTGCGGAAAAAGGAGGGCAGGGCGGCGGGGGCCGCCGTAGTGTCCTCGGCTCCCGGATGGCCCGCAATCCCGATGGCAGGCACGGCGGGTTTCCGCTCCCCGCGGGCGTGCCGGCCTTCATCCTTGCTTCCAACCTGTGCATTCCATGCATCGCTTTCATCGGCGTCCTGCGACGAGTTGGGGAACTCGAGCAGAACTCCGGTGCGGCGGACAGCATGTCCGCCGGAGCACCGGGCATGGCGTGCCAGTCTATTTACAGCCGTATTCATATAACCTTTTTACAAGAGGACAATGATGAACCAGATCCATCCCGAACCGCTTTCGGGCACGCTCATCGACATTCTGGAGGAGACGGCGGCCCGGTACCCCGAACACGGCATATTCCATGTCGCGTCGGGGGACACCTCGGAGGAGTTCCAGAGCTATCCCGAATTGCTTCGCAACGCCAAAGAAATGGCGCAGGTTCTGTACCGGCGCGGGCTTCGGCCCCATACTCCGCTGATCCTTTCCGTGGATGCTTCGCGTACGTTTCTTGAGATCTTTTGGGGATGCCTGTTCAGCGGCGTCCTGCCCGCGCCGCTCGCCCACATGCGTACGCCCAAGGCGGACTCGATGGAGGCGCAGAAGATTTTCCACGTCTGGGAGGCACTCAAGGCTCCCATCGTGGCCGACTCGTCCAACGAGCGGGCCTTTGCCGTGCTGACGGACATGTTCAAGGGGACCGGGGCCACGCTCATCGCCAGCGAAGACCTCATTACGGAGGCCCGCATCATCGATTTTCGGGAGGATGACCGCTACATTCCGCAGCATGACGATTCCGCCGTGCTCCAATTCTCCTCGGGCAGCACCGGCATGCCCAAGGGCGCGCGCCTCACGCACCGCAACCTCATCGCGAACATCCGCGCCCTGCGGGACATCGAAGGCGGCACCTCCGACGACAGGCTGGTGACGTGGCTGCCGTACTTCCATGATTTCGGCCTGTTCGGCTGCCACCTCATGCCCATGCTCGCGGGCATGGATCAGATCAAGATGGACCCGTTCCAGTTTGCCCAGCGTCCGTTCCTGTGGATGGAAAAAATCCACGAGCACCGGGGCACCATCACTTCCGCCACCAATACCGGCATCGAGCATCTTTCCGCATATATAGGCCTGCGTGCCGACCGGCTGCCCGAAGTGGATCTCTCGTGCCTCAAGGTGTGGACGGTGGGCGCGGAAATGATTTCCGCCGAATCGTGCCGCATCCTGCAGGAGCAGCTCGCGCCGATGGGTCTCGCCCCGCACCTGCTCATGCCCGGCTACGGGCTTACCGAGACGACGCTGGTGGCGACGTGCCACCCGCGCAATACCCCGGTGAAGACGTTCACCCTCGACCGCAAGCTCATGGTGTCGGATCAGGTTGTCCGCTATGTGTCCAAAGGCGAAGACGCGGCCGAGTTCACCAGCGTGGGCAAGCCCGTCCAGTATTGCGAAGTCCGCATTGCCGACAAGGACGGCAAGCCCCTGCCCGCCGATCGTGTGGGCGTGGTGGAAATCCGGGGCGACAACGTCATCGCCGACTATTTCGAAAACCCAGAAGCGACCGGAGCTTCGTTCAACGGGGACTGGTTCTCCACCGGGGACATGGGGTTCATGGACGCCGAGGGCGACCTGTGCATCGTGGGCCGCTCCAAGGAAATCATCATCGTGCGCGGGCAGAACTATTACCCCGCCGACATCGAGCACATCGCCCTGTCCGGTATGGAAAAGGCGTTCCGGCTCGTGGTGGCGTGCGGCGTGTACGATCCCAGGGAAGGGCGGGAAGTCATCCTGCTGTTCTACATCCCGGCAAAAAAGGGTGCCGATGCGGAACTGGCGCAGCTCCTGCACCGCATGAACGAGCAGGTTTCCACGCTCGCCGGGTTCTCCATCGACCGCTTCATCGCCGTGCGGCAGGGCGACATCCCGCGCACCTCCAGCGGCAAGGTCATGCGCAAGGCCCTGTGCGAGGGCTACCTCAACGGCGATTTCGACGGCAAGATCACTGTATTGGAACATGAAGAGCCTGTAGCCGATCCTTCTTCGCTGGATCATGAGCAGATTGTGCTCGGCGTGTGGAGCGACGTGCTGGAACTGCCCGCTGACGCCATCGGCATGAAGAAGAACCTGTTCCGCCTCGGCGGGGATTCCATCCGGGCCATGCGGATGCAGGCACGGCTTGAGGACATCTATCGGGCCAGGATGGAAAGCAATTTCTGCTACCTGTTCCCCACGGTGGAGCAGCAGGTGCAGTATTTCCGCACCCGTGACTTCAGCATCGAGCCGCCCCAGAACGAGATCGAGGCCCTCCTTCAGAAGATCGTGGCTTCCAGCCTCGGCATCAAGGCCGAAGCCGTGAGCGTCAGCACGGAACTCATGCCCCTTATGGGTGACATCTCCAGAGCCTTCGCCCTGTTCGACGCTATCCGCGAGGTCTTTTCGGAAGTGGAGATCGGCGAGGACTTCCTGCACCTGACCACTATCCGCCAGATGGCGGACTACCTGTGGCCCCGCGTTTTTTGCGAGACGCATGCGGACGGCGACGTGGCCTACTTCCCGCTCATGCATTTTCAGGAAACGCTGTATTTCCATCGCAAGGGGTTCGTGCAGAACGAGCCGAGCGGCCTGAGCTGCTACATCTACCTCAACGCACGCATGGACGGCGATTTCCGGCCCGACCTGTTTGACAAGGCGTTGAATTATGTGGTCAGCCGCCATCCCATCCTGCGTTCGGTCATCGACGAGGAATGCGAGAAGCCCCGCTTCAAGGTCTTCAAGAGCGTGCCCGACGTGCACGCAAGGCACATTGACGTGTCGCACCTGCCGCCTTCGGAAGAGCGGGCCTACATCCTGCAACGCGGCCTTGAGCTGAACGATTACCGCTTCGATCTGGGCAAGTGGCCCCTGTTCTTCTGCGAAATTACGAAGTTCGCCAATGATCGCTATGTGTTCGCCATGAATATCGATCACATGCTCGTGGACGGATACAGCTATATGCAGGTGTTTGACGAGCTGTTCAACACCTACGACCGCATGGTGCTCGGCGAACCCTGGGAACTGCCCGAAGTGTCCATGACCTTCGGCGACTATGTGCGCGTGGAAAACCTGCGCCAGCGCACGCAGGAATACAAGAACGCGCTGGAGTTCCAGCTCGGACTGTTCAAGGATCTGCCGTCCAAGGCCCTCCTGCCCACCAAACGGAACCCGGCTCTGCTGAAAGAGGTGTATTTCGACACCTTCTATCAGGAAATCCGGCCCGAAATCATCGAGGGACTCAACGCCATCGCCGCCGAGGAGCAGATCAGCCTCAACGCCCTGCTGCTCGCGGCCTACTTCAAGCTGATGAACGTGTGGTGCCATCAGGATGACATGATCATCAACATGCCGGTGTTCAACCGCGAACAGTACTTCGCCGGGGCCAGAAAGACCGTGGGCAGTTTCATCGACATCTTCCCGGTGCGCCTGCAAACCCACTTCGACGAGCCTGTCGTCCAGATAGCCCGCAAGGCCGAGGCGTTCACCCGCAAGCTCCTCGAGGTGCCCGTCTCCTCCATCGAGCTTTCCCGCGAACTGTTCGAGCGGCAGGGCCTGCGCGCCACGTCCATGAGCTCGATCATCTTCAGCAACTCCATCGGCATGTACGCGGGCGAAGTCAGCGGCATGAAGACCATCAAGCTGGAGACGCCCGAGTTCCGCACCGGTGCGCCGGGCACGTTCATCGATCTTGTGATCTACGACTACCGCGTGCGCCGCAACGACAACGACGTCTTCTACTTCAACTGGAACTATATCCGCGATCTCTTCGACCGCGAATTCATCGAAACGCTGGCAAAGCAGTACCACATCCTGCTCGAACAGCTCATCCGCTACCGCGATGAGCCGGATCATCCGTTTTCCGGCGAAGACATCGTGCCGGAGCGGTACCGCTCGCTCATCGCGACCCTCAACCGCACCGAAGCGGCCATTCCCGAATCCACGCTGCACGCCCTGATCGAAGAGCAGATCCGGCGCACCCCGGACAGCGAGGCCCTGACCTACGAAGGGCGGAGCCTCACCTATGCGGCTTTCGGACAGCGGGCCGATCAGGTGGCCCGGCTGCTGCGGCACCTCGGCGTCTCCTCCAACGAGTTCGTCGCGCTGTTTTTGAACCGCAGTTTCGACACGCTGGCGGGGCAGCTCGGGATCATGAAGGCCGGGGCCGCCTATCTGCCCATCGGGGTGGACTATCCCACGGATCGCGTCGCCTACATGCTGGAGGATTCCGGGGCACGGGTGCTGCTCACCCAGTCCGCCCATCTCAGGGAACTGGAAGGCGCGCTCGGCAGGGTGGAGCACATCCTCGTCATGGACGAGGGCGCAAGCCCCTCCGCCATCCCCGAATCGCTCCGGGATCGCGTCGTCATGCCGTCCGGCATCTATGTTGACCGCCCGGACGTGCCCCTGCCCGCCGGATCGCCGGATGACCTCGCGTACATGATCTATACCTCCGGCTCCACGGGCAAGCCCAAGGGGGCGATGATCACCCACCGGAACATCGTCAACTTCCTGACGTGGGTGAAGGAGGAACTGCATATTACGGCGGCGGAACGGCTGGCCTTCGTGACCTCCTACGCCTTCGACATGACCATGACCAGCAACTGGACGCCGTTCCTCGCCGGGGCCTCGCTGCATGTGCTCTCGGAGGAGAAGACCAAGGACGTCAACAATCTGCTGCGCTTCATCAGCGAAAGGGGCATCACCTTCCTGAACATCACGCCCTCGCATTTCTCGCTGCTCTCCAGTGCGCGGGAATTCCTCGCCGATGCGGACATCCCCCTGCCGGAGTCCATGCGGGTGATGCTCGGCGGCGAGGTGATCAGTACCAAAGACCTCAACCAGTGGCTGAAGTTTTACCCCGGCCACCGGTTCATCAACGAATACGGACCCACCGAGGCGACCGTGGCCTCGACGTACTTCAGGATTCCGGTCAACGCGGAGAATCAGGTGGATCTGCCCGTGGTGCCCATCGGCAAGCCCGTCTACAACACGCAGATCTACATCCTGAACCGTTTCCGTGAACATTGCATGCCCGGCGTGCCCGGCGAACTGTACATCGGCGGCATGGGCGTGGGCCGGGGATACCACAACAAGCCGGAAAAGGACGCCGAAGCCTTCGTGCCCAATCCCTTCAATCCGGCTGATCCCTCCGACAGGCTCTACCGCACCGGCGACGTGGTGCGGATGCTCGATACCGGCGACCTTGAATTCCTGGGCCGCGAGGATCACCAGATCAACCTGCGCGGCTACCGCATCGAGGCGGGCGAGATCGAAAGCGCGCTGCGCGAGCACGAGTCCGTGACCGAGGCCGTGGTCGTGCCCCGCAGGGACACGGCGGGGAGCCTTACGCTGGTGGCCTTCCATACCGGTTCCGAGGTTCCCGCGGCGACCCTGCGCGAACATCTCGCCAGGCGGCTTCCCGAATACATGATCCCGGCCCACTTCGAGCTGCTCGGCGAAATGCCGTGCACCCCGAGCGGCAAGCTGGACAAAAACCGGCTTCCTGACGTGGTGATTGAGGCCGGGAAGCGCGCCGCCGCCGTGATCCGCCCGGTGACGGAGCTGGAGAAGCGCATCACCGCCATCTGGGAGGATGTGCTGGGGGTGACGGAGCTTGGCATGACCAGCAACTTCTGGGACGTGGGCGGCGACTCGCTCAAGGCCATGCGCCTCATCATGCGGATGAAGAAGGAAGGCTTCATCGACTTCGGCCTGAAGGAAGCCTTCGAATACCAGACGGTGGCTTCCATCGTCAGCCGTATCCTCCGCAAGGGCGAAGGGAATGCGGAAGAAGCGGGCATTGTGGCGTTGGCGGACGTGGAACGCCCTGAAGCGCGGCTCTTTTGCCTGCCCTATGCATGCGGAAACCCCACCATGTACCGGCAGTTCGGCAAGTTGCTGCCCGCATCCTACGCGGTTCTCGCGGCAAACCTGCCCGGACACGGCAAGGCCGGGGAGCCTATGCGATCCATCCCGGAAATGGCGGCCCTGTGCGTGGAGCAGCTTGCGGCCTTCAACGACGGCACGCCGCTGTTCCTGCTCGGCTACTCGTTCGGCGGGTTCCTCGCCTACGAGATTGCGCGGCGTCTTGAAGGCAAGGGCCGCCCTGTTGCCGGGGTCGTGCTGGTGGCAAGCCCGCCTCCGGGGGTGACCGGTGGCCTCCAGGCAATCATCGACAGCTCGGAAGACGAGATCATTCGAGTATCCAGGGAGGTCTATCATTATGATTTTGCTGAAATGACCGAAGCCGAGCGCAGCGATTATCTGAACACGCTCCGGGTGGACACGCAGGCAATGCTTGATTTCGCTTTCGGGACCGTTGTGGAAGCCCCCATGCTGAACCTCGTCGGTACGCTTGAGGAGGAAGAAGAGCTGAAGACGATGGCCGAGGCGTGGAATGCCGTGTTCGCCAACCCGTCACATGAACGGACGGAAGGCGCGCACATGCTGATCAAGACGCACCCGGAAGAACTGGCCGGGAAGGTCAGCCGTTTCATGAACGAACTGTTGAAAAGGGGAGGGAAGGCATGAAGAAGAAAGGTATGGCGGGTGTTCTTGCAGCGGTGCTGCTGTCGGCATGGCCGTTGTCCGCAGACGCTGCGGAAACCTACAAGCTCGATCCCGTGCTGGTCACGGCCGAGAAGCGTTCCGAAAACGTGCAGGAAGTGCCGGTCAGCGTGACCGCCATTTCCGGGCAGCAGATCAAGGATTCGGGCATCCGTTCGATTCAGGACGTCGCCCGCCAGGTTCCCAACCTGTTCATCGCCAACTGGGGCTTCCGGGGCAACTCGTTTGCCTTTGTGCGGGGCATCGGGGCCATCAACAACGATCCGGCCATCGGTTTTTATGTGGACGACGTGAACTACATGGATTCCCGCGTGTTCGACACCAACCTGTTCGACGTGGAACGGATTGAAGTGCTGCGCGGGCCGCAGGGGACGCTGTACGGAAGGAACAGCCTTGGCGGTGTTATCAATATTGTCACGAAGAAACCTGATAATGAATTTCGTTATGGATTTGAACAGACGGTCGGCAATAAAAACCTCTATGAAACGACGCTCTATATGCGCGCGCCGCTCATCAAGGATAAGCTCTTTTTCGGCGTATCCGGCACGTCGGAGCAGATGGACGGCTACAACACGAATGACTTCCTGAAGAAAAAGGTGGATCGCCGCCGGGGGCTGAACGGCAGGATGCAGCTGCGCTGGATGCCCACGGACAGGCTGGATGTGACGGCCAATCTGGACGGGGAAAAGATCAACGACGGCGTGTTCCCGCTGACGGACATGGATCGGGCCAAAAAGAATCCGCACCACGTCGCCTACAACTACGAGGGCAGGGACAAGCGCGACACGCTCGGCTCCTCGCTGCGTGTTGCCTACGACGCGCCGTGGTTCAAGCTGACGTCCATTTCGGCCTATCGGGGATACAACGACGTGACCCGGAACGATCAGGACTTCATGCCGTATGACCTCATCACCGCCCGGGAAAAGATCAAGGACCGCCAGTTCACGCAGGAATTCCGGTTCGCGTCACCCGAAGGCTCCGCGCCGCTCAAGTGGCTCGGCGGGCTTTACCTCTATAAGAAGCATAAGGATCACACGCTGGATTTGCACTACGGACAGGGTGCCGCCGATATGGGCATGGTGCCGATGGCGATGACCCAAACCTCGGACTCGATTATCAAGACCTACGGCTATGCCCTGTTCGGGCAAACCACCTACACGCTGTTCGACAAGCTCGATCTGACCGCCGGGCTTCGCTACGAATACGAAAAGAACAAGCTCGATTATGCCTCCCTGTATCACGCCGGGGGAATGGATATTCCCGGTATGGGATCGAAAACCAGAGGCCGGAAGCATGACGACGTGCTCCTGCCCAAGGCGCAGATTGCCTACCGCTGGACTCCCGATTTCATGACCTACGCGGGAGTGGCACGCGGCTATCGCAGCGGCGGATTCAATACGAGCTTCCTCAACGTGGCGGATTTGTCCTTCGCTCCCGAATACAGCTGGAACTACGAGATGGGCTTCAAGTCTTCGTGGTTCAACAACCGGGTCAACTTCAATACCTCGCTGTTCTATATCGATCTGAGCGACCAGCAGGTGACGCAGGTGTTGCCCACCGCGAATACGGTCATCCGCAACGCGGGCAGATCCAGAAGCATGGGCTTTGAAGTGGAAACCTCCGCCCTGCTTATGGAAGGCCTGCTTTTCGAAGGAAGCTTCGGCTACACCAATGCCAAGTACCGCCGTTATTCGGACAAGCTTTCCGGTATGGATTACGCGGGGAAACGGACACCGCTGGTTCCCGAATATACCTACAACCTCGCCTTGCAGTACAGCCTGCCGCTGCTGGAGTCGTTCGACTTCTTCCATCCCGAGGACTCCCTCACATGGGTTACCCGTGCCGAATTGCAGGGCGTCGGCAAATTCTACTGGAACGACGCCAATACCCTCAAACAGAAGCCGTATGAACTGGTGAACCTGCGTACGGGGTTTGAAACCGACAACTACTCGATCACCTTCTGGGCAAAGAACGTATTCGACAAGAAATACAATTCCGTGGCCTTTGCCTTCTCCGGGGCTTCGGCACTCGCGCAGGTGGGGGCACCGCGCTCCTTCGGCGTGACCTTCCGTGCCGACTTCTAAACAGGGGCCGCCGTTCCTTGTCCATGCGGGAACGGCATTGTCTGGCGGGGCCGGGTTTCCGGCTCCGCCACTTCAGAAGATGCAATTCGGCGGGGAACTCCGCCGACTCTCCGCAGGTGCGTATGTCCTCCTTTTTCTTTGACCGTCTGACCGGCCGGATTCTCCGCAGACGAGGCGCGGTCGCCGTCCTGATCGTGCTGCTGACGGCGTTTTTCCTGTGGAAGGTGCAGGATCTGCAATTCGACAATTCCAATGAAATATGGTTTTCCGAGGGCGATCCTTCGCTGGAGCGCATCAACACGTTCCACAGGCTCTTCGGGAACGATGATTTCATCTATCTGGTGTTTGACGCGGACACGCTGTTTGCTCCCGGCTCACTGCGCCTTCTCTCCGAACTGGTGTCGGACATCCGTAAGGAAGTCCCCTACCTGCGCGACGTGACCTGGCTTGGAAATGCCGAGCACATCGAAGCCGATGCCAACGGGATTGCTGTTTCGGATTTCATCGATCCGGCAACGTACGGCGTCGCGTCCATGCCCGAACTCCGGCAGAAGGCTCTGGCCGAGAAGAACTATCGGGACAATCTCATTTCCTCGGACGGGAAGGCCGCGGGGATACTCCTTGAAATGCGGACATATCCCAAGGACAGCGTGGAGCCGCGCTCGGAGGTGACCCGTGCGCTGCGCGAACTGCTGGCGCGACCGGCGTATGCCGGGCTTTCTCTCTACGCCGTGGGCCAGCCCATCCTGCACAACGACTACAATGAGCTTTCCTTCAAGGAGTCGGCTACCTTTTTCGGATTGTGCCTGCTCATCCAGATGGGGCTGCTGTTCTGGCTCGGCAAGGGCGTGCGCGGGGTGATCGGCCCTCTTTCCGTTGTGGTGCTGAGCGTCATCTGGACTCTCGGCATGATCCGGCTCCTCGGCTTTACCCTGAACCTGTTCATCATCCTGATCCCGACCCTGCTGATCTGCGTGTGCATCGGCGATTCCATGCACATCATCGCCACATACAACCTGCATCGCCGGGAAGGTCTTGCTGTTGCTGCGGCCTTGCGGCAGGCCATGTCCGAGACAGGCATGCCGTGCCTGCTCACCAGCCTCACCACCGCGGCGGGCTTCCTCGGCTTTTGCGCGGCGGATATCCAGCCGTTCCGGGAAATGGGCGTCTACGCCTCCGTGGGCACGCTCATGGCCTATGTCCTCAGCATCCTCGTGGTGCTGCTCCTCTACAGTACGGAGAAGGACAAGACCCCGTCCGCCCCGGCTCTGCCCAAGGCTCGCACGGGTGCCGTTTCGCAGGCAAGCCCGTTCAGGAAAGGGAAGCCGGATGTCTTTGACCGCTTCCTCGGCAGGATCTACCGGATCAATATCCGGTACCCCAGGGCCTTGCTGTCGCTGTTCGTGGTGCTGCTCGGGCTGTCCGTCTACGGGTACACCCTGGTTGAAGTGGAGACGGGAACGGCGCGGATGCTCTCGAAATCCCTTCCGCTGCGGCAGGCCTATGATTTTGTGGACGAGCGCATGGGCGGTTCCATGTCCGTTGAAATCATGCTCGACACCGGACGGGAAAACGGGGTGAAGTCGCAGGAGTTCCTGCGCGGGCTTGAGCGTCTCCAGCAGCATCTTGACGTGTCTCCGCTGGTGACCAAGACGGTCAGCGTTCTGGATATCATCAAAAAAATCAACGAGTCCATGCACGGCGGAGATAAGACCGCCTATGTGCTCCCCGATGGGGACGATGCCGCCATCGCCCAGTATCTGCTGTTCTACGAAATGTCCAACGGGCGGGAGCTGGACAAGCTGGTGAGCTTTGACAGCCGCGTGGCCCGTTTGACCGCCAAGACCCGCACGCTTGGCACCGGGGACGTGCGCCGCCTGTCCGAGGATGTCGCCGCCTTTTCGCGGGACGTGTTCGGGGACACGGTCAAGGTGAGCATGGCGGGAAACCTCGACTGGACGAAATCCATGAATGACCTGCTTGCGGACGGGCAACGCCAGAGCTTTCTGGCGGCACTGCTGGTTGTGAGCGTGCTCATGTGTTTCGCGCTCGGCTCCGTCCGGCTCGGCATCCTCAGCATGCTGCCCAATATCTTTCCGGTCTTCGTGACCCTCGGCCTGATGGGAGTGACGGGGATCGCCATGGATATGCCGCTCATGAGTTTCAGCGCAATCATCATAGGGGTGGTGGTCGACGACACGATCCATTTCCTGTTCCACTACCGCCAATCCTTCACGCGTACCGGATCCTATGAAAAGGCCCTTGAGGAGACGCTGCTGTCCACCGGACGGCCCATGCTGTTCACGACCATCACCATGCTGTGCGGTTTCTCCGTGCTCCTGTTTTCGGACATGGCGGGCGTGATGAAGTTCGGGGGCCTCGGCTGCTTCGCCTTTGGCTGGGCGTTGCTTGCGGACTATTTTCTTGTACCCGCAATCCTGCTGACCTTCCGCCCGCTGAAGGCCCCTTCAAAACCTTCTTTTCCCGCAGGGACGACCCGGAGGGGAGTATGAGCGGTCCCATGATTGGCGTGATCGGCGGTACCGGGCGGGTAGGGCGCGAATGTCTCCGCTATCTGCATGAACACACGGATTGCGGGCTGCTCGTGGGCGGCAGGAAGCTGCCCCGCGAACCGCTTCCGGGTTCCTTCCGGCTTGTGGATGTCTTTGATGAAGGTTCACTCGCCCGTTTTTGTGGCCAATGTTCCCTCATAGTCAATTGCGCCGGCCCGGCGTCCGCCGTCCGGGAGCGGGCGGCTGTTGCGGCACTGGCCGGCGGTTGCCACTACGTCGATCCCGGCGGGTATACGCCGCTGTTTTCGCTCCTTTCTTCCCGTGTTCAGGAAATCCGTGCCAGAGGGCTGACGTTCCTGCTTACGCTCGGCATTTTGCCGGGCTTGTCCGAACTGCTTCCTGTGTATGTGGCACAGGAGGATTTCGATCAGGCCGAGGGCTTTGAATACGCATCCGTGGGCCGGGATCGCTGGACGTTTCCGTCAGCATACGACATCGCGTGGGGGATCGGGAACATCGGCAACGGCGAAGCCCCCATCTACTACGAACAGGGGGTACGCAGGCAGGCCGGGCTGCTCGCTTCGGGCAGGCGTATGGATCTTCCGGCTCCCGTGGGCAATCATGCGGTCTTTCGGCTGATGCGGGATGACTTGCAGGCGTTCGTTGAGGCTTCGGGCATCCGGGAGGCCCACGCATACGGCAACAACTGGGGCCGCTGGGTGAGCCTCGCCACCGTGCTGGTGCGCCTGACCGGATGGTATGGCTCGGAACGGCGGCTGGCGCAGTCGGCCCGGCTGATCATGAAGGCGGCGGAATGGGATATGCGCGGCAGGAAACCGGGGTTCATGCTGCACCTGCGTATGCGCGGGATACGGAACGGGCAGCCCCGGCGGGTGGCTAGGACGCTGTTCCTTGAGGACACCTACCGGGCTACCGGGCTGTGCGCCGCGATTGGCGCGCGCCTTGTGCTGGAGGGCATGGAGCCGGGTGTGTTCCGGGCGGCGCAGATGCCGGTTCCCGATCGCTTCATGCGGCATTTTCTGGCGCAGGGGTATGCCATCGCCGGGGAAGATCTTCCCGGAGAAGGAGGCCGCCCATGAAACTGTATGCCCGCCTTGTCGTTGTGCTCGGGTTTCCCATTGCAGCGGTGTGCACCATGTCGCTGCCGCTGATCCTGCTTGGCGTCATCGATCCCGATCCTGCCCCGTGGAACTGGATCACCATGTATGCCGCCGACTTTCTGTACGGGCTGGCACTGTTTTCACAGCTTGTGGGCTTTGTGTGCCGCACGACGCTCAATCGGCTCTGGACGGCGGCTGTGGGCGGCTATACGGCCCTCGCCTTCGGTCAGGCCGCTCTGGAAGCCCTGCTTGATCTTGCCGGCGTACAGCCCGCACCCATCGTTGCCAAATGGCCCCTTTTCCTTTTCATGTCCGCCGGACTGATCCTCGGAGTGCTGATGCTGCTGCTCGCATTCCGGCATGGGCGGTACTGGACGGCATTTCCTTATTCTCTGGAGCGTTGAAGATGACGAACAAGCTTTCTTTTCCGGGAGCCGGACAGCCCGGCGTGCTGTTGACCGGAGCCACCGGCTTTCTCGGCGGGTATCTTCTCAAGGAACTTGTCGAGCGTACCGAAATGCCGATCTATTGCCTGGTCCGTTCGGAAGGGGCGAACGGCGGGCGGGCAAGGCTCATGGATAACGTGCGGTTCCTTTTCGGTACGGATGCCGTGGACGCATGGCCCGCCGAGCGGATTGTGCTTGTGGAGGGGGATCTCGAAAAAGAGCGGTTCGGGCTTTCCGAAGCGGCATATGCGGAACTGTCGGAACGGACGGGCACGGTTTTCCATGCCGCCGCCATGCTCTGGCATTTCGGCAAGCTGGAGCAGTTCCTGCGGGTGAACGTGCAGGGTACGGAAAACCTGCTTGCCTTTTGCTCGGTTGGAGCACCCAAGACGCTGAACCACATTTCGACGCTGGCGGTAAGCGGACGCCGCTGTGACAACCCCAAGAATCTGTTCACGGAGGCGGATTTCCACGAAAGCATGGAATGCCCCAATGTGTATGTCGAAACAAAGTACGAGGCGGAAAAACGCCTGCGCCCGGCCATGCTTGCCGGACACGGCGTCCGCATTTTCCGTCCGGGCTTCATCATGGGGGATTCGAAGACAGGCCGTTTCAAAAAGCACATCACGTCCGATGCCCAGTACCTGCATCTTCAGGGCCATATCTTCATGCGTACGGCCCCGCCGCTGTATGACGACGATTATATGGATCTGACTCCGGTGGATTACGCGGCGGCGGCTATCGTCCACATTGCCTGCCAGCCGGATACGCCTCCGGGCACATACCATGTCTGCAACCCGCAGCCCATCCTCAAATCCAGAATCTGGGACATCATCCGTGACTACGGATTCCCCGTGCGTACCGTGGCGGCGGAGCGTTATCTTGAGGAAGTCCTTGATGCGGACGATGAACTCTTTCTGCGCGGCCTGCAAAGCGTGATCGTCTATCTGGGCGATTACGAGAAATCCCCCGCCATCTTTGATGCCAGCGAAACGTTGCGGCGGCTCAAAGGCTCGGGCATAAGCTGCCCGCCGCCCGATCCGGCCCTGCTGCGCCGCTATCTGGACTATTGCGTCGCTATCGGCTTCCTGCCGCACCCCTCAACGCTTGGCGGGCTTGGATGGTCATGAGCGTTTCGTCTTTTTCCGGTTTTGCGGCGGAAACCCGTATTCTTGGCCTGGACATCGGCTCGACAAGCGTTGATGCCGTCCTGCTCGACAGGATGGGGACGCCTCTGTACAGCCGATACATCCGCCACCACGGGCAGCCGGACAAGGTGTTGTGCGCCGAGCTTGAGGCACTGGAGCGGAGGCATTCCGCCATTGTTGCGGCGGTAACGGGCACGGGCGCGGAGCGTATCGCCCGGCTGCTCGGCGCATGCGCCGTCAATGAGGTCATCGCGCAGGTGGGGGCGGCTTCGGCTCTTTATCCGCAGGCACGTTCCGTCATCGACATCGGCGGGCAGGACAGCAAGTATATCCAGCTTGAGCCAGCCGGGGAGGGGAACGGCCTGCGGCTCAAGGATTTTTCGGTCAGCTCCATGTGCGCGTCCGGCACGGGCAGTTTCCTCGATCAGCAGGCTACCCGCCTCGGGCTGGACATTGAAAGCGAATTCGGGGAGGCCGCGCTCCGGTCGCGGACGCCTGCCCGCATTGCGGGGCGTTGTTCGGTGTTTGCCAAGTCGGACATGATCCACCTCCAGCAGAAGGGCACCCCTGTGGAGGATATCGTAGCCGGGCTGTGCTTCGCGTTGGCCCGCAGTTTCAAGGCCAACGTGCTGGGCGTGAAGGCTCTGGAACTGCCCGTGGCACTGGTCGGCGGGGTCGCCGCCAACGCGGGCGTGGTCAAGGCCCTGCGCTCCGTCCTGCGCCTTGAGGAGGATGGCTTGTTCGTGCCCGAGGCGTTCGCGCTTGCCGGAGCTTTCGGCGCGGCGTTGTCCCTGCTTTTGGGGCAGCAGGAAGCCGTACCCTACCGGGGGGTGGACGCGTTCCGGGAAGGGCTTCGGCAGCGGGTGCCCATGAAAACGCTGGTTCCGTTGCAGCCCGTCAGCGTGCCTCCGCCGGGATGCCGTGGTTCCTCGGATGCCGGGCCGGATACCTCCGAAGGGCTTCCGCCGCTCCGTCCGTCCACCTCCTCCCTGCCGGACGGAGCGGAAACGCGCGGCCTGCCGGGGCGTCCCGAGGCGCGCATCCCGGAGGGCGGCTCTCCGTCCTCCGCACCCCGTGATCCGGCGGCTTTCCCGCCCCCGGCGGACGACGGCGACTCGATCCGGAGCAGCCTCTGCCTGCCGCTGGTGTGCCGCACCCGGCTCTTTCTCGGCATCGACATCGGTTCTATCTCCACCAACATCGTGCTTATGGATGAAAACCGCGAGGTTGTGGCGAAGTATTACCTGATGACCGCCAGCCGTCCGATTGAGGCGGTGCGGACGGGGTTTCGGGACATCCTTGAGCGGTACGGGGAGCGTGCGGACATACGGGCGGTGGGCGTGACGGGTTCGGGACGCCACCTTATCGGGGATATGGTGGGGGCGGACGTGGTGGTCAACGAGATCACGGCCCATGCCACGGCTTCGGCGTTCATCCGCCCGGACGTGGACACCATTTTCGAGATCGGAGGGCAGGATTCCAAATACATCCGGCTGGAGGGCGGTCTCGTCAAGGATTTCACCATGAACAAGGCTTGCGCCGCCGGGACAGGGAGCTTTCTTGAAGAGCAGGCGGAAAAGCTCGGCATCAGCATCAAGCGGGACTTCGCGCGGCTGGCCCTCGCCTCCGGACATCCCGTGGATTGCGGCGAGCAGTGCACCGTCTTTATCGATTCCGAGGTCGTGCGCCACCAGCAGCGGGGCACGCCGGTCAGCGACATCGCCGGAGGGCTGGCCTACAGCATCGCCACCAACTACCTGCACAGGGTCGTGGAAAAACGGCCCGTGGGCGAGCATATCCTGTTTCAGGGCGGGGTGGCCTTCAATGGGGCGGTGCTTGCGGCGTTTGAGCGGCTCACCGGGAAGACGGTTACGGTTCCCCCGCACAACGAGGTGATGGGGGCCATCGGGTGTTGCCTCATCGCGCGGCGCAAGATGCTGGAAACGCCGGAATTCGCCACCGGATTCAGGGGGTTCGGCGTGCTCGAAAAAGGATACCGGCAGGAATCCTTTCAGTGCGGGCTGTGCGCGAACCAGTGTGACATCAGCAAGATACTGGTTGAAGGGCATCGGCCCCTGTTCTACGGCGGACGATGCGAACGGTATGAGGTGCGGCGTTCTTCGGAAGGCGGGAGCCTGCGCGATCTGTTTGCGGAGCGTGAACGCCTGCTCATGTCCGCCTATCAGCCGAAGGGGGAGGCGGGGGCAAGAGGCGTCATCGGCTATCCCCGCATGCTGACCTTCCATGAATATTTCCCGTTCTTTCAGGCCTTTTTCTCGGAACTGGGCTTTTCGCTCCTGCTTTCGCCGCCCACCAACGCGGAGATCGTCCGGCAGGGTGTTTCCGGGGTCGCCAGTGCCACCTGCTTCCCCACCAAAGTGGCGCACGGACATGCGGCGTGGATGAAGGCCGCCGTGCTGGAAGGCAGGGCCGAGTCCATGCTCATCCCGGCTCTGCGGGAAACTTTCCCCACCGCGAAGGCGCATCCTTATGCCAACCATTGCAGCTACATCCAGTTTATCCCCGATCTGGTGAACGAGGCGTTCAAGCTGGAGGACTCCGGCATCCGGCTGCTCCGTCCGGCCCTGCATTTTCGTATGGGGCGCGAGCAGGTGCTGCGCGAACTGGAACGCACGGCGGCGTCCCTCGGGGTGTCGTCAAAGGCGGAGCTGCGGCGTGCCTGCGATGAGGCCTATGCCGCGCAGGCCCGGTTCCGGGAGGCCCGCAACGCCCTCGGCAGGGAGGCTCTTGACGCGCTGGGTCCGGACGGCAAGGCCGTGGTGCTGGTGGGCAAGGCCCACAACATCCACGACCCCGGAACCAACATGAACCTTGCCCGCATCCTGCGGGGCATGGGCATCCAGACCATCCCCGGCGATCTGCTGGATCTGTTCCACTCGCCGGATGTGGGCGAGGCGTGGCGCAACATGACGCTTGCGATGGGCCAGCGCACGCTTGCCGCCGCCGACATCATCCGGCGGGACGCGCGGCTCAACGCCATCTATCTGGCGAACTTCGGCTGCGTCAACGACTCCATGTACCCGCGCTTCTTTGGCCGGGAAATGGGCGAAAAGCCGTTCCTGCTCCTTGAAATTGACGAGCATTCCGCCGAGGCGGGCGTGGTCACGCGCTGCGAGGCGTTCCTCGACGCGGTGGCGAACTTCGACGCCGGGCGGGAACTCGCCCCCCGGCGTCCGCACAAGACGGAATTCGATCCCGACGGAGATCGCGTGCTGTACCTGCCCCATGCCGCCAACGGCATGGCGGTGTGGGCCGCCGCGCTCAGGGCGCACGGCATCAACGCCAAACTCCTCCCGCCGCCCGACGAGCGGAGCCTTGAGTGGGGCCGCCGCTGCCTTGACGGAAAGGAGTGCCTGCCCTGCACGCTCATGACCGGGGATATGGTGCGCCTGCTCAAGGAGGACGGCGTGGACCCGGCAAGGGCCGCGTTCTTCATGCCCGGCTCGTGCGGGAGTTGCCGCTATGATCTTTTTAATACCCTCCAGCAGATTGTCTTCGAGGACCAAGGCCTCGGCGAGGCGGCCCTCGTGGACGAGTATCAGGGGGCAAACCGCAAGCTCCACGCAATCATGTCCGGGGCCTCCTGCGGCATGCTGGCGTGGCGCGGCTTCATCGCTGCGGACATTCTGGAAAAGCTGCGGCTGCACACCCGGCCCTACGAGACCGGGGAGGGGGACACGGACAGGGCCTATTACGCCTGCCTTGACCGGCTCGTCGAGGTGGTTGAGGCGAAAGGCGACGTTGAGCGGGCCGTGATCGGCATGGTGGAAGCCATGCGCGCCGTGCCTGTGGATCGGAGCAGGCCGCGTCCCCTGATCGGACTTGTGGGCGAGGCGTACCTCCGCAACGTGGATTACGCCAGCAACAACATCATCCAGAGCGTGGAGCAGATGGGCGGGGAAATCCGCATGCCCGCGATCATGGAAGTGCTGTGGTACTCGCTCTACAAGCAGCGGTATTTTCAGGAACTGGGGCGGCACCGCGTCAAGGCGTTCGTCCACCGCGTCCAGCACGGCATCCTCAACCGCATCGAGCGCAAGCTGCGCCGCCACGCGGCCTCCGCGCTT
This sequence comes from uncultured Lawsonia sp., assembly GCA_964538355.1. Taxonomy (GTDB): domain Bacteria; phylum Desulfobacterota; class Desulfovibrionia; order Desulfovibrionales; family Desulfovibrionaceae; genus Bilophila. Next base: position 82,185 of record CAZIFC010000003.1, on the reverse strand, counting down.
CCCGATCCGTATGAAAAACCCATCTGGGAGATCATCGGACAGAGCGGCCTGAGCCTTGATGCCGGGCTTGGATTCGGCGCGTCCGTGGAAATGGCCAGGAGCGGCATCAGCGGGATTATCCACGCCATTCCCTTCAATTGCGTACCGGGGACGGTGATTCAGGGCCTCGAAGGGCGTTTCCGTTCCCTGTTCCCCGGAACCCCGTTTATGACCGTAGGATTCAGCGGGCAGGCCGATCTCGGCGTCCGCATCCGCCTTGAAGCGTTGGTTCACCAGTGCCGGAGCCTCGCCTCGGGGGGGGCCGGAAAGTAACCCTTACCCGTTCATGCGCGGACAGGCCGCCTCGGAGGGGCTGCCTCCGGGATCAGGGCGGGCCGCCGCGCCAACAAACAAGGAACAAGATGTTTCGCTATACGAACCACGTCTGCAAGAAATGCTTCCTTCAGAACGATCCCTTCCACAAGGTCACGCTCAATGAGGAAGGGGTATGCTCCCTGTGCGCCAAGCCGGCCCCGGAAGAGGCCCGGCGCGACTGGGATGCGCTGGAAAAACGCTTTGCCGCCCATCTGGACCGCGTGCGCGGCACCCGGCCCTACGAGGGGCTGATCATGATGAGCGGCGGCAAGGACAGCGCGTATCTCGCGGATCTCCTGAAGGAAACCTACGGGATGCGGCTCCTCGGCCTGATCATCGACATCAACTACGAATACCCGGAGACGTTCGAGAACGCCAAGACCATCGCCCGGAAGCTGGATCTGCCCTACGTCGTTTTCCGGCAGGAACCGGAGGCCATGCGCCGCTACTACCGGTTCCTGTTCACCGAGAAGGCCCTGCTCCAGCCGGACGGCGGGCAGGTGTGCACGTTCTGCGGGCGTTTCCTCATCCACTCGGCGTGCGCGTTCGCCCGGCGCATGGGCATTCCGCTGGTGTTCTCAGGCCACAACCCGGATCAGATTTTCCTCATGGGCGAAAGCATCCACAACACCCCGGAACAGGATGTGCTCATCGAGTTCCTTATGGAAACGCTGTCCGAGGAGACGGGCAAGGCTCTGGCCCGCTGGCGGGAGCACTACGGAGAGCCGGAACTGCCGCTGTTCCCCGATTCCATCCATGTGGAGGGCACGGAACTGCTGTTCCCGTTCCAGTATTTCCCCTACCGCCCCGAAGCCATGATGCGCCATGTGCGCGAACGCCTCCAGTGGCTGCCGATCAAGCGGTTCTCCAAGACGTACATCGCCTCGGGGTGCCGCCTCGTCAAGCTGTGGGCGTACATGGCCTATCTCAACAATACCAACAGCTATGTCGATTTTGAGTTCTGCAACCAGATCCGCAACGGCACGCTTTCCGCGGAGACGGTGCGGCAATTCTACGAGCAGGCCGAGATCGACTACGAAGAGCTTGCCGGGCTTATCGCCGAGCTGGACATGTCCGAGCCTATGAAAACGCTTCTGGCCCCGTATGGAGAGAAGGCGGAAGCACTCGTCCGGCTGCTTCCCTGACGCGTTGTTCCTCCGTAACCCGTTTACGATTCAGAAAGGATGTTCCTTATGAGCCAGATGTTCCTGTCACCTTTCGCCATGCCGGAGCTTGATCGCGTGGTCGAGCAGCTGTGCGCCCCCTCGTCGCTGGAAGGGGTTTTCCACCGCCCGCTCCACGATGCGCCCATGCCTTCGCTGGACGTGCTGGAGGAAACCCTGTCACGCCTGAAGATAGCCCTTTTTCCCGGATACTTCGGCATCTCCAACGTCCGCATGGAATCCATGCGCTACCATCTCTCCGCCAACCTTGATTCCATTTTCCGCAAGCTGGCGGAACAAATCCGATGCGGCGCGTGCTTCGCCTGCGCGGACTACGCTCAGGAGTGCCTTGAGTGCGAGCGCGTCTCGCGGGAAAAGGCCCTTGAATTCATCGACAGGCTTCCGCACATCCGGCGGCTGCTCGCTACGGATGCCAAAGCGGCCTATCAGGGCGATCCCGCGGCAACCAGCGCGGGTGAAGCCATCTTTTGCTATCCCTCCATCCTCGCCATGATCCACTACCGCATCGCGCACGAGCTGTATCTGCTCGAAGTGCCGATCATTCCGCGCATCCTGTGCGAAATGGCCCACGCCATCACCGGCATCGACATCCATCCCGGCGCATCCATCGGAGAGTCTTTCTTCATCGATCACGGCACCGGCGTGGTCATCGGGGAAACCTGCGTCATCGGCAAGGGCTGCCGCCTGTATCAGGGCGTCACGCTCGGTGCGCTGTCTTTCCCAAAGGGGGCCGACGGGGTGCTCATCAAGGGCATTCCCCGCCATCCGAAGCTGGAGGACGGCGTGACCGTGTATGCGGGAGCCACCATCCTCGGCAACATCACCATCGGGGCGGGATCGGCTATCGGTGCGAATACATGGGTCACGCGGGACGTACCCCGCAACAGTAAAATCGTTTCGGGAGCCTGAACATGGAAAACACGAACAGCCTTGGCCTGTTGCTGTCCTTCGCACGGCCTTGCCGCGGGCTTCTCGCCGCTTCGGTGGCCCTTGCCGTATGCGGAGTGGCCTCGGGCATGGTGCCGTATTTCGCGGTATCGTTTATGATTGTGGATCTGTACACGGGTACGGCGACCCCCGGAAGCCTGCTCCTCCTTGCCCTGTTCGCCCTGCTGGGGCAGGCCGGGCGCGTGGGGCTGGGCACGGCATCCACCGTGCTCTCCCACCGCGCGGCCTTCGCCATCTTGAAAGGCATCAGGACGGACATGGCGGCAAAGCTCTCACGGATGCCGCTGGGCAGCGTGCTTGAAACGCCTTCCGGCAAGCTCAAGACGCTCATCGTGGACACGGTGGAAAAGATGGAGGTTCCCCTCGCGCACCTCATCCCCGAACTGACCTCAAACCTGCTCGTTCCGGTGTTCATGGCCGCCTACCTGTTTTGGCTGGACTGGCGCATGGCACTGCTGGCACTGGCTACGCTTCCGGTGGGGCTGTTTTGCTACATGGGCATGACCAGAGACTACGCGGAGCGGTATGCCGCGGTTCAGGAGGCGGGAAAGGGCATGAATGCCGCCATTGTGGAATACATCAACGGGATCGAGGTCATCAAGGCGTTCAACCAGTCCTCGGCCTCCTACGGGAAGTTCGTGGCGGCGGTCAGGGCCAACCGGGACGCCATGAAAGACTGGTTCCGCGCCACCAGCGGCTATTACGTTGCGGGCATGGCCATTGCCCCGGCCTCGCTGATCACCGTACTGCCAGCCGGGGTGTATTTCCACATGGATGGCACGCTGTCCGCCCCCGCAGCGATCACCTGCTTCATTCTGTCGCTGGGGCTTGTCCAGCCGGTCTTGCAGGCACTCGGCTACACGGACAGCCTCGCCATGATGGACAGTACCCTCAAAGAAGTCTCCGAGCTGCTGAAGCGTGCGGAAATGGCACGCCCCTCCAGCCCTGTGCCGTTGCGCGGGCACGGGATTGCGTTTGATGAGGTGTCGTTTTCCTATACGGGGGCAGGGCGGGAGGTCTTGCGGGATGTGTCTTTCGAGATTGCGGAAGGCGGCATGACCGCCATCGTAGGGCCGTCCGGTTCGGGCAAGTCTACGCTTGCCAAGCTGCTTGTCAGCTTTTGGGAGGCGGAGCGCGGGCGGATCCTGCTCGGCGGGGTGGATGTACGCAACATCCCGCTGGCTCAGGTCATGCAGTGCATCGCCTACGTCTCGCAGGACAATTTCCTGTTCAATGCCAGCCTGCGAGAAAACATCCGCCTCGGCAGGCCGGAGGCCCCTGACCGGGAAGTGGAAGCGGCTGCGGAGGCCGCCGCGTGCGGTTTCATCAAGGCGTTGCCGAACGGTTACGAGACCTTTGCCGGGGATGCGGGGGCGCGCCTTTCCGGGGGGGAACGCCAGCGCATCGCCATCGCGCGGGCCATGCTCAAGGATAGCCCCATTGTGGTGCTGGATGAAGCGACGGCCTTCGCCGATCCCGAAAACGAGGCCTTCATTCAGGAGTCGATCAGCCGCCTTGTCAGAAACAAGACGCTGGTGGTCATCGCACACCGCCTTTCCACCATCGTCCGCGCGGATCGCATCGTGGTCATGGACGGGGGGCGGGTGTCCGCCGTGGGCACGCATGCGGAACTGCTGCAAGCCTCGCCCCTCTACGGGCAACTCTGGGAAGCGCATTCGGGATCACGGAATGCCGAAGGAGCGAAACATGTTTGAGACAATCCGCAGGCTGCTCGACTTTTCGGGCCGTTGCCGCCATGCGTTGCTGAAGGCTTTTGGCTGCGGGGTGCTGTATTCCGTTTCGGAAGTCATTCCGGTGCTCGCCATCGTGGTGGCGTTGGAGGGCGTGCTGTCCCCTTCCGGCGGCAGCTGGTTTGCCGTTGCCGCCTCGGGCGGGCTGATGGCCCTGAGCGTAGCCGGAAAGATCGTATTCGGAAAATGGGCTACGGAATCTCGGATGCTCGCCAGCTACGACATGTGCGCGGACAAGCGCATCGAAGTGGGGGAAATCCTCAAGCGCGTGCCGCTCGGCTATTTCAGCCGGAACCGGCTGGGCGAGCTGACCGCCACCCTCACCACCACGCTTGGCGAGATTGAAGCCAACGCGGTGTCCATCCTCGACAAGGTGGCGAACGGCTTTGTGCACGCGGTGGCCATAACCCTGCTGGTTTCTTGGTACGATTGGCATGCTGGCCTGATCACGGCGGCAGGTCTCGCCATGTCCCTGTTCGTATATGGAGCCATGCAGCGCAAGGGCAGGCAGCTCTCCCCGGTGCGTCAGGCCGCGCAATCGCGGCTGGTGGCGGCGGTTCTGGAGTACGTTCAGGGGATGGCTGTGGTGAAGGCGTTCGGGCTTGGCGATCGTTCCAACAGGGCGGTGGATGAAGCCATCGAGTCCTGCCGCGCCAGCAATACCGAACTGGAGCGTTCCTTCTCCACACTGGCCGCCGTCTATCAGCTGGTGTTCAAGGTGGCGGCGTTCGGGGTGCTGCTTTCGTCCGGGCTGCTGTACCTGAGCGGCGGCATGGATCTCATCAGATGTCTGCTGCTCATGGTTTCAAGCTTCATGCTGTACGCGCACATCGAGATGATGGGCAGCGTTTCCGCGCTGACCCGCGTCATTTCCGTGGCCCTGGATCGCATGGAAGCGTTGAAAAAGGCCCCGCTGCTGGACGAACAGGGGGAAGACTTCATGCCGGAATCCTTCGATATATGCATGGAGGATGTGGCGTTTTCCTATGACGGGACGCGCCTTCTCGAAGGAATCAGCCTTGTGATCCCGCAAGGAACCACCACCGCGATTGTCGGGCCTTCCGGCAGCGGCAAGACGACCCTGTGCGGACTCATCGCCCGTTTTTGGGACGTGCAGGAGGGCAGGGTGCTGTTCGGCGGGCATGACGTGCGGGACTACACCTGCGACGCGCTGCTGCGGAACATCAGCATGGTGTTCCAGAACGTCTATCTGTTTGAGGACACCATCCTGAACAATATCCGTTTCGGCAAGCCGGACGCCACAATGGAGGAAGTCCGCGAGGCGGCGCGCAAGGCCCGCTGTCACGAGTTCATCATGGCTCTGCCCGAAGGGTACGAGACGCCCGTAGGCGAGGGAGGCGTCTCGCTGTCCGGCGGGGAGCGGCAACGCATTTCCTTGGCCCGCGCCATACTGAAGGACGCACCCGTGATCATGCTGGACGAGGCCACAGCCAGCGTGGACCCTGAAAACGAACGCCAGCTGCTGGATGCGTTTGAAGCCCTGACCCGCGACAAAACGGTGATCATGATCGCGCACCGCCTTTCCACCGTGCGGAACGCGGATCAGATTCTCGTGCTGGACAAGGGGCGCATCGTCCAGCGTGGGCGGCATGAGGAGCTTATGGAGCAGGGCGGGCTTTATGCGGACTTTATCCGCATCAGGGAACGGGCTGCGGGCTGGTCGCTTGAGCTTTGATGAGGTTCCGGGGGCCGGGCTGTCTTCTTGAAAAGAACTCTGTAATTGTTCCAATGGACTGATCTGGAACGCATCCAAGGAAATGCCTTTATGAATATGATTCTCCATGCCGTTTTGCAGGCTACTCTGGTCTCTAAATGCGTGCTTGCCCTGCTGTTGGTCATGTCTCTGGCGAGCTGGGCCTACATGTGCGGGAAATGGTTGCAGCTGCGCGTGGCCCGGCGTGCCGTGTCGCGTGGGTTGAAGCGTTTTGACGAGGCCGGAAAGCTCGATATGTCCCTTCCCATGCTGGAGGCCGAACGACGCTCCCCCCTCTTCGGCATTACCCGGCGAGGCGTGCGGGAGTTTAACCGCATCAACAAGACGGGGGATGCGGAACGGCTTCTGACCGACAATGTACGCCGTGCGCTGCATTTCGGCATCGCAGAAGAGATAGCCCGGCTCAAATCTTCGCTGGCCTTTCTGGCTACGACAGCCAATACCGCCCCGTTCATCGGCCTGTTTGGGACAGTTTGGGGGATCATGTATTCCTTTCAGGCCATTGCCCAGATGAAGAGCGTGTCGCTGGCGACTGTCGCTCCGGGCATCGCCGAAGCCCTCATCGCCACAGCGATAGGCCTTTTTGTCGCTATTCCGGCTACCTGCGGATACAACATATTCCGGGCAAGGCTTACGGCGATTGAAGGCGAATGCATCACGTTCGCCGGGCAGCTTCTCAACCGTATGCAGCATGAGGCCGGAGAACACGGGAACGGGCTTTCGTTTGACGGAGGCCGGTAATGGCGGGCGTATCTTCGGGTGATGATTTCGTGTCGGAAATCAACGTGACGCCTTTTGTGGACGTCATGCTGGTTCTGCTGATCATTTTTATGGTTACCGCACCCATGATGACGGAAGGGCTTGATGTGGAGCTGCCGGAAGTGGAGTCCTCGGAAACCCTGCCCACGGAAAATGACCATGCCGTGCTGACGCTCAAGGCCGACGGCACGGTGTTTCTGGATGAATACGAAACGACAGTTGCGGACCTGCCCTCTCTTCTCGGGGTAGCTGTCCTTCAGCCTGGACGCCAGCTGTTCGTTCGGGCGGATCAGAACGTTCCCTATGGAATGGTGATGGAGGTTATGGGCAAAATCCGTGGAGTGGGCATCAAGAACGTTGGGCTGGTCACACTCTCCGCACCCTCCCGGGAAAGCCCAGCGGCCCATGCCGAAAAAACGGCGGAAGGAGAGCGTCCGTGATGCCTGTCCTACGCATCGGCACCGTCCTTTTTTCTTTTTGCCTGCACGGGGGGCTTGCCGCCGCCCTTTGGGTGTTTTCCGGCGAAGAGCCGCTGGCAGAGGAGAAGGTTTACCATGTGGCGTTGGCCCAGCTTGCCGCTCCACAACAGGGCGGGATTCCTGCCGCTCCTGCTTCGGCAGGCCCGGCCCAGCCAGCCCAGCCGGAGCCGCCCGCTCCGCCCCCGCCCGCGTCGGTACAGGAGCCAAAGCCCGAGGCACAGCGGCCCGCTGAACCCGCTCCAGCCGTGAAGCCGTCCAGACAGGTCAGCCCGCGCAAAAAGAAAACCCCGACCCGCCCGGCCCCGGCCAGCGCGCCTGTAGAGTCCGCACCGCCCCGGCAGACGCAGCCCGCAACGGGTTCCGTCCCCCCGTCTGGGGCTTTGGGAGGCGTTCCGGGGGGCGGCGGCTCCCGGCAGATGGGCGGAAACGCGGTTTTTGGCGCGGATCAGGTGGATCAGCGACCGGCCATTTCCCGCAACAGCGTGCCTGAATATCCCAAAAAGGCTCGGCGGATGCATGTGCAGGGACGTACCGTCGTCCAAATTCTGGTGGATACATCCGGTGCTCCCCGGGAATGCTCCGTGGTGGAGTCCGATCCTCCCGGGTATTTTGAGGAGGTTTCGCTCAGGGCCGCCCGGGCCATGCGGTTCGTTCCCGGCAAGATCAAGGGGCAGCCCGTCCATACGCTGGTCATGATCCCGTTTGTCTTCAGGCTTCACTGAACAGCCGTCGCCCGCAAGCGTATGCCGGGAGCAGCCCGGACGCTCCGCGAAAGGTCGCGAAACGTTCCGTTGTCAGGTTGTTTTCGCAGTTTTATGGCTTCGCTATAAACGACGCGCTCCGAAGGAAGGTTCCTCCGGAGCGCGCATTTTGTTCAGGGCTGGCGTTTCAGCCTCTGCTCATGGTTTCTAATAGGCGTGGTCGTCGTTCTGGAGGCTTTCGGGGGTCACCTTGTGGGCGAAGGTGTAGTACACCCACGCCTGATAGGCGATGACCACGGGCACGCAGGTAAGGGTGACGCCGAGCATGATCTTCAGGGTCAGCGTGCTGGACGCGCCGTTGAACGCGGTGACGCTGAAGGCGGGATCAAGGCTGGAAATGATGATGCCGGGGAACATGCCGAGCACCCCAAAGAAGGTGACGGTCAGGATGAACAGTGCGCTGAAGAACCACGCCCCCAGCAGGTGTTCGGCCCAGAGCATCACCCGGACGGTGATCAGCGAGGCCACCGCAAGGATCGGGAAGATGAGCAGGGTGGGGTTCTTGGCGTAGTTGGCATAGAGATCCGTATACCACGCGGTCAGGGCGAGGAACAGGATCGCCGTGGCCAGTACCAGAGGCCAGATGATCATGGCTGCGCCGGTGGCGCGGTCATGCAGATCGCCGCCGGACTTGAGAGCCAGCCACAACGCGCCGTGCATGCAGAAAATCAGCACGAAGAAGATGCCGCCGGCAAGGCCGTAGGGGTTCAGAAGCTTCAGGATGTTGCCGTGGTACACGCCGTCGCCGTCGATCGGGATACCCATGAACAGGTTGGCGAAGGCCACACCGAGGAGCAGGGCGGGCAGGAAGTTGCCGAGGAACTGGAAGATATCCCAGAAGTTCTTCCACTGGGGGGAGTCCTTCTTGTTGCGGAACTCAAAGGATACCGCACGCAGGATCAGCGCAAAGAGCAGGATGAGCAGCGGCGCGTACAGCGCGCTGAACATCACCGCATAGGCCTTCGGGAACGCCGCGAAGGTCACGCCGCCAGCCGTGATCAGCCAGACTTCGTTGCCGTCCCAATAGGGACCGGCCGCGTTGTAGATGATGCGTTTTTCTTCGTCGTTCTTGGCAAGGAAGGGCAGCAGCGTGCCCATGCCGAAGTCGAAGCCGTCCAGGATGAAGTAGACCGCCCAGAGCAGTCCCCACAGAACAAACCAAATGGTTTCCAACATAATGATAATCCTCTCTTCAAGTAGGGATGGCGGGGCTAGGCCTGCGCTTCAGGAGCGGCTTCCGGACCCTTCTGGGCATACTTGCGGAGCAGGTAGATGTCCAGAATCCCGAGCAGGGTGTAGATCACGATGAAAGCCGCGAGCGAGAGCCCTACGGAGGACGTCGGAACCGGCGACACGGCGTCGGCGGTCCGCATGAGGCCATAGACAATCCAGGGCTGGCGGCCTATTTCGGCCACGGCCCAACCTGCCATGATGCCGAGATAGGGCAGAGGAATCACATAGATGAGAGCCTTCATGAGGATCGGATGGTTTTCCAGATCCTTTCTGCGCCACCATGCGCCGATGGCGAGCAGCACAAACAGGCCGGCACAGGCCACCATGAAGCGGAAGGAGAGGAACGTGGGCAGGACGGGGGGAATATCCCCGGCGGGGAAGGCGTCGAGACCCTTGACTTCCGCGCTCGTGGAATTGAAGGCCAGGAGGCTCAGCAGGCCGGGAATGGGCAGGGCCTGGATGGTGTTGGTGCGGTTTGCTTCGTCAGGCCAGGCCAGAAGGTACATGGGCACGTCCGTGCCGGTTTCCCAATGGGCTTCCATGGCGGCGAGCTTTTCGGGCTGCATCTGGGCGACCACCTGGGCGTGGTGGTGTCCCTGAAGGCCGAGCAGCAGAACGAGGATCAGCGTGAAGGGCGCGGCGATACGCACGGAACGCTTGAACAGATCCATCTCGTTCTTGCGAAGCAGATGCCAAGCGGAAACGCCGAGCACAAAGAAGCCGCCGAGCATCCACGCCGCGAAGATCGTGTGGAAATACTGGCTCCAGGCAAAGGGGTTGGTCACGACTTCAAAGAAGCTGGCGAGTTCGGCGCGTCCGTTTCTGATGACGTAGCCCACCGGGTTCTGCATCCAGCCGTTGGCAAGGATGATCCACAGGGCGGACATGTTGGAGGCGATGGCGACCAGCCAGATGGCGGTGAGGTGCACCTTCTTGCTGACGCGATCCCAGCCGAAGGCCCATACCGCAAGGAAGGTGGACTCAAGGAAGAAGGCCGCCGTGGCTTCGATAGCCAGGAGCGAGCCGAAAATGTCGCCCACATATTCCGAGTACCGTGACCAGTTTGTCCCGAACTGGAATTCGAGCGTGATGCCGGTCACCACGCCGAGGACGAAGTTGATGAGGAAGAGCTTTCCCCAAAATTTGACCATCCTTTTGTACACTTCATTGCCCGTGCGGACATAGAGGGTTTCCATGATGGCGAGGAGCATCACGAGGCCCAGCGTCAGCGGGACGAAGATGAAGTGGAAAAAGACGGTCACGGCAAATTGCAGCCGCGACAGCATGACAACATCCATAACATTCCCCCATGATAATGGTTTCCGGTTGCTGCCGGAGAAAAGGCGTAAGGCCGGTCTCCCCGGCGTTTTCGGTTCATGATGGAAGTCGTTCCGCAGTTGCTCGAAACGGCTCCGGGTGGAGGAGGCCACCCTCCTTTTCCCCTTTCCCGGCGGTCTGCCTCTGGAAAGCGGAAAAGGCGGACAGCCTCCTCCGGGTCAGCCTAGCATTTGGCCTTGAGAGCCGCAGCGACGGTCTTTCCGAGCGCGACGCACTGGGAGAGGCTTTCATGTCTGGGCACAAAGAGGCACTTGAGGGGTTCGGCGGGCAGTTCCATGTTCATGGAGGCGAGCCATTCCTGAATGATCTTTGCGGATTCGCCGGACCAGCCATAGGAACCGAAGGCGGCAGCCACGCGGTTCTGGGGGCGGAGGCCCTTCATGTAGGTGAGCACGTCGGCAATGCCGGGCAGCACATTGTTGTTGTGCGTCGCAGAGCCGACGAGAACCGCGCCGCAGTCGGCGAGTTCGGTCATCACGTCGCTGTGGTGGTTTTTCTGGATGTCGATGATGCGGACGGGCACGCCCTCATCCTCAAGGCCGGAGGCGATGGCGGAAGCCATGATGCCCGTGGAGCCCCACATGGAGTCGTACACGATGACGGCCCGCTGCCGGGGCTTCTGCTCGGCAAGGGCGCGGTAGGTGTCGATGATGTACTTGCAGTCGTCCTTTCCACGCCAGATAAGCCCGTGGTCCGGGGCGATCATCTCGATGTCGAGATTCAGCGAAGCCACGAGATCCAGCGTCTTGAGCACCTGCGGGGAGAAGGGGAGAACGATGTTGTAGTAGTATTCCTTGATGGCCTTTTCCAGTACGCAGCGGTCATACTGATCGGCAAAGCGTTCGGTGGAGGCGATGTTCTGCCCAAAGGCGTCGTTGCTGATGAGCAGCTTGTCTTCGGGAATGTAGGAGACCATGCTGTCGGGCCAGTGGAGCATGCGGGTTTCCACAAAGTGGATGTTCCGCTTGCCGATATTGATGGAGTCGCCGGTCTTGACGACTTCGATGGGCCAGCCGGTGGTGTCGAACTGGGCTTCCATGAAACGCTTGCCGATGACGGAGGTGATGATCTTTTCGGGCTTGCAGCGTTCGACCAGCTGACAGAGCGCGCCGGCATGGTCTTTTTCGGTGTGGTTGACGACGATGTAGTCCACCTTTTCAAGCGGCATCAGCTTGGCGAGGCGGCAGAACATGGTTCCGGCGTAGTCGTTGTCCACCGTATCAAAGACAACGTTTTTTTCGTCGCGGACAAGGTAGCAGTTGTAGGTGGTTCCGCGAGGAGAGCGGCTGTAGCCGTGGAAGTTGCGCTTGTTGTAGTCAACCGCGCCGATCCAGAAAATGTCTTGTGCCAGTTCAACAGGTTTCATGACGACAAAATCCTTTGGGCTGAAGGAAACAAAACAGGGGTGCGACGAAGCCCGCCACACCCCATTGGTATACAAACTCGGACGAGCCGTTTTTAGGCTGCGGTAAAGTCCGACTTGGAGGCTCCGCACACGGGACAGCACCAATCTTCGGGAAGATCTTCAAAGGCGGTGCCGGGGGCAATGCCGCTGTCGGGGTCTCCAGCCGCAGGATCATACTCATAGCCACAGATGCTGCAAACGTATTTCTGCATGTTTGAACTCCTGCCCATAGCTCTCTATGGTGTGTTGTTGTATGGTGGAGAGAAACTCTCCGTGAAACTCTTACAGCCAAAAAACGGCTGTGTTGTCAAGTGACGTCTTAGGCTTTCCACAAGCCGTGAAGGTTACAGTATTCACGGGCGGAAGCAACTTCGGAAACGGGAATGCAGAATTCCGCTTCCGGCGCATCGCCGGGCTTCAGGAATTTCTTGTAGTTCCTGCCGTCGGCGGTAATGATTTCAATCCATTCGATCCAGTGGGTGTCTTCCATGACATGGGGGGCAGAACCCACCTTTACCTTACAGCCCTCACCGGCAGCTTCGATGACGGGGACATGCTTTTCCTTGGCACCGTCAATGGCCTTGTCCGCCATAAGCCGCATGGGTTTGCCGCAACAGGAAAGGGGGCCGTCGCCGGCATGAAGGACTTCAACAATATTGCCGCAAAGTTCGCACTTGTAGATTTCAAGCTGCTGAGCCATGGAAAACCTTCCTTATGACTTGTGTTGGCTGATCTGGGCCTCTGTCTCTCTGGAAACTATACCGGGGCATTCCGTTTGACAATGAGAATAGGGCGTACGGAAGAGGTTTGTACCCGGTTATCCTGCCGTTGGGTTCGGTGTTGTTGGCGGAATCAATAATAGTTCTTTTTATAGTTGATGTCCAGCGAAAAATTGGTTTTCCTTTTGCGCGGCAAGAGTCTGTTTATGTGCTGAAAATCATTTTATTTTTTATCTAGATACCGCGCGTCCGTCTCCTTTCAGCCGGGCATGGCGGTAAACAATATGCAGCCTGGTCGCCAGCCAGTTGAGGACCAGAGCCGGGGCAACCCCGTAATCCAGCGATTCCTGGCATTGGGCCAGCAGATCGGCAACATGGAGATGTCCGGCTTCGGGGAGGATTCCCAGCCGTCCCCCGAGCGGCCCGCCGTCGCGCCGGGCCAGAACCGCGGCCTGCCCTTTCTGGACGGCAAGGACGATCTGGCGGGCGATGTCGGCGTCCACGGCTCCCTTGGACGAAGTCCTGTCGAACCATCCCTGCCCCGAGGCCATGAAGGTGCCGAGGGCTTCTTCCCATTGGCGCAGTTCGGGAGAGGAAGGCGTGTCGGCCAGAGGCCAGGCCAGCGTGACCACCCATCCCCGCGAAACCAGCGTGGGGAGCAGGCGTTCGCGCTGCGGCGCAAGCAGGAGAAAACACACGCCGGGGCGAGGTTCTTCCAGTGATTTCAACAGGGCATTGGCGGCCTCCACGCCGAGGGACTGGGCTTCCGCAAGAATGACCACCCGCTTGCCGTTCCCTCTGGGGGCCTCGCCGAGGATGGTCCGAAGCTCGCGGACGGTTTCGATCTTGATGGTTCCTTCCCGCCCATCCAGCACATAGAGATCCTGAAACAGCCCCGCTCCGATCTGGAGGCAGGAGGGGCAGTGGAGGCAGGGGGCCTGCTCCTCGGGGCAGTTGAGCCGGGCGGCATGCCACAAGGCCGTGCTGAACCGTTCATCGGCGTTGCCGCCTTCAAGGATCAGCACCTGCGGGGGATCGTTCGCCAGCCTGTCCAGCGCGTTCCTGACGCGATGCTGTCGAGGCTCCAGAGCACGGGCAAAGGCGGCTTCCGCCTCTTCCCGCGTGGGAAGCAGATCTTCTGTCGTTGTACGGGGGCTTTTGGCTGCCACGGACTTCTTTCTCCTGTAAGGCGGTGGGGGAATACGGCTTTTGGGGAACCTGCCTTCAGAGGATACCCTGTCCCTGTCTATACCTGCCGGAAACGGCGGGAGCAAGCGCAGGCTTTCCCCTGACTGGGAAGGCAAAAGAAAAGGCCGGAGAACCCCGGCCCTTTTTCTGGATGCGAAGGCATCCACGTCTGTTGTTCAGGGATCAGCGTATGTTCGAGAACAGATCGTTCAGTGCTTCCGTCATGGACGGGTGCGTGTAAATCATGTCGCGCAGGAAGGTGTAGTCCTTGCCTGCCCGGACAGCCGTTTCCACGACGTTGATCATTTCCCCGGCGTCGGCGCAGTGCAGGGCGCAGCCGAGGATGGCTCCCGTTTTGGCGTCGACCACGGCCTTGAGCATTCCGGTGGTCGCTTCCATGAGCCGCGCGCGGGGGATGGCTGCGGCGGGCAGGACGGCGACCCTGATGTCGAGGTTCCGTGCTCTGGCGGCCTCTTCCGTCATGCCTACGCGACCCAGCGGCGGGTCCATGAACACGGCATAGGCCGGATCGCGATCGCCGGCAACGCGCCTGCCTTCCCCGAACAGCGCATCCCGGACGATGCGGAAGTCATCCAGCGAGATATAGGTGAACTGCGGGCCGCCCTTGACGTCGCCGAGTGCCCAGATATGCGGGGCCGAGGTTTGCAGGTGATCGTTGACGGCGATGGCTCCCTGCTCGTTGACCTTGACGCCGGCGGCTTCCAGATTCAGCCCCTGCGTGAGCGGGCGGCGTCCGGTGGCGAGCAGTACGGCATCGGCGGCAATGGCCCGTTCTTCCCCGTTGCGGGTATACAGGACTTCGGTTTCACCGCCCGCGTCCCGCACGGCATTGACGCTTGTTTGGGTGATGATGGTCACGCCCTTGTCTTCCAAGGCCTTGCGGACGCTTTCGGCAACGTCGGCATCCTCGCGGGGCAGGAAGCGGCTGCCGCGCTCCAGCATGGTCACCCGCGATCCGAATTCGGCATAGAACGACGCGAACTCGAGCGCGATGTAGCCGCCGCCGAGAATGGTCAGACGCCGGGGCAGTTCTTCGAGATCCAGCATGGTTCCGCTGGTATAGACGCGGGGCGTTTCGCGCACGCCCGCAATGGGCGGAATGATGCTTTCCGCGCCGGTATTGATGAAAAAGCGTTTTCCGGTGAGCGTGAAGGTGCCGTCTTTACCTTTGACTTCCACCTGATGTGAAGAGATAAAGGCCGCTGTCCCGGTGATGACGTCCACGTTGTCCCTGTCCGCGAGCATTGCGTAGTTCTTGCCGCGCAAAAAGCCGGTCACCTCGTTCTTGCGGGCGATGGCGCGTCGGTAGTCGGCGGCTTTTTCCTCAAAACTGCGGTTGCCCCGGCACAGGCTCTTGTGCGCGTCGTGCACCAGCACCTTGGTGGGGATGCAGGCCACATTGATGCAGGTGCCCCCGTACATCTTGTCCGAGCGTTCGATGATGGCGACGGATTCGCCCCTGTCGGCAAGGTAGCCGGCCATGGTCTTGCCGCCCTTGCCGAACCCGATGATGATGGAATCATACTGTGTCTGCATATCAAGCGTCCTTTTCAGGTTGCGGGTTGTCCGGAAGAGCTTACTTGAAGGTAAAGGAACCGTCGGCACCGTAGGAGGGCACGCCTCTGAGGAACCAGATGTCATGCTTGTTCGGCATGGCTTCGTGGAGCATGTTGTAGGCGACCTCTGCCCGGCGTCCGGTCCGGCAGACGATCAGCACCGGACGATCGGCGGGAACCCTGCCCAGATTTTCGTGCAGGCTCTGGATGGGAAGCAGCGTGGCGTTGGGAATGTGCCCCTGCGCGAATTCGTCCGCGGTGCGGACATCGATGACCGCCAGCCTGTCGCCGAGGTGTTGCATCAGGCTCATGGCCTCGGAGGAAGACAAGGCTCCGGGTCTGGGGAGATCCGCCGCAGAGACGGGAACAAGGGCGGCGAGGATGATGGCACAGGCCGCGAAAACGGCAACACATTTGGAATACAAGGCTTTCATGAAAGTCTCCGGGGGTTGGGGTTGCGGGGTAGAGACGTGATCTTGTTTTTTTATTGAACGATTGTTAAAATACTCGGGCCGTCAAAATTGTCAAGCGTTTTGCCGCTCGCAAACGCGAGAAGAGGAGCAGGAAAATGGGAAGGCCGCCAGCCTATGATCATGGCGCACTGCTGCGTGAATTGATAGATTGTCTTTGGGAACGAGGGTATGCCGCCACGCCGATCAGCGTTCTGGTCGAGAGGACCGGGGTGAACGCCGCGAGCCTGTACGCCCGGTTCGGCAGCAAGAAGGGCATCATGCTTGCCGCGCTGGAGCTGTACGGACAGGAAACGCTGGAAGGCCTTGAAAGGCTGCTGGCCTCCACGCGGCCGGGAGCGGCTCAGGTGCGGGCCGTGCTGGAGCACGCCACGGAGAGCTTTGACGATCCGAGGGCGCGGGGATGCTTTTTGGTCAACAGCGTGACCAATGTCTCTGCTGATACGCCCGATTTCGGAGATGCGGTAGCCGCTTATATGCGGGAAATCCGCGACAGGCTCCGGGATGCCCTGCGTGAGGCTCCGGGCCTGCGCCCCGGCCTGACCCCGGAAGAGGGAGCCGTTTTTGTGCAAAATCAGGTCTGGGGCCTGAAGGTCATGGCCCGGATGCGCCCGGAAAGAAGCATGGGAGAGATCGTCATCCGCCAAACCCTGCACGCGCTGTTTACGGAAGAGGCTCTTGCCGGCGAGAATCTGGAGAAGCCATGATTTGAACCCGTGGCCAGGATGCCTGTTCGTGCTCCGCCATAAAAAAGGCTCCCTGATTGCGGGAGCCTTTTTCGTCTGCGGAGGCTGAAACTCTGATCAGGGCTGCTCTTCCAGAGCCGGAGATGCCGACAGCACGGAGACGGCGGCCCAGGCGGCCCATGAACAGAAGAAACCGATGAAGAAAGGGGGGATGCCAGCGGCAGCCGCACCGAACTGCGCTCCCCAGATGGAGGTGGGACCGTAGGCGAACAGGTACCAGACGAGGCAGGAGACAAAGCCGAAGCTCGCGCTGGCCCATGCTGCCAGCGGATTCCGGCGTCCAAAGCGCACAAGGGCGACGTAGGGGACAAGAGCCATGGAACCGACGATGCTCCAGCTGGTGGTGCAGAGCAGGGCAACGAGCTGTCCCTTGATCTGGGCGCATCCGCCACTGACGAGAACGCAAATGGCTATGCCTGCGAACCACGAGAGGCGGGTGCTCGGGCGGCCCCGCAAGTCTTCGGAAAGGGCGGAAACCGCGATGTGGTAGATGCCCGTAGCCGTGGACAGCGAGGCGGAGACGATGGCGAGGACAAAGAGCTGCAGCGCGAAATCGGGAAGCAGCAGCTGGACGAGGCGCGGCATGACTTCGTCCGGGCTGGCGACCTCGGGAAGCACAAGCCGGGAGAGCGCGGCGGCGAAGTAGGCTCCGCCCACCAGCACCGTCAGGATGAACATGGCAAGGGGCGTGGTCTTGCGGAGCTGGCGGGGATCTGCGATGGCGAAATGCCGCTGGATCATCTGCGGCTGCGCCCATACCGCAACCGAGGTGACCACCACCAGCGAGAGGATGAAAAGCCCTCTGTCCCCGCCGGACAAGGCCATGAAGCCGTTGTTCGCCAGCTCGCTTGGCGGAAGGGCCGCCAGCGCGTGCATGCCTTCCCACGGGCCGCCGACCCTGGAGAAGATCGCTCCCACCAGCATGAGCATCCCTACCAGCATGACCACGCCCTGCATGGCTTCAGTATACAGCACTCCCCGCAGGCCGCCGATGAACACGGTAAGCCCGACCACGACGGCGACAATCCAGATGAGGGCCCAGACGGGGACGGGGACGATTTCCGCAAGCAGGAGAGCCGCCCCCTTGATGACCGCGGAGCCGTAAACCCCAAGGAACAGCGCGAAGACAAAGGCCAAGGCTCTGGTCAGGCCGGGAGCGTTGTGCCCAAGGCCAAGCAGCTGCGCCGGGGTGCGCGCTCCGAGCCGCTCCTGCCACCGGCGGGTGGGCCAGGCCAGAAAGCGGTACACGGCCCACGTCCCCAGCCAGACGTTCCCGGCGGCGACGAGCAGCATCTGCATGCCGTAGGCGTGTGCCAGCCCGCCGAAGCCGACCAGAGCCACCGCCGAAATGTAGGTGGCGACGTAGGCAAAGGCCTGTACCCCGAACCCTACCGAGCCGCTGAGCACGGCGTCCTTGCTGCGCCCTTTATGCACGAGGAAGGCAAAGAGGGCGAAGTAGCCGCCCCAGAGCAGGATCTCAGTCATGGCTGCGCTCCTTTGTCCGGCCTTTGACCGGAGCGACGTTGCGGAGAAGCCCGTACAGGGACATGGAGAAGGCAACAAGCATGGAAGCGAGAGCGAGGGCGACGGGGGTATCCATCGGCAGGGCGGCTAGGGAAAACATTACGGCATCTCCGGCGGTAAAAGGGTACAAAAAAGCCACCGGCCCTTGTGGGTCGGTGGCTTGTCCTTGCGGGGTAAAGCTCAATGTGCCTGTTGTACGTCTTGTGTCTACGCGCAGCACATCCGATCCGGGGCCAACATGTGGTGTCCCGAATAATAATAGTAATAGGTGTGCGCGAACAAAACTTTCATGACGTAACTCCGTGGGAAAAAGCTTGCCCCAAAGCCCGCTTGCCGTCAAGGGGCAATGGCTGTTTTTTTGCCGCGGGTTCTGGAGGGGCAGGGGGGTGGCGCATCAGCCAGACGCGCAGGCCGGCCAGCTCCGGGAAAAAGCGGGTACGCAGGGCCTCCATGACCGCGGCCCTCGTTTCTTTGGAGTCGTCCCGGACAAGGGAACTTCGCCGGGCAAGCATCTCCATCCAGTTTTCTCCGTTGAAAATCATGTGGATGCGCCATGCTGCGGCGATGGCTGCCGGGGGCGTGGGGCTATCGGGGGCCTGCCCCGAAAGCTCCAGATGGCGGCGCATGGCCTTCCAGCCCGCGTCAATGGCAAACCCCATAAGCCTCAGGATGCCTTCCTCCTCCAGATCGGACGGAGCAGGCAGGAGCAGGGCCTTTTCCAGACGTGCGAGCCTCTCCAGAAACCGTTCTTGAGCCGAATCCTCGTGTAGGGCGTCGGGCATCTTCAGCTCCTTTGGGGGCGTTTCATGCCCCACAACCTGCATCAATTTTTAATGTATTTATTTTATACCAACAAAAGGCCCTATTCAGTCTTCGATAATTGGGCTATAGCATACTGGAAAGAAAACCTGAAGAAAAATGGAAAGGCAAGGTTCCCGGTGCGGTTGGGGTCTTTTGCCGTGTGCGGCGAATGCTCCACTATGAGAAGGAACCGCCGAAAAACAACATTTTGTGTTGAGAGCGATATATGGCCGAATTGCTACAGCCCACTCCCGAGGGGGCATCGGAAGTGCCGCAGCAGGAACAGAAAACGATTCCGCTGGTGAACGATACCCTTTCTCCTGCGGATGTGGACTTTGTTCCTCCTCTGGTGCACAGCCTTGTTACCCTGCTGAGATTGCGGGGAAAATCCGTTTCCACGGCGTTTTTGATGGCCGGGCTTGCGGGAACGGGCCGGGTTTCTCCGGGGGCCTGCCTCCACGCGGCAAAGCGTGCGGGGCTGGAGGGGAAAATCGTTTACCGGAAGAGCCTTCTGGATATTTCGCCGCTGGTTTTCCCGTGCATCCTGCTGCTGTCGCGGGATCGTTCCTGCGTGCTGACCTCTCTGAAGGACGGAAAGGCCGAGGTCATTTTCCCGGAAACCGGGGAAGGGGTTCAGCCCGTGCCGGTGAGCATGCTGGAAGAGGAATACTCCGGCTATGCCCTGTTCGCGGCTCGGGAGGCCCGGCTGGATCACCGCGCCAGCCGCATCCGCCTGCTTGGGGGGAAACGCTGGTTCTGGGATGTGCTTATCTATTATATGCCGATATATCGGCATGTTGCCTTGGCAAGCGTCGTCATCAACCTGATTGGCGTGATCAGCCCGCTTTTTGTGATGAACGTGTACGACCGCGTGGTCCCCAACAACGCGGTCGATACGCTGTGGGTGCTGGCGATCGGCATTCTGCTGGCGTATGGATTTGATTTCCTGCTGCGGAATCTTCGGAGCTATTTTGTGGACGTGGCGGGGCGCAATGCCGACGTGGTTCTTTCCAGCCGGCTGGTGCAGAAGGTGCTGACCATGCGGATGGATGCAAAGCCGGAGTCCACGGGTGCGCTGGTCAACAACCTTCGCGAGTTCGAGTCGCTGCGGGAGTTTTTCAGCTCTTCAACGCTGTTGGCGTTCATCGACTTGCCGTTTCTTGTGATCGCCATGCTCCTGCTGGGATACATCGCCGGGCCTCTGGTCATCCTCCCGTTGTGCGCCATCCCGGTGCTCATTGTGGTGGGGATAGTGCTCCAGGCGTCCGCAAAGCGTTCGGCGGAGCAGGGCTACAAGCAGAACATGCAGAAAAACGCGCTGCTTGTGGAGCTGGTCAACGGCCTTGAAACCCTGAAATCGTGCATGGCCGAAAGCCGGATGCTGCACCTGTGGGAACAGGTGGTGGGCGTTTCGGCCAAGGCAAACGCCGTTTCCAAGAAATACAACAACCTTGCCATAACCATCTCCACGCTGGTCACGCAGTTCGTTTCCGTCAGCATGATCATCTGGGGCGTGTATCTGATTGCCGAAGGCAAGATGACGATGGGCGGGCTTATCGGCGCGAATATCCTTGTCGGCAGGGCCATGGCTCCGCTGATGCAGATCGCAAGCCTCCTGACCCGGCTGCAAAATTCCCGGATGTCCCTTCAGGCTCTGGATCTGCTGATGCAGCTTCCCTCGGAGGGGCAGGAAGCGGAAAGCGAATATGTGGACTTCGGCAGGCTGGAACCTTCCTTTTCCTTTGAGGATTTGTCCTTTGCCTATCCGGGGGCGGAGCGTCTTGCGCTTTCCGGGGTTTCGCTGTCGATCCGTCCCGGAGAAAAGGTCGGCATCGTCGGCAGGATGGGATCGGGCAAATCCACGCTCGGGAAGATGCTCATCGGGCTGTATCAGCCCCGGGAAGGCGCGGTGAAATTCGGCGGCGTGGACATCCGGCAGCTTGCCGAGGCGGATCTCCGCAGCCGTGTCGGGTTCTTGCCGCAGGATGTGGTGCTGTTTTACGGCACGATTCGGGACAATATCGCGCTTGGCGATCCCGCCATCAATGACCAGATGATCTTGCGGGCCGCCAATCTTGCCGGAGTGACGGACTTTGTCCGCTCCAATCCGGCGGGATTCGGGGCGCAGGTGGGCGAACGGGGCATGTCGCTGTCCGGCGGGCAACGGCAGGCCGTGGCTCTGGCCCGCGCGCTGGTTCGCGACCCTGATATCCTCGTCCTCGACGAGCCGACCAGCAACATGGACAATGCCTCGGAGCAGATGATCAAGAACCGTCTGAAGGCCGTCCTCGGCGGAAAGACGCTGGTGTTGATCACCCATCGCCTGAGCATGTTGCAGCTTGTGGACAGGCTTGTTGTCATGGAGGGGGGCCGCGTGATCGCTGATGGCCCGAAAGACGACGTGTTGCGCCGCCTGAGGGAGCAGCCCGCTCCCCAGACCGAACAATGAGGTGACTATGGCAAACAAACCTGAAAGCGTACCCCCTCAGGGGATGCCGCCATCCGCTTCCGCCCGTACCGTCGGAGCGGATGAGCTGCCCTATGTGAATGAAGTGGAGGCCGCCCTTGCCCGGAAGCCCCGCTTTGGGGCAAGGCTGCTTTCCCTGACGGTTGCGCTGCTGCTTATCGTGTTGGGGGTGTGGGCCGGTTTTGCCGAAATAGATGAGGTAACCCACGCCAACGGGCAGGTCATTTCCTCCCAGCGCACCCAGATCATCCAGAATCTTGAAGGCGGCATCCTCGGAGCCGTCCTGGTTCGCGAGGGCGATGTCGTCCAGAAAGATACGCCTCTTGCCCAGATCGACAACAAACTTGCGGAAAGCCAGTACCGTGATGTCCAGAATCGGATTGTTGAAAACGAGCTGTCCATCATCCGCCTTGAAGCGGAGCTGAAGGGCGAGGCCCCCGCCTTCCCCGAAGCGATGCAGCAGGATGAGCCTCAGCTCGTCAAGGACCAGATGAGCATCTACCGTTCCCGCAGGCAGCAGCAGGAGGCGGAGATGGGCCTGCTCAAGTCCCAGTACGAGCAGAGAACCCGTGAAGTGGATGAGCTGATGGGCCGCAAACGCCAGAACGAACGCAGCCTTGCGCTTGCCATCGAGCAGCGCAACATCGCCGCGCCCCTGATGCAGCGCAAGATTTATTCGCGGGTGGATTATCTGGGGCTTGAGCAGAAGGTTGTTTCCCTGCAGGGGGAAATCGAGTCGCTGGCCTCTTCCATCCCCAAGGCGCAGGCGGCGGCGGAGGAAGCCAAACAGCGTCTCAGCCTGCGAAAGGCGGAGCTGGATTCCGAAATCAACGCGGAGATCAGCAAGCGGCGCACCGAGCTGAATTCGCTGAAGGAAACGTTGGCCGCCGGAGGTGACAAGGTGACCCGCACCGAGCTGCGCTCGCCGGTTCGGGGGACGGTCAAGCAGATATACCTCAATACGGTGGGCGGCGTGGTCAAGCCCGGTGAGCCAATCATGGAAATCGTCCCGCTTGACGACACGCTGCTTGTGGAGGCCCGGGTTCGTCCCGCGGATGTGGCGTTTCTCCATCCGGGACAGAAGGCGATGGTCAAGGTTTCCGCCTACGATTTTTCGATTTACGGAGGGCTGGAGGCGGAACTGGAGCAGATAAGCGCGGACACCATCGAGGACAAGCGCGGAGACTTCTACTATCTGGTCAAAGTGCGTACCCGGAAGAATGCGATCTCCTACCGGGAGGAGCGTCTGCCGATCATTCCCGGCATGGTGACGACCGTGGATATCCTGACAGGAAAGAAAACCGTTCTGGATTACATACTCAAGCCCATATTGAAGGCTCGGCAGAACGCCCTGCGGGAACGGTAGCCCATGCGGCGGCGGCAGTGGTTGCGTGTCCCGGCAGGGCTGCTGCTTCTCCTGCTCGTGGGCCTGCCGTGCGGACAGGTTGCGGCGGATGACGAAGAAGCCCGGCTGCTCCGGCAGGGTTCGGTCGGTTCCATCCTGTCCGAGCGGAGCCGGGAGGAACGCCCCGCCGCCGTTGAGCCAGCCCGCCCCGCGCCTGCACAGACGCGTCCGGGAGGCGATTCTCCGGGCCATCCGGAAGCGGGGCGGCAGGAGTCCGGGAAGGGCATCCGCCTTTTCGGGACGCTTGAGATGCGTACCAGAATAGGGAACCTGCCCAAGTGGACGGCGGTACTGGACAAGCAGCGGGCAGACCCCGGATATACGGATGACCGCACCTTTCCGGGACAGGGAACGTGGAAGGGCATTCGCAGGCGGCTGGCGCAGGCCTCCGTGCTGGAAAAGGCGAGGGCTGTGAACGCGCTGATCAACAAATGGCCCTACCGAACGGACATGGAAGTTTGGGGCGTCATGGACTATTGGGCCGCCCCCGTGGAATTTTTTCAAAAATCGGGTGACTGCGAGGATTTCTCGATTGCCAAATATTTTGCGTTGCGGGCCTTGGGCGTGCCAGCCTCCCAGATGCGGATCGTCGTGCTGAAGGATACGCTCCGCAATCTCGATCATGCCGTTGCCGTCGTGTATGCGGATGGTGACGCGTGGGTGCTCGACAACCTGAGCAATGCGGTGCTGTCGCACAGGCGGTATTCGCATTACCGGCCCCAATTTTCGGTAAACGAAGCGTTTCGCTGGGCGCATTTGTACCCTGAGGCGTCCTAGGCGCGGTCTTGGATGGAAACCCGCATAAACAGCCTGCGCGCAGGTGAACGGATAAGGAGAGGGATGTTATGAAGGATGTCATTCCCCAGCCGAAGGCAGAAGGCAAAGCCGGTGCCTACAGGCGCATGGGCTGGTTTATGGGCGTCATTCTTGCGCTTGTGCTGTGTGCCGCGGCAGGCCTTGCCAGCTTCAACATCGATGTGGCGGAAACATCGTTGCGGCAGGATGTCGAGCGGCGTTTGCAGTCTACGGCGCAGAACAAGGCCAATGCGCTTTCATTGTGGTTCAATTCCATTCAAAACCAGAGCATCCGCCTGATCAGCGCGGATCTTTTTCGCCTGTTCGCTTCCGAGGTCAACGGGCTGGGCAAGGATCTGGCTCCGCTGCTGCGTGCGTCCGGCGACGGGAGCACCGACTTGGAGGATGGAGGCCAGCTTGCTTCCCAGCTTCCGCTCATGCGGAACCTCCTCCAGGAATTTGTGAGCTATTCCGGCTTCATGTATGCCCGGATCACCAATGCGGAAGGCCAGACCTACCTGTCTACGGATGTGACGCCGCCGGTTCTTTCGCTGGAACAGCAGCAGGGCATCCGCAAGGCCGTGGAAACGGGCAAGATAGACATCCTCCCGGTTCGCAGTACCCCGAACGGGCTGGTGCTTGATCTGGTCATGCCCATTTTTGCCCCTGACTATGTTGAAAAACGTTCGGAAAGGCCGGTCGCCGCCCTGCTTTTGTCCGTGATGGTTTCTTCGCGGCTTGGCGAAACCATTGAAGGGGTGAAGGGGCAGCAGCCGTTTGGCTCCACCCGGGTTTTGCAGGTCGTCGGCGACGCCCTTCAGGAGATGCGGCCGGCCTCCGCAGAGCCGTACCCGCTCCCCGGATGGACGACTGACCCGAAGGGAGAGCTGCCTTTTGAAGTCCGTGCGCTGCCTCCCTCCGGGGAAAAGGTCTACAGCCTTGGCATCAAGATTCCCGAACTTCCGTGGCTGGTGGTGCAGGATATCCCGGTGCAGACCGCACTGGAACCTTTCTTTGCCCAGCGCATCGCCATCCTGATTTGGGCCGCCGTCTCCGTGGTGGTCGTGCTGTTGGCCCTGCTGACGGTCTGGTGGTGGCTTGTGGGGCGCAACGCCCGCAGCGAGAATGTGGAGCTGTTGCAGCTGTATCAGCTTTCCAACCGGCAAAAGCAGCTTCTTGACGGGATCAACAGCACGCTGGTGGACGGCATTGTCCTGACCGACAAGGGCGGGATGGTCAAGTATGCGAATCAGGCCTTTGCCCGGATGGTGGGCCGTTCCGATGAGGAAATCGTGGGCATGGATTGGGCCGCCATTTTCGGATACGACACGGCCCTGCGGCTGTACAAGCAGCTGGATGTCGCCTCCGAGACGGAAAAAGCCTGCATGTTCAAGGATGTCATTTGGCTGAGATCCAAAAAGTATCACTATCAGGTGACCTGTTCCCCCTATCGCGACGCGGACGGGGCGGTTACCGGCACGGTTTCGGTGTTTCGGGACATCACCCAGCTCGTGGAGGCGCAGGAGCGCAACCAGCGGATGATCCAGCAGACCATTGCGGCATTCATGCGCGCCATTGAAGCCGTGGACCCGTATCTTGGCGGCCAGTCCGCACATATGGCCACCCTCGGCAGTGCGCTTGTGCGGGAGCTTGGGCTTGGCGAAGAGGATGAAACGACTGTGCACACGGCAGCCAGCCTTTCGCAGATCGGCAAGATGCAGCTTCCCCGCGAACTGCTGACCAAGCCCGGGGCCTTTACGCCCGAAGAACGCCTTATCATGGAACGCCATGTTGAGTACGCCCGCGAGACGCTGAAGAGCATCAACTTTGATCTGCCCGTCGTGACCGCCATCTCCCAGATGAACGAGTTCCTGGACGGTTCCGGCTATCCTGAAAAGCTGAAGGGCGAGGCCATCGGCATCCACGGGCGGGTGCTCGCGGTGGCGAACGCGTTCTGCGCCCTGATCTGTCCCCGTTCCTACCGCAACGCCAAAACCAAGGAAGAGGCCCTCAGGATACTGGAAACGGAATCCGCCAGATACGATCAGCATGTGGTCGCGGCCCTGCGCGAATATCTCAGGACGCCGGCCGGGGAACAGTTTGTAAGAACCCTTTCCGGCGAAAGCGTCTGAGCCTTCGAAAGCGTCTGATCCTTGTGCCGATACCCTGATTTTGCCTTGTT
>CAZIFC010000003.1:0-56264 GCA_964538355.1 uncultured Lawsonia sp. | reverse complement strand
TCTGAGCCTTCGAAAGCGTCTGATCCTTGTGCCGATACCCTGATTTTGCCTTGTTCGGGAGGAAGGGCTGCATTCCAGACGGAGGCAGCCCTTCCTTTTTGCCGGGGAAAGGTGATGGATTCCATGTTGTTTTTTTATTGAGAGCGCGTCATACTTGAAAGAACAACAGTAACTTTTGGAACCGAAACGCAGGCCGTCCGTTGGAAAGAAGGAGGAGCGGCGTGCGGAGAGGAGCATGTCATGGAAACGAAGGGAAACAAACCTTCTCTTGGATGGGCGATCCTGTCGCTGGTTTTGCCTGTGGCGTTGATCCTGTATGGGACACTGGTCGTCGGTGTCCGGCCCCCTGTCCTGCCGCTGATCGGAGCCGTGGCGTTGGCGGGTCTGATGGGCCTGAAAACGGGCTATCGCTGGGAAGAGTTGCAGGAGGGGATGTTCGAGGCTCTGGGCCGCATCCAGATCGCCATTGCCATTCTTGCTCTTGTGGGCATGATCATCGCGACATGGCTGGCCTCGGGAACCATTCCCGCCATCATTTACTGGGGGCTGAAGCTCATCGCTCCCGAACACTTCCTGCTTTCGACCATGGTGCTGTGCTCGGTGGCCTCCATCGCCACGGGGACATCCTTCGGGACGATGGGCACTATCGGCGTAGCCCTGCTTGGGGTGGGGCAGGCTCTCGGCTATCCTCCCGCCATGACCGTCGGGGCCATCGTCTCCGGGGCGTATCTCGGCGACAAGATGTCTCCGGTGTCGGACTCCACCAACATTACGGCGTCGGTCTGCGAAGTGCCGCTGTTCGACCATATCCTTTCCATGCTCTGGACCACGATTCCCGCCTTTGTTGCCGCCGGTGTCGTGTATACCTTCCTCGGGTTCTCGTTCGCGCAGGGGCAGGCCGTCTCTCTTGATACGCTCAATGCCATTCTTGCCGGACTGGAAGGCCATTTCAGCCTTGGACCCGTGGCCTTCATCCCGCCCGTGCTGATGATCATTCTGGCGTACAAGCGTTTCCCGGTCTTGCCGGTCATGGTCGCCTGCCTGCTCAGCGCGGTGCTCATTGCCGTGTATGAAGGCGTGGAATTCAACGCCCTTGCGAAGATGATGACCTCCGGCTACGTCTCCAAGACGGGTATCCAGCAGCTTGATCCGCTGCTGTCCCGCGGCGGGCTGATGAGCATCATGCCCACAGTCCTGCTGCTGTGCTCGGGCATGGCGTTCGGCGGCATCCTTGAGCGTTCCCGGGTGCTTGAAGTGCTGCTTGATGCGGTTCTGCGCGGCGCGCGCTCCGTGGTTCGGCTGGTCGTGTCCGTACTTGCCGCGGCATACATCATCAACTTTGGGACGGGCAGCCAGATGCTGGCGGTCATCGTTCCCGGCCGCGCCTTCCTTGAGCCTTTCAAGAAGGCCGACATCAGCCCGCTGGTTCTGTCCCGTACCTGCGAGGACGCCGGAACCATCGGCTGCCCGCTCGTGCCGTGGAGCGTCCACGCCTTCTACATTGCCGGTGTGCTCGGCGTCAGTGCGTTTGACTTTGTGCCGTACGCCTTCCTGAACTGGTTCGTTCCCATCTTTTCCATCCTGTGCGCCGTGACCGGATTCGGTATCTGGCGTCTGAACGGCACGCCGGTGCACGGCTCCAGAAAAGCCTAGCGGGGGTAGCATGTCTTCCATCAAGAACGTGATTTTCATCATGCTGGATACGCTCCAGTTCAACTATCTCGGATGCTACGGAAACGAGCAGGTCAAGACGCCCAATCTGGATCGGTTTGCGCGCCAGGGCTTCCTGTTCGAGAACGCCTACAGCGAGGGGCTGCCGACCATTCCGGTGCGCCGGGCCATCATGACGGGCCGCTTCACGCTGCCCTATGCCGGCTGGAAGCCGCTGGATCTCGAGGATACCAGCCTGACCGACATGCTGTGGTGCCGGGAGGTGCAGACGGCACTGGTCTATGACACGCCGCCCATGCGCCTGCCCAAATACGGCTATTCGCGCGGGTTCGACTATGTGAAGTTCTGCAACGGGCACGAGCTGGATCACGAAACCTTCCGCAACGTGCCGCTTGATCCCGCCATACGGGCCGAGGACTATCTGTCCCCCGGCATGCTGCACAAGGACGAGAACGGCGAATACGACAGTTCCTCGAAGTCGCTGATCCGCGAGGCCGAGTGCTATCTCAAGCAGCGGCAGTTCTGGAAGTCGGATGCCGACAATTACGTCAGCGTGGTGGCCCGCGAAGCCGACGAGTGGCTCCGCAACAAGCGTGATCCCAAGCGTCCGTTCCTGCTGTGGATGGACTCCTTTGATCCCCACGAGCCGTGGGACCCGCCGTCCGTTTGGGAAGGCAGGCCCTGCCCGC
Source organism: uncultured Lawsonia sp. (assembly GCA_964538355.1). GTDB lineage: Bacteria > Desulfobacterota > Desulfovibrionia > Desulfovibrionales > Desulfovibrionaceae > Bilophila. The sequence continues at coordinate 53,904 of CAZIFC010000003.1, read as the reverse complement.
ATGATCCCGACTATGAGGGCAACCCGATGATTCTGGCTCCGTGGACGGAGGTTGCCGGGGTCATGACCGAAGAGGAATGCGCCCACATCCGCGCCCTGTACATGGAAAAGGTAGAACTGGTGGACAAGTGGATCGGCCTCTTGCTGGATTCCATCCGGGAACAGGGCCTGTGGGACGAAACCATGATCGTCATCGCTTCCGACCACGGCCAGCCCATGGGCAACGGCGAGCACGGGCACGGCATCATGCGTAAGTGCCGCCCGTGGCCCTATGAAGAGCTGGTGCATATTCCGCTTTTGATGCACGTTCCGGGGCTTGAGGGCGGCAAGCGGATTGAAGGCTTTGTCCAGAATGTGGATATCACCGCGACCATCATGGACGCGCTCGGCTACGGTGCCGATGCCCTTTCCGAAGCGGGGCACGAGGGCATCCAGACATACGGTGCGGATGAGATGCACGGCATCAGCCTCCTCCCGGTCATGCGCGGCGAGACGGACACCGTGCGCGAGGTTGCCGTGGCGGGGTATTACGGCATGTCGTGGTCGCTCATCACCAGGGACTGGTCGTACATCCACTGGCTCAAGAACGACATCGACACCGACGAAATGAACCGCCTCTTCTATGACGGCTCCGGCAAGGGCGGCAATGCCGGGCGGCAGTCCGCCCAGCTTGAGATGAAGGAAGAGATGTGGACCTGCGTACAGGGTGCGGAAGTGACGGTTCCCGAGCAGGACGAGCTGTATGATCGGCGCGCCGATCCCTTCCAGCTGCACAATCTGGCTGGGGAAATGCCCGAGAAGGCCAAGGAAATGCTGCAGCAGCTGAAGCTCTACATCGGCGAGCTGCGGACCCTGTAACCTGCATATATGCGAAGGAGGGCGGGGATTCCCGCCCTCCTGCTTTTGGAGAGATGATGTCGGAACCCGTGTATGCCGCGCTGGACTTTGAGACGGCGGATCATCAGCCGGACAGTGCCTGCGCCGTCGGATTGGCAAAAGTGTGCGGCGGCGAAGTGGTGGATACGCTGTATAGCCTGATTCGTCCGCCCCGGCCCCGGATGTTCTTTACGCATATTCACGGCATCACATGGGAAGATGTGCGGGAAAGCCCCACCTTTTCGGCGTACTGGCCTGAGATGGCGGCGTTTTTGCACGGCGTTACGCATCTGGTGGCGCACAACGCCCCGTTTGATCGCCGGGTGCTGGAAGCCTGCTGCCGGGCCGGGGGGATTCTGCCGCCCGCGCTGCCTTTCATCTGCACGCTTCGCGAGGCTCGCCGGGTGCTTTCCCTGCCGTCCAATCGTCTTGATGACGTGTGCCGGTACTACGGCATCCCGCTGGATCATCACCATGCCGGTTCGGATGCGGTTGCCGCCGCCCGCGTTTTGATTGCGCTGCGGCGGGAACCGGCGTTTTAGGTGCGTTTATGCGCTGGCTGGGGAGGTTTCCCAGCGTACGGTGTTTTCGATGCGCCGTGAAAGCTCGCCAAGCCCGTCCCGGGTTTCCGCCGAAATGCTCAGGGCCTGAGGCCACCGCTCCCGGAGGATTTCCCGCATCTCGTCGTCCAGCCGATCCCATTTGTTGAGGATGAGCAGACACGGGACGTCGTTCAGTTCCATATCGGAGAGGATGCCTTCCACGGCGGCGATCTGGCGATCCAGCTCGGGGTGGGAGGCGTCCGCGACGTGCAGCAAGATATCGGCGGCTTCCAGTTCCTCCAGGGTTGCCTGAAACGCTTCCGTCAGTTCTTTAGGAAGGTTGCGGATAAATCCGACCGTGTCGGCAAGCACCAGCTCGTGTTCTTCGGGAAAGCGGAGGCGGCGGGTTGTCGGGTCCAGGGTGGCAAAGAGCTTGTCTTCCGCCAGCACGTCCGAGCGGGTGAGGGCGTTGAGCAGGGTGGACTTGCCCGCATTGGTATAGCCCACCAGCGCGGCGACGGGCAGCCCCTGCCGTGCGCGGCGGGCGCGGGTAAAGGCCCGCTGCTGGCGCAGCCCTTCAAGTTCCTTCTTGATTTTGGCGATGCGTTCGCGGACGCGGCGGCGGTCGGTTTCCAGCTTGGTTTCGCCGGGGCCTCGTCCGCCGATGCCGCCCATGAGCCGGTCCATCGCCCTGTTCTTGCCGACGAGACGCGGCTGCGTGTACTTGAGCTGGGCCATTTCCACTTGCAGCTTGCCTGCTCGCGAGGTCGCGCGCTGGGCGAAAATATCGAGAATCAGCTGTGTCCGGTCCAGCACCTTGCGTTCGGTGACTTCCGAAAGGCTGTTGAGCTGGGCGGGCGTCAGTTCGCCGTCAAAGATGATCAGCGAGGCCTGCCCCTGCAAGGCCAGCACTTCCAGTTCCGCAAGCTTTCCCTTGCCCAGAATGTGCCGGGGGTGGATGCTCGCCACCCGCTGGATGAGCGTTCCCGTGACCAGAATGCCCGCACTGCGGGCCAGCTCCCGCAGTTCTTCAATGTGCATTTCCTGCGTGGCCCGCGGTTCGGAAGCAACGGAAACAAGGACGGCTCGCGGGCCGTCTCCGGCTTCCGAGGCTTCGGAGAGCACGCGCCCGAGTTCTTCCTCGATGGATTCCGCTTCCGAGGTAAAGTCCAGCTCTACGCGATCCCACGCCGTCAGGGGATGGACGCGGTAGGGCGTGCTGTCGGCATTGGGGGGGAGGAGGTGCGCGCTCTGGAAGCTGACCGGATCGCCGTAGTCGTTCACCGTGAGCACGGAGACGCTGTCCAGACGCAGGAACAGCATGTCCATCAGGTCTTCCTGAGACAGGCCGTCCGGGGAGAGGTGGGTGTGCATCAGGCGGATGCCGCGCAAACGGCCCGCTGCTCCGCGCCCGCGGGGAAGTTCGGGGATGAGGATGGACGCGGGATCGCCCACGATGACCATGTCCACCTTGCCCTGCCTGTCGAGGACAAGGCCAATCTGCCGTCCGAGCGACCGCGAGAGCAGCGCAAGCTCTCGGGCCTGTTCGATGCTGTAGCCGCCCAGAACGGGATAACGCCGCTGCCCAAGGCGCGTCAACGCCTTCATCTGGCTGGGCTTCAGCCCCGCCGTGTTGCCTTCCAGTCGTGTAGCGATGGTGAAAGCCTCTTGTGATAGGGATGAGATCGGGGGACGCAGGCCCCCATGCCCCCGTGCAGGGAACGGTTCCCCCGCCCCTTCAATTCTGAAATCTGCTGCAAGGCAACGGGTTTCGGCTATTGCAGGGGGCCGGGGAGGGAATGTCCTCCCCGGCGGGGTTTGGGGCAAAGCCCCAGGCGTTGGTCATGTCAGCATATCAGCCTAAAACGGGACGTCGTCCATGCCGCTGGCTTCGGAGGGGAAGGCCGGGCCGAGGTCTTCGTAATCGTCCTGACGCGACGGGGCCGGACGCTGCGGCGCGCGGCTGCCTCCGCCCTGCGCGGGACGGCGGGAAGCTCCGTAGCCGGAACCGCCGTTGCCGCCGGGCATGCTTTCGCTGCCCATACCGCCGCCCATTTCGCTGCCGCCGCGCTTGTCGAGGAACTGCACACGCTGCGCCTTGATTTCCGTGGTGTAGCGGTCCTGTCCCTGCTGATCCTGCCACTTGCGGGTTTGCAGGCTGCCTTCGATAAAGACGAGGCTGCCCTTGGTCAGATACTGGGAGCAGTTTTCCGCAGCCTTCTGGAACACGACGACACGGTGCCATTCCGCACGGTCGACGCGGTTTCCGTCGCGGTCGGTGTAGGATTCGTCGGTAGCGATGTTGAGCGTGCACACGGGGCTGCCGCTCTGGGAATAACGCAGCTCGGGATCACGTCCCAATCTGCCGATGATCATGACTTTATTCAGCATTCAAAAACTCCTGGCGGCATCCGTCAGGGACGGGGAGCCAGCTCGTTCAGTTTGGCAAGTTCTTCTTCCAGCGTGTCGCTCAGGTCGTTGGCCTTGCGGGGTTCCCACTGGAAAAGGGCTTCTTCCAGTTCCGCCTTCAGGCCGACGACGCGGGCGATACCGTCCTGAAGGGTGTTGGCCGTGTCGTCCGGCCAATCCTCAAAGGAGAGGCCGTTTTTCAGTGCGTCCACCAGCTCCAGCACCCCGCGCTTTTCGTCGGGACGCTGCGGGCGGGGCCACGCGAGGGCCGAGAGGCCGGGCCATGCCCGCAGGATATCCTCTTCGCGATAGGTCCATGCGCTGACGCGGATCTGGAGGAATTTTCCCATGATTCTATTCCTGTTCCTGCCATTCGGTCTGGACTTTCAGCACCACTTCCTCGATCTGCTGGAGCTGATCCGGGGGGCAGATGCCGATAAGCGGGCTTCCGGCGTCAACGTTCTCGTTGTGTGCGAAATAGACCGTGTAGATGATACCGTCTGGCCCGGTGTAATAGAGCGGCATTTCCCGCTTCATCCGGGAGACGATAAACAGCTCCATGCCTTCGTAGACGGAAACGGAACGGCAGCCCGACACCTTGATCTTGGTATCGATCTGGGGAACGAAGTAGTACTTCGCCCGCTCCGGGGCCACAAACAGGTGGAGGGCCTGCTTGAGCAGGATGCGGAGGACCTCGTCCTTGGACAGGAAATGCCGGATGGTGGCGAGCGGCGTTCCCGCCTCCACGAACCGGCCTTCAAGTTCGGTATGAATGGCGCAGACTTCACCCTTCAGCACGGCATTGAGCGGCTTTGGGTTGCGTTCGCGGGTCATGGTGGCGATAAGCGTACCGGGGCGTTCTTTCCACATCCCGGTGGGTCCGGTCACCTTGTCGCCCAGCTTGAGCGAGCCGAACGTCACCACGCCGGTATGGGGCGCGCTGATTTGCAGCTCCTCAAAGGGGGACGCCTTGATTTCCTCGAGAAGGCTTGTGACATCTAACATATATATAGCTCTCTTCTTGCAAAAGGGAATGGCGGGGACCGGAAAGCCCGATCCCGAAGCATGCCGCCGCGCTTACCGGTAATACAGGTTGCGGCCGCCCATCGTGAGCAGCACCTGCTTGAGGTTGGCGCGGGCCTCGCGGCGATCCCATACGCCCTGGATGTGGCCGCGGGCAAGGGCCTTGTAGGCTCCGTGGTAGTGCGGCTCGATGTCCATGCCCGTGGTTTCCTTGATAACGCCGCGTCCGGCAAAGCCGAGGTTCGAGGAGCGCATGGCGTACTGGTAGGGCGAACAGCCGAGGAAGCTCGCCACGGGTCCGGCATAGGAATTGGTATCGTACAGAACCGTATAGAGGCCGCCGGCGTTGATGTAGCGGCGGACGGCGACCGTGCAGCGGGGCATCTGGATGACGCCGTGGGTGCCTTCCTGAATGCGGATGCCCGCCGTGCCGTGCACATAGGCCAGCAGGGGATAGCGTTTTTTCATGGCCAGCTCGGCGGCTTCCACAAACTTGGTGCCTTCGGCGGAGCCGACGGAGCCGCCGCGGAACGTGCCGACGAGCAGGGCGACGATCATCTTCGTGCCGTCAAGCCTGGCTTCAAAGGTGATGCAGCCGCTCTTCAGCTTGGTGCGTTCGCGGGCTTCGGCAAGGCGGCTGTCAAAGCCTTCGAAGTTCAGCGGATTGCCCGCCTCCACGTCGCCGTTGAACTCGCGCACGGACTCTTCATCAAAGACGTTTTTGACAAACCACTGATATTCCATCGGGAAGTGGTGTCCGCACCAGGTGCAGACGCCCGCAAACTCGCCGAAAAGATCGGGAGCCCACAGGTCAAGGCAGCCGTGCGTTCCGGCGTTGGGGCAGGTGATGGCCCGGTCTTCCTTGGCTCGGGGGCTGACATAGGCCCACTTGCCCTTGCGGTTTTCGTTTTCTTCGGCCCAGTCGGAAAGCGTGGTCAGGTTGCGGACGGTTTCCGGCTCGATGGACGGACGCTGATCCTTCGGAAGGCGGCAGAAGGGAGCCTTCAGCCGACGCTTGAGCAGGTGCAGCTCGGAGGTCATTTCGTCCACGATATAGGCAAACTTCCGCTGATGCTTGGTGATCAGGGTGTATTTTACCCGGGCGGAGATGTTGCCCCACGATTCGCGCAGGCTGTTGCGCATTTTGTTGAGGAAGGGGCGGCGGTCAATGTACGCGCCCCGCGACATGCGCAGGAATTTTTTCTGGCGGCGCAGAACCAGACGTTCGCGCGCGCTCGGGCTGAGATGCCAGCGGATATACATTTCATCCAGATTGACATCGGCGCGGCTCAGGCGGCGGAGGAGCATGCCCCGGAAAAGGCCGGAGCGCATGGCCAGCACGGTTTCATCGGTGGCGCGGATGATTTCCTGACGCAGGTTGCGGAAGAAATCGTAATGGTAGGGACGCGCACCAAGGCTCGGTTCCTGAATGATTTTGTCGATGTAGCCAAACTTCAGGTTGTCTTCCGCCGTCATGTGGAGCTGGGTGGCGCAACGTTCGATAAGCTCGGGCGTTGCCCGCTGTCCGGGCTTCAGGCGGCCTTCGATGGCGGCGGCCCCTTCCGGCGAGATGACGGAATAGTAGCCGTGCGAGAGCATCAGGCGGCGGTCGGCAAGGGAGATGGCTTCCGCACCGCCGGAACCGCCTTCGGAGAAGACGGCGATCATGGGCACGGTCAACCCAGCCATTTCATAGAGGTTCTTGGCGATCTGCTGTGCCGCTCCGGGGGTGTCCTCGATGGGGAAGGAGCCGGGCGTGAAGACATAGGTATGGATCGGGATGCCTTCGGTTTCCGCGACCTTCATGTACTGGAGTGCCTTGGAGTTGCCCCAGGGCTTGACGGAACCGCCGTTGCGGAACTCTTCGCCGTGGCCCTTTTCCTGCCCGATGACCATGATGAGCTGGTTGTAGGTCTTCTTTCCGCGGCGGCGGGTGATGGTCGCCCGGGCAATCAGCATGCTCGGGTCGATGCTGTGCTCTTCCTGCCCGCCGATTTCCGTGAAGTTGTCATAGACGTTTTCAAGGATGTCCCGGAGGCAGACGCGCTGGGGATGGCGGACGATGCGGACCTTGTCCATGGGCTGGATTTTGGTTTCCAGCTTGCGTTCCATGAAGGTGAACAGCTCTTCCAGCGTGGAAAGTTCCGCGTCCGGATCGGACTGGATGCCTTCGGTGGCGCGGCGGAAGAACTCGTTCAGGCGGTTATGCAGCAGCGCGATGTCTTCGGCGTGCTTGCCGTCGAAGATATCCCGCATATAATTGAGGCGTTCGCTCAGGTGATGTGCTCTTTTTTCGATATCCATGCTCTGTCCATATTCCGCTAGAAGCGGAGGATGCGGCCCGTATTGGCCCGGAGGAAGTTGATGTTGGACTTCAGCTCGCCGGACTGGTTTTCGCCCTGCAGGGTCAGTTCGTCGAGGAACTGCGTGCCGCGGGCCTTGGCCTGTTCGAGGTTTTCGCCCCAGATGATGGCAAGCGCGAGGTTGGGGTCAAACTCCGTGGGGATTTCGTAGGAGGTATCCGTGGGCACATGGGTGTACATCTTGAGCCACGGATGCTCCGGCCAGCCGAAGGCATCGATACGGCCTACCCACGGGGTGAAGCGGTTGTCGGGATCTTCCGCGATGAGGCGGTATTCGATGCCGACGCCCTCAAAGGTCACGTCTTCCTGCGTGTAGCCGAGCGGCTCGCCGAGTCCGATGCGGATCTGTTCGGCGATGAGGTCGACGTCGCCCTGTCCCTTGATCTTGGAAATACGGGCCGAGACGCCGTTTTCCACCTGAATGCGGGTATTGACTTCCATCAGGAACGGGCTGCCGTCCTTGGTGACGATCCATTCCCACGTCCCCACGTTGTCGTAGCCGACCTCGCGGGCAAGAACCAGCGAGTGGCGGGTGATGTCCGCCAGAAGCTTGTCGGCGTCGAAATCGTACTCGATGGAGGAGGAGTCGAAGCCCGGAGCGACTTCGATGCGCTTCTGGAGGCCGGTGGACTGGATGGAGCAGTTGCGGGTTCCGAAGTGGACGGGATTTTTCCCGCTCCGGTCGGAGATGATCTGCACCTCAAGGTGGTTGAAGCCGCAGATGCGCTGTTCGATAAGCACGCCCTCGTCCTTGAACTGGCGCAGGGCGTAGTTGCGGATGCGCCGGTAGACAGAGCGGAACTGGTCGATGTCGTAGACTTCTTCAATGCCCATGCCGCCGCCGCCGGCGGAGGCCTTCACAAGGACGAGCGGGCGGGAGATGCCCTGCTGGATCTGGAAGTCGTACAGGCTTCTGGCGATCTTTTCGGCTTCCATTTCGTCGTAGATGGGGCGGTCGGAGCCGGGAACCGTGGGAACGCCGAGGCTGCGGGCAAGACGCTTGGTATTGATCTTGTCGCCGAGTTCGCGGATGACCCGCCAGGAGGGTCCGATGAAGATCAGCTTGCGTTCGCGGCTGGTGACCCGGCGCGCAAAGCGAAAGTCTTCCGCAAAGAAACCGTAGCCGGGATGGATGGCGGTAGCCCCGGAATCGTCGGCTACGGAAAGGATTTCATTGGCGTCATGATAGGAAGAAACCTGATACAGGGATTTTTCCCCGCCGAGTTCTTTGGCAATGCGTACATGCCCGGAATGGATATCCTCAGCCGTGTGTACGCAAACGAATTCCAGACCCAGCTTGCGGCAGGCCTGGACGATGCGCACGGCGATTTCTCCCCGGTTGGCGACGAGGATTTTATGTTGTGTTTTCTCCACCGTGGTACCTCATGCATGATGTGTGGACGCTGGAGCGGCGCGGATATGGTCCTGAGACGGAAGGGATTGCAAAGGAACGAGCGCGGCTTCCAGCTGCGGATGCAGGCAGAACGTGCCTGCGGGTTGGCTAGTATCGCCTAAAACATGGCTGTTAGCAATCGTTCAAAAGGGGTGGTCGGGGAATTTTTCGGGATTTCAAGGTCGTTCCGAGGCCTGATATCCGTCTGGGGAGAAGGGCCGCAGAGTCGCCGCTACGCTTGCCAGCCTCAAAAAAGTGTGCGAACAGGGTTTACTTTTGGGGATGACGACCCCATGTTGGGCTTGGCTTGTTGCACACGCCGTCGTGATCTTCTCATGCGGGAGCAGGAGGGCGTGCACCACTTTCTGTCCAGATGAGGAAATGGCATGGAATCATTGTCTGTATTGGATCGCCTGTCTGCTTTTCTGCCCACGCTGCCGCCCGGCCTTCTTGAAGCGTGGGGCCAACTTGTGCTGTTTGCCGTACCTCTTTGCCTCTATTTTGCGGCGGTGGTGCTTCCCTTTGTCGTCCTGTTCGGGCTGATCCGTGCCCATTTCGGCAGACGGAGCCTGCTTGAACGCTGTTCACGGCAGCAGGCGCGGTTCGGCAATTTTTTGAACTGGCTGTTTGTCGTTTGTGCCGCGGGCCTGTGGCTGGCGAAGGTGTTCCCCACAGAAGAGCTGCACCCGCTGCACCTGCTGGCCCTTTTTGCCTCCGCCGCCCTGCTGCTCTTTGGAACGCTGGTCTGGACGCTTGTCGTCGCAGCGTGGAAGCCGCTCCGCAAATGGCCTGTCCTGCACGGCATTCTTGCCTTTCTGGCGGGAACGAGTCTTGCCTTGCTGCCGGTCATCGGCCTGGTCTTGGGGCGGCTTGTGGTGCAGGGCGTGGAGCTGCCGCAGGAAGCCGACATCAATACGCTTGCCGATCTGCTTGTGCCTTCCTTCAGCGATCCTTTCTGGGCCTATTTCGGCCTCATCCACTTTCTTGAGGTGGCTTCCGCAGGCGCGTGGGGGCTGTGCTGGCTGATTGCCCGCCGCAAGGCGGACGACTTCGGGCGGGACTACTACGTCTTCGCAGCGAACTGGTGCGGCGAGTGGGCTGCGTGGGGCGGCTGGTGCTCCCTGCTTCTGGCAGGCGTTTTGTGCGCCATGCTGCGCTGGCAGGGGCTTTTGTCCTTCCACAATGCGAATACGCTCCTGTTCGTAGTCAGCCTGTTTGGAGCACTGCTTTGGGCTTCCGTCCTCTGGACGGTCGTTGCCCGGAGCGCGACGCCCATGCGCCACAAGATCGGGATGGCGGCGGCGGTGTTGCTCCTGCTTGTTGCGGTGGCCAACAGCGGCCTGCTGGTTCTGCTGTAGTTCTTGTTTCTTGCTGCAAAGCCCCTGTGATCCTCGGATCGCAGGGACTTTTTCGTCTTTGGGAGAGCCGTTTCTCTACGGGAGAGGCGTTACTCTGCCGAGGCCTCGGCCTTTTCGATTTCCTGAAGGATGAAGGCTTCTATATCCTCCGGGCGTTCACCCTCGAACCACGCAACCCAGAGGGCGGCGTTGTCGTTGTAGTCCTGCACGGATTCGTAAAAGCCCACGGCACGCTGCGATGCGACGGCAAAGCGCAGTTCCGGGTGTCCTGTTTCAAAGGCCTGTTCGGCATCCTCAAAGGGTGCCTTGCTGATTTCCCTGATGTGCATGTGGTGCTCCGTTGGTGGATGGTTGCCCCTGTGTAGCCTGTCCTGCCGCCGGGGACAAGAGGCGTTCGTACCGTCCGCCCATGGCCTTGTAGATCTGGTTTTCGTAGCGGATGGTCTGGTATTTGGACGACAGGGCCGAGAGCATGGAGTTGTCCGCGGTATTCAGGGCTTCAAGATAGTCCTTGAATTCGGCGGCCCCGAGATCGTAGCGTATCCGGTAATAATCGCCGATACGCAGGTCCTTTTCGTGCTTGGCAACCGTGTTTTGCAGCACGCGCAGGGCATTGGCGTAGCTGAAATAGGCGGCGTCCACCTCGTTGAGGGCGGAGGTCACGGCCTGTGTGAAGCCGAGCCTGGCGGCTTCGAAATCCGCCTCGGAAATCTTGATGTTCAGGCGCACGGTGTTCCATTGCAGGAAGGGGAAGCTGAGGCGCACCAGCCCCGAGAGCAGGGGAACGTCAAACACCTTTTCGGAACGGGACGAGGCGGTGCCGAGGGTCGATCCGATGGTCACGCCGGGGTACCACCCGGCCCGGTCGGACTCAAGCGTCTTGAACGCGCCTTGCAGGCGTGCTTCCGAAGCCCGGATATCCGGGCGGGCGGACAGGGCCGCCACCGGAACCTCGAGATCCACGCCCGTAACGGGAACATCAAGCAGGGAGGCCGTGCCGATGATCGGCTGTTCGCCGGGCCGGGCATTGAGCAGATCGCGCAGGGTTTGCAGGGCCACATTGCGTTGATCCCGCAGATCCAGCAGGCTGTTCCGGGCGGCGAGCAGGTATTGCTGGGCTTGCAGCGGCTCGACCGAGGCCACCTTGCCGAACGCGTATTTTGTTTCGACAAGCCGGAGCAGCTCTTCGTAGCGGGAAACGCTGAGTTCCATGACGCCGATGGCCTCATTCAGATATTTGAGCTGGAAATAGGTGTCCACAACGCTGTTGACCAGCGCAAGGCGGGCGGCCTCGCGGTCTTCTTGCGTCGCCTTGTATTCCCACTCCTGCGCGCTGGCGGCGTTGTGGAGCCGCTGCCACAGATCCAGTTCGTAGCTGACGCCGAATTCGGTTTTGTACGAGCGGGCGGCCTTGCCGGTATCGATGTTGTGCGAGGCCGTGGCGGAGGCTCCCGCCGAGAAGGCCGGCACAAGGTCGGTTTCCAGCAGCCGGGCCTGATAAAGTGCCCGGTTGACCTTGATCGCGCTCAGGGCGAGATCCACGTTGCGTTCCAGTGCCGAGGCGACCAGACGATCCAGATCGCCGTCGTGATAGCCTTTCCACCATGCGGTGTTGAGGCTGTAGCGGGCGGCGACGGTTTCCGCCGGGATCAGATCCGTCTTCAGAGGTTCCGTTGCGTAGTTGGCGCAGCCGCCCAGTCCGAGGAGGAGCAGCAGCGCAAGGTGGCGTGCGTTCATGCGGTTATTCCCTCGAAAGCGCATCGATAGGGTTGAGGCGGGAGGCGTTGCGGGCGGGCATGAAGCCGAAGACGATGCCGATGATCGACGAACAGGCCAGAGCCAGCAGCATGGAACCGGCGGAATAGGCCATGGCGAAGTTGGTGACGAACATCCCGAAGAGCACGCCGATGAGGTAGGAAACCAGAATGCCGAGCACGCCGCCGATCACGCAGATGAGCACGGCCTCAATGAGGAACTGTTCCATGATGTTGCCCTGTTTCGCGCCGATGGCCATGCGAAGCCCGATCTCCCGCGTGCGTTCCGTCACCGAAACGAGCATGATGTTCATGACCCCGATGCCGCCCACGACCAGCGAGATGAGCGCGATGCCGGAAATGAGCAGGGCCATCGTTCCGGTGGTGCTTTCGATGGTCTTCCTGATGCTGTCGGTATTGACCGTGAAAAAGTCTTTTTTGCCGTGTCTGGCGGTCAGAAGCGCGGTGAGGTTCTTTTCCGCCATAAGCGGCATGACGCTGTCCTTCACCTTGACCACGATGGACGAGATGTGCTTCTGCCCCGTGATCTTGTGCATGACCGTGGTGTAGGGGGCCCAGAGGTTCAGGGTGTCGGTTGGGCCGAACACGTTCTCCTGCTTTTGCGCCACCGCAATGATTTCCAGCGGCTGGCGGTTGAACAGCAAGACCTGCCCCACCGGGTTGACGCCGTCGGGAAAGATTTTTTTCCGGGTGTTGTCGTCGATGACGACGTAGGAATGGTTGGCCTTCACGTCGTCGGCATTGAAAAAGCGGCCCGCGGCGGGCTTCAGGCCCTTCACGTCGAAATACTGCTCGCCCACGCCGCTGAGCTGGGCGTTGGCCGAGAGGTTGCGGTAGACCAGCGTGCCCGTTGTGGCGGTGCTCGGCGTGGAGCTGTCGATGTAGCTCTGCTTGCCCAGAATTTGGGAGTCCGCCACCGTAAGCGTCTTGTACTTGTCCGACTTTCGATCCCCGAACCCGAGGCCGGGGTAGACGGTGACGGTATTCGTGCCCATCGAGCTGATGTTGGCGATGATCTTTTCCTGCGAACCCCGGCCCAGGGCCACCACGGAAACGACCGAGGCGATGCCGATGATGATTCCGAGCATGGTCAGCACCGAGCGCATCTTGTGGGCAAGGATGGCCTGCACCGACATCTTGAAGGCCTCGACGAACTGATCCTTGCGGAGAAGCAGGGAGGGGCGGGTGGGTCCGGAGGAGCCGTTCTCCGGTGCGGGGGAAAAGTCGCGGCTGCGGGTGTCGGCAATGATCCTGCCGTCCTTGATTTCAATAACCCGGCTGGCGTAGCCCGCGATGTGCTGATCGTGCGTCACCACAATGATGGTGTGCCCGCGGCGGTTCAGATCGGTCAGGATTTCCATGACGTTTTCCCCGCTTTTGGAGTCGAGGGCACCGGTCGGCTCGTCGGCAAGGATGATGCTTCCGCCGTTCATGAGGGCGCGGGCGATGGAGACGCGCTGCTGCTGCCCGCCGGAAAGCTCGTTGGGACGGTTGTTCAGCTTGTCCGCAAGCCCGAGATCGCCGAGCAGCGCACAGGCCCGGGCAAGGCGTTCCCGCCGGTTCAGTCCGGTATAGACGGCAGGCAGGGCCACGTTTTCGGTTGCGGAAAGCGTGGAGAGCAGGTTGTACCGCTGGAAGATGAACCCGATGCGCCTGCCGCGCAGTTCCGCCAGCTCGTCGCTGCCGAGCGTTCCGATATCGACGCCCCCGATGCGGCAGATGCCGGAAGACTGGGTGTCGAGACAGCCCAGAATGTTCATCAGCGTGGATTTCCCGGAACCGGACTGCCCGATGATGGCGACGAAATCGCCTTCTTCGATGGAGAAGCTCACATCCTTGAGGACGTGGACGCGGTTCTCTCCGGTTCCGAAATATTTATTGATGTTGTCGGCTTCGATTATGTTCATAGGCGCGGCCCCGGATGACGTTGCCTGGCGGTTTCCGCTTCGCGCTCCTTCTGGGTGAGCTGGGCGGTGATCACCTGATCGCCCTCCTTCAGCCCGGAAAGGATTTGGATATGGATGCCGTTGGAAAGCCCGGTTGTCACGGCGCGGCGTTCCGGCTTGCCGTCGGCTCCGAGCACGCGCACGAATTTGTTGCCGTGTTCGGAGACAACGGCGACCACGGGAGCAAGGAGCGCGTCCCGGACATCGGCGACCGTGATGGCGTTTTGGGTCGTCATGCCGATGCGGAGCGGCCCGTTGGTGTTGTCGATAAGGGCTTTTCCGTAATAATACACGGCGTTGTTCGACGAGGACGAGGAGGCTGAAGCGAACCCCGAGCCGCCCGAGGAGGATGAGGCCGTCTTGTAGCTGCCGTCCGTGAGGGTGGTGAGGCCGGGATCGATGGAGGTCAGGGTTGCCTTGTACTCGGTTTCGGGATCGGAAAGGATGGTATAGGTGATGGGCAGTCCCGGCTTGACGGCGGTGATGTCGCCCTCGGAGATTTCAATCTTGATTTCCATCTTGGAGAGGTCGGCAATCTGCACGATGGTGGGGGTGGTCTGATTGGCGTTGACGGTCTGGCCCTCGTCCACCGGCACGGACACGACGGTTCCGTCGAGCGGCGCGGTGATGCGGGTGTAGCCAAGGTTGACCTCGTCCGTACTGACGGCGATTGCCGTCTGGCGGATCTGCGATTCGATCTGGGTTACTTCCGCCTTGGCAAGCGCATAGGCGTTTTCGGCGTCTTCAAGGCTTTCCTTTGAGGCCGCATCGCGCTTCTTGAGCTGAAGCTCGCGGTCGTATTGGGATTTGGCGATCTTGAGAGCCACTTTCTTGGCGGCGAGCTGCGACTGGTAGGACTGGAGCCGGGCCTTGTCCGTTTCCAGCTGGTTCAGCTGGGTCATGGAGTCGATTTCCGCAATCAGGTCGCCTTTTTTGACGTTTTGCCCAAGGACGACATGGAGTTTTGTGATCTGCCCGCCGACCTGTGCGCCCACGCTGACCAGCTGCACCGCGCCCACTTCACCGGTTGCGTTGACGGTGCGGGTCAGGTTTCCGGTGATGACGGGTTCGGTCAGATAGGCCATGCCGTCGCTCTGTTCGCCACGGAGCGCGTACCAGAGAATGGCGGCTGCGGCGGCAATGAGCACCGCGATACAAAACAGTTTTTTCTTCATTCAGGCAATCCGCTCCGCCGCCTCTGTTTTGGGGGCGGCGTCTTGCCCATCAGGAACGCGGGAACGCTCGATGGGATGTTTCTCTATGGAAAAAGAGGGTGTCGCACGGCGTCGGCAGGGGGGAGAGGCGGGGAACGGCCCTGCTTCCCCTTGAGGACGGCACACGCCTTTCCTGATCAGAAAAACCCTCGTATCCGGCACGGAAGGCCTGTGCAGAGTCGGCAGGGGGGCCGTGCCGGGATCGTCCGCCTGCCAAAGCAGCGGCAACGCACAGAAGATAATGGCGATATTGGCCAGCGCAAGGGGGCGGGCGTGCTTCCACCGTGGATTGTTGCCGCAGCGGGCCTTTTGGGGAGGAAAAGAATGTCTGGCGTTTTCTTGCGCCGGGAAGCCCGCAAGGGCAAGGCCCGGAAGATGGAAGGGGGATGCGGGCGGGGCGTTGGCCTGGCCCTGGACGGATGGGGAGGGAAGCCCCTCCCCAATCCTGAAGGTGAAGGCGGCTAGAGCGTCCGTCCTTCCTTGAAGAGCAGCGGACGGTCATTGGTTCCGAGCAGGAGGTACTGCATCTGCGTGTGCGGGATGCTGTTCAGCTCGGAAGCGCGGTTGAAGTAGAAGGCCGCGCCAAGCACAATCCAGACAAGCAGCATGAACCACGATTCGATGCTGATGGAAGCCGGAGAGCCGGGAAGGGCAAGCATGGCAAAGCAGAAGATCGAGGTCAGGCCGCCGATGATGGCGACGGGCTTGCCCCAGCGGGCTTCGGGAATGTTGGGGTGGTACATGACGTACTTGTATGCGGTCATGCAGGTGAACAGGTAGGCAAGGGCCGTGCCCATGGCGGACATGTCGACGATCCAGTTGAGGGCGGAACGTCCGAACCAGGGAGCGATGAGGGTCAGGCCAAGCGTGAACAGCACGGCGTTGGTGGGGGTTCCGTACTTGGGATGGACCTTGACGAACCAGGGGTGCAGGAACTTGCCGCGGCCCATGCTGAACAGGAGGCGCGTGGTGGCCATGAAGAAGCCGTTCATGCCCGTGAAGATGCCGGCCATGACCGGAATGGCGAGGATGGCTCCGCCCCATTTGCCGAAGGCCATATCCGCGACCGCGCCGGTGGCCCAGCTGTGGTTCTGCCCCAGAAGATCGGAGTAGGGGATGATGATCGCCACGGCAAGCAGCACCAGCGCGTAGAGGGCGGCACCGCAGACGATGGAGTTGATCATCAGGCGACGGGACTTTTCAGGCGGAAAGTCAAATTCTTCGGCGGTCTGGGGGATGGTGTCAAAACCCACGAACAGCCACGGGGTGATGGCGAGGATGGCGATGACGCAGGACCACGGCGAACGGTCAGCCGCGAACAGCGGGAAAAGGTTCTCCACATGGGCGGTTCCGCTGGCAACGCTGCCAAGCGCGAGCACAAGCACGCCGCCGGCAAGGGCAAAGGCGAGGATCAGCTGGAGGCTGCTGGCAAGGTCCATGCCCTTGAAGTTCATATATCCGAAAAAGATGAAGAAGGCTGACATCATAGCCAGTTCCCCGGCGTATACGTCCCAGCCTGCTACCGAGTACAGATACCCCACGTCAAAGACGCCGGGAAGCACATACCGGCTCAGCAGCGCGAGAGCCGTGCCGTTGGCCGCGATAACGCAGAGGTAGCCAAGCACCAGTGCCCATCCGCAGATAAAGCCGCACTTGGTTCCAAATCCGATGTAGGCATAGGTGAAGGAGCCGCCGGCCACGGGGTAGACCTTGATCAGGATACTGTAGCAGAGCGCGACAGTACACAGCAGGCCGCCGCCGATGAGGAAGGCGAGGCAGGTTCCGAGCGGGCCGGCGTCCGGCAGAAAGCGGGTTCCGGGCAGCACGAAGCAGCCCCATCCGATGATGGCACCTACGGCGAGGGCCCAGACTTCCGCCGGACTCATGGTCTTCTTGAGTTCTTTGCGATCCGTTTGCGATTCGGTCGATTGGGACATGATTCATCTCTTGTCGTTGAATGATGTGCAGAGAGCGTCCAGCCGTAAGGCAACTGGACGATGGCATGTTCGGACGTGCCGATGATGCCTGGCCGGACAGGGAAAACTAGGCAAGAAACGGATCAGCGGGCGGCGCAAGGGCCAGAGGCAGCAACCCCCGGATATCGGCGGGATCGGGCAGGAAGAGGGGAGGAAAGGAGAGCGTGGTGCACTTGAGGCGCACGAGGGGGAAGAAACGGGAGGAGAGGCAGAAAGGCGGAGGGCCATCCTTGTCGGATGAGCCGTCCTGCATACGCAAGGGCCGTGTTTCAAGGTGTGTCAGCACCTGTTCCGGAGGCGACGGCGTCAGGGAAACGTCCGGGGAGAAGGCAAAGCCCCTTTCCCCCAAGAATGGCGGCGCGCTCGGATTCGGAGACGGGCACAGCAAGCTCAGGCTCATGAGCGGCAGCAGCACGCACCAGAAGCTGATTGACAGGCAATGCATCCATAACCGGAAAGACATCGTAACACCCCTGCATGGCAAAAGTCGCCGTTAGATAGCCGTAATGTTATGTTACGTCAATGGGAAAAAAGAAACAACCAATAGCGAAAAAAAGCAAAAGAAAAGAAGTAAAGTGGACTTATAGTTAGTAAAACTTTCTTTCACATTGCCTCTTCGGGGTTTTGGCCCTATGTTTTCGGGGCTTTTTTCGGGCAGGGCACAGAAAAAATATCATAGATGTGATTTCTTTTGCAAAGAGGGTACCATGTTTAAACTAGTCTTGGTATGTCTAGTGGTTATGCTTTCAGCGTGCGGAAAAACCCCCGTGCGGGAACCGCTTCCGCCCCTTCAGCGGGCCGTTTCGCAGGAGGAGATCCCGCGCTTCCCGCATCCTGCCGTAGAAGCTCTGGATACGCCGGTCCCGCTGTTTCGTCCCCTTTCCGGGGCACAGGCCCGCGCAAAGGCCGCTCGGCTGGACAAGTCCGAGATGGGGCTGCGCTCGTGGACGGAGCTGTCTCCCGCACTGGAGCGCAGCCTTGCCTATGCCCGGAGCTGGGAACCGAAGGCGCGGGCTGCCGAACACAGCGGCAGGCTGATAACATGGGCCGAGGTAGCCGATTCCCTTGAGGCCCTGAAGCAGCTGTTGCCGCGTCTGGATGCCCATCCGGAGCTTTTGGAAGAACGGTTTGAGTGGCTGGGCGTTGTTCCCGAGGTCAAATTCACCGGCTATTATTCTCCGATCATGCCCGCCAGCCGAACCCGGAAGCCGGGATTTGAGTATCCCATTTACCGCCTGCCCGACGAGCTGGCCCCGGAACTGGCATGGTGCCTGCCGTCGCACACCTGCCCGGAAGAGGCGTTCATCAAGGTCATCAAACCCGAAGAGCCGTATTACAGCCGTACGGAAATCGATCTGGAGGGCGCGCTGCAAAACCGGGATCTTGAAATGGCGTGGCTGGAGCATCCCGTTGAAACGTATGATCTCATGCTGGAAGGCTCGGGGATTCTGGACTTTGGCGACGGCACCCGGCAGGCGGCCTTGTTTGCGGGGCTGAACGGGCGTTCGGGCCAGAGCATGGCAGGCTATCTCATCCGTTCGGGAGAGCTGCCGCGCAACAAGGCATCAATAAAGGGCATTCGCCGGTGGTGGGATGCCAACCCCGGCAAGCGGCGGGCCTTTCTTGATGCGGCGCAAAGCTACGCCTTTTTCCGTTTTGGCGCGGAACGTCCGCGGGGGACGGCAGGCTGCGAGCTGACGCCGTGGGTCAGCATGGCGGTGGACCCCCGTGTGCTTCCGCTTGGGGGCATCGTTGCCTACGCGCTCCCGGGGCAGGGGAGGGAGATCCGGGAGGGGCTGGGGTTTGCCCACGATACGGGCGGAGCCATCCGGCTGCGGCGCATCGATATGTATACCGGAGAGGGCGAATCCGCGCACAGGCAGGCCATGAACATCTATGCTCAGGGGCAGGTCTGGCTGCTGCTTGCCAAGCAATAGCCGATGGCCCGGCAGGAAGGGTGTTCCTGCCGGGCCGCCGTGGAAGTGGGGAGGGGATGGGGACAAGGGGCAGGATGACGTGTTCCCGTCATGCCTGCCGGGTTTCAGCCGGGTTAGCAGTTGGGGCCGTAGCCGCCGTTTCCGCCATGACCGCCGTGGCCTCCGTGCCGGCCGCCGTGGTAGCCTCTGCCGTCCATCATGCCGCCCATGCCGTGCCCCATGCCGTAACCGTGACGGATGCCGAGATCCTTTTCCATCCTGTCGCCGAGGGCGCGGCGTTCGGTGCGGAGCTGGGCCTGAAGTTCAGCCACTTCTCCGGCGAGCTTCGAGAGCGTCTCGGGCTTGGCGTTGGGGTTGCTGGAGAGCGCGTTCAGCTCGATGCGCTTGGCGTCCAGCTTGTCCCGGAGCGGGGAGATGCGGTCAAAATGTTCCTTCATCATGGCCTGATAGGCGGATTGCTTTTCCGGGGACAGGGAAGAGATAGCCCCACGGTCGCTGTTGTTGCAGTAGCCGCTGTAGGCAAAGGCGGATACGCCGGAACCAAGAACAATGGCGGAAAGGGCGAAAGCGGCGATGAGAGCGCGAGTCTTCATATACAGTCTCCTGAGTTTGTTTGTTGTTGTGAAAGCCAGATGGCTTGCTGACAGTATAGCAAGCGGTGTGCCAAAGTTTGTTTTGAGTATATAATACACTGATTTTTATTGCCATATTTAAAAATCGCGTTGAAAGACCCGGTTTTGCGGTAGCGTGCTCCGGGACGGATGGGTAGAATGGAACCACCTGGAGACGCCCACTGTGTAAAAACGCCACACCTCTCCGCGCCGGACTGTCGGGGATTTCCCAAAGGGCAGGGGATATCACTCGGGAACAGTTCTTGCTTCGTTCCTGTCTTTTCTGATCGCGCCCGTTTCCAGAGAACCGGCGCATTCCCTGAAGGATATCCCCGTGCAAACAACGTCTCTGAAAGAAATGTCCCGCTGGATGGCTTCGTTCCCTTGGATTGTCATGTCCTGCGCCCTGCTGTTTTCCGTGTGCGTGGCGGCTCTCGGCATACACAACACCAAGCGGGAGGCTGATTTTACCGCCCAACTGACCCTTGAAAAGGGCGCGTCGCTGATCAGCGCGCTGGAAAGCGCGTTGCGGACCGGAATGGGATTCCACTGGTCGGATGAGGTGCTGCGCGATTTGCTGGCCAAGGTCGGAGAACAGCCGGATATCGTATCGCTGGCGGTTACCGACGGCAACGGCGTTATCCTGCTCTCGACGGATGCGTCTCTTGTGGGCACGCATCTGCTTTCGCCCGAACGTCTGGCGGCCCTTGCCCCGGACAGCCAGGCCCGGTGGAATATCGGAAAGCTGCCCGACGGCATGCCTGTTTTTCAGGTATACAAGGAATTTTCCATTCCGCAGGGCGAACGGCGGCGGCATGGCGGGCACAGGATGCGCCGTGCTCCGGAGGCCGGCTGCGGGATGCTTGATTCGAGCGTCGTCGATGGTACGCCGCTGTTTGTTTTTGTCGAGTACGACCTCAGGCCATTGGAAGCGGCACAGGCCGCCGATGAGAAGCACATGGCGGTCATGTTCGCCATTCTGGTTTTTGTCGGCATTGTGGGCGGAGGTACGCTGTTCCTGATTCGGGGCTACCGCCGTTCCCGGCGTCTGGTTCAGCAGACAAAGGCCTTTTCTTCGGAGATCCTGCGGACGTTGCCCGTTGGCATCATCGCGACGGATCGGGAGAACCGCATCACGTCCATCAATCCCGCCGCCCGGGATATTGTGGGGCTGTCCAGCGGGGCGGCTCTGGGGCAGGATCTGGAAACGCTCCTGCCCTGCGTGTGGGGAGTGCTCCAGGGGCTGAAGGCCGAGGATGCGGCGAGAGAACAGGAAGTCTGGTGCCTGTTTGGGGCAAATCGCCGCGTGCCGCTGGGGATCGGTGCCTCCCGCATTGTCACGGAAGAGGGCGAGGAGATCGGCACCGCGCTCATTATGCGCGATCTTGGCGAGATCCGGCGGCTTCAGGGCGAGCTGCGGCGGCGTGACAGGCTGGTCGCGCTCGGCAACATGGCGGCGGGCATCGCCCACGAGGTCCGCAATCCCCTCAGTGCCATCAAGGGGCTGGCTCGTTTCTTCATGGAGGCAAGCCCTGCGGGAGGCGAAGAGGCGCGGATGGCGGAGATCATGACCGGTGAAGTGCTGCGTTTGGACAAGGTGGTGGGTGATCTGCTTGACTTTGCGCGGCCCGATGTCCTGAATCTGACGGATGTGCGGCTGGATGAGCTTGTCGGGCGCGCCCGGAGCATGGTTCAGCCGGATATGGATGCCCGGGCGATCCGCTTTGAACTGGTTCTGCCGGCCCCTGTTCCGACGGTACACCTTGATCGCGATCGCATGTCGCAAGTGCTGCTCAACCTGTTTCTCAACGCTGTACAGGCCATGCCTGATGGCGGTACCCTGCGGGTGGAAGGGCACATGGAAGGCACGGATCTGGCCCTGAACGTCACGGATACGGGGTGCGGCATCGCCCCCGAGCGTCTGGCGGATATCTTCAGCCCGTACTTTACGACCAAGGCCAGCGGCACGGGGCTGGGGCTTTCCATCGTTCACAAGATCGTGGAAGCGCACGACGGGACCATCGAAGCATCCAGTGTGCCGGGCAAAGGCACGACGTTCCGGCTCCGCTTTCCGTTCGCGGCCTAGCGGGGATGCCGGGGCCGCCTTTTCAGAATCAGGCAGAGCGGAGGGATGACATGGCGAAAACGCCGCATACGGTTCTTGTGGTTGATGACGATCCGGGGCATCGCGGGATGCTGGAGGCGTTGCTCGGACGATGGGGGCTTGCCGTGTCGACGGCTGCGGACGGGAAAGAGGCCGTAGACAGGGTTTGCGAGCGGCCTTTCGATGTGGTGCTGATGGATATCCGTATGCCGGACATGGACGGCATCACGGCGTTGAAGGCCATCCGGCTGTACAATCCGGCGGTTCCGGTCGTTTTGATGACGGCCTATTCCGCTGTGGAGTCCGCCGTGGAAGCCATGAAGTCCGGGGCTGTCGATTACCTCATCAAGCCGCTGGATTTCGATCTGCTCAAGGCGACCCTGTTCAAGATGCTGGAACGCGGTGCGGAGCAGTCCGGGACGGGGGAGGGCGTTTCCGTGGACGGGATAGTCGGCAGCAGCCCGGCTATCCGGCGGATGCTGGAGATGATTCACACCGTGGCCCCTTCGGAGGCGACCGTGTTGATCACCGGCAAGTCCGGGACGGGCAAGGAGCTGGTTGCCCATGCCATCCACAACCAGAGCCGCCGGAAAGAGGGGCCGTGGGTGGCCGTGAATTGCGCGGCCCTGACCGAAAGCCTGCTGGAGTCGGAATTGTTCGGCCATGAAAAGGGTGCGTTTACGGGCGCGGACAAACGCCGGGACGGGCGTTTCCTTCAAGCGGACGGCGGCACGCTGTTTCTGGATGAGATTGGGGAAATTTCCCTGCTCATGCAGGTCAAGCTGCTGCGGGCCATCCAGCAGCGGGAGATCCAGCGCGTGGGAAGCGATGCCACGCTCAAGGTGGATGTCCGTATTGTGGCTGCGACCAACCGCAACCTTCAGGAGGAGGTTGCGGCGGGGCGGTTCCGGGAAGATTTGTATTACCGGCTCAATGTGGTGAGCCTGCCCGTGCCGTCGCTTCAGGAGCGCAGCGAAGACATTCCGCTGCTGGCGGAACATTTCCTCAAGATTTTTGGGGAAAGGAACCGCAAGGAAGTCAAGGGGTTTACTCCCGTAGCGATGGATATGCTGGTCAAGTACGCATGGCCGGGAAATGTCCGGGAGCTGGAAAATGCCGTGGAGCGCGCGGTGGTGCTGCTGTTTGGCAACTATGTTTCCGAGCGCGAACTGCCTGCGGCTGTGGTGCAGGCCTATGAAGAGAGGGCGGAGGAGGCTGTATCCGCCGCAGCCGTTTCAGATGGGGCAACGCTGGAGGCCGTGGAGCGCGAAGCCATCCTGCGAATGCTGGACAGCGTGGGCGACAACAAGAGCGAGGCCGCCAAACGTCTGGGCATTTCCCGGAAAACGCTGCACACCAAGCTGAAACGGTACGGGCAGGAGTAGGTGCTATTTTTGGGTCTTGCGCTGCCAGAAGGCGAAATGGAGCAGGGCCATGCCGCCATGCCCGAGCAGGTAGAGTTCCACCAGCCCCGAGAGGGTCTTGTGGGCTTCTCTGGCGGCAGCGGCTCCAGAGGCGTCGGCGAGCCAGAGCAGGAACCAGAGCGCACCAGACAGGATAACGAGCATCAGTGCGCCGAGTCCCAGACCCTGAACCGATGTCGCGAGTCCCTTTGGGCGTGGGGGAATGATCCTGAAGCGGAGACTGGCCTGGATATCCTGCTTGAGCTGCTCGGTATCCCCCCAGAGGTAGGGGAAAAAATAGCGCAGCCCATGATGTGTAAGGCTGTACGCCGTAAGCAGGCAGGACAGGACGGCAGCCAGCAGGCCCGCAAGGATATGGTACCATGATGCGAGCCACGGAAACGTGGAGGCGGCGATTTGTCCCGATGCGCTGACATGCATGATGCCGCTGCTCAGAATCTGGAGGATGACCAGAGCAACGATGAGCGCATGGAGGAGCCTCAGGTAGGGTTTCTGGAAGATGCCCATAAAACGCCAGAGCAGGGAAGCCTGGGTGCGGAAGGTCGAAATGACGGACATGACGGAACTCCTTTTGAAGCGTATTTTAGCGAGGTGATTTTGAGAGTGCCATGATAGAAGCCGTGAGAACGCGAACTTCGCATAGCACGGCTGTTGTGGAACGCCGCGGAGGAGCCGTATCCGCCGGAAACTGAAGAGGGAGAGGCATAATCATACGGATTTGTATGGTATTCTGTTTCTGAGGGAAGTTTTGCCGTAAAAAAGACATCTTTTTGCCAAACAATGCTTGACAAAAAAGGCTGTCCCCGGTAAACCTTCTCTTCGTTGAGCGGGAGTAACTCAGTGGTAGAGTGCAACCTTGCCAAGGTTGAAGTCGCGGGTTCAAATCCCGTCTCCCGCTCCAACAAACACGCTCGAGGCGACGTAGCCAAGTGGTAAGGCAGAGGTCTGCAAAACCTCCATCCTCCGGTTCAAATCCGGACGTCGCCTCCATTCGAGCGGGAGTAACTCAGTGGTAGAGTGCAACCTTGCCAAGGTTGAAGTCGCGGGTTCAAATCCCGTCTCCCGCTCCAACAAACACGCTCGAGGCGACGTAGCCAAGTGGTAAGGCAGAGGTCTGCAAAACCTCCATCCTCCGGTTCAAATCCGGACGTCGCCTCCATTCGAGCGGGAGTAACTCAGTGGTAGAGTGCAACCTTGCCAAGGTTGAAGTCGCGGGTTCAAATCCCGTCTCCCGCTCCAAAAATTTTCTGCTTACCGTCCATGCGGGAGTAACTCAGCGGTAGAGTGTCAGCTTCCCAAGCTGAAGGTCGCGGGTTCAAATCCCGTTTCCCGCTCCAGAAATTTCAAGGCGTTACATGCATATCTGTGTGTGACGCCTTTTCGTTGTGACCAAATTGTGACCGGAATGGTCACAATGGCGTCACAAGACACCCTTTTCTTCCTCCGCGTTACTCTTTCTCCATTACTCCTACGTCGTTTTGGCACGCGAAGAGGGGGGCATTGCTGGCGTTGCCACAGCATATGCAAAAGGCGGGGAATACTCCCCGCCTTCTTCTTTCCCCAGTTTTGGGGGATAGGTGCCGGTTTCCACATCGCTGCGGCGCAAGCTGGATTTCCCTGTGAGCTGTCACGCAGTTTGAGAATGAGCGTCACGCAGTTTGAGAACGGGCCAAGGCAAAAAAATGTCTTGGCCCGTTCTTTGCTAGTCTATATTCAAGAGACGATCCGCGCTTAGTTGTGCATACTCCGGCGACAGCTCCACGCCGATACATTTCCGACCCGTCAGCATTGCCGCGTGGGCCGTGGTGCCACCGCCAAGGAAGGGGTCAAGAACCGTTCCGTCTGGCTTGACGATTTCCATCAGCTCTTGAACCAGAGCTAAGGGCTTACCCGTGAGATGCACCTTGGTAGCCGTGTTGACCGGGCAGTGGATGACGCCGGGGAAACATCGGCGGGTGTAATGCGTGGGCTTCCCCTTGCTGGCGTATACAATGAATTCCGAATCCCGCCGGAATTCTCCAATCATCGGCCGGGCACTCGGCTTGTGCCAGACCACGATACCGCGCCACATCCACCCTGCCGCCTGTATGGCGTCCGTCATTGTGGGTAATTGTCGCCAGTCCGTGAAAACCAGCAAGGGCGCACCGTCCCGCGCTACCCGCCAGCATTCTGAAAGCCGCATTGTCGCCCAAGTCAAATAGGACCGCTGGTCCCGTGCATCCCCCAACATGGGCGGGTATGTCTTTTTTGTGCCGCTGCTTTGGTATTTACTGGCGGGGTCCGCCTGTCTGCTGGCAAGCGTCATGCCTCCTGTGGAATACGGCGGGTCCGTAATGACCGCATCCACGCTGTCCATCGGCAACCGCCGAAGTATAGAAAGAGCTTCTCCCTGATAAATCGCCATACCTTCATCAATTTTCAAACAGCCCATTATAGATGTCCAAGGTTGCGCCCCGGATGCTCCCGTGATAGCTGTCTTACACCCCTAGCGGGTAAAACAGGCGGAAACTCTGCACGATATGTCTGTATCGTGTGGGGCCGTGGTCCGGCTTCATTGTGCCATGCCGGGCCGGTGGGGGAGGCTTCAACTCCCCCGCCTCTGTAACAACCTCATCTTCCCATATCTTCCCCGTATATGCCCGGAAAGGGCGCATACCCTGCGGACAAATTACGGTTTGATCAGGACAAAATCGTTCAGCATGTATTCAAGCGAGCGGTAACCGTCGCAATGCTGCATGTACCCGGTAAACGAGGCCACACGCGGGCGGACGTACTCCAGATCGATGCGCCCCTTCGCGTAGAGTTGCTTCATATCCTTGAACTGTGCCCGTGCCCGCTTGACCGTGCGCTTTCGCGGCAGAACATGATCAGACCAGTGCCGATACCCCACAAAATCCAGCCCGTGCGTCACCGGCCAGATTCCGGTCTTCGGATTCAAGCGCAGATGCAGAGCGCATGTCAGATACTTTTCGACCTGTTCAAGCACGGTACGGCACCACAGCTTTGACGGGCCAATGACAACAAAATCATCCATATAGCGCAGATAATATTGAATGCCCAAGTCGTCTTTGACGTAGTGGTCGAGTGAGTCAAGGTAGAGATTGGCAAGCCATTGCGACGTCAGCGCACCGATCGGAATACCAACGTCGTACCCCGGATTTCCGTTACGGATAAGGGTATCGAAGAGCCACAGGACGGACTTGTCCGCAATAACCCGCTCCACGCGCCGCATCAGTACGGCCTGATCTATGCTGGGAAAATATTTTGATATGTCGGCTTTCAGGATGTAGGGATTGCCCCATTTTTGTGATGCAGCCCGGATGTACTCCCGTGCCCGCTGGCTGGCGATATGCGCCCCTTTTCCTTTTCTGCACGCATAGGAATCCGCGATAAAACGCCGTTCAAACACCGGCGCGGCCTGCAACATCAGCGCCCAATGCACCACGCGATCTGGTGCCGCCGGAGCGTTGATAAGCCGGGGTTTGCGTTCCTGCACCCAGAATTCCCGGTACGGCGCAGGCGTCCATGTCTTGGCAATCAGTCTTTCCCGGATGTGGAACAGGGTATCGTCAAGCGCATAGTACATTTTCAGGATCGCCGGGTGAAACCGTTTCCCCTTTCGCACCTTGCGAAAAGCCGCGAAAAGATTCTCGTAGCTCACCACATCCGCCCACATGTTCTTTGCCCGTTTCGGCATGGCTTCCCCGAAAAAAAGAGGCCGGAGCCACGTTCGCTTTCGCTACTTGCCGCTCCGGCCCGTCTTGTGTTTCTCCGGCGCTGTTGGCCGAAGCGGAATACATCCCCCAAAATGCACGCGCTGTCTCTGCCGCCAGTGGTTGCAGAGCTTCATGGCGTGGTGCCTTTTGCCAACCGGCCACCAAGGTTACTATTGTTATTCGTTGGATTGTTATTCATGTTGAGGTAAAAGAGGCCAGCCGCCGACGCGTTATTATAATTGCCGCCAGCGTTTGAGAATGTATCCCTATTTTTAGAGTTTCCCCTGTTCCGGGGATTGTCTGCGCTGTCCGTAAGGGTAAACCCGGTTTTCCACCGTCTTGATCCAGCCACCCAAAACGCTGCCTACCTCGATTGCCATGCCTGACCAGCGTCCACGGGCGGTCATACCCTGCGCCTGCAAGTAGCCGAGCGCATCCGCCTTGTTGATCTGGCGTTTGAGCAAGCCCAGTTCCGCGTCAAGCCGCTGCAACAATTCAAGGGTTTGGACTGGTCGGGCTGCCCGGCGACGTTCACTGAGCTGCATTTTGCCCGCCCGCTCTTCGTAGCGTATGATGTTGTTCAAAATCGATCGGATTTCTGCGGCCAGTACATGCCGTTCTGTTCTGGGGAACTTCTGGACGATCTTGTGGCTTTCAATGTCCAGCTCGTCAATCTTGGCACGCAGAATAAACTCGTCTTTCTCCACGGCTCCCCCCTTACGATTTTGGGAACCTATCACAGCCCTGTCGGAGTCTCAACACCAGTTGAAATGTGACCCGCCGAACAGGCGCACGGCAGCCCAGTATATCCAGCCGCGCACGGGATAACCCGCCATACCGAGACAGTCCCGCAACCGTCGGTCGGCAAGCGAACGGTCTTTTGCCGTGCCGCCTTCATCGTAGGCCAGATCGTGTTCGTCGCAGCAGTATTCCCAGCATGGCGGAGAGCCAAGGATTATCCGGTAAAACCAGCTTACTCCGCCGCTGCATCCGTTTGTCGTCCGGGGACAGCTCACAGGCTCAAGCCTTCCGGCGGAGTGTAGCTGACGACGATCGCGTTGATCGCCTCCATTGTCTGGGCCGCCTTGAGCTGTTTTTCGTATGCCTGTTGTTGCGGCACAATCGTATTGACGACCAGTTTTGCCCGCTCGACATTGGCGAGTACGCGCCGGGCAAAGATTTCGACCGTCACGCCATCCTTAGCTGCCAAAACTGCCAGCGTAGCGTCTTCGGCCAGCGTTCCGCCCGCCAACACCGCTTCCGCTTGCTGGCGCTGATCAAGCCAGCTGGACTCTTCAAGCTCCGAATAGGGATTCCTGACGAATGCCGAAAACCTGTTGGCCCCGGACAAAATTTCAAGACGCTTGAGTTCTCGCGCCTGTTCAACCCCACCGAGTCCCGTTTGGGGATTTATCCCATACTCATGCCGTGGCATTGATGGATACCTCCTTGGACACATAGCCAGAAAACGTGGGGGTGTCCTGTTCGCCCTGCACGGTAATATGTGCCAGCAAAAGGGCCTCACTGCCCGCACACGCAGGGAACGGCTCTATTTCTCCGCGCCGCCATGCCGCCAGATACAGGCCATCATCGCTGTACGAGAGCGGCACGCTGTAGAGCTTGAGCATGTCTCCGACCGCGCATTCAACCACCGTATCAGTATCTTTATATGTAAACGTCATGTTCATATGAAAACCCTTAAATTTTGATCAGCCGCCTGCGGCGGCTGGCAGTAAGTCAGTATGCAATAGGCAGCTACCATTTTGCCAACCGGCCACCAAGGTCACCATCGTTATTCGTAGGAATGTAATTCATGTTGAGGTAAAAGAGGCCAGCCGCCGACGCGTTATTAGAACTGCCGCCAGCGTAAGCTACTAATTCGTAACTGGTATTATTAGCATAATGCCATTGGGTATCAGGATAAGCTGCTACATCTAAAGAGTCTGCCTTTGTATCAGGATCACCAACAAACAAATGCTTCGTACTCCATCCAGTTCCTGAAATATTGAGCATTTTGTCAGGGTTCAGAGACGTATTACAGGTCGCGATCGTCGTATCAACAAAACCCTTGCCCATGTCGAGCCGGAATTTATTTGTATTTTTGCCGCCGCGAATACCGTCAACCATCTGCCAGATATTCCCCCAGATGCCTGTCAGCCCCCGCCAGCTGGCTTGCAGCACGTTGGCATGGTCTACCGTCTGCACGCCGGAAGGCGTATTATCCACATGTCCACGGCCCACCAGCTCCTGCATGTCCGTTCCGGCGAACTCAAGCACCATCATCAGCTGTACAAGAGAAAGCTCATGGATATTCCACAGGTGGAACCCGGACACTCCGCCCGTATTCCGGGCCGTACAGCGTGTTTGCATGGTCGGAAAATCAATGGACACCAGAGGCGTCGCCCCCGGCACACTGGCAGCTTTGGTGCTGCCGTCCGCGCTGGACTGATACTTGCCAAGCCAGATCATGTCCTGCGCCGTGGTTCCGTCTTTCGCCAGAAAAGCCGGATGCACGTCATAGCCCGGCAGGGCTACGTCAGACAACGAACGGCAGTCCTTGCCGACGTATTGCCCGGTTGCCAAGACTTCCCGGCTGACGAAACACTTTGGGAATCCAACCATGTACTGGTTGTCGATCAGCTGTTCTACAATCCCGGCATAGATCGGATGCGCGTTGAAATTGGGATTTCCCTGCACCACATTACAAGCCAGATCAATACGTGGCCACGTTCGCCCGGAGACGCCTTCCGTGGGCTGGCAGACGCGCACGACGTTGGCAGATTGTGTCGTGAAGGAGTGCGGAGCGCACCAGTTTCCGGCATTAAAGGCATTCCCCGTATATTTTGCACGGACAAAATGCTGGCGGTTGCGTTCAAGTTCCACGGTCACGGGAACACTGGTCGACGCCGTATAGCTTTCCCCGGTATCAAACACGATGTCCATAAATTCTGTATCCGTGGCAACCTGTACCCGGAGGTATTTTGCCGTATCTTCAACACCGCCGATCATGGCCATTTCCGATACACTGATCGTCGGGATGAGCGACACTTCGACTTCGTTAAGCACCGGCGACAGGATTGACGGCGGCGCGATGGACACATTGACCAGCTCCGTGGATGCCGTGCCCACAGCGGACTTGTTACCAAGCGCGTCAACCGTGATCGCCGTGAGGTTCACGGTATCACCGACACTCCCCGTGGGTGTGAACGTATACGAGGCACGCCCGCCAGACGCTGCAACCGGGGACGCTTCGCCGCCGTTGAGCGACACGAGATACTGCACCGTTTCGCACAGCTTGATCGACCCGTCCATCAGGGTCACGTCGGAAGGGTAGCCGATCGCGGATTGTGCCCCCACCGTCAGCAACGGCGGGCTGGCAACCTTCGTACTTTTTTCAATGGCATCCGTAGCAACGGCAAGGGCCGTATCCGCCGTTGCCTGTGCGCCAGCCGCGTCTGCTACCCCTTTGTTTGCCGTCAGCTGCGCGGCCCCGGCATCTGCAATACCTTTGTCGGCGGCCCGTTGAGCTACACCACAGGCCGTTACGGCATTGTCAGCCGTCTTTTGTGCGGCCTTGATGCTCTTGTCCTGCGTCCCAGAATCGGTATCCAGCATTGCCAGTGCCAGACGCAGGCGCTCCACGTCGTCCACAAGCTCGTTTCCCGAATGCGGAAGCGGTAGCCCTAAAACAGGTGTTTTCTGATCAACAATCATACGGCCTCCTACAGCGCGGCCATGAGCCGAATATTACGGACAATCGGGCGATTTTGGCTCGTACCGGTCAGTGTCAGCTTGACCTTGATCAAACTGGCTGCCGCCAGCGTGTGCCGATACCGGAACTCAACTACGCCGTCGCCCTGTTGCGTTGTGCCGTCCGCCGTCATGGCCTGCCATTCTCCACCGTCGATCTGTATCTGCGGCGTGACCGAAGCACCGGACGGAATGATTGCGTCATACACAAGCACGGCCTTGGTAGCATTGGTCGCCACAATAGAGCGCGTGTAGTAATCCGCTGTCTGCGAAACTGCACCGGCAAGAACCTGTGTTCCCGGATACAAAACCGGGCTGGCCTTCGTATCCCCGGAGAGCCTAGCCTTGATTGCTACTGTGCCCGTCGTAGGGGAAGAAAGGCGGAGTGGCTGACCTTCCGCCACGGTAACAACGCCCACATCCGGCACAGTCATTTCGTATTCCACCCGGCTCTGCGCCGTGGGGATTTCCGCCAAAGCCATAAGCATGATGTCCGTCACCCCGGACACCGTAACGCTGCCGAGCGCAAGGTCCTTATTCTCCGCACCAAAGGTCGCCTCCAGCAACCGAAAGGCGAGGTCTTTTGTCTGGTGCGCTGTCCACGTCGAAGCATTGGAAGAGGAAAGCAGCACACCAACGGCATACGGCTGGGAAGTTACCCATTTTTGCAACGTGTTGTCGAACTTGCCCAGCTCCGCAACAGCAAGCCGCGTCGTGGCGTCATCACACAGCACGACGATTGCGTATTCAACATTGGCGGACAACGATACCGGTGCGGGAAACAACACGCGGGTATGCCCGCCGCCCGTGGCCACAATGTTCTTCGGGGCGACGATAGCTTCGGCAAGCACCACGCGCGAAGGTACCCCGTTGGAGACTTCCCGGACCTGTACCCGGACTTCTGTTTCCTTTGCCGTGAACCACAGATCGACGCCCGCGAGCTGTACCGCCCGTTCGAGCGTAAATGTTTGGGCGATCGGGTCGTAATACCACTGCGTTACCGACGTGATCTGTCTGAGTGTCTGCGTCGTCAGGCTGCCTTGGCCGACAAACACGGCCTCGCCATGCGAACCGCCCGCTCCCGTAAACTGCACGGACTTGGAACCGGCCGGAACCCCAGCCGGAATCGTGAATTTACCTGACACTTTACCCGTCTGATCCGCTGCAAGTAGAGTCATATCGCCTCCTAAACGGCTTGCGGCGTCACAGTCACGCCGTCAAAGGTTACGGTTCCGAGCTGTTCACCGGGGCCAAAGCCTTCAAGCGTGAAGCTCACGTCGATCTGGCGCAGGTTTTCAAGCTGTTGCATGGATGAGGACACAATTTCCGTGCTGGTGTTCGTTTCCGTATGGTGTAATACGGCCCAGCCGCTCCCGCCCCCGGTTCCCGTACTTTGCTTGAACAGCTTGGTGATGGCCGAAGTCCATACCGTTTGGGTTTCCGTCCAGCGGTCCACTGCGGGCGTCAGCTTGACCTTGGCAGGCAGCGGCTCAAACGCCATGTAGGGGTTTACCTGCATGTCCGTTGTCCGGTACGGTTGTTCCAACAGGATGGATACCGCGAAAGGCCGCGCGGTCGGGTCAAGCACGTCACCCGGTAGGGGAAACGCTTCGGCTCCCGTAATCGGCAAGGTCAAATCGCCGTCAACGATGGCTGCCGTCTGCGCGATCCCCTGATCTCGCATGGAATCATCGATCAGGGGGTCAACAAACAGCCCAACCCGTGCCCCGCTTTCCCGCGTCGCCACGTCCGATTCCAGACGCTGGCGGGCGATTTCTTGCAATGCGTAATCAATCCGGTCATTCATCCGGGTGATTTCATCGAACTGAACCACGCGCACGGCATCGTTTGTTACAGTTCGTGTCCCCGGGCGCCAGTTCTGGTACACAGTAGCCAACGCCAGCAACGTGTCCGGTACGACGGGCTTTTGTGGGTTACGTTCGGATGCAATCCCCTTGAACCATGTCAACGTGCCTTGGTAATCCAGCGCGATCCGGTCATAGCGTGGAAGCATTTGACGGTAGCCGTACATAATCTGCGTGCCTTCAACGGCACCCGTCACGGTGAAGCCGTCCACGTCCGGTTGTTCCGGCCTCACATCCTTGAGGTATCGGCACGTTACTTCGTAGGTGCTGCCCGGAGCCGGTTCGTTTCCGGCGGGCGACCAGTCGATCTGGTCGTTTTTCTTCAAGTAATCCGTGGTCGGCGTGAATGTCGTTTCAAGCTGGCGCACGCTCACGATACTGACAACACCCGTAAACGGCAGGTCGTCAGCCGCACCGCTGTATGCGCCATGCTGCAAAGATACGGTTTCCTCTACCGTGATCCGAAGGCTGGTCACATCCTTGAGCGGCGGATGCCCAACATTGATCCGCTGTCCTGTACCGGAGCTGTCCGCAGTCGCGTCGCAGATTTCCATGCTGACGGTCCGCAGGTCCGGGGATGCGTCATACACGACGCGCCGGGACGTGTTCGTTTCAACACCCATGCCGTCAACACGGGCGCGGCCTTCACTGACGTGGTAAACCTGCCGCCCGTCGGCAAGATCGGTGCCTGCCACCACGGTAAGGCCAGACACGGCATACGTCCCGGTCCCTGTGCTGTCCCGGTCGTAGCGGGCCAGCGCGAGATTGAACGAGTCCAGATTCGGCGGGGCCTCTTTCGGACGCTGTACGCCTTCGTCAATCGTATACACAGGAAAAAAATCACCATTCCCGCCGTCGCCATCGTATCCCCATGCCGCCGTGACCTTGCGACGCCACGCGCCCGGTTCCCCTTCGCCGCGCGAACCCGTGGCCGGATTCCGCAGGCCGGGGTCCTCCAGTTCCGATACGATCGACTCGTAGAGCCGGACACCAATGAACACCGTTCCCGATGCCGGAACCGTAAAATCACGGGCAGGGACGGACCACACCGCCCCTGCAAGAAACACTTCGCCAGCGGCGGCCTTTACCGCTCCGCTTACTGCGTCGACCGTGATCTGGGCGTCGGAAAGAATGTCGCCATCCTTGAACATCGCTCCGGCCAGCCTGCTTATCCGGGCCGAAACAATGTTTTGCAGCTCGTTGTGTTCGGATGCCTGCGTACCGTAGCCGTCCCTGAACAGCAGTTCGGTATAGCCTTTGGACTCGTCGTACCTGTTCCAATAGTTGTCAATTTTTGTTGCCATATCAGCTCCTTAAATGGGCAAGACAAATTCAATGGTTTGACGCACGCTTGGGCTGCGGTTGATCGGCGGCTGAATGATTTGTGCCGCCAGCAACATGCCGGGAACTGCCAGCTCCGAAGGCGTAAAGTATTGCTGCCCGGATGGAAGTTCCGGTTTGGTTTCTGTATCCATAAACACGCCCATTTCACGGATTACCGCATTGTTTGCGTCGTTAAAGTCGTAATTGACGCGTACATACAGATACGGACTCGGCCCCTCAACCTGTTTGTACCGTGCCTCCTCGACCGTGCCGTCGGGCTTGATTCCTACAGGAATCACAATCCCTCCGGCGGCGTCAGGTTCCACAAACCCCACGCTGGATACCGTGCGCCGCCCGATCTCACAGACCAGCGCCGTACTGTCCACCAGCGACGGAAGGACAGCACCGTCCGCGTCCCATGCCGCGTCGCCCGTGCCCCATGCCAGATGCAGCGGGCGCACGCTGATGGCCTTGGCAATCGCCGCCCGGCCCGTTTTCGTCAAAGTCGCCAAAGTACTCATGTTTGCTCCGTTGTTGCAGTTGATTGCGCGTAGTAGTTCCACCATTTGCGGCCGCTATCCCATGTTCCGTGCCACAACTCGTCGTACTTGTGCGGCGTGGCCGTAACGAAGCAGCCGTGCGTGGCCAGCCCCGGCGCGTGCGGGGCCACCGTCCCGATGCCAAAGGCCAGCCTGTCCCGGCGGCGTTCCGCAATCCTGAGAGTCTGTCGCGCTGGATCATCCTCGGAATAGGCGGCCTCGCCCCAGCGTGGGGGTGTCCCGGATATGATCGCCACCGGCACGCTGTAGCAGGCGTTGATGTCGCCGTAGGTGCCGTCCCGCCCATCCGTGAGCTGTGCGCCCGGCCATGACGGCACGGCCTGTACCCGGCACCACGCCAGCTCCGCCATGCTCCACTCGGGCAAAGGACGATCCCAGCCCGCCGTTTCTGCCCATTTCCGGGTATCCCAGCGTCCGGCCCATGATTGACGCACAAGCACACGTTCGCAGAACTGGAACCGGGCCAGCGCATCAATCATCAGGCTATGGTTGCGCGGAAACACGTCCGACCACTCGCACCGTCCCCACACTGGATGGTCAATGTACGGGGCAAGAAAGCCTCGTCGGGACTCCATGACCCGACCAAAGCCCGCAAGCTCCGAAGGTTCCACAACAGGGGCCGTGAAGCGTGCTATCTCGTGGAATTGTTCAAGGATGCGGAGTTCCTGCCGTTGTCTGTCCTCATCGGAGTAGGCAAAATCCCCCCAGTGCGGGGGCGGCCCGGATATGATCGCCACCGGCACGCTGTAGCAGGCGTTAATGTCACCATAGGTGCCGTCCCGCCCGTCCGAGAGCTGTGCGCCCGCCCATGACTGCACGGCCTGCGCCCGGCACCACGCCGGAGCGGAAAAGACCCACTCGGGAAGCACACGATCCCAGCTCGAAAACTCGCACCAGTGCCGCCGATCCCACCCGCCTTCCCACGGATGCGAAACCACACTCTTATCGCACCAGTGCAGGCTCAAAAGTTCCCCGACGGTGAAGCCGGTGTTCATCGGATACAGCTCGGACCATTGGCTCCGGCCCCAGATAGGCCGATCAACGTAAGGGATCAGCGCTCCGTGCCGGGAGTTCGTACCCATGCCGACACCCGAAACATTGTACTGTTCGCACAAAGCCCGGAACGGCATCCCAAACGAAACGACCAGATCAGCGGCATCGGGTGTTGTACCGGAAAAGTTCGACCAGAAGCCGTCTCCCCATTTTTCCCCGTCGCTCCATGAAGTCGGGTATCGGTCATAGGTATCCGTATAGATGCGCCCCAGCCGCGAACGGGCGGGCTTATATTCGTTGACCAGCCAGATCAGCGTGTCCAGATCGGCCAGTAAGGCAGCCTGTTCCGACTGCGTCTTCGGGGCCGTAAGGCCGAGCTGGAATTCCGCCCAACGCGACGGTACCCACTGGCGCAGGCTGTCTATCCTGATCGCGTCAAAACCGTAGAACCGAAGTATCTCCGGCAGTCCCAGTGCCTTGCCGCCGAGCATGTGCCAGCGGTACGCTTTGATCATGCGCTGCCGATACTGTTTTGCCGTTTCGCGCGGATGCCGCACGATGCCCCGGCTTTCTCCGTGTGCGGCGACAAACTCCGATTCGCAGAGAGAAGGGAAGAACTGGCGGCGCAAGTGCACAATGTCCTCCCGCGTACCGTCCATCGTCAGCGCCAGCCCCTTGACCACGGCCTGCAACGGGCCGGGCGCATGAAGCAAGGGCCACGCCAGAACATCCCGGAAGTAGTTCCATAACTCTGACATGTTACGCCTCGTCGGCCTGTGTGCAGGTAAGTGCCAGCGTGTCCAGACGCGCCACAGCGTCAGCCGCGACAAGCACATCGGCAAGGGGCGACGCCCACGCTACCCGCTTGATGCCCGGCACGGCCATGACCGTGTAAGTCAAGAGGTCAAGGGTCACATCCTGTCCGATCTGCAAGGCCGTCACCCCCGAAACCGTACTGGTTTCCGCAAAGAGGGCACGGAGCCGGGTTTCAGCCGTAGACATGAGCAAATCGGGATCGCCGGTGGTAAATTCGATTGTACCGGTAATGCCCACGAGGACGGCAACCGGGGACTTCACGAGCCAGTCGTCATTGATCGGCACCTTTGGCGCAATGGCGGCCCGCACCTTGTCCAGTAGGGAGTCCGTGGGGAGGACGGCCGCGCCGCGCACGACAATATCCACCGTGCCTTGTCCGCGCGGGTGCTGGTCGAGGATGGATACCGACGTAACGCCCGGAACCGCCAACGCCCATGCCTGATAGGCGTACTTCGTGCAGCCGTTGTTTCCAGCCCATTGTAGCCGGTAGCGTTCCTGCAACTGGGCATCCGTCTCTTCGTCAGCCCCTTCCGAGTCCAGCCAGTCCGCCGCGTTGGTCACTCCGGCGATTCCGGCAACAGGCGTCGCCAGTTCGCAAATCTGCCCGGCCGTGGCGTTCGCACCCGCCCCGTAGCTCTCGGACTCCACAGGGATTTCCACAGACTCCGCGCCAGCGGGAAGGACACCTTGTGCCGTCGTGCTGTAGCGGTAGATTTCGCCCGCGCCGTCCGGCTTGGTTCGCACGATGCGCCCGGCCGGGATCACGGTATTCCCCGTCCCGGAGCCGCCGCGCAGGAACCGAACCCGCCCTGTGGCCTTGGTGGCCGCCCTGCGCGTTAGGTCAACGCCGTCAGCGTGCAGGTCAAGCCATTCGCCTGTGGCGTAGTACGGTGCGGCCTGTTTCATCAGCCGTTGCAACAGGTTGTAGAGCTGCCATAGGCCCCACGCAAAAACCTCAAGTAATCCTCGAACAACGCCCTTGTTTAGGTTAAGCCGGGCCGGAAGCCAGCCCTTGGCAGCCAGCGCGTCCTGCACAGTGTCAACGAAACCGAAAAGGGCGGCGCGTACCTCGTCAATACTTTTGGAAACACGCGGCAAGGCTGTCAGTTCGCGGGTTTGCATCCTTGATCACCAGTTCCTTGGTCAGTTTGTTGATCTGTAACACCAGATTGATCGGGGTGTCCTCGTCGATGAACCGCCAGCGTACAATCGCCGTCAGAGAACGCTCATCCCATGCCGTCACACTGCACGACACGGAACCAACGGCGACGCGCGGGTCCAGTTCAACGCGCATCACCACCTCCATTTCAAAGGCGGCGCGTGTGGTTTCCGTGGACTCCTCAAGAATCCAGTTATGGATCAGGCTGCCGAATTCACTGTCATAAAAGAGGGTTCCCAGTCGGGTGAACAGCCGGAGCCGCACGTCCTGCGTACCCGTCTCCACGCCGTCGGTCAGAATCAATTCACCGTTGGCGGCAACCTTGGCTTGCCCGTCATCGTCGAGGGCAATATCCTGCCCCCAGAGGTCTGTCTGTGCTATGTTCATGGGGAATACCGTAGCGCGGGCATAAAAAAAGCGCCCGGAAAGGGCGCGGATAGTGCGGGGATTTTTGAGGGGTTTTACTGACAGCCGGAACAGCCGTTGACCTTGCCGGTTATGCCGCCTGTCACCGTCAGGGGGCCGTTGATTGTTACCGCCCCGGAGAACGAGGCAGGGCCGTTTAGCGTATAGCTGCCTTCATGTTTCCGGTGGTCTTTCTCTTGCACCGTTCCCATGCCGCCGCCGTGCCCGCGTGCCGTTTCGTTCCCTTCCTTCACGATCTGGGGGGCGCGGAGCGTCAGCGTTCCGGCGGCTTCCACTGTGGCGTCTCCGCCTGCTGTGATGCTGGCGTTGCCCCCGACCTCCACTTTCCAGTCCGCAGGCGTCAGCGAAACGATGTTTCTGTCTTTGTCGATGCGGATTTCCACGCCATTCTCAAACTGAATGACAAATTCTTTCAGCTCCGCAATCGGCGCGGACATGCCGGAATCCCAGCGCACGTTTGAGATATACGGATAATTCGGGTCGCCGTCGTAGTAGCTCAAATCGCACAACGCCCCCACTTCCGGCGGGCAGACCACGCCCCGGTTCGGGCCGCCCCAGAGTACGGGCAAAGCAACGTGCGGGACAATCGGTTCTTTAGCATCCGGCGTTTCGTCATTGCGGAGCGGCTGCACGTCAACAAAATACTGCCCGTCGCTGGCATACGAGGCCACAACACGGGCTTTTTTCGTCATGCGGTAATAGTGCCGCAAGTCGGGCATGGCCAGCTCGATCACTTTCCGCATCGTATCAATGATGTTGCCTTTTCCACGTCTGTCTTCGGGCATTACAGCCACCCCTCGTTTTTGCCGTAGGTCACGGTCGTGTAATTGCTCCGGGCCTGAAATGTATGGATCACCTCTTCGGCCCGGACCGTCTTGTCGATGCCCCGGCGCGTGTCGCGGATATGTACTTTCATGCTGTGCGTCAGCCCCGGCAGTAACATGGACGTAATCACCCCGCGCCCGCCTTCCGCTACCGGCGGCGTATGCGTCAGCAGATTTTCAACGGTGGCGATGTTGTATGTGTCGCCCGATTCGTCTTCCGGGGACCAGCGCAGGCCGTCTTGCGACAACCAGACCGCGTGTTTCGTCATATCTCGCCCGCAGGAACGGGTCAGCGTCGCTTCGATCTGGCGCAGGCAACGGGCCACGGATACCCCGGAAAAGACCTGATACGGCAAAATGTCCGCCGGAATGTCCACGTCAACCACGGCAAGACCGGTGCGCTCCAGCAAACGCCGGGCCACTTCCTTGGCCGGTTCGTTGTAAAACGATTCCGTCACGATGGTTGTCGTCAGCTTCTTTTCCAGCCCCACAGCCTTGACCAGCACGGCGTCTTCATCCGCTGCCGTGGCATAGGGCTGATCAATGGCCTCAATGGTTCCCTCCCATTCCGTTTTCAGACCCGGTTGTCCGCGATAGGCAAATGTTATTTTGACGGGTTGCTCCACGGCCAGCGCTCCCCGCACCTCTCCAAACGGATCAGGGATTGTCACCACCGCTCGGCTCACGGCGGCACGGCGGCGAAACGACAGCTCCATAAACGGCGACCGATCGATTTCGACCGGGCCGACATTGCACAGGATATTCAGCCCCTGAATCATTGCAAATCACCGCTGATCACATAGCCGTCGTCAGGATTGGCCGCATTGGCCTTCTTGGTGCTGGCGTCGTCCTGCAACTGTTTGGCGCTCGGAGTCTTGGCTTCGGACGCTTCCGTTTTCACGATAGGTGGCCGGTGTTCGACAAAGGCAAGCGTCGCCCGGATTTCGTCAGTCTGTTCGTTTTCAGCGGATTCCAGCCGCGAAAAGACAACCTGCCGGATGTTCCGGGCAACCGCGTGCCTGTTTGCCAGCGTGTAGATTTTGGGGTCTGCCTTCGGGTCAGGGTCGCGGAACAGCGCAGACAGGGTTCGCAGCTTGTCGTAGCACGTCCCCGTGTCGTCCGTCGTCAGATACAGAGACGCCATAATATCCGAGTCTTCCCAGCCCTGCGGGGTCTTGCTCTTTCCGCTCATGCCGTCCACTTTCTGCTCGTCGAAGCGGACTTTGCCGTCAATCCGCAGTTCCGCGAAAATGCCCGGTATTTCCTGCCCGTCAAGGCTGATTACCCCGTCCGCGAACGTCAACAGCTTCATGCGATAGACTCCCCGTATTCCATCATGGAATTTTGCAGTTCATCAAAGAATTCTTGCGCGTTTTTGACATTCGGCAACGATATGTTGCCGATATGCACGGTCATTGTCGTCCCGCTCCGGCCCTTGTCTCGCGTAAACTGCGGGCTTTCCCTGTCGCTCGATTCCGGGGACCATGCGGGCGGCTCCGGTGCGCGAGGGGCAACGGCTGCGGCTGCGCGTTCCTGATCCGGGACAGTGAGGGATAGTCCGGCGGGCAGTGCTGCAACGTCCGGCGTCACCGATGGCGCAACGGGCTGCGCCGGAAGGCGATTTTCCAAAACAGCCTGCCGGATCGGGTTCGGCTGCACGGCGGCTACCTGCGGCGTCAGCTCCGGTTGCTGCCCGGTCAGCCGCTTCCAGAAGCCTGAGATTAGTTCTCCAGCTCCGCCGAGTACCCCAGACAGCCCGGCGGACAGCGCTGCAACGTCCGGCGTCACTGGCGTCACCGGTGGTGCAACGGGTTGCGCCGGGATGCGGTTTTCCACAACATCCTGCCGGATCGGGTCCGGCTGCGCGGTGGCCACCTGTGGCGTCAGTTCCGGTTGTTGCCCTGTCAGCCGCTTCCAGAACCCGGAAACCTTGTCCCCCACGCCGCCCAACGCCGAGACGACACCGGCTTGCAGCGAGGGCGCACCGGCCTTTACTCCTTCCCCGATCGTCGTCATCATTCGGGTGCCGGAGAGGGTCAGCGTAGACAATGGGCCGGTCTTGGCGTCGGAAAACGGAAGGTATTGCCGTACCTTGTCCAGTGCCCCGGATACGGATTCGACCACGGCATCCACCTTGGACATGATGCCTTCCTTGAAGGTTTCCAGAAGCCGCGCCCCGGACTCGAACAGGTTGATCCCGGAAAGGTACTCCTGCGCCTTGGCCCATGCGTCGCGTATCCAGTCACCGATACGGAACAAATCAGCAAAGGACATGAACGACGCGCACATGTTGTCCCAGATTCGTTGGGCGGCTGCCGTCGCCGTGGCCCAGTCGCCGTTCAGCACGGCGGCAACCCAGCGGAAGCACTGGATCAGCGTATCAATGCCTAGCGCGACGTTCGTGATGACGGTCGCCAGACCTTCAAGAGCCACGCTCAACACCATGCCGACGATCTGTCCGAATCCCCGCGCTTCGCTGGACGCACCCTGAATCTTGGTCCCGAAAATGTCGTCCATAACCTGCCCAAGGAAATTGAACCAGTCACAGATCATGA
This sequence comes from uncultured Lawsonia sp., assembly GCA_964538355.1. Lineage (GTDB taxonomy): Bacteria > Desulfobacterota > Desulfovibrionia > Desulfovibrionales > Desulfovibrionaceae > Bilophila. The sequence continues at coordinate 12,967 of CAZIFC010000003.1, read as the reverse complement.
GAATGGCAGGCGTCAGTGCCGAAACCACACCGGAAAAGTCCAGCCCGTCCCAGATTCCGGCAAAAAATTCCTTGATGCGGAACACCATGCGGCCCACGTTGACCACAAGGGCCTCCAGCCCGGCGGCCCGGATTTCCTTTGCCAGCTCGCCGCGAATCTCGAACGATGAACCCTTGAGGCTTTCAAAAATGGCGATAACACCCCGGACAATGAGTGAAATGTTTTTCCCCCAGCGGTTCAACGTGTCCGCAATGCCGCCAAAGTTCTTTTTGTAGGCAAGGTAGAGCAACCCCACGGCGGCGATAAGCGCCCATACGGGCCAGCCAAGCCCGAACAAGGCAGCCTTGAGCGGAGCCAGTGCCTTGCCGAGCATCGGCCCGGCAGCACTGAAAAACCATAGGGCGGCGGAGAGTGCTGTCACGCCCACCAGCGCGGCGGCAATGCCGCCGGATATACCCACAAGCCACTGTCCGAACGGCGTATCAACAACCCAGCGCACGGCATCCGCCAGCTTTCCGAGCTGTTCTGCGCCCCATGCCACCGCAGGCAAAAACACAGAACCGATGGAAATAAACAGGTTGTTTAGTTTGTTGGAGAGAAGCTGCAAGGCATTTTGCGTTGTCTTGCTGCGTGCTTCAAATTCGGCCTGCATGGAACCGGCGTACTTGCTTGAATCTCCCACGAGTTCAAACGCCTGAGACAGATTCCCCATGTTCTGCAAAAGCGGTGCGATCGCGCCGATGGCTTCTTCCCCAAACATTTCGGTCAGGAGAGACATTTGCAGCTCTTTCGGCTTGTCTGCGATGGATTGGAGAACTTTAAAAATCGTCCCCCGTGCATCCGTCTGCATGTCTTTGGCCATCTGTGTTACCGAAAAACCCAACCCTGAAAAGGCCGCCGCCTGCGTTTTGCTCATGGCGGCACCCTTGACCAGTGTTGTCGTAAATTTCTTGAGCGCGGTAGCCGCTACCTCCGGCGATGCGCCAGCCGACAAAAACGATGCACCCAGTGCCGCGACCTGCGTTTCCGCAAGCCCGCAGGACATGGCGGCAGCACCCACACGCTGGATGACTTCACCCAGTGCCGGAGCCGTGGCGTTCATATTATTACTGAGGTAGTTGGTGGCATCGGCCAGCGCGTAGGTCTGCGGCAGGGACAGATTCATGCCCGCCCGCCAGTCGGCCATCATTTTGCCCGCCTGATCGCCCGTTAAATCGAACGCAACGCCCATTTTCGCGGCCTGTTCCGCAAATTCCGTCAGGTCTTGTTTGGCAACCCCGGACTGCCCGGCAGCCGCGATGATCGCCGCAATGCCGTCTGCCGCCATCGGGATACGCCCGGAAAGTTCCTTGACCTGATCGCTCATTTCCGCGAATTCCTGTGGTGTGTCGAAGTTCACGACCTTGGCCACATCCGCCATTGCGCTCTCAAATGCCATTGCCCGCGCCGTCGCCAGCCCGAACGCGCCGAGCATGACCCCGGCAGCCAGCGCCACCGGAGCCATTGCCACGGTCAGCCGCCCGAACCGGGCGGACAACGTATCCGCAACGCCGGTCACGCCGGACATGGTTTTCCCGACTCTCTCCAGAGGGCTGGAGAGCAGATCGACGAGGGAAAGCGTTGCAAATACGTTGAAAACTTCCATAGCTACCTCTTGGGACGGGTTCCGTGGATAATGCGCCCCAGTCCCTCAAAAATCCTTTTTTCCATCCACAGGGCCTGATTTTGCTGGACCCGCCAGACGTCCATATCGTCCGACGGGTCCTCGTGCAGCCAGTACCGGATCAGCACGTCCCCCTCGTCGTAGGGGGACAGGTTCAGTTTCCCAAGTCGGCACTGATGCCCACGGCCTTGACCAGCGCCGTGGCGTAGCTGGTGGCGATGCCGGGATACGCCTCCATCATGTCGTCCAGACGGGCCTTGTCGTCAGGATGCACGGTAGACATGAGCAGGTTGCGGGACGCCTGTGCGTTGTTTTTCGCGGCGGTATCCTGCAAGCGCTTGACTTCGCCTTTCGTCGGCTTGGCAAAGCGAAACGACATTTCAACATCCACATCATCCCACGGATCGCGGAAGGCGTGAGGGAAAGCGGCGTACTTGCGTTCGGTGGGCTTGGTGACTTCGGGCATAACAAGACTCCTTGCATTGTTTGTAGTTGCGGGCAACGTACCCGTTTCTCAAACCTAGCCCGGACACAAAAAAACGCCCGGAAAGGGCGCGGTTCCTGCGGACAAAAAAGGGGCTGGTTACCCGGCCCCTCGTTTGCCGTCTTGTGGGTCAGCTCGATTTTTTGGCGGCGGTGCCGTTCCAGAGAATCGGTTCCAGTATCGTGAATTCACAGGTCATCGGGGAAACATTGTCATCTCCCTGTGCGCCGCCCGCGCCGTCAAAGGATGTGATCTTGCAGCTTTTCAGGGTGTCCGTGATGTTCCCCATATCATCATTGGCGTAGGCGACCACGATCGTGAACGGTTCATGATCGTAAATGCCGTCGCCAAACTCGTTTTTCAGCTTTTCCCATTCGTCGCGGTCAAGCACCATCGATCCGCTGGCTTCGTAGTTCCCGCGCCCGTAGCCGCGCGGAATCGCCCCCTTGCCGTACCGGGCCGTGATTTCCTGCCCGTCCTTGTACTTGATCTCGGTGATGCCCGCAGCGTCGCCGCTGGGCAGGGTGACGGTAATGTCTTCCCAGTCATAATTCTTTCCATTGACTGCCATATCAGCTCCTTATGCGGCATTGGTCATGCGGGGATCAAAACGGCTGCCTGCGTACACATAGCGGGCAAAGAGCTTGATCTGACGGATAATCGGCAGGCCGATCAGCGTGCAGTCCACGGCTACGCCATTGTTCGCAATGTCCTGCCCGGCAGGAATGTCAATAACGTAGCCCGCCAGTTCCTTGGGGTTGGCCTTGACCATGACGTCAAGGGCGTTCTCCAGATTGGCTTTGAGGTAAGCAAGGCCGCCGTCGGTTTCGGAGCGGAGTGGATCGCCCGCTTCATCGTACATGCTCTTGAGTGCCGCAATCCGCAGCAAGCGCACACCTTTGAAGACAGTCCGCAAGACTTCTTCGTATCGGTAATCGCTGGTGGCATCCGCTGCCGTGCGCGAATCCCCCCAGTACACGCCGGAAAGTCCTGCGTAAGTCTTGGCCGTGATGTATCCGGCATCCTCAAGCGTAGTTTGAACAGCTTCCCAGCCTTCAGGCAGCGTGGCCTGACTGACGGGGCCGTCTTTCACGCGGCCCGTGGCCCGCTGGACCGGGATCGACATGACGCGCCCGGATTGCAGCCCGGCCATGTTGCGGACGTTCCGCAAGCCGCTGGCATCCGTGATTTCGCCGTACTGACAGCACACGGTTACGAACCGCGCCGCGATACCCTGCCTTTCGGCCAGCAGGTAGGCGGCAAAGTCGTTCAAATCTTCGCCGTCCTGCGGCAGCCGGGTTTCCAGCTTGAAGTAGGTGGGCCGGTGGATGTTCCACAGCTCTTCGGCCTTGGCCTGTGCCGCCGCCCAATCCACGCTGTCCGTGGCCCCGGCAATATGCACAAACTCGACATCATAGAGAGCAAGCGGGGATTCCAAGGCCGCCATTACGTCCACAATGGACGGCGTGGGCGGGAGTATCCGGCATTCGTAGGTTGTCCCGGCGGCGTAGTCGCCATCCGGGAAGGTCAGCGTCACCCCGTAGCCTGCCAGCGTGATCGTACCGTCCACGGGGATGGTGCGGACCTTCTCGAAGCTGTCTCCGCCGTCCACGGAAAGCTGGTACGTCCCCACGTTTCTGCCCCCAGCCTTGACGATCTGAAGGACAAGCTCCGCTCCGGCCGTCACGCCGCCAGACGCCGGGGCCGCTTCGAGCATCGGGCTGGCGCTGTCCCCGACACGGGACACCGGGCCAACGGCGCACCGCACCGCAAAGTGCCACGACGCGCCCGACTCCAACGTCGCTGACTCGGAAAAGACCAGCGTGGCCCCTGTTGCCGTGTCCTGTTTGCCGATGACCACCTGTGCGGCGGACGGCTCGGCGGCACCGTAGGTCTTGCCGCCGTCAAGGGACACTTCAAGGGTTGCCGTGCCGATTGTACCCGGCGTCGCCACACGCACGACAACATCGGCGTTCGCCGCCGGAACCCCGGATACGGCGGGCGTGATCGTGCTTCCCGTCGCCGTCACCGCTCCGATGTAGCCGCCTTGCTGCCCCTGAACCGGAACGGCAACAAGCACCGGCTCCTGTCCGCCTGTTGCCAGCATGTCCCGCACGCGCTCGACCAGCGGCCCGGTGCCGAGGACCTCCTCCAACTTGGTGCGCTTGCCGATCAGGTACCCTTTGCCCACCTGCCCAAGGCTGCACACGCCCGCCACAATCGCCTTGCCGTCAACGCCGCCGGCTACAAGCCCGGACGTGCCGTCAATCAGATATTCCAGTACGTTTCCCATGCCTACCCCCTGCGCCCGCCGCCGATCCGGCGGCTTCGCAGCGTCTCAAGCGCCGCTTCGTACGCTTCGGCCGTCACCTTTTTGTCGTCAGTCCAGCCCATGAGCCGCAAAATCCCGGCATGTTCCCACGTTGCGAGGCGGTGCCGATCCGCCAGTACGGACAGCGTTTCCAGCTTGGGTCCGGTGTCGGCGGGAACGGAAACGCCATCCTCTTCAAACGGATCGTTGTCCTCTTCCGACATATCCTGCGTGCCTTCAACCGCTCCGGTCTGTTCCGGCGTCGCTTCGGCAGGCTGTTTCACAATTTCCGGGGTTGCTTCTTCTGTCTCTTTCTTCGTTCTTGCCATATCAGGTCTCCCACGTTGGTGGATTGATGGTTACTGTCTGGATGAGCGGCGTCATCTCGTCAGCCGTGACGCGGCCCGTGAATGAGAGGACGAATAGTTGATTGACCTTGGTGAAAACGTCGATCACGTCGTCCCCAACGCGCAAATCCGGGGGTCTGCCCGGCGTGGCCTTCTGGACCCGGACTTTGACCCAGTTGCCGTGTGCATCGGACGCCCCGCGCGGAAGGGCCGCGACAAAGGCGTAGCAGAAGGCGGACAGCCAAGCCTGATCGTCGGCCAGCACGTTGGCGGCCACGTCAAGCCGCGCCGTATACAGTTCCCGGCGTTCCACCTTGTCCGTCTCCGTCCTGCGGATTGCCAGCTTTCGCCCGGATCGTTCGTATTTTTCGAGCAGGCATTGCAGCTCGATGCGCGGACGATCGAGCGTCAGATTGTCTTTTTTCGTCAATAGGATCACGGCTTCCGCAGAGGGCAGCCCGGCGGACAGGGCCGCCCGTGTGATACTGTCTGTTGCAAAGTCCCGCACAACTACTACCCCCGGATTGAGAACGCGCCGGACAGAAAGTCCGTGAGAATGCCCTTGACCTCTTCCACATCCGTTTTGCTGACGCCAAGGTACGGGCGGGGCGGAATCGTGACCTTGTGACCGCGCCCTGCCTTGCCGCCGAGCTGGTGAATCCGGGCGTAGGCAACATTGCTGCCCACCATGACCAGATCGTCCGTGGCCTGCGAGTCAATGGAGTTCCGCAGTCGGGCGGTGTCCGTCAGCGTCTGGCCGTCCGCGCCGGATGCCCGGCGCGACGGTTCCCACGCTGTCCCGTCCGGGGCCTCCTCATTCTCAAACCGCGTGATTGTGCCGGATACCAGCGCCTCACCGATCGTCGTCATGAGTGCCTTGCGGTTGGCCATGTGCCGGGCTGCATTGCCGAGAACCTTGTCCAGTCCGCCCCAGTTGAGCGAGACACCGCTTTTCGCCATGTCAAAAACCTCGCAGGTCGAACAGTGCCGGACGGCTCACTACCGCTACGCTGGCTTCTTCCCTATCAGGGTTGGCCTCGTCGAGCGGGAGTTTCGTCTTTCCGGCGGCGATGGAGGCCAGCAGGTCCGTACAGTACCGCCACTGTTTTTGCAGCGGCAGCCATTCATTGTCGGAGCTGGCTTCACTGGACACCAGAGAGGTGATCGCTTCCACGACACGATACGCGCTGATCACGGCCGCGATATACCGGACAAGCTCCGGCACATACGGCCACGGCTGGGGATAGCGGTAGGCCAGCGCGTCCCCGACTTCCCCGGACACGGCCTCGATCGTTCGTTCGACAATCCCCGGATTCTGTTTTTCGCAGGAGGTCACATATTTGACGTGCAGCAGATCAACAATGGCGGCGCGGTCACACAAAAGCATGGGCATCCCCTTTTTCGGCGTTTTGGACTAGTTTTGGACTAGTCCAAAAGGTTTACTCTGCCGCTGGCCCGTCCAGAGACGCAAACACCCCTGAACGGGCTTTTTCGGGCCTAATCAACCACAACAGCCTTGCACGAGGCACGAGACGCACGGGCAGGAAGCGGTTTTGCCTGTCCAATCAGCATGATGCCGCTGTCATCCTGACGGGCCACGGGCACGATGTGCAGCGGTGTAGCCGCGTTGTTCGCACTGATGGAATCAATGGCGCAGTACCACACTGCGCCCGGCACGTTGGAGGCCACGGCCAGCAGCGTCTTGGCGTCCAGCTTCGGCAGCCACTCCGTTTCGTCTTCGGGATTCGGGTAGGTTTCATCCATGAACCGGATCGTGTAGTTGCCGACCTTAATCTGTCCTTCGTCCAGCTTGACCGTGTACGGCTGTTTGTCCTGCACCGTAGACGTGTACGATTCCACGATACCCAGCAGCGCAGACACGACGTCGGAACCAGCCCAGAACTCGACGTTGCCGCCGATGCCCGCCTGTTTGATCGTCTGATCCATGTTCCGCAGCAGCTTGTACACGTCGGGCAGTTTGGAGGCAGCGGACAGCTTGGCGTCGGGCGTATAGGTCAGCAGCGGGCCGTAATCCACTTCGTAGGTTTCACGACGTCCGCCTTCCGTTTCCACCGGCCACGTCAGCTTGCCCGTGGTCGCCACCACGGTACACATGGCTTCCGTGGTGTTGCGGATGGTCTGGCGAATCTGTTCGACCTTCCGGGTTCGCCATGCGGACACGGCGGATTGATCCTTGAAGATCATCCCCAGATCGTTCAGTTCGCTGGCCGTCACCGGGATTTTGACCTTGATCGGCAAGGGCGCAATAAATTCCATGCTGGCCGTTTCACCCTTGAGCGAGATCGGCGTGCCGTCGCGGCGCACCACCGGGACGGTCTGGACCACCGATACCAAATCGGAAATGCCGATCAGCGGCATGGGGTGCGTGGGACGCTGTTTGAACAGGCTGTCCATGATCGTGGTTTCCATCGGCGGCAGCTCTTTGAGCGCCATTGCGATGGACTGCGGGGCAAACAGCCCCTTCAACTGTGCAAGCATAACGATTCCTTTTGGTTAGACGGCAAAAACACCGTTTTCCATGAGCTGGGCAAGCTGGATTCCTGTAGCCGCTTTCCCGTCCCCCGTGATGAGCAGCCGGGTCTTGACCGTACCGTGGACAACCGCGATAACGCTCTTTTCTCCGTGACTCCCCGCAGGATCGCAGGGCATATCCACCACAGCGGCGGGAGTCACCGCGCTGTCCGTGGAAAGGTAGGGCTTCCACAGGGAATCAACGGTCTTGCTCCCAGCCTCTTTCGCCGCCACGGCAGCCGTGAAGACAACGGAAACCGTATCCCCGGACGCGGGCGTACCGGTCACAGTCACGCCGTATGTATCCAAACCGACGCTCAAGCCGGACAGCTTCCACGCCGTGCCGTCGTAGCTGAACGCATAGGTTCCGGCGACGTTGGAGACGGCGGTTTTAAACGTCGCCGCCGTCACGGTTGCGGCAGTTACGCCGGTATTGCCCGCGCCCTTGGTTGCCGTAGCCGTTTCGGTTACGGCCTCAACGGCAGGCACGGCTTCCGTGACAGGGACTCGGCGCAGCAGTGTGCCCACCTCCAGTTTGGAGGTTACGGACGGATCGAGCGGCAGCGCGTGCAGAATAACCGGGTGATCGTCCGTGGCAGCTCGTTCGCCGCCAAACGAGAATTTTCCGAGAAAACCTTCATTCATGGTATGAACTCCTTTGTGCCGCCGAACGGCCTACAGTTTGGCGGCCATTTCGGCAGCGTTGTAGGCGGGGGTCTGCGGCGTAGCATGACCGGGGACAGGCGCGGCGAAGTCGGCAAAGCGCTCGTCAACAGGTCGGGCCTCAAGTTCGCGGAAGTAGCGCTCTTCTGCCGTTACCGCCTCGCGGGTTCCGTCAGGGGCGGCAAAGTCCACCGTACCGTCAACAGCCGCCAGCTTGGCGGCGAAAGACAGCACGCTTTCCTTTTCCGCAGGCTTCACCTTCCCGGCCTTGATCAGCCCGGCGATGCGGCCTTCCCGGCGTTCACTCTCAATTTTGCCCCGGTAGGCGGCGAATTCCGCGCCAAGGTCTTCGGCCTTCTTTTCTGCGTCAGCCTTGCCGCTTTCGGCGTTGTCTTTGCCCGCCGTGGCGTCGGCAAGCTGTTTTTCAAGCGTGGCCTTTTCCATGGTGAGCTGTTCGATCTGCGCCTGCATCTGACCAATTTTTCGTTGCAATTCCTGTTCGTCCATAGTTCCTCCGTGTGTGTCGGCAAGGGCAATGTTGATCGCGCCTTCACCGTCCGCGAGTTCCACCGCTTGCAGTCCGTCGATCGCGGGTTGCGCCGCCCCCAGCAGGGCCACATGCCGTAGGGTCACCCGATCCGGCATGAGCGACATGGAAACGTGGCGGTAATGCTGTTGTGCCACTAAATCCTTGACCACGCCCGGAACGTGCGCGAACAGCGCGAACAATTTTTGTCCACGTTTTTCCACTTTCCGAACCCACCCGAAGGCCGGGGCGTTGTCTTTCGGATGACCGAACACCAGCGGTGCATCCCGTTTTTCGGGGTTGTACCCCGCCGCAATCGCGGCAAGGTCCGTATCCGTAAACGTCTGGGGCCGCCCCATGCTGTCCGTAAACGTCCCTGTCCGGGCGATTTCGATCCATTTTTCCGATTCCATCGTTTCACCTCATTGACTGTTCCCCTGTGCCGGGATATTTTGGAGCCATGACTAACTTTTTTGATATTGCCACACCGGAAGAGGTGGAAGCCCATTACGGCTATACCCCAGAGGGCGAAGAGCTGGCGTTTGCGCGTGCATCCTTTGACCAAGACAAGGATCACAACCTCGTCAGCCTTTACCTGTTACTTTTGGGGCGCGGGGATAAGAGGACAGCAGCAGCCTACTACAGGCAGATCGAAAGCCCTGAACGCCAGCTTGAAGCAGCGTTGTTAGCTGGCGAGTGTGTAGAAGCGTAGCAAGTCTTCAAAGCGTGACGCCCCAAGGTTTGTCTGCCCCAATACCTTATTAAGGACAGATTTTTTCACCGGCTTGTCCGCGTTCTTCACCAGATAGCCCGATATGGCCGCTTGGTACGCCTTTCTGTCCGTCGTCTGGCAAACCTCTTCAAAATAACGCAGGGCGTCCGGGCTATCGGCAACACCCAAAACTTCAAGTAAACGATCAAAATTACGGATATAGCCGCCGTAGCCATAGCCCTCCTTCAGGACTTTCGCCTGATGGGCCGCCTTGCCACCCAATGCCTCTATGAATCTCGGATATGTTCGGCGGGCCACCCACTGGGTCACTGTTTCCATCATGCGCCGTGAAACCGTTTCTCTTCCCCCTGCATCGGTTGGCGTCTGCCTATTATGAACGATTTCATGCCATAATGACTCCACTGAATACTCTTCATGGAAGGTAAGCGGTTTTCCACCCGCTATCTTGTTCCATGCTTTTTTTAAGTTTGCGGCAGGATTAAACGTGCCGTCACTCATGGAAAAGTCGCGTTGACTGATCCAGAAAGTCCCGCATGAGTTTGTCGCCATAAAGTAGCCTTCATGGTCAAAAACGATTCTCCGAACATCACCATTCAGCATGAACTCTGAGGCGTGAACGCGAATTTGTGCCGCCAGCTCTTCATTACTCGCAACCGGGTTGATAACGGCGTTTCCGCGCTGTTCGTCGTAGCTTTTGGGCGTCAGGTCCGGGTATTTCTTGAGGTCAAGCCCGGCCAGCCAGTCTTTGCCGGGGTTGTTGTCGAAGCCCGGATCGGCTCCGGGCTTGGCGACGTGGTACTCCATGCCGGTTTTGGGGTCCGTGTACATGGAATCCCCCGGCATGTCCTTCTGAACCGTCAGCCCTTGCGCCTTGACTTGTCTGTCGGACAACGTGCGGACCGTGCAGCGGCATCGGAACCCATTCGGCGGGTAGTTCGTGCCCCAGAATTCGTGGTCCGCCGGGTACACGACGCCGTGCAGAATGGCGTGGGATGGACGCCGCCTCCTGTCTTCGACGGTGACATATTGCCAATAGGGGCGAGCCTCTTTGACGGTCTGCATCTTGGTGTAGCGCCCGGCGGCGTAGGCCGTCTGAACATTGGTCCGAAAGATGTTTTCAATCCGCTGCCCCTTCCAGCCTTCGGACTCGATAACACCGAGAATGTTCTTCTTGAAGCCCGCCAGCGTGTCCCCGTTCTCCAATGCGGACTGAATGCCCTCACTTACGGTCTGGATAAGATCGCGTTCGGCGAGCGCGGTCACATAGAACGCCCGATGCCGCACACCGCCTGCCAGTGCCTTGGCTTCCGGCCACGTCAGCTTGGCCCGCTGTTTCCAGAACGCAATCGCCGCATCCGGGGATACGGGTTGGGCGAGGATTTCCGAGCCGGGAATGCCGCTCATTGTCCGTCCCCGTCCGCTTCGGTCTGTACGGCCGCCGCACCGTGTCCGGCCGCCGCTGTCATCACTCGCGCAAGAAACACTTCCAGTGCGCCGGGGCGAAGTTTCGGGGCCAGCAGCTCCGCGAGAGATTGCTGCACCTCGTCAAAGGTTTTGGCATCCCGAATCGCATTCTCAATCTGCGTGACAAATTCCCCGCTGGTTTTCAGAGCTTCCGGCAGGAGCTTTTTGATCGCTGCGTCAAGGTTTCGTTGCGCCTGCACGACCAGCGGTTCGGAATCGTCCGGGGCGGCAAAGTTCAGACCCGGAACGGAACTGGTTTGCGTTGCCACAGTGAATTCCGTTTCCTTCAAGCCGTAGTTGTCCATGAAGTGTTCGGCGGTAAACTGTGCCCCGATTTCGAAGAGCTTTTTGTCCAGATCAGCCCGCGCAGACAGGTCTTCCGGCTCTTCATAGGCCGCCAGCGGGGCCAGCACCCCCGGCCCGGCGTTGGCCTGTGCGTAGAGCCACGCAATCTCGTTCCACGCATCCGCAACCATTGCCTTGTCCGCATCCGCCAGATCATCCGCTACGCCTTTGTGAGTTTCGGCAGCGGCAAGGGAGTTTTCCCCTTCCATTTCTACGGTGAGCGTCTGACCCATGAGAATTTTGCTGATCGCCTTGTCTTGCCGGGCAAGAAAGGATTCGTGCAGTGCGCCTTGTGTCTGACCTGCCGTCAGAAATTCGATTTTGGAGCCGTGCGGCACTACTGCCACGCAGTCCTGCACCATGCGTGATAGGTCCGCCGCCATGACGCGCTTTTCGGAGCGTTGGGCCTTGGCCGGGGCCTCTCCCACAACCCACGGCATCCCGTGCCGCTCGACAAAACGGCTATAGAACTGCAATCCGCCGCGCTTGAACGCCACAGGCCACAGGCAGCGGGAGAGCAACCGCAAGCCATAAGGATTTTCGTATGTTGCGTGATGCTGAACGATGATGAACTTCCCGGCGGGCAGCGGCTGGGGATTCGCGCAGAACGGCCCCCATTCGCCTACAAAAACGGAATTGTTTTTATTGTCGAAGGCGAACCAGTGCGGCGGACGGGCCACCACGTCAACGAGGTGCCACCAATTGTCGCCGCGTCGCCAGACCAGTTCCAGCGGCGTGAAGCCGAAGAAAGGGGCGTCCAGAATGCCGGATATGATGCCCCGCAGGTTCGTTCGCTCCAGATCGCGGGCAAAACGGCGGTACAATTCTTCAGCTTGTGGCGTAGCGGACTCTCCGTCCGGCGCTCCGGCCCGGAACGCAAAGTGTGGACAGTTCAACACCCTGTTTTTCCGGCTCAACAGAGCCGTCGTCACCTGATCATCGGCGGAAAGGGACGACAACACGGACGGCTCGTCCCCGCGTTTTCGCAGGATGGGATCAGGGTCCGGCAACACGTCCAGCCAACCGCCCAGATCGCCCAGCGTGATCCCGGCGTTCTGGCGCGTCGCCAGCTGTGTACTCATGTCTTTGGCCCGGAACGGCTGAAAGGTTCCGTCTGGTAAGAAGAGTCCGTTTGCCATACAAAAAAAGCCTCCCGTTTCTCGTTACTATGACGAAAAAGGGGAGGCTTTGCCCGGAAAGGGCGCGTTGAGTGCGGAGGAAATCCTTTTAATTATAGCGTTGGAGTAGAGATGGCTTCTCGTTTAAAAAAAGGTGGCATTGTTAGAGAAGTACGAAACAATAAAACAGGTGAAGTTTTTGATGGAGATAATTATCTAAAAGAATACTATCTCAATATAAAATCTGAACAAAAAATATTTAATAATAGATATGAAGAAGAATACAATTTTCAAAATAATAATAAATATTTTGTATGTGCATTATGCGGAGGGGCTGTCAGTTTACGCGGTGGCGGGGAAAATGTACGTATACATTTTTATCATCGAGATACAAAAGAATCAAAATCTTGTCCAATTCATAAAGGATATGAAAGTCTTAGCAAAGAACAGATTAGAGCTATAATATACGATGGAGTTAGAGAGTCAGAAGCACATAAAAATCTATGTAATATATTGTATAATTTAATATTAAGCAATGAAAATTGCTCCAGCGTATACAAAAATAGCGTTTTAAAATTATCACAAAATGTAAGAAAATTTAGACCTGATGTTCAAGCCATATGCTATGGTAAAAATATAGCCTTTGAGATACAGCTATCCCCAGATTTTTTAACAACAATTGTTGCTCGTGAACAATTTTATATAGAACATAGGACATATTTGCTATGGATATTTAATACATTTAATAATAAGAATTTTTTTGAAAAAGATATATTTTATA
>CAZIFC010000002.1:182838-220786 GCA_964538355.1 uncultured Lawsonia sp. | reverse complement strand
GTTGCATCTGGGTATTCCATAATAAAAATAGAATATTACGATTACATTATGTAGACTCTCATAATTAAAATGAAATTTTTGACTTTTTATTTATAATGTGTGACATGTCTAATGTCAAGTACCTGTGTGCAGTTACTGTGGACACTTTCCGTTATTATTCTAATTGGATAATTGATCACTTTTTTGGAGAAATGAAATCCAATTCAATTTTTGAATAACATCCGTCAGCAACGTCTTCACAGGCCAGTCACCAGCATAGTTCTCCGTTACCCCCATATCCATCATCTCATGCCCAACCACAGCCTGAAGCATGGAAAGGTCCACACGGGCCTCTTTGTGCAGATACTCGATCACCGTATGGCGGAAGCTATGGAAAGCTTTGGTGCTCGGCTCACCATGTTGACCACCTACTCCGACAGAACGACGATAGCGTGTGAACCAGTGCGTCAGGGCGGAACCGAGCTTCACAGTGGCATGGTTCACGGCGTTTACTCTTTCCTGTAAATCAGGAAAAAGCAAGGTTGATGTGTACTTTTCCTCCGGCGTTTTTGCCCATCTGGAAGCAACGAACTTCTTCAGTCCGAGTTCATCCCACAAATGAGGATGGACAGGCACCTTGCGGATACCGGCTAAGCTCTTGACGTGCTTAACATACCCGGAGCCTCCGCGTTCCTCATTGATGGAGAAGCACAACACTCCATCCACCTTCACGATGTCGGAAAGGTGGAGCTGACAAATCTCTTCCAGCCGCATCCCGGAATACAGCGCAATCAACGGAGACCAGAAGCGTGACGGCACACCTTCCGTTGCCTGAACGTACTTTCCCATATCCCCGAAAAGGGCTTTCAGCTCATCTTGTGTGAACGCCTCTCGCTTCACTCCTTTTCGTCTGATGTCCTTGTCGGAGAGGACTTTCGGGAACCCTGAGTTTATGTATTTGGCCTGTACAGCTCCTCGATACTCCAATTCACACCAGTTGACGAAACTTCGCACGTTTGTCTGGCGGACTTCCATCATCTTCACGCTTAAAAGCCGTTCAATCTGCCCAGAGCGACCCATATCGGCAAGCTGGAGCCAGCCCTTGCCCGCAAACTGCCTCTGCCCGCAAAGGCGGCAGTGAAGGTGTTTCAGCGTATCGAAGTAGCTTCGGATGTGCTCACGGGAAAGCTCATCCACACGGATATCCCGACCGCGCTCCAACTCCCTCACGATTTCCACAAACTGCCGTACCTGAGGAGGAATGTCCTTGGCACTTGCGGCTGACCATGTGAGCGTCTTGGCTTTGACATAGGCATCAAAAGCTTCTCTGATATTCGGAAGTCTACCCTTCTCCTCCAACTTGATCCTGCGGCGAACTGTCTCTGTCGGTTCTACGGAGGGCGTTTCTTCTTTTGGAAAAGAAAAACGCTCCTCACATGCCCTACCAGCCTCGGTAGCCTCAATTTTTTCAGAAAAAATTTTTGTAGAGGAGTCAATTCCTTCCTGCTCCCTCAAAAAAGAGGGGAGCAGGAGGGTCAAAGAAGCGGGAGAGAGGTCTTTTTCCAGTGTGGAATCGAATAGAAATGTACCCACGGATTTGATGTTTTCTTTTGTAATACCAAATAATTGAACAGATTTTTCCTGTGCAGAATGTATCCGTTCATGGGCAAGATCGTCAGCCAGGGCAAAAAAATGTTGGGCAGCAAGCGAGAGCCGCAACGCCTTGGTACGGGCGGTACGGCTGTCCAGACCATTTAAAGAACGTCTGATCTCTCGTTTTCCAATCAATGATTGCAGGTGGTTGGGTACAAGAATGCGGAAGTAAAGAATACCGCGATGGGTCGTCAGGTAGGAACGGTACCGGGAATGAGAAGATACCCCGACGGATGGCATGGTGAGCTCCAAATGTATCCCTGAACTGTATCCACGGGAATAAAGCTCATGCCAAAAACAAAAAACCCACTGTTTCCAGTGGGTTCAAAATTTGTGGCGGAGAGGGGGAGATTCGAACTCCCGGTACCTTTTGAGTACACACGATTTCCAATCGTGCTCCTTCGACCAGCTCGGACACCTCTCCGTTGCGACGAAGAGTTGTTTAGCGAGTTTTGCCGGCCTTGGCAAGGCTTTTTTTTGAAAAAGATGATTTTTTTTGGCCGAAACAGCGTCATTTTTGTTAACAGTTTGTTTTCATTTGCTGTTTTTAGAACGTGTCTGGAGGCGTTCTCGCTTCGGCGTGATCACGGTGCGCCGGTTGCAAGGCGAGCCTGCGAAGGCATCCGGCTGCCCCGAAAAAAGAATCACGAAGGTATGCCGCGTTTCTGCTCATTTCGGGCGTTGTCCTGAAACGGAGCCTGTTGCAGACAGCCCTAAAAGGCTGCCGCACTCAAGCGGGAGTCGGCAAGCAGGGGATCAGCGGCGTTTTATCAGGTGGAAGCGGATGAGTATTTCCCGGAAGTCCTGTCGCGAGCAGCCAAACAGCGATGGAAAGCTCATGACAAGCCCCAGAGACATGAACGAATAGAGAACGCCCGAGAGAAAGAACCGAATCAGCCGGTGCGCCTCGTCAAAAAGGTAAAGCCCCGTTGCGTATTGGCAAATCCATGCAAGCCCGAGAAAGGCCCCGAGGATCAGCACCTGAAGCAGCAGGTTGCGGAAGAAATCCAGCGGAATGAGCCGTGAGGCCATCCAGAAGAGCAGGTTGACCATGATGAACTGCGTGATCACGGTTTTCAGGGCAAGCCCGGTGGCTCCCATTCCCATGCCGAACAGACTCTGCGGGGCAACCAGAAGCCAGACAAGAACGAACCCGCCAAAATGTTCCACAAAGGCGAGGTTCCGCAGGGTCTTGGTTTTTCCCGTAGCATGGAAAACGGAGCTTGCCAGCTGCCCATAGGCCTGATGCGCGGGGTAAAGGGCCATGATTTGCACCGGGATAAGCGCGGCGGCAAACTGGGCACCTCCGAAAATCTCTACAAGGACGGGAGCTTCAACGGCGGTAAAGGAGGAAAACCATGCCGCGATGCCAAACAGCAGCGGCGCAAAGCGGGTAAGGAGCCGCCCCATGTGTTCGCGGTCATCCCGGCCCCACGCAATGGCAAGCTCGCGCATGATGAGCGGCGTCATGGCGGATACGAACAGAAAACAGGCCGCACTGACGCGCTGCGAGAGGGCGAAATAGCCTTGCTGCGTGCTGCCGTCGAACCACTGGAGCACCCACCGCTCTGCGGAAAGGGCCAGCGCGGAAAGCAGGGCCTGTACAAAGAGCGGCATGCTATAATCAGAAAATTCGCTGGTATAGGCGATTCGTTGTTCTCTGGTCAGGCTCAGGTCAATGCAGGTCCATGATCGCCGCATGATAATGAGTCCGCCGATCACGATGCCGCCCATCATAAGATATTGCAGTCCGAACAGGCTGCCCGCATTAAGCCCCCCAAGCCAGAACAGGCCGAGGACAAGCAGCCCCCCAAGCAGGTTGACCCCGCTTCGCAGCAGTTCTCCGGGCACGGTAAGCCCCAGTGCGTCGTTCATGGAACGGACGACACGGGTTCCCCAGAGCAGAAAGCCATACAAGGCTGCCAGCGGCGCGTACCACAACGGAACGTCGGGAAGGAGGAGGTTTCCCATTTCGGGGATAAGCAGAAACAGGCCCGCCATCATGGTGACGAGGAAAACCAGCGCGGAGACCCGCCCGTAAAAGGCCACAAGAGGCATTTCGTACTGGCGGCGAGACAGGGCGTTGTAGAAGCATGTGGACGTGCCCATGTCCAGAAAGCCGGTCAGCTGGGTAAAGACGCTGGTGGAGAAATTGAAGTTTCCGTAGGCTTGCGGCCCGAGTGCGCGCGGAAGCACCGCCTCCATGATAAGATAGACAGGAATGGTCGCAATGTTGGCAAGCAGCTTGCCCATATACCGACGCGCCAGCGAGGGTTGTTCGGGACGGGTTTCTGCCTTTGGGGTATCGGGTGTGGTCTGTTCGGTCATGGGGGGCTTCGAAAAAGGGATTTCGCGTTTCCGTACGCTGTCTTTATCCACAATGCAACGCCTTTGGACGTGCTTCCCGGCGGCGGTTTCGCATACCTTATCGTTTTCAGCCGGGATTGCAAAAGATTTGATGGCGGCCCCTTTCCCCCTTCTTGTGAAATCATGAAGTATCAAAGAGGGATATGCGATGCTGGCGATGGCGTTGCGGGCAGCCGCACGCGGCGGGGGGAAAGCCGAAGCCGCAGTGCCGCCAGAATTCGGAACAGCCTCTGCCGCAGCGTTTCGCAAGCCCGCACCCCCCGGCTGCACCCTTCCGGCTGCACCGGAACGGTTCCGTCCGGCGGCCTCGGCGGGGCAGGGGCCTCGGCTCCCGGAATATCCCGGAGGCCGAGGCCAAGGAGCAAGGGCCGGCGTGCGCCGGATCGCCGCGATCAGGCTTCGAGGATGGCCTGATACGCCAGTTTGGTTGCGTAGAGGTCTGCCTTGGAAACCAGCTCGAAGGGGCTGTGCATCGAAAGGACGGCAGGGCCGAGGTCGATGGTGTCCATGCCGTAGGCCGCGAGGTAGAGGGCTACCGTGCCGCCTCCGCCGTGGTCGACCTTGCCGAGTTCGGCCATCTGCCACGGGATGTCTTTGCCGTTGAGAATGCCGCGCAGCCAGCCGATGTATTCGGGGTGGGCGTCGTTGGCTCCGTATTTGCCGCGGGAGCCGGTGAACTTGCAGAACGTGGGGCCGTGCCCGATGATGGAGGCGTTGAGCTTCTCGTGGAGTTCCTGCCAGTCGGGATCGGTGGCGGCGTGCACGTCTCCGGAAACCGCCGTGGAGTTTTGGAACACGTCGCGGACTCTGGTTGCCGGTTCCCATGCCTCCACAAGATCAGCCATGCAGTATTCGAGGAAGCGTCCCTGCGCGCCGGTGGAGCCTTCGGAGCCGATTTCTTCCTTGTCCCAGAAGATGAGGCAGCTGGCGTGTTCCGGTTCTTCCGCATCGAGGAGGGCGGACAAGGCCGTGAATACGCAGACGCGGTCGTCCTGGCCGTATCCGCCGATGAGGGCCTCGTCAAGGCCGACAGAGCGGGCAGGGCCGGCAGGCACGGCCTGCAGTTCCGCGGACATGAGGTCTTCCTCGCGGATGCCGTACTTGCGGTTGAGCAGGGCGAGGATGTTCGCGCGGACAGGATCTTTCCGTTCGTCCTTGCCCTCTTCGGCTTCCAGCGGCCTGTGCCCCAGAATGATGTTCAGCTTTTCGGCGTCAAAGGCGTCGGCCACGGTCTTGGTGACTTCCTTCTGGGCGAGGTGCGGCAGCAGATCCGCGATGGTGAACACGGGATCTCCGGCGTCTTCGCCAAGAATGACCTTCAGCACCGTGCCGTCTTCCTTCACAATCACGCCGTGCAGGGCCAGCGGGCGGGCCAGCCACTGGTACTTGCGGATGCCCCCGTAATAATGGGTTTTGGCCTGTCCGATGCCGACCTGTTCCTGCAACGGACGCTGTTTGAAGTCAAGGCGCGGAGAGTCGGTGTGGGCACTGATGAGGCGCACGCCGGACGCGAGGGGCTTTTTGCCCTTTCGGGCGACAAAGACGGCCTTGCCGCGGTAGGTACGGAACACGAGATCCCGCTCGAACGATTCCGAGTAGCCCGCCTGTTTCAGGGCTGCGACCACGAGATCCACGGTTTCGCGTTCGGTCTTGGCATTGGAGAGGAAGTCCAGATACGAGGATGCCAGCTCGTCCATGCGGATTTGGCTGCCCTCGTCGGCAAAACGGGTCCAGCCGTTTCTGGTGGCGAAGTCGAGTTCGTTGCCCATGTATGTCGTCCTTTGGTTGGGTCCCGATGAGAAAAGGAAGCGGCTCTTCGCCCGGCCCAAAACCGTTTTGGGGGAAGAGCGTTCCGGTGCGCCCCGCAACAGGGCCACCGGCTGGTCATGCCGTATGCAATGCTTCGGCAACGACGGCGGCGGCAGTCGGCAGTTCGTCGTCGGCGAGCGTGCGGGGATCGAGCAGAAAGCCGTGATCTTCAAGCCGCCCGACAAGCGGGGGCGTGGTCTTCAGCAGCCGCTGTTTCAGGTTCTCCGCCGTACAGTCTTTCGGCGCAACGCGCACCAGCGTGGTCGGCAGCGCGTTTTCCGGGAAGGAGCCGCCGCCAACCCGCGATTCTCCGGAAACCAGACTGATCCCGGCACGTTCCCGGCACATTTTGCGAAGCCGGGAAGCCAGCCGCGAGGCCTTGCGCTTCAAGGCTTCCGGGGCGGCGGTGATCATCGCGACCGTGGGGATGCGTTTCCGGGCGAGCTGCTCATCAAGGTAGAGCCGCAGGGTGGCCTCAAGCGCGGCAAGGGTCATCTTGTCGATACGCAGGGCGCGGTTGAGCGGATTGCGCCTGATCGTGTCGATGGCCTTCTTTTTCCCGACGATGATCCCCGCCTGCGGCCCGCCGAGCACCTTGTCTCCGGAGAAGGTAACCACGTCCGCGCCCGCGGCAACCACCGAACGGACGGCAGGCTCTCCGGGAAGCCCCGAAGCGGTGAAGTCCAGAAAGCTGCCGCTGCCCAGATCTTCAATGAGAGGCAGGCCGTGCCGATGCGCCATGTCCGCCAGTTCCTCTACCGGAACGTCGCTGTGGAACCCGACGATGCGGTAGTTGGAGGTGTGCACGCGCATGAGGGCGACGGTGCGCTCGGTGATGGCCTTCTCGTAATCCTGCGGGTGGACGCGGTTGGTGCAGCCCACTTCCCGCAGCACGGCTCCGCTGCGTTCCATCACGTCGGGAATGCGGAAGCTCCCCCCGATCTCCACAAGCTGCCCGCGGGCGACAACCACCTCGCCGCCGGAGCACAGGGCATCCATGGTAATGAGCACGGCCGCCGCATTGTTGTTGACGACAAGGGCGGCCTCGGCCCCGGTGAGGGAGCAGAGCAGATCCTCCACATGGCTGTAGCGGCTGCCCCTTTCTCCGGTGGCGAGGTTCAGTTCGAGATTGGAATAGCCGCGGCAGGCCTTGAGGATGGCGTCCACGGCTTCGTCGGCAAGAACGGATCGGCCCATGTTGGTATGGATGACCACGCCCGTGGCGTTGAGCACGCGGCGAAAGCGCGGGGCGGCCTCCCTTTCCGCAAAGGCGGCCAGCGCGGGCAGCAGGGCCTCAAGCCCCAGCCGGGCGGGATCGGCAAGGCGGCCCTCCCGGATGTCGCGGCGGCGGGCATCCAGAAAGGCGTTGGAGAGTGTCCGGAGCAGGGGGCGCGGCGTTGCGGCGTACAGATCCGGGCAGGCGCGTTCCAGCCCGCTCAGGCAGGCGTCGACCGAAGGCAGTGAGCGAAAGAGGCTGTTCATAGTCACATCCTTTATTGCGAGGGGGGACTCATTCCCCCGGCGTGGTTCGGGGAACGCAGCCTCCCCAAGGCCACCTCATCTCAAACCAGCTCTTTTTCAAGCGCGTTGGGAACGAGATGAAAAAATTCTCCAAGAAGGTACAGGGAGCCGCACAAGAGCACGGGCTGCCCCGTGTCGGCATGGCACTGCGCCGCTTCCCGCAGGGCAATGCTGAGACGCTGCACGGGTCGGGTCGGGCCGCGGCGTCCTTCCGCCAGCCGTGCGGACAGCTCCTCGCCGTTCATGGCCCGCTCGTTGTCCTGAATGGTCGGGACGAACAGGGGCGCGTCCCCGGCGATGCGGCGGATGAGCGGCAGCATGTCCGAAATGTCCTTGTCCGCGAGGCAGGAAAAGATGACGGCAGCCGGACGGATGCCGGCGTCGCGGACGGCCTCCTCAAGCGCGCGCAGGCCGTGGGGGTTGTGTGCGCCGTCAAGGATCAGGGGCGGCAGGCCGTTGAGGGCGGGAAGCCGCTGGAAACGGCCCGGAAAATGGGCGGAAGCCAGCCCGCGGGCGGTGTTTTCGGGCGTGTTCGGCCAGCCGTGCCTGTGGGCCAGCCAGCCCCAGACGGCGAGGGCCAGCCGTGCGTTGGTTCGCTGATGCGGCCCGCAAAGCCCCAGCGGAGTCTGGGGGAAAGGCAGGGTGTCCGTTTCGTGAAGGTGAACGCCTTGTTCCCGTGCCGTGGAGCGGAGGGCCGCAAGGGCGGCCTCCTCCTGCGGAGCGGTGAAGGCGGGCGCGCCGGGGCGCATGGCCTGCGCCTTGTCCGCAGCGATTTCGGGAAGGGTGGAGCCAAGGATCTTTTCGTGATCCATGCCGATGGGCGTGAAGCAGACCGCCTGAACGGGCATGGCGGTGGTCGCATCGTAATGCCCGCCAAGCCCCGCTTCCATGACAACGAGATCCACGCCCGCCTCGGCAAAGGCCAGCAGGCCCAGCGCGGTGAGAAATTCAAAATAGGTGAGGCTGGGGGCGGCCTCCAGAACGCGGTTGGCCAGCGCGGGCCACAGGCTCTCGGGCAGCATTTCGCCGTTGATGCGGATGCGTTCGCGCGGCGTGACGAAATGCGGGGAGGTGTACAGCCCGACCTTCAGCCCCTGCGCGCGGGCAAGGCACGAAAGGAAGGTGGAGGTGGAGCCTTTGCCGTTGGTTCCGACGACTTGCACGGCTACAAAGGGCGGCGTGAGCAAGCCAAGCGCGGCAAGGGCGTTCCGCATCCTGTCGAGTCCGAAATCCATATGGAAAAGCCCCAGTTTGTCGAGGTGATCCTGTACATCGTCAAAAGTTTGGAAGCGCATGGCAGACCTTGTCCGGTTGGGGTAGGGCGGACGCATCCCGGCGTCCTGTCGGCGCGGGACGTTCCCGCCTCATGGTACGCGGCAGAAACTAGCCTCTTTTGCGGGGAAGGAAAAGCCACCCGGCACCGTCTTCTTGCGGAGGAAGCGGGGAGAGACGGGCCGGAAACCGGGCTTCCGGTGGGAAGCCGTACCGTCCCGGAAGCGGGAGGCGCAGGGCGGAAGGAACGTAAAATATTTTGTATATCCAATAATATAAACATGTTTACTATAAAAATGACCCTCTTGACAAGGTGGGACGAATGGACGACAAAGTGGGAGAAAGTGGGAACGGCCTTTCCCCTTGAACAAGGGGCATGGAGATGGGCAATGTTGTTTCGTGGGCAATCCTTCAGAAGTCTTGACGCCAAGGGCCGCCTGATGCTCCCCCCGGAGTTTCGGGACGGGCTGGCCTCGGCTTCGGAAAAGGGCGGATTTGTGCTGACGACCTATGACGGCTGCCTTGCGGGATATCCCGAACCGCTTTGGAACGAGCTGGAAGAACGGTTCCTGCGGCTTCGCAACGCGCCGAGAAAGGTGAGGGATTTCCGGCGGCTGGTGCTTGGCGGCGCGGAAATGCAGCTGTTCGACGCGCAAGGAAGAATACGCCTTTCCCGCGTTCATATGGAGTATGCCGGGCTTACGCACGACGCCGTTGTCGTCGGGCAGGGCGACAGGTTCGAGATTTGGGATCAGGCCCGCTTCAAGGCTCTGATCGAACAGGATTTTGGCGACGTGGCCGATGAGCTGGCTGAAAGCGGCATAGACTTTTCCTTTTGAAACTTCCCCCGGACACGCTTCCCGATGCCGAGTGCGGCCGGTCTGGTCGACCGCATGGGGCTGTGTCTGTTGAATCAGGATGATACCAACCGATGAATTCCAATACGCTTCCTTCTCCCGAATCCGTCCATGTTTCCGTCCTTCTGAACGAGACGGTGGACGCGCTGGCTCCGCGCGCCGGCGGACGGTATCTTGACGGCACGGTCGGCATGGGCGGGCATTCCTTTGCCCTTATGGAACGTACCGGCGGGCAGGGGTTCCTCTGCGGGCTGGACAGGGATACGCAGGCCCTCGAGCTTGCGCGTGTCCGCCTTGCGCCGTTTGGCGAGCATGTCCGCCTCGCGCATTCCCGCTACAGCGGGTTTGAAACGGTGCTGGATACGCTGGGCTGGGATTTCATCGATGGCGCACTCATTGATATCGGGGTGTCCTCCCTGCAGATTGACTCGGCGGAGCGGGGGTTCAGCTTCAGTTCCGACGGCCCGCTGGACATGCGTATGGAC
This sequence comes from uncultured Lawsonia sp., assembly GCA_964538355.1. GTDB lineage: Bacteria > Desulfobacterota > Desulfovibrionia > Desulfovibrionales > Desulfovibrionaceae > Bilophila. The sequence goes on along the minus strand of CAZIFC010000002.1, from coordinate 210,843 downwards.
CGGGATTCCGGTGACGCCCCCGTGAGCCGCCTCGTGAACCGGGCGCGCGTCGAAGACCTCAAGGACATCATCGAGCGGTACGGCGAAGACCCGCAGGCGGGGCGCATCGCCCGGGCCATCGCGGAGGCGCGCATCCGCAAGCCTATCGAGACGACAGGCGATCTGGCGGCCATCGTGGAACGCGCCTACCCTGCGGCATGGCGCGCCAAGGCCCGGAACCATCCCGCAACGCGAACCTTTCAGGCCCTGCGCGTCGCGGTCAATGACGAGATCGGCGAACTGGAGCGTTTTCTCGACGCCATCCTCGGACGCCTGAAGCCGGGCGGACGCGTCGCGGTCATCTCGTTCCACTCTCTTGAAGACAGGGTTGTGAAGCACAAGATGAAGTCATGGACGCAGGGCTGCATCTGTCCGAAACACCTGCCCGTATGCGTCTGCCACCATGAGCCTGAGGCTCTGCTGGTGACGCCGAAGCCCGTCTGCCCCTCCGAGCGGGAAATCATGCTTAATCCGCGTGCGGGGAGTGCCAAGCTGCGCGTTGCCGAAAAAATCGATCCGCATGCCCTCCGGGAGGAAGAAGCCTCCGGTGAAGAGGCCGCCCGCCTGCGCTATGAGGCCAAGCGCGCCGCAAGAAAGGCACGCAGCGGCCGTGAAGGGCGGAGTGCATGAGTCAGATGTCGTCCAGCGGCTGGTTGCTGGCCTTTATCCTTTCGCTGTTGCTGAGCCTTCTGATGGGGCTGGCCCTTGTCTGGTTCAGCATCGAACGCACGGACAAGGCCTATTCCATCCGGCAGCTCAGAAACGATGTCGAGGAGCGGGCCGTCCTCAAGACCAAGCTTGAAGTGGAACGGGATCGGCTGCTGGCTCCGCATGTGCTGCGCCGCAAGGCCGCCCAGCTCGGCATGACCGAGGCCAAGGCCGGACAGATCCGGCGGATGCCCGATCCCGGCCCGGAGGCCGGAGCACGCTAGCCGCCCTGAGCGGACTATCAGGACTTTTTGTATGGCATACTTGGGCTCGCGCAGACGGATACCCCCCCGGCAGACCACCTCACAGGCAACCAATCGCCGTCGTTCGGACGGTGGGTTGCGGGGCTGGTTTGCGTCCATCGACTGGAACAGCGTGCGGTTTCGCAGTGTGGCGGTGCTGTTTTTTCTTGTCTGGGGCGCACTCTGGCTCCGGGCGGGCTATGTCCAGCTTTGGGAGGGGCCTTTCCTTGCCGAGCGTGCGCGGCGGCAGCATATGTCCGCCGAGACGATAGCCATGCCCCGCGGCATGATTATGGATCGAAACGGCCATGTGCTCGCCCGCAGTGTGGAATGCCGCTCCGTGTATGCCAATCCGACCATGATTTCCGATACGGAGGCCGCCGCGACGACGCTGGCGAGCCTGCTGGGGCGGCCGGCGGCCCAGATCAAGCCGGTGCTGGAAAAGAAGCGCAGTTTTGTCTGGCTCTCGCGGCGCGTGGACGATGCCACCGCCGAGGCCATACGGCAGGCGGACATTCCGGGCGTGGAACTGTCCCGTGAGTTCGAGCGCATTTATCCGTATCGGCAGGTGGCGGGGCAGCTGCTCGGCTTTGTCGGCATGGACGGCAAGGGGCTTGAAGGCGTTGAGCGTTCTTTTGACGAGCAGCTCGGCGGGCTTTCGGTACGGCAGGCCGTCCGGCGCGACGCCTCGGGCCGTGAATTCTATGCGGGCAGCGACTTTGACGCCCAGCCTGCGGAAGATATCCGGCTGACGCTGGATTTGCAGGTGCAGTCCATCGCGGAAGAGGAAATTTCCAAGGTCGTTTCGGAATACGGGGCCAAGTGGGGCGGAGTGCTTGTTGTGGACGTGCCCACGGGGGATATCCTCGCCTGGGCGCAGTATCCCTTCTTCAACCCCAACTCCTACAAGCAGTACAGGCCCAGCGAATATCGCAACCGGCTGGCGCAGGACGCGCTGGAGCCGGGTTCGACGTTCAAGCCCTTCCTGATAGCCTCGGCCCTTCAGGAGGGCGTGGTGAACCGCAACACGACCTTCGACTGTGAGCACGGCGTCTGGAAAAGCCGCTACATCACCATCCGCGACGACAGCCGCCCGAAAGAAAACATCCAGACCGTCGCCAAGATCCTCGCCAACTCAAGCAACATCGGCTGCGGGAAAATCGGCCTGGAGCTTGGGGCGGTCAAGTACCAGCGGTATCTTTCCCGGCTCGGTTTCGGGGAGCGCACCGGCCTCCAGCTTGCGGAAAGCCGCGGCATCCTCCGCCCCGCGCGGGAATGGAGCGAGGCCGACCTCATTTCCTCGTCGTTTGGCCAGAGCCTCTCGGTCACCGTGCTCCAGATGGCGCAGGGCTATTTGACCATTGCCAATGGCGGCGTCTACAAGCCGCTCCGCCTTGTGGAGTCCGCTGTTGCCGAAGAGGGCGGCGAGCAGCGGATCTTTTCCGGTACGACGACCCGTGAAGTGCTCTCCATGATGCGGGAAGTGGTTGACGACGGCACCGGCAGACGCGCCGCCATCCCGGGCGTATCCGTGGCGGGCAAGACGGGGACGGCGCAGAAGGCCTCCCGCGGCAAGTACGGCGGTGAGCGCACCGCCTCTTTCGTCGGGCTTGTGCCCGCCGAAAAGCCGCAATATCTCGTGGTCATCTTCATCGACGAACCCTCGAAGGTAAAATACGGAGGCGTGATTGCCGCGCCGGTCTTCAAGGCCGTGACCTCCCGAGTGATGGCGTACCACGGTTCGCTTCCCGACCCCGGCGCGCTGACCCCGGCGCAGATAAAGGCGCAGGAAAAGGCCGAAGCCCGGGCGCGTGCACGGGAAACGCGGCGAGGCAGCAAGGAAAAGACCGTGCTTGGAGAGTACCGCAGCGAACTGGAAACCAAGCGGGCCGCGCTTCCCATTCGGGATTCCGGCACGGTTCCGGATGTGGTCGGGCAGTCCGTCCGGCGGGCTGTGGAGATGTTTGCCCGGCAGGGGCTTGTCCCTGTCATCAGGGGCAATGGTTCAAGGGTGATACGACAAACGCCGGAACCGGGCGTGCGCTGGACCGGAAAGGATTCCGCTCCCGCCTCCTGCGTTCTCTGGCTTTCGGAGCAGGAATAATGGGTATGTATTCGCTTTCGTTACTGGAATCCCGCGTAGCCGCGCAGGGGATCGAGCTGTGCATCGATTCCCGCAAGGCGACCCCCGGCTGCGTTTTTGTGGCCCTTCCCGGCAGCACCGCCGACGGCGCGCGCTTCATTGCCGACGCCGAGGCGCGCGGAGCCGGCTATGTGGTCTGCCGTCCCGAATATGCCGGAAGCTGCGGAAAGGCCGAAGCCGTGGACTGTGCCGATCCCCGGCAGGCCCTCGGGCTGCTGGCCCGGGCGCGTTACGGCACGGCAACCCTGCCTTTTCCCGTGGTCGGCGTGACCGGAACGAACGGCAAGACCACCACGACCTACCTGCTCGATCATCTGTTCGCCTCCGCCGGAAAGCGCACCGGGGTTCTGGGGACGGTTTCCTACCGCTGGCCCGGACACCGGGAAGACGCGCCCATGACCACGCCGGACTGTCTGGATGTGCATTCCATGCTGGCGGATATGCGGAATGCGGATGTGGACATGGCCTTTATGGAGGTTTCCTCCCACGCGCTGGATCAGGATCGCGTGGCGGGCATCAGCTTCGGCGGGGCGGTGTTTTCCAACCTCACGCAGGATCATCTCGACTATCACCACGACATGGAAAGCTATTTCCGCGCCAAGGCCCGGCTGTTCCTTGATGCGGACGGCAAGCCCATTGCCGACCGCGTGATGGCGATCGGAACCGACAACCCGTGGGGGGCGTCGCTTGCGGACATGATCCCCGATGCGGTTGCCTTCGGCCTGAATCCCGGTACCGGGCACCCCCGTTATCTGGAAGGCAAGGTGCTCTCCAGCACCACGGCGGGGCTTCGCCTCCGTGTCCGGTTCGAAGGCCGGGAGTGGGAGATTGCCTCTCCGCTGGTGGGCAACTTCAATGCCGAGAACCTGCTGGCGGTACAGGCCCTTTCGCTGGGCTTCGGCCTGGCTCCCGAGGCGTTCCGCTGCTTTGAAGATTTCTGTGGCGTTCCGGGCAGGCTCGAGCGCATTCTCAATCCCCAGAACCTTGATGTTTTCGTCGACTATGCCCATACGCCCGACGCGCTCGTCAACGTGCTCAACGCGCTGCGTGGCGCGGGCTTCAGGCGCATCGTCACCGTCTTTGGCTGCGGCGGCAATCGCGACCGGGCCAAGCGTCCGCTGATGGGTGAAGCCGTGGCGAACTTTTCCGATGTCGCCGTGCTGACATCCGACAATCCTCGCCATGAGGAGCCTGAGGCGATCATGGCCGATGTCATGCCCGGCCTTGCCGGAGCCGCCGAAGTCCTGAGCGATCCGGATCGCCGCCGCGCCATCGAAATGGGGCTTTCCCTCATGCGTCCGGGCGATGCGCTGCTCATCGCCGGAAAGGGGCACGAGAGCACCCAGCAGATCGGTGACGTCAAGCACCCCTTCAGTGATCAGCAAACCGTGCGGGAGATTCTCGGATGCGCCTGAGTTGTGAGGAAATAGCCCGCGCCGTGGGCGGAACCGTTGTTCTGGGAGCGGTCTGTATCGAGCGTGTTGAGGGCATTGGAACGGATAGCCGCACGGTCACGTTGGGTTCCCTGTTCGTCTGCATTCCCGGCGAAACATTCGACGGGCATGACTTCGCCGCCGGAGCCGCCGAAGCCGGGGCCGCCGCACTGCTCGCCACCCGCAACCCCTTTGACGGAACCCCTCCGATCCCGGTCATCGTCGTGGACGATACGGTCAGGGCACTCGGGAAGCTGGCCCATTTCTGGCGCAGCCGCCTTACCGCTACCCGCGTGATTGGCCTGACCGGAACGGCGGGCAAGACCACCGTCAAGGAATTGCTGGCGCAGGTGCTCGGCCGCCGTGGGCTGACCGCCAGGACGCACATGAACCTGAACAACCAGATCGGGTTGCCGCTGTCCATCCTGTCGGCGTCGGGCGAAGAGGCCTTCTGGGTCATGGAGGCGGGCATCAGCCGGCCTGATGACATGGATGAGCTTGGAGCCATCCTTGAGCCGGATATCGGGATGATCCTCAACGTCGGGCCGGGACATGCCGCCGGGCTTGGCGACAAGGGAACCGCCTACTACAAGGCGCGGCTGCTGGCGCATCTGGCCCCCGGCGGGACAGCCGTCATCAGCGCGGACTATCCCGAACTGGTGCGCGAGGCCCGCGGTATCCATCAGGAGCTGATCTTTTTTTCCGCCACGGGACGCCAGGTCGACTACCGGGCGGCCTACGTCTCTCCGGCAGGTGCGGACAGGGGCCTGTTCCGGTTGTGGCTTGCCGGGGTTTCCGTTGACGTGGAGGCCCCTTTCCGGGGGGCTTTTGGCGCGGAAAACGTCGTTGCCGTGGCTGCGGTGGCGCACCGACTCGGCCTGACCGCGGAAGAAATCGCTGCCGGATTTGCCGAAGCCGTACTCCCGAAGCAGCGTTTCGCCTGTTCACAGGTCGGCCGCTGGATGGTCATCGACGACAGCTACAATGCGAACCCGTTGTCGTTTTCCCGGATGCTCGAGTCCGCCTCTGAAATGGCGGGGGACCGTGCGCGTGGCCCGCTGGTCTGCGTGCTCGGGGAAATGGGTGAACTTGGGGATATCGCAGGAGATGAGCACCGTCGCCTGGGCCGTCTGGTCGCGGGCATCAAGCCGCGCCTCGTGTGCTGGAAGGGCGGCCACCGCAAGGCCTTTGAAGAGGGGCTGCTGTCCGAGCGTTTCGGCGGCATGTTCTGTCCCGTGGCTTCCGCGGAGGACATGCTGGCGGGGCTGGCTGCCTGCAGGCTGGATGAGGGCGGGGGAGTGATCCTCTTTAAGGGATCGCGCTCCAACAAACTGGAAACGCTGGTCAATGCTTTCGTGGCGGCCCAGTCCGGAGAATCCAATGCTGTATAATCTGCTGTATCCGCTGAGCATTGACTATTCAGTGTTCAACATTTTCAAATATATCACATTCCGGTCGGCCTGGGCTCTTGTGACGGCTCTGGCGGTCAGCATTCTCGTCGGGCCATACTTCATCCGCTGGTTGCAGGCCATCAAGTGCCGCCAGGAGATTCTCAAGGAAGTGAAGGCGCACCAGTGCAAGGCCGGTACCCCGACGATGGGCGGGCTGCTCATCGTGTTTTCCGTTGCGGTGAGCGTGCTGCTGTGGGCGGATTTGACCAATGCCTATCTCTGGATGACCATGCTTGTTTTCGTGGGCTTTTCGGCGGTGGGATTCGTTGACGACTTCATGAAGGTTTCCCACCACCAGAACAAGGGCCTGAGTCCCCGCGCCAAGTTTGCCGGGCAGTTGCTGGTTGCCGGGATTGCCATGTTTTTGCTGGTGTCCGAACCCGCGTATTCGACGAGGCTGGCGTTTCCGTTTTTCAAGACGCTGAACCCGGATCTCGGCTACTGGTATATTCCCTTCGCCATGCTGGTCATGGTGGGAACCTCCAACGCCGTGAACCTGACGGACGGGCTGGACGGGCTTGCCATCGGGCCGATGGTCGTGGCTGCGCTGGTTTTTTCGATATACATCTACATCACCGGACATGTGCGCTTTGCCCAATACCTTCAGCTTGAATACATTTCAGGGGTCGGGGAGGTCGCCGTCTTTTGCAGCGCGCTTGCAGGGGCGGGGCTGGGGTTCCTCTGGTTCAATGCCTATCCCGCCCAGATGTTCATGGGCGATGTGGGTTCGCTTGGGCTTGGCGGCGTGCTGGCCTTTCTTGCCGTGCTCTGCAAGCAGGAACTGCTGCTGCTCATCGTCGGCGGCCTGTTCGTGGCGGAAACGCTGTCGGTGATTCTTCAGGTCAGCTACTTCAAGGCCTCCGGCGGAAAACGGATTTTCCGCATGGCCCCGCTGCACCATCATTATGAAATGAAAGGCATTCCCGAGTCCAAAATCATCATCCGTTTCTGGATTGTGTCCATCATGCTCGGGCTTATCGCCCTGTCCGCCCTGAAGCTGCGCTAGAAGCGGACGGGAGCCGTTTTCCCGCTTCATCCCGAGGCGTTGCTTCGGGCCGAGACGTTGCTTCCGGGGCGGGAAGACGGGGCGCATCACAAGAGATAGAGCAACGCGTATCTTCCGGTTTCCAGCCGTATCCGTTCCGTGGAAACGGCTGCACGGGGAATCGGGGGGCAAAACCTTTCCCCGGCGTCATGGAGGCACAGCCTCTGCCGTCGGGCCTTTTACTGGAGCGAGGATGAAAGCTGCAAGCGAAACGGTCACCAAACCGGCACCGGCGATCCTGCCGGGCGAATGTGCGGTTGTTGTGGGAGCCGGCGTTTCCGGCATTGCCGCCACAAAGCTGCTGCATAGGCTGGGGGCGAAGGTCCGCCTGCTGGATCGGTCGCGGGATCGCATCCCTGCGGAGTTTGCGGAATGGGCGGCAGCCGCGGGCGTGGACATCGTCTGCGGGGAGCATTCCCCTTCCCAGTTCGCCGGCGCGAAGCTGGTGGTTCCAAGTCCCGGTGTCGCCGCCTCCGTCATCCGCAAGTTCCTGCCCGCCGAGAATCCGCCGGAAATCATGGCGGAAACGGAACTCGCCTGGCGTCAGCTTTCGGGAGAGCCGGTGCTCGGCGTGACCGGAACCAGCGGCAAGACCACGACCACCAGCCTGTGCGCCGCCATGTTGCGCGAGCAGGGGCTGAAGGTTTTTACGGGCGGGAATATCGGAACGCCGCTGTCCGAGTACATCCTTTCGGGAGAGCGCGCGGACGTGGTGGTTCTGGAGCTGTCCAGCTTCCAGCTGCAAACCTGTTCAACCCTCCGTCCCCGCGTGGGCATCCTGCTGAATATCAGTGAGAACCATCTGGATTTTCACAAGGATATGGATGAATACATCAGTGCCAAGATGCACCTTTTCGCCAACCAGACGGAGGGCGATCTCGCCATTCTTCAGGAAGGCATGGACGGGCTGGCCCAGAAATACGGCCTGCGCGCCCGAAAAATCCAGTATACGGAAACCGGCCGCTTTCCCGAGATGCGGCTCATGGGGCCGCACAACCGGCGCAATGCCGAAGCCGCATGGCTGGCCTGCCGGGAGTTGGGCGTGACCGAAGAGGCGGCGACCCGTGCCGTGGCGGCTTTTCTCCCCCTGGAGCATCGCCTTGAAAAAGTTGCGGAAATCAACGGCGTCCTGTACGTCAACGACTCCAAGTGTACGACGGTGGAGGCCCTGCGCGTCGCGCTGGCTTCCTTTGACAGGCCGGTGGTGCTGCTTGCGGGCGGCAAGTTCAAGGGGGGCGACCTGCCGGGGCTGTGCCCGCTGCTGAAGGAACGTGCCCGGTGCGTGGCCCTGTTCGGCGCGAGCCGCGAACGCTTCGAACCCGCATGGCGCGACACGCTCCCCGTGACGTGGAACAGGACTCTGGAGCAGGCCCTTCGCCGTGTCGCCGGGAAGGACGGAACCCCCGCGCTGGCCCATGAGGGCGATGTGGTGCTTCTGGCTCCCGCGTGTTCCAGCTATGATCAGTACCCCAACTACCTGCGGCGCGGAGAAGACTTCAAGCGCGTCGTGCGTGAGGTGCTTGCATGATAATGGCCCGTCGCCGTGCCCCTTCCTCCGTGTTCAGGGGGAAATCGGATGATGCGCCCGTCGGTCATTATGACTGGGGGCTTATCGCGCTGTTTCTCATGCTGCTGTGCATCGGCCTGCTGATGGTGCTTTCCGCCAGCGGCGTTGTGGCGGAGCGCATCAACGGCGACAAGTATTTCTTTTTCAAGCGTCAGCTCATCTATGCGGTCGCGGGCGGGTTCATCATGTGGGTCCTCGCGGCCATGCCGCGCAGCCTCTTGTACAAGCTTCAGTATCCCTTTTTGATATTCGTGCTGCTCCTGCTCTTTGCAACGCTGAGTCCGCTGGGGGCGCGCATCAACGGCGCACAACGGTGGATTTCGCTGAAGCTCTTTTCCATCCAGCCGCTGGAGTTCGCCAAGATCGCGCTGGCCCTGTATCTTGCCTATTTCATGAGCACCAAGCAGGATCTTGTGAAGACCTTCAGCAAGGGCATCATTCCGCCGTTCGCGATGACCGCGCTTTTCTGCATGCTGCTGCTGGCGCAGCCGGACTTCGGGGGCGCGGTGGCCCTTTCGCTGATCCTGTTCTTCATGTGCCTTGTCGGGGGAACGCGGTTCATTTATCTGTTCATGGCCATCGGCGTGGGGCTTATGGGGATGCTTGCGCTGATCATTTTCGAACCGTACCGCGCCCGGCGTCTGGTCGCCTTTCTGGACCCGTTCGCGGATGCCCAGAACGCCGGCTACCAGCTTGTCCAGTCGCTCTACGCGCTGGGTTCCGGCGGCTTTTTCGGCGTGGGGATGGGGGGCAGCTCGCAAAAGATGTTCTACCTCCCCGAAGCGCACAACGACTTCATCATGGCGGTGGTGGGCGAAGAGCTTGGCTTTTTCGGCATCACGCTGATCATGGTGCTGTTCGCCATGCTTTTCATGCGTTGCTACAAGATCATCATGGGGCAGTCCGAGCTGCGGGATCGTTTTTCGGCCTTTGGCGTGACTCTGGTGCTGGCACTTGGGGCCACGCTCAATCTTGCCGTGGTCATGGGGATGGCTCCGCCCAAGGGGGTGGCCATGCCGTTCCTCAGCTACGGCGGCAGCAGCCTGCTTGCAAGCATGATGTGTATTGGCCTGCTGCTCAATTTTTCCCGCACTGCGCGGTGACACAGGAACAGAACATGGGTGTTCGGGTCATTTTGACGACCGGGGGAACCGGCGGACATATTTTTCCGGCGTTGGCGGTAGCCGAACAGCTGCGGCTTGAGGGCGCGGAGCTGTTGTTTGTAGGCTCGCAGTACGGAGCCGAGGCAAGGCTGGCGAAACAGGCCGGACTGGATTTTCGGGGGCTGCCCGTCCGCGGCGTGCTGGGGCGCGGGCTGCGTTCCGTCGGTGCGCTGTGGGGCTTGTTTCGGGCCGTGTTCATGGCGCGATCCATCCTGAAGTCCTTCCGTCCCGATGTCGTGATCGGGTTTGGGGCATACGCCTCGTTTCCTTCGCTGGCGGCGGCGCGGCTTGCCGGGGTTCCGATAGCCGTGCACGAGCAGAACGCCATGCCGGGCCTGACCAACCGGATGCTGGCCAGACTGGCGCAGCGGGTCTTCTTGTCGCTGCCGGACGTGACCGGAGCCTTTGACTCCGCAAAGTGCGTACAGACCGGAAACCCTGTCCGCGAGTCCATCGTGGAGGCAGGGAAGAAGGCCGTGGAGCATCCGGGAACCAGACGGCTTCTGGTCATGGGCGGCAGTCAGGGGGCGAAGGCCATCAACAGCGTGGTGCTTGCCAGCCTTGAGCGGCTGACCAGAGCCGGGATCGAGATCCGGCACCAGACCGGCTCGTTTGATCTGGAGCGGGTGCTTGCCGGGTACCGTGCGCACGGTATTGATGCCTCGGGGGTAACGCCCTTTATCGACAATGTGGCGGAAGCCTACCAGTGGGCGGATCTTGTGCTCTGCCGGGCCGGGGCCACCTCGGTGGCGGAGCTGGCCGTTGCCGGAAAACCGGCGGTGCTGATCCCCTTTCCCTATGCGACGCATGATCACCAGACCTATAATGCCCGGGTCATGGTCGAGCAGGGGGCGGCCCTGCTGCTTGCGGAAAAGGATCTCCCGCAGCTTGACGCCGGCGGCATGCTCATCAACTTGCTGCTGGAGCCGGAGACGCTTCGGGCCATGTCCGCGCTGTCCCGCGCCTGTGCCCGTCCCGATGCCGCAGCCAAGGTGGCGCGTGGGGTGACGGCCCTGTGCCGCAGCCAGATTTGAAAAAGGAAACGACAATGCGTACCAAGTTTACAAAAATCCATATGATCGGCATCGGCGGATCGGGCATGAGCGGCATTGCCGAAGTCTTGCTGAACCTCGGCTATACGGTGCACGGCTCGGACATGGCGGACAGCGCGGTTGTCCGGCGTCTGCGTTCCCTCGGCGCGGAAATCCATATCGGACATGCCGCCGAAAACGTGAGCGACGTCAACGTACTGGTCAAATCCAGCGCGGTTTCCGAAGAGAATCCCGAAGTGGTCGCCGCCAGGCAGAAAGGCATCCCGGTCATTCCCCGCGCCGAGATGCTGGCGGAACTGATGCGCCTGCGTACCGGCATCGCCATTGCCGGGACGCACGGCAAGACCTCCACCACGTCGCTGACCGCCGCGATCTTTGATGCGGCGAGCCTTGACCCGACGGTCATCATCGGCGGCAGGATCAACGCCTACGGCGCGAATGCCCGGCTCGGGCAGGGGGAATACCTCATTGCCGAGGCCGACGAATCCGACGGCTCCTTCCTCTGCCTGCTTCCGATCATCAATGTCGTGACCAACGTGGACTGCGATCATCTGGATCACTATGGCGATCAGAACCACATCGATCAGGCGTTTGTGGATTTCATGAATCAGATCCCCTTTTATGGCCTGAATGTGGTGTGCGGCGATGATCCCGGCGTGCAGCGGCTGCTGCCCCGCGTGAAGCGGCCTGTGGTGACGTACGGCTTTGGCCCTGAAAGCCATATCCGGGCGGAAGTGCTGGAGTGCGGCGTCGTCAGCCGCTTCAGGGTGTTTATCCGCGGCGGGCTGCTTGGGGAAGTGACCCTGCGCCAGCCGGGACGCCACAACATCCTGAATGCCCTCGCCGCCATCGGGGTGGCTCTGGACGCGGGCATTGAACCGCAATGCTGCATCGACGGGCTGGCCCGTTTTGGCGGCGTGGGAAGGCGTTTTGAGTACAAGGGCGAGAAAAATGGCATTCTGATTGTCGATGACTACGGGCATCACCCCGTGGAGATCGCCGCGACGCTGGCGACGGCGCGCACGGCCTATCCCGATCGCCGCGTCGTCGTGGCCTTTCAGCCGCATCGCTTTTCGCGCACGCAGGCGTTGTTTGGAGAATTCTGCCATGTTCTCGGCACGGTGGACAAGCTGTTGCTGACGGAAATCTATCCCGCATCGGAAAAGCCGATCCCCGGCGTGAACGGGCAGAACCTTGCACAGGGCATTCGGCAGGTTTCCAGCGCGGACGTATCCTATTTTCAGAATTTTGATGAAATGGTTGCCGCTTTGCCGGATATCCTTCGGCCGGGGGATTTGTTCCTGACCATTGGCGCGGGCAATGTAACGACGGTCGGGCCGCGTTTCCTCGCGCTGGAATAAGGTTTGCTGAAAAATCACGGGCCTGCCGCCGCATGAAATCGGTTCTGAAAAACGATGTATCATAGCCTGTTGCACGCGCCTGTCTTGTCAGTTTGGGAAATCTTCCGCGGCAGTGCGGCGGAAACCCGGCTCGGCTGGAAAAAAATACTGTTCAACCGTGACTTCTTATGGAAACGGATGAAAAAAGGTTAAAGCATGTTGCTTGTCACGGCGTCACCCCCTCTGTCCGCATTGACATCACTCCGTCTGGGAGGGATGGCTCTGGCCCTGATCCGTTTTGAGACTCCTGCGGATTTGGAAGCCCTTCCCGAAACCGCAGCCCGGATCGGCGGGAAGATCGTTCCCATCGGCGGAGGGACAAACATCCTTGCTGCGGAGGGCGTCCTCCCGATCGTGCTTGTCCGCTGCGGCGACGAGCGGGAGCCTGTGCTGGTGGGCAGAGAGGGCGAGCGGGTTCTCGTGCGTGTCGGCGCGGGCGTCAGTCTTCCGCGATTGATCGCGTGGTGCATGAAGCGCGGGCTTTCGGGGCTGGAAGGGATGGCGGGCGTGCCGGGAGATGTCGGCGGGGCCGTTGCGGGAAACGCCGGGGCCCACGGTGTGGATATGGGGACGCACCTGCACAGCGTGGACGTGTTTTCACCGGATCGCGGATTCAGGACGCTGGCGCGCGACAAGGTTCGGTGCGCCTACCGCTCGTTCAGCCTTCAGGAGGGCGGGGCACCGTGGCTTGCCATCGCTTCCGCCGTGTTGTCGTTGGCTCCCGCCTCTTCGGAGTCCATTCGGCGCACCATGCGGGAGACCATCGGGCGCAAGATCGGCGTGCAGCCGGTCCGCTCGTGGAGTGCCGGGTGTGTCTTCAAAAACCCTCCCGGCGGGCTTTCGGCGGGAAGGCTGCTTGATGAGGCGGGTTTCCGCGGCAAGCGGCTCGGTGGGATGTGTTTTTCGGAAATGCACGCGAATTTTCTGGTCAACGAAGGAAAAGGCTGCGCCGGGGCGGCGTTTGATCTTGTCCGGGAGGCTCAGGATGCCGTGCGGCAGCGTTTTGGGGTTCAACTTGAGACGGAAGTGAAACTGTGGGTATATTGAGTTCCTCAAAACGTAACGGCAGGCGTTCCCCCCGCAACAGCTATGTCGCTGCCTCGCGCGGCGGCTCCGCTCCGCAGCGCAGCGGCGGCGGATCTTTTTTCCGGCGCGTCAGGACGGCCCTGAGCTGGACTGTCGGGCTGGGGCTTGGCGCGGCGTTGCTGGTGGGGCTTGGCGTTGGGGGGCTTCAGCTTCACCGTTTGGCGACGACGAGCGATTTTTTTGCCGTCCGGCGGATAGAAATTCGGGGGACGACGCATTTTACCAGAGATGAGGTGCTGAAGGCCGCGCACCTTGAGATGGGGGTCAACAGCCTGACCGTCAACATCGCTGATGTGGAGAAGGGCCTGCGCGGGAACCCTTGGGTGGCCTCCGTTGCGGTGAAACGCCGGTTGCCCGATGCCTTTGAGATCCGTATCCGGGAACGGGTTCCGGCCTTCTGGATGCTCAAGGACGGGACTCTGAACTACGCGGACAACCGGGGGCAGATTATCGGGCCTGTGAACGTGGGCAATTTCTTGTCGCTGCCGACCTTGGAAATCCTGCCCGGCGGGGAGGAGCTGCTTCCGCAGATGGATGAGCTTTCCCGGGCGTTTCAGGCGGCGCACCTGCCTGTGAACATGGCGAGCGTATCCCTCTTTCGGGTCAGCGCGGCCAAAGGATTTGAAGTCTTTATCGAAAACAGGAATCTGGTATTGTGTATCGCGGCTGAGGATTGGGATGCCAATCTTCGGCGGCTGAGTCTGGTTCTGGCGGATCTTGCCAGACGCGGCGAATTGAAAACCGCACGGGAAGTCTGGGCGGCCGACGGCAGCGTCTGGGTGGTGGAGCCTTCCGGCGTTTGAGTGAAAGGGGTATTTTTTCTAGACTTTTCGGGAAAAATATGCTGTATCGGGAGTATCAGTTTATGAAACACTGCGGAGTGCTTTTTTTGTCCTCCACAGGGGGGAGGAACTTCCGGATGGCGTCCCCGTATTTTTCCGCAAAGACGGAGCCAGATCTGACTGTGCATGGTTCAAAGAAGTCCTTCTTTTGACATGCATGTGAAAAGCGCGAAGGAGTAGCGCATGTCCAAATCTGAATTGATAGTCGGTCTGGATATCGGGACCACAAAAATTTGCGCCGTAGTGGGCGAGCCGTCCGAAAGCGGCGGTATGGACATCGTCGGAATAGGGACGAGTCCTTCCACCGGGCTTCGCAAGGGTGTGGTTGTCAATATCGAACAGACGGTGCAGTCCATCAAGCGCGCGCTGGAAGAGGCCGAGCTGATGGCCGGTTGCGAAATCCGTTCCGTGTATGCGGGCATTGCGGGAAGCCACATCAAGGGGTTCAACAGCCACGGTGTCATCGCCGTCAAGGGTGGGGAAGTGTCCCCGCGCGACATCGAGCGGGCACTGGATGCCGCCAAGGCCGTTGCCATTCCGCTGGACCGCGAAGTTATCCATATTCTCCCTCAGGAGTATATTGTCGACGACCAACGGGGCATTGCCGATCCGCTGGGGATGGCCGGCGTACGCCTGGAAGTAAAGGTGCACATCGTAACCGGTGCTGTAACCTCCGCGCAGAATATCGTGCGTTCCTGCCACAAGAGCGGGCTTGACGTTTCTGATATCGTGCTGGAATCCCTTGCTTCCGCGAAGGCCGTCCTGACCGAGGAGGAGCGGGAGATCGGCGTCGCCCTCATTGATCTTGGCGGCGGAACCTGCGATATCGCCATTTTCGCGAACGACTCCATCAAGCACACGGGCGTGCTTGCCCTTGGCGGGCAGAACCTGACCAACGATATCGCGTTTGGCCTCCGTACGCCGATGGCCGCCGCGGAAAAAATCAAGATCAAGCACGGTGCGGCTATCGCCGAGCTGGTTCGCCCCGACGAATATATTGAAGTGCCCAGCGTGGGCGGCCGGGAACCTCGCCGCCTGTCGCGTCAGGTACTTGCGGAAATCTGTGAGCCGCGTATGGAGGAAATCCTCACCCTGCTCGATCAGGAGCTGGTTCGTTCCGGCCTCAAGAACATGATCGGCGCGGGCGTGGTGCTCACGGGCGGGACGGCACTCATTCAGGGGTGTCAGGAACTTGGCGAGCAGGTGTTCAACCTGCCCACACGCATCGGGTATCCCCGGAATGTGGGCGGCCTCAAGGATATGGTGAACAGTCCCAAGTTTGCCACGGCCATGGGGCTTCTGCGTTTCGGCGCGGAGAAGGAAGGTATGGAGCAGAAGTTCCGTATCAGAAGCGACGGCAATGTATTCAACTCGATATTGTCCCGCATGAAAAAGTGGTTTTCCGAAATTTCATAACGACTGGGCGGTCAGTACGTTTTTCTTTTTGAGGAGGAGCTATGATGAATATGCAATTTGAAGCAGATACACCCCCCGCAAATATAAAGGTCATTGGTGTCGGCGGTGGCGGCGGCAACGCCGTGCAGAACATGATCATGGCGGGGCTGAAGGGCGTTACCTTCATCTGTGCGAACACGGATGCACAGGCTCTGCTTCGTTCCAAGGCGGAAATCAAGCTCCAGATCGGTGAAAAGCTGACCAAAGGCCTTGGTGCCGGTGCCGACCCCAATGTGGGGCGCGACGCGGCTCAGGAAAGCATCAGCGCGATCAAGGATGCCATCGGCGATGCCGACATGGTCTTTGTGACCGCGGGCATGGGCGGCGGAACCGGAACCGGTGCGGCCCCCATTGTGGCTCAGGCCGCCCGCGAAATGGGCGCGCTGACCGTCGGCGTGGTGACCAAGCCCTTCCTGTTTGAAGGCACGAAGCGCGCCCGCGCCGCGGAGCAGGGCATTGCCGAACTCCGCGAAAACGTGGACAGCCTGATCACGATTCCGAATAACCGGCTCCTGACCATCGCTCCCAAAAAAGCGAAACTCAGCGATATGCTCAAATGCGCGGACGACGTGCTGCATCGCGCTGTTCGCGGCATTTCCGACCTGATCACCGTGCCCGGACTCATCAACGTCGACTTTGCCGACGTGCGGACGGTCATGAGCGTGTCCGGCCTTGCCATGATGGGGGCCGGCGTCTCTTCCGGCGAGGGCCGCGCCATCGAAGCCGCGCGCAAGGCCATCACCAGCCCGCTGCTTGAGGATGTCTCCATTGCAGGGGCCAAGGCCGTGCTCATCAACATTACGGCCAATGAAGACCTGCTGTTTGAAGAATTCAACGATGCGTCCGCCTACATCAACGATGCGCTGGGCGAAGCCGACACCAACATCATCATCGGTTGCGCCACCGACGAGAACGCTGGCGAGGAAATCCGCATTACGGTCATCGCTACCGGCATCGAAGGCAACTCTGCGCCCAAGGCTGTCCAAAACAGCCAGCCGCAGCAGGCCGCTGCCCGTCCCCAGCGTCAGGTTCAGCAGCCCCAGCAGCCTTCGCACGGCGGGCTGAACTACAAGCAGCAGCCGATGCAGGAAGAGTACTCCCTTCCCACTCGTGCCCGCCTGCCCCGGAGCGTCAACAACATCTCCGATGACGAGCTGATTGTGCCGACCATCCTTCGGGATCGCGAACAGCGGGTCAAGCAGACGATGCACAACCCCGGACGCGAAGAATTCATCTTTGAGGAAGAGGAAATCGAACTCCCCACCTTCATCCGCAAGCAGGCCAACTAGCGGCAGAACCGCCGTCCGGCGGGCAAAGGCATTCCGGGAGGCCCTTTCGCAAGAAGGGGTCTCCTTTTATGTGTGTATCTTGTTTGATATATTGGATATATGCGCGCATTGCGCCCCGCTGGGAAACTTCGGTGCATGCCCGGAAAAGGGGTAGCCTTTCTGAACGTTTGGGCATACTATCAGGAATAACTTCTTATAAACGTTTTTTGGGAGATTGCCATGAAAACCATCCGGTTGTGCCTGCTGAGCTGCCTTGTGGCCCTTGCGGTGGCCTGCACACCGCTTCACCGTGGTTTTGAGGGGGCAACGCTGGTTTCGCCGGCGCGCCCTGATGTCGCTCTCGTTGCCGAGGGCCTGCCCATCCTTGCACAGGGCCGGCTGACGCCGTTCCTCCAGACGGACAACGGGTATCAGTTCCCGGAAACGTATCTTGCCGTGTATGGAAAGGACAGCCGCTCTCCTCTGGCTATCGTGATGCTGGCCCTTGTGCCCAGCAACATCTGGGAATGGGACCCGCTGTCGTTCAGCGGGCCTCTGGCTGTGCAGACGGCAGGGGCGGCGTTCGGGGGCCGGAGCTTTTACGGGAATATCCGTATCGTGAATGGGGCGCAGGACCCGTTCTCGCCGCTTGTGGCCCAAGAAGATCAGTGGGCTTCCGTCAACTGGCTGGCACAGCGGTTTGCTGTTCTGGAAGACTTCAACAAGGCCAAGATCATACTGGAATACCGGGAGCCGCTTCCCGCATCGCTTGAGGGAGCCGCTTCCGTGCCGCTCTACAACGAGGACGTGCAGGCCTTTCAGGCTCGGGCAGCCAAGGCTTTCTCGGCACGTTTTGGCGGAAAGCTGCCTGCCGCTGCCGCTGCACCGTATCTGGATACGCTGAACACCAAATATCTCGGGCAGTTCGTTGGAAGCATGGCGGTCAAGGACTATCTGTTCCTTGATCTGGATTCCTGATCCGCAAGCCGGAGCCTCCCAGCCTCTGCACAAAAAAAGGGAGCCGTCCCGGCTGGGGCGGCCCTCTCTTTCAACAGCGTCCGGGAAAGGATTTCCGCAAAACGGTTGTGATGCGTTCGTGCAATCAATGCTGTTTCTTGCGTTGGCCACGTTCCCAGTCTTCTTTGCGGATGGCTTCTTCCTGCAACATGATGGGAATGGCATCGCGCACGGGGAACACAAGGCCGCAGGCGGGGCATTCCAGCCCGCTTTCGTTGTCCACGGGCTCAAGTTCGCCCCGGCACACGGGGCAGGCAAGCAGTTCAAGCAGTTCGGGATTCAGAGCCATGGGCTTCTCCTTGGCGCAGTGTTGACGTAAGGTACAAGTATAGCTCCTTCGCTTGCGGAGGACAAGCCGCCTCCGGCAGGGCGGCGCGAGGAGGAAACATGCAGCCCCGTTTTGTCGATTTGCATACCCATACCACAGCCTCGGACGGGACGGACAGCCCCGGAGAGCTGGTGCGGAAGGCCGCATCGCTGAAGCTGGCTGCCGTTGCCGTGACCGATCACGATACGGTTTCAGGCCTTGACGAGGCGGAAGCGGCAGGCCGTGAATACGGCGTGGAGATCATCCGGGGCTGCGAGCTGGGGGTGCAGGGACAATACGGCGAAATCCACCTGCTCGGCTTGTGGCTGCCGAAGCATTCCCCCGCGCTGGATGCCGAGCTTGCCCGTTTGAGGCGGCACCGCGAGGAACGAAACCTCCAGATTCTCGAACGGCTTCGGACGCTTGGCATCCATATCGACTATCAGGAAGTGCTGGATGAAGCCGGGGGCGAATCCGTAGGGCGTCCGCACATAGCCCGCGTACTCCAGAACCGCGGGATTGTTTCCGGGTTCGCACAGGCGTTTCAGCTGTATCTGGGCTATACCGGTGCGGCCTATGTGCCGCGCACCTTGCTGACTCCGGAGGAAGGGGTCGGCATGATGGCGAATTTGGGTGCGCTGGTGAGCTTTGCCCACCCCATGCTGATTCGTTGCCCCCCCTCGTGGTTTGACGAGATCCTTCCCCGCCTCAAGGAAGCGGGGCTGGGAGCCATCGAAGCCTACCACAGCGAATATTCCGCCCGTGACGAGCGGTTTTGCGTGGAGCTGGCGGCCCGGTACGGGCTGGGACTCAGCGGGGGATCGGATTACCACGGCACGGCAAAGCCCGGCGTGATGCTCGGACGCGGCAAGGGCGGGCTGCGGATGACGGTTGCGCTGCTGGATGCGCTCAAGGCCCGGCGGCCGGCGGTTGACGCCGCTGCGGGGCTTTAGGCAGGCTGCCATGAAACTTCTTCGATTGTATCAGGAACAGGCCCGGGAGCATGCCGGGGAAGCCAAATACATGCTTGTTGCCAATGCCATCGCGCAGGGCATCGAGGAGGGTGCGCTTGCGCCCGGAGCGTCCCTGCCCACGCATCGGGAGCTGGCGGAAACCCTCGGCGTGACGGTTGGAACCGTAAGTCGCGGCTATGCCGAGGCCGCCCAGCGGGGGTTGACCGTGGGAGTGACCGGTCGGGGAACGTTTGTCTCCGCCCCCTGCCATGACGTGGATGTGTATGAAGGCCCCGGCCGGATGCACGATCTGGGCTTCATCGCGCCGTTTGAGTATCTGAACCCGGATTTGAACGAAGCGGTTGCCGAATTGTCCCGCTACGCGGATTTGAAGGAACTCAGCAATTACCAGCAGCCGCGCGGCCTGTTGCGGCACAGGGAAGCCGGTGCGCTCTGGGCCGGACGCTATGGACTGGCTGTTTCGCCGGAAAACCTGCTGGTTTGCGCCGGAGCGCAGCACGCCCTGCTGACGGTGCTGGCGTCCCTGTTCAATCCCGGCGACCGCATCGCCGCCGAGCAGCTCAGCTACCCGCTCCTCAAGCAGCTCGCCCGGCGTCTGCGCCTGAACCTGACGCCCATCCGCATGGATCAGGCAGGGATGCTTCCCGATTCGCTGGAGGCCGCCTGCCGAGCCGGAGGCATCAAGGGGCTGTACCTCATGCCCACCTGCCAGAACCCCACGCTGGCACAGATACCCGACTATCGGCGTCGTGAGCTGGTCGAGATTTGCCGTAGGTATGATGTCCTTATCATTGAAGATGATGTTTACGCGCTTTCGCTGGAGCACAATCTCCCTCCGCTGGCTTCGCTCGCGCCGGAGCGGTGCTGCTTTATCGCGTCCACCAGTGAAGCTCTGAGCGGTGGGCTGCGGATTGCCTATCTGTGCCCGCCGGATGCCTTTTTCCCTGAGCTTGAGCGCACGGTTTCCTATACGATTTCCATGGCCCCTCCCCTGATGGCGGAGCTGGCGACCATGTGGATACGGAACGGGACAGCGGATGCCGTCCTTGCCGCCAAACGCCGCGAGGCGGCGGCCCGCAATGCGCTGGCGCGGCAGATTCTGGACGGATTCCCGCTGGAAACGCGGACAACGGGCTTTTTCTGCTGGCTGAAGCTTCCCGACCCCTGGGCGGCGGTGGCCTTTGCCGAAGCTGCCCGCAAGCGGGGGATCATTGTGGCGGACAGCGATTTGTTCGCGCTCAACCACAACGCGCCGGAGCAGGGTGTCCGGCTGGCTCTTGGCGGTGTCCGCACGCAGGAAGCCCTCACGGAAGCTCTTGAAACGCTTGCGGGAATGCTGCACGGCTGATCTGGCGGAGGTGCGCCATCCGGTGTCGGGTGTTGAGATTGTATATCATATCTCTTTATAATCATTGAATGTAGCTGTCCGCTGCGTATGCTGGGCGAAACCAATGCTTCCGCTTAGGAGGAAATCTATGCGTGGTTTCGTAACATGTGCCTGGGTCTTGGCTCTTCCCCTTCTGGTTGCTGTGGGTGCGGCTCAGGCCCAGAACTGGCCTGACGGCGGCAACCCTTCCGAAGGGGCAACCCTGTACGACAGCTGCGTGCCCTGTCACACGTTGAACGGCAAAGGCATCGCCGGAAAGTCCGTCAATGATCTTATGAACAAGATGAAGGGCTTCCAGAGCGGAACGTTCACCAGTCCCAAGATTGTCGGCATGCAGCAGGTGTTGCAGCCCCTGTCCGACAAGCAGCTTCTGGATCTCGCGGCCTACATCAACAAGATGTAGCTCTCTCCGGTTTTCCTCCCCCTTGTTGCGGAAGCGGTGTCCTGCCGGATGCCGCTTCCGCCGTTTTTTGGGGGTGGAACTGTTCTTGTTCAGGGGTGGGGCTTGTGCTAGAAACAGGCGATCCATCACCTTTTTCACTTTTTTCACTGGAATGCCCATGTCTTCGCTCCGCACGGTTCAGATCGTCAATGTCCGCTGGTTCAACGCCACAGCATGGTATGGGCTGGAGCTGGCCCGCCTGCTCAACGCCGCCGGGCACGAGAGCAGGGTCATCGCACTTGCCGGTACGGAAACCTTTGCCAAGGCCGAAAGCATGGGCCTGCACCCGCTGGCCATGCCCCTGAATGCGACAAATCCTCTGGAGTTTCCCGGCCTGCTTCGGAGCATGTCCGGCTTTGTCCATACGTTCAGGCCGCAGGTGGTCAACTGCCACCGCGGGGAATCGTTCCTGTTCTGGGGAATGCTCAAACCTGCGGGCGGGTATGCGCTGGTTCGCACGCGCGGCGATCAGCGTCTCCCAAAGGGCAATCTTCCCAACCGGTTTCTGCATACACGGGTTGCGGACGCCGTTGTCGCCACCAATTCGGTCATGGCCCGCCATTTTTCCGAAAAGATGCACGTTCCCGCCGAGCGGCTGTACACTATCCTTGGCGGGGTGGATACGGCGCGCTTCCGGTTCGATGCCGAAGGCAGGGCGGCTGTGCGTGCCCGCTACGGGTTCACCGACGACGAGTGCGTGGTGGGGCTGCTGGGGCGGTTTGACCGGGTAAAGGGGCAGAAGGAGACCATTGAGGCGGTTGCCCGGCTTGTGGGCGCGGGTGTTCGCCATATCAGGCTGCTGTTGCTCGGCTTTTCCACAGCCACCCTTCAAGAGGAAGTTGAAGAATGGATTCGCGGGGCGAACATGGAACGCTATGTGACCATCACCGGCAAGGTGGACGATGTGGCGGCCTGCCTGTCCGCGCTGGATGTGGGGCTGGTGGCCTCCCTGTGGTCGGAAACCATTGCGCGGGCCGCGTTGGAAATCATGGCCTGCGGACGGCCCCTGATCTCCACATCGGTCGGGGTAATGCCGGATCTGCTGCCCGCATCGGCACTGGTTGCCCCCGGAGATGTCGGCGCGCTGGCGGAGAGCATCCGGCGGGCGGCAACGGATGAACCGTGGCGGCGGGAGCTGGCGGCAAGCTGCACGCGGCGCATTGCCTCGCTGCGGGATCAGGATTTTCTGGATCAGACGCTGGCGATGTATGAGTCCGCCTTGCGGAGAGCTTCGATGTAAGGCGGAAGGTTTTCTGAAAGAAAAGAGGTTGTCCAGACGCCGCGGGGCATCGGGACAACCTCTTTCCTCTTGGTTGAGCCAGATCAGCCGGAGTACTTTTCTGACTGCGCGCGGATCAGCTCAAGATCTTCGAAGTAGTTGATCTTCATGGCCCTCTTGACATCATCCAGCGTGTTTGCCGCGGCTTCGCGGGCCTTGCGGCTGCCTTCCTTGAGGATGTCGTAAATGGCGGGAATGTCCTTTTCCAGCTCGCGGCGGCGGGTACGGATGGGTTCCAGCTCGTCCTGAAGCACGGTGTTGAGGAATTTCTTGACCTTCACGTCGCCCAGCCCGCCACGGGCGTAATGGGCTTTCATCTCGTCGATGTTCTGGTATTCCGGCAGGTAACGTTCGAAATGCTCAGGCCGGGAGAACGCATCCAGATAGATGAAGACGGGGTTCCCTTCCACCTGTCCGGGATCTTCCACGCGCAGGTGGTTGGGGTCGGTGAACATGCCCATGACTTTCTTTTTGATTTCGTCGCCTTCTTCGGCAAGATAGATGCAGTTGCCGAGAGACTTGCTCATCTTGGCCTTGCCGTCGATGCCGGGAAGCCGCAGGCAGGCGGCGTTGTCGGGCAGAAGCATTTCAGGCTCGACAAGCGTTTCACCGTAGACCGAGTTGAACTTGCGGACGATTTCCTTGGTCTGTTCGATCATGGGAGCCTGATCCTCGCCCACGGGCACGGCGGTAGCCTTGAACGCGGTGATGTCGGAAGCCTGGCTGATCGGGTAGGTGAAGAAGCCGACGGGGATGCTGGTTTCGAAGTTCCGCATCTGGATTTCGGCTTTCACCGTGGGGTTGCGCTGGAGCCTGGAGACGGTCACGAGGTTCATGTAATAGAAGGAAAGCTCACAGAGTTCGGGGATCTGCGACTGGATGAACAGCGTGGATCTTGCGGGGTCAAGGCCGCAGGCGAGATAGTCGAGCGCAACCTCGATGATGTTCTGGCGCACCTTTTCGGGGTGTTCGGCGTTGTCGGTCAGGGCCTGCGCGTCCGCGATCATGATGAAAATCTTGTCATACGCGCCGGAGTTCTGAAGTTCTACGCGGCGTTTCAGCGAACCGACGTAGTGTCCGACATGCAGTCGTCCGGTGGGCCTGTCTCCAGTCAAAATAATCTGTTCCATGAGAGCTGTTCCTTATCGTCGATTTCGTGATGCTGTTTGAGGGACGGCAGGCATACGCCGCCCACCGTAGCCCTCTGTTCATACATGATAGCACGGCGAAGTTCAAATGCCGTTGCGCTTCCGCGCCTACCGCAGGGCGCAGAAGGCCGCGTGCTTGAGTCCCTCCGCGGCCAGCCGGGATTCGAGATACAGGGCCAGCGCGGCGACGGCCCGGTCGCAGACCGGAAAGACCGGGATGCCCCGCTCGCGAAGCGCACGCCGGAGCGGATCAAAGCGTTCCCCGCCGTCCACCACCGCCACCAGCGGCTTGCTGTTCCGGGAGCGGACGTCGGAGAGCAGCGTCAGGATCCCGTTGGGAGCGTCCATGCGGAAGGCGTCGATATCCGTTTCTTCCAGTGAATGCGTGACCGGGGAGAGCGGGTCAAGCCCGATGACAACGGCATCGATGTTTTCGTCGTTGAGCATCAGTTCCGCCATGCAGGCGTGCACTTCGTCGTCCGCACCGGGGTTGATGTCGAGCGGGTTGTGGATCGGCACGAGCTTTTCAAGCCCGCGGGAGGCGATGAGCTGTTTCATTGCCGCGCGGGTCGTCTCGGAAAGCTCCCCGAGGCACAGGCTGTACTCGTCGGACTGGAGGGAATCCGCCATGCCGACGGCCTCAAAGCCCGCGCCGCTGACCGCCCCGAGCCGCTTGCCCCGGATGGAGGCCGTGGCGAAGGTTTCCGCCAGCAGGATGAGATCCTGAAACTCCGTGAAGTTGCGGGCCATGATTGCCCCCGCCTGCCGGATGCAGGTTTCGCAGACCATGTAGTCTCCCGCAAGGGACGCGGTATGCCCGCTTGTCGCGGTCTTGCCTTCGGGGGTGCGTCCGGCCTTGTAGAAAATCACCTGCTTGTCGCGGCGCACGGCCTCGCGCACGGCTTCCGCGAACTGAAGCCCGTCAAGATCCTTGAAGCCTTCCGCATACACGGCGATGACATCCACCTCCGAGGAGTCCATGAAGTGGCGCATCATGTCCCCGAGGGTCAGATCGGTCTGGTTTCCCATCGAGACAAGGTAGGCCGGACTCATTTCCGGGGTCTGGCTGAAGCGGTTCAGCAAGAAGGCTCCGCTCTGGCTGAAAATGGCGGTGCGGCGGCAGGGATAGCGTCGATAATCCGGCATCTTGGCGGCGGGGATGAACCAGGTGTCGTACTTGCCGGGGCGGGAAATCACGCCCATGCAGTTCGCGCCGAGGAACACGGGGCCGCCGTCTCCACCGGAGGGGAGGGCGGCGTGGGCTTCGTTGATGCGGGCGATCATGCGGGCGGTCATGTCCCGGCTCTCTTCGGTTTCCCCGAGTCCGCCGGGGATGAGCATCACGCTGTGCGCCGCCTTGGAGGTGATGATGTCGTCCACCAGCGCGGGAACGTGTTCCGCGCCGATGGCGACGATGAACAGATCCAGCGGCTCGCCCAGATCCTTTACGGAAGGCACGCAGCGCACGCCGGAGGCATCCTCGCCGCCGTCCCGGATGATGGTCAGCCTGTCCCGGTCGAAACCCGAGGCAATGACGTTTTCAAGGATGATGCGCCCGAAATTCCGCCGGGTTGCGGAAACTCCAATGATGCCGATGGAGCGTGGATGCAGCAGGTTGCCGATTTTGTGGATGGGGCGGGAAATGCCCTGCTCGCCGGGGACGGAGAAGCGGCACATGCCGTCCAGCGGAACCATGAGGTAGTCGGTAAACGTAAAGGGGTTGATTTCCAGCTCTTCGATGATGAACGGCGCATCGGGGTTCGAGGGGGAAAAGGTGTTGCCCATGCGGATGAAGGATTCGAAGCATTCGATCAGCTGTTCGTCGGTAATGATGCGGCGTTGCCCGCGGGTCAGCCCGGCAAGCTTCCGGTAGGAGACCGTCTTGCGGAACAGCTCGAAAAAGGCGTCCCCGTCCGTCAGTTCGGTCAGGGCGGCGACGATGGCCTGCCCCTTGCGGAACCGTTCGGCATAGAGTTCGGTGTCGGTTCCGCCAAGCCCCGCACTGATGACCATGCCGAATTCACGGGTTCGGCGCAGGCCCACGATCAGTTCGTTGCCGAAGGATTCCGAATCCGGCGGCATGAACTGCACCTGCAAGACCCCCTTGATGTCGGCGGCCACCGCGTTCTGAAGGGCCGTTCCGGTCAGCCCGCGGTAGCTTTCCGGCGCGGAGGCGGGGCTGTGCTCGATCCATTCGGCATAGCGTTCCGGGACTTCGGAGAGCATCCGGCGCACGGCGGAGCGCACCTTGTCCGGCGTCTTGGGAACGATGCGTACCCCGCCCACCTCGGTCTTGTGGATGATGGTCGGGGAAATGATTTTGAGCACGGCCTTTTCGCCGGGCATGGACATGATTTCTTCTTCCGACGGGCGGGCGTTCCGGGGGATGAAGGAACATTTGGGCGGCGTTTCCGAACCGGAAAGGGCCAGCAGGTTATACACTTCAAACTCATAGAGGAAGTGCCGCCCCTCGGCGTGGGCATTGCGGAACAGTTCGGTGATGTGCTGATATTCGACGGTCAGGTTCATGCGTACCTCCGGCAGGATCGTAGGAAAGGGCGCGATGCGCTTGGGTTGATCTACCCTGTTTTCTTTCGGGAGGGAATCGGGGGAGTTCCCCGATCAGGGAGGATTTTGCGGAAAACAATGCGGAAAGAGGGTTTTGCGCGGCTTCCCGCGGGCGGCGCGTCAGCTCCGGTCAGCCGTCAGCAGGAAGACCGCCGAGATCACCAGCGCACTGCCGGCCCATCCGGCGGCGGAAAAGTTTTCGTTCCAGATCAGCCATACCCAGAAGGTTGCCAGCACGGGTTCGATGTTGCCGATGATGGCGGCCTTGACCTGGCTGATGAGCTGGAGGCTTCTGCCGTAGGCGAGGTAGGCCCCGTAATTGGTGATGACGCCGAGGGCCAGCAGGTTGAGCCATGCGGTCGGGGTTCGGTGCGGAGCGAAGTCGACGAAGGGGAACAGGGCCGCCGCGCCGCCGAGAAGCATATAGGCATAGAGCGTGGCCGTGGAGTAGCGGGGCTGCCACCAGACGTAGAACGGGAAGTGCGAGGCATAGCACAGCCCGGAAATCAGGCCGCAGAGGATGCCCAGCGTGGAAGGTTCGGCGTTCAGGCTGCCGCCGGAGAAGCAGACCAGTGCGGTGCCCCCGAGCGCG
Organism: uncultured Lawsonia sp.; assembly: GCA_964538355.1. Lineage (GTDB taxonomy): Bacteria > Desulfobacterota > Desulfovibrionia > Desulfovibrionales > Desulfovibrionaceae > Bilophila. The sequence continues at coordinate 184,235 of CAZIFC010000002.1, read as the reverse complement.
AGGGCCAGAGCCAGACCCTTGCGCCGGGAAAAGCTCTCGCGAAAGAGAATGCGGGAGAAGACGGCTACCCATGCCGGAGCCGTGTAGAGTAGCACCATCGCCATCGCCGCGCCGCTGAGCTGGATGGAGACTTGCAGCGAACTGAAAAAGACGCTGATGCTCAACACCCCGAACAGGCAGAAGAACAGGGCGTGCCTGACCGGAATGCGCGCGCCGCCGCAAACGCCCGTCTGCACGAAAAAGCAGATCCCGCCGAGCAGGGCACGCCAGAAGGCCACCTCCAGCGGAGCAAGCCCCTCTTCCATGCAGATTTTGGAAAAAGGCCCGATGAGCGACCACAGAAAGGCCGCGGCAAGGACATAGGCGTAGCCTTCCATCCGTTTGGTTTCCAAAGCCATGACGATCTCCGGCGGCTATTCCACGATGCGGGTTTCAACATTCGCAATGCGTACATACTGCCCAAAACGCCGGATGGCCCTGGCAAGGGCTTCCTCAAGGCTCGCACGGGGCGAGAAGGAAAAGATGACCGTCAGGCAGCTTTGGGTTTCCGTCGTAATCATGGCCCGTGTGGAGTCGCTGGTAGGGCAGCCGAAAGCCCCCCGGGAGTCCGCGAGCAGCGGCATGTTTTCGAGATCGATTTCGTCCCTGCCGATGCCGGGGTAGGTTTCGCCGGACGTGCCGAGCCGGAAGGTGATTTCAGGATCGATCCGCGCGGCATCGTAGGAACCGAGAGAGAAGCCCGTTTCCAGCGAAACGAGGTTGTTGGCGTCGACAAGGCTGTTTATCTGATACAGGCCCTTGCCCTGCCTGATCCGGCGGTAGAGCGCGTCCGAAGAAATCCTGAACCTGCCGGGATCCTTTCCGAAAGCCTTGTATGCCTGCCGCGATTCCGCAAGGTTGGGGATGGCGGCAAGCGGCGTGGTTTCCAGCATGGCCCTGAGGTAGGGGGCTGTTTCGGTTTCAAGGCAGTTCCAGAGGGAGGACTCGCGGGGAAGCACTTCCGTTGTGCAGAAAAGGCAGCCGAGCCGTGACTCGGGCCAGAGCCGCCCGAGCGTCGGATCAAGCGTAATGTGGGGAAAGGGCATGGTTCCGCTCCTTGTGCTGTGCAGGCCGTTTGCCTTGCGCGGAACGGAAGATAGCACGGGAGCGAGGCGGAGTCTTGTCCTGAAGGCGGGTTGAGCCGACATTTTTTGAAATCCGGAACCGCCGGGCGACCGGAATGCCGGGGCCGGTGCGTCCCACGGAAAAGGGCTGACGGCGCAGGGCGAGAGGCCGCCCAAAGGCGGCCCCCCCCGAAACCCGCCGGAATACGGCGGAACATGGCGAAACAGACCGGAACAGGCCGGAACAGACCGGAACAGGGCGGTTCAGGCCGGGATGTCTTCCCTGGGATCAAT
>CAZIFC010000002.1:0-182738 GCA_964538355.1 uncultured Lawsonia sp. | reverse complement strand
CCGGAACAGACCGGAACAGGGCGGTTCAGGCCGGGATGTCTTCCCTGGGATCAATGACGGGCACGAGTTCGCAGGGCGTGCGGAAGACCTTCTTGACGAGCTTGATGCTGCGCCGGATTTCTTCGATTTCGATAGGGCAGGCATCGGCGGAGCGGAGGTGCAGCTCCAGTGCTCCGTCGTCGGTGCGGACAAAACGGGCCGAGCCGATGATCTGCCGATGGCTTTTGTCCATGCGTTCCGCAAGGGTGAGGAACAGGGACAGCAGGCGTGTTTCTTCCCGGATGCTTTCCTCAAGCTCAAGGAACAGCGGGATCTTTTTGGAAGGACGCTTGCGGTGGAAGAAGGCAAGGGCCGCCATCAGCTCAATCTCGCGTTCCGTGAAGCCGAGCAGCTCGGTATTGCGGATAAGATAATGACTGTGCGCGTTGTGGTTGGCAAAGGAAATGAAAATGCCGATATCGTGCAGCAGCCCCGCGTAGCCGAGCAGCTCGCGGGAGACGGGCGGGGCATCGTGCAGCCCCATTTCCCGGGCACTGTCGAAAAGCTCAAGGGCGAGTTCCGTGATGTGGCGCGAGTGCCTTTCCTCAAAATGACAGAATCGGGCCAGCTGGAGGACGCTTTCCTCGCGGGCGGGGCGGAGCTGGGCCTTTTGCGGATACGTCCGCATGAGGTAGTCGACAAGAATGCCGTTTTGCAGGTTCCGGTTGTTGATGGTTACGCTTTCGAATCCCTGCTCTTCCATGATGGTCTGGAGGATCGCCGCGCCGGCGATGATGACATCGGCGCGGTTGGGGTTCATGCCGGGAACGTTTTTGCGTTCTTCAAGGCTGCGGGCACAGAGTTCCCGAACCGCGCGGCGCAGACCCTCGTAGCTGAGGACATGCCGGGAGGCGGTGGCGGGCCTGCCTTCGCGGGCGGCGTCTTCCTGCTCCAGCGCGGCGGCGATTTCCGCAAGGCTCTGGGCCGTACCGGAGCTGGCGACGGCCTCGGGGATATCAAAGCCCGCGATACGCTGGAACGAGTGCAGGGCCTCGTTGCGGATGTAGCGTTGCAGAGCCGCATAGCTGTAGGCGGACACCGGGCCTTTGTCGTCCTCGAAAAAGAGGTTGGTCAGGCGCACGCAGCCGAGCTTGAGCGAATCGAGGTTCTTGTGCTCGAAGGAGTCTCCGACGATAAGCTCGGTGCTGCCGCCGCCGATGTCGATGAACAGCCGGAGCGATTGGGTCTGCTCCAGGCCGCTGGACACGCCGAGGTAGATGAGCCGGGCCTCTTCACGGCCCGAGACGACCGTGAATTCGATGCCGGTCTTTTCCTGGACGCGGCGGATGAACACAGGCCCGTTGTCGGCATCGCGCACGGCTGCGGTGGCGATGGCGATGATTTCCGACGTTTCATACACCTTGCACATTTCCGCAAATCCCCGCAGAACGGCGATGGTGCGGGACATGGTTTCTTCCTGCAGGCGGTTGCGGGTAAAGCCGCCCTCGCCAAGCCGAACCATGTGCTTGACCTGATTGAGCGTGGTGGTGGAGCCGTCCGCGTGGATGCGGACCAGCAGAAGCCGCACGGAGTTGCTGCCGAGGTCGATGATGCCGATGATTTTTTCCGGCTGCGAGTCTAGTTCGCCTGACATACGCACTCCAGCTCCCGCTCGAAGATAGACATGAATAAATCGCCTTTTTTGAGCACCCGCGCCATTTCCGCCGAGCAGTCGCCGGAACAGTGGAGAACGATACGCACCTTGCGTTTCTTGACGGCCAGTTCAAGCTGCCCCACGAGGCCCTTATGGGTGTAGTCGAGCGCGTCCGCGATGCGGAGCAGCGAGGCCGCCTTGCAGAGGGCTTTCTGATCGGCCTTGTTCAGGGCTGCGAAGCGTTCGTGTTTGCGGGAAGGCCATGCCCTGCGGTGATAGCGGGCCAGCAGAGCCACCCACGGGCGGTCTTCGTCCTGAATGTTGAGGCTCAGATCCTCCTCGATGATCCGCATGCTGACCTTGTGGTGCCCCTTGCGGCCTTCGGCAAAGCCGATGTCGTGCAGCTGCGCCGCGAGGTGGAGCCGATGCCCCCAGATGTCGTCGAGCTTGTGGAGGCCTGCCAGATCCTGAAACAGCCTCGCCACGATGGCGGCGACGCGCTGCCCGTGTTCCAGAGAGTCGGCAACCACGGGCGACTCGGGCAAGACAGCCGTGGAGAGCGGCATATCCTCTTGCTCCAGCGGCTTGCCGTCCGGGAGGGGAGCCTGCTCCGCCGCCGGTTCCGCCGCAATCTCGGGAGCGGCGAGCGGTTCGCGCACGGTTTCCTGCACCGGATCGAGGGCAGGGGCGGTTTCCGGCTGCGCGGCCTGCGGTGCCGGAACCGTTGCGGCGGGGGCCTTCTTTTTGGGGGCGGCGCGGCGCGGGCGCGGTGTCTTGGGTTCTTCGGTCTGAGGCTGGAGAGACATGGTTGCCGGGGAATTGGTCATGATCATGTTCCTTTCTGCTTTTGGGGTCAGGCCGGTTCGCGGCTGCCCCGCATCATGATTGACTGGGCGTTGACGGGGGCCTGATCCTTGCCGGGTTCAAGGCGACGGTAGGTGGCGTCTTCCTGAAGACGCCACGCCTGCACATTGTCGCGGAGGTGGACTTCCAGAATCTGGTTGCGAAGCGTATCCCGCAGATCGGGGTCGAGAATCGGCGCAAGCACTTCGATGCGCCGGTCAAGGTTCCGCGGCATGAGATCCGCGCTGCCGATATACAGGAAGCCCTCGCCGTTGGCGTTGAACCAATAGATGCGGGCGTGCTCCAGAAAACGGCCCACAATCGAGGTGACTTCGATATTTTCGCTGATGCCCTTCACGCCGGGCCGCAAGCAGCAGACCCCGCGTACCTGAAGCCTGACCTTTACGCCGCGCATGGAGGCGCGGTAGAGCGCGCGGATGAGGTGCCTGTCCACAAGCTGGTTGCATTTGAAGATGATCTCGCCGTTGCCGTGCCGCTGGTGCATGTCGATTTCGTTCTGGATCATGTCCATGAGCGAGCGGCGCATCGACAGCGGGGAAACAAGCAGTTCCCGATACTGCTCCCGGTGGGCGTATCCGGTCATGACATTGAAGAGATCCGTCACATCCGCGCAGAGTTCGGGGTTGGCGGTAATCAGGCCAATGTCCGTATACAGCTTGGCGGTGGAGGGGTTGTAGTTGCCGGTTCCGATATGGGCGTACCGCCGCACGCCCTCCGGTTCCTTTCGGACCACGAGGCAGAGCTTGGCATGGATCTTCATGCCCACCAGCCCGTAGACGACGTTGACCCCCGCCTTTTCCAGCTCTTCGGCCCAGGTGATGTTCCGTTCCTCGTCAAAACGCGCCTTCAGCTCGACCACGGCGGTGACCTGCTTGCCCCGGCGTCTCGCCTCGATGAGGGCCTTTACGATGGGCGAGTCCTTGCCCACGCGGTAGAGCGTCTGCTTGATGGCGATGACTCCCGGGTCCTCGCTGGAATGCCGGATAAATTCCAGCACGGGCAGAAAGCTGTCGTAGGGGTGGAACAGGAGGATGTCCTTCTTCTGAATGTGCGCGTACAGCTCTCCCTCCTGAAAGATGCCGGGAATCCGCCCGTAAAAGGGCGTATCCTTGAGGCAGGGCCTGTCCACGCCGTACAGCCCCATAAGCTCGGAAAAAGCCAGCGGGCCTTTGACCCGGTAGATCTGGAAGGGCTGCATCCCCAGCCGCTCGGTCAGGAAGGAACTCAGCTCTTTTGAGGTTCCGTGGGCGATCTCAAGGCGCACCACATCCCCGAAGCGGCGTTGCTCAACGAGATCCTTGACGGCCTCCAGCAGGTCGTCGGCGTCGTCCTCCTCAAGCTCCACATCGGTATTGCGGGTGATGCGGAACAGCCCCGCGCAGACCACCGTGTTGCCGGGGAACAGCGCGCTGAGGTATTCGGCTATGAGATCTTCCAGCAACAGGATGTCGTCGTCCCGGACATTGGCATTGAAGCCCAGCGAGGCGTAGGTCTTGGCTTCCTTGTTCCGGGGGACGAAAATGAAGCGGGAAACATTGTTGGGGCACTTCAGCCGGGCAAAACGGGTGACCCCGTCGCGGCTGCGGAGCTGGATGATGAAGTTGAGGCAGGTGTTGGAAATGGTCGGAAAGGGATGCCCGGGGTCGATGGCCTGCGGTGTCAGCACCGGATAGATTTCATTCTTGAAATAGCCGTCCAGAAAACGCCGCTGCTTTTCCGAAAGATCACCGTAGCGTACCAGCCGCACGCCCCGGTCGAACAGCTGGGGGGCGAGCCGCTTGCGCCAGTGCTCCTGTGCCTGCGACAGCAGCACGAGCACCCTGCGCCTTATTTCCGCCAGCTGTTTGGCCGGAGTCATGCGATCCGGCGAGGTGGAGGCGGCTCCGCTGCGGTACTGCCGGTAGACGTTGGCCACGCGGACCATAAAGAATTCGTCGAGGTTATTGTAAAAGATAGCAAGGAACTTCAACTGCTCAAGAAGCGGGAGCGTTTTATCCATGGCTTCGGCGAGCACTTTGGAATCAAAATCCAACCAATTGATTTCCCTGTTTAAATATAAATCAGGGCAGCTCAGTTCCTGGATTTCGTCGGCAGCGCACTGCTGGGCCGGACATTCCAAGGATACGTTAACCACGACAACTCCTCCTTCCTCTCATCATGATGGCGTCCATGCGGAATTTTGTAGCAGTCAGGCTCTATTAGATTGTTACCGTAGTATGACAATCGTGTGAAAAAAAGTCTAGCGGATCGCACGGCTGTCGGCAGATACGGGAAGCCGAAAAGAAGGGCAGGCAATACGGGGGGATGGGAAAATACAAGGCGGAACAACCGTTGAAAACGGTACGGATGCGGCTTTCAGGCGGCATAGTATCATCAGCATCGGGTTTGTTGGTATGAAGATGGAAAGCCTTGTTTATTCGTCTCCGGCTTGTCGTGGCGATGCTGCATTGTGGCGGCCTTTGCAGGCGGGCCTTTTGGGATTGCCGAAGTCCTGTCCGGGAGCGGCCCTGCAACAGTACGGCAGGGAATCACGCTTGTGGGGGCAAGAACCCCCTGAGGATCGGAGCTTGTCCGCCTTTTTGGGGCATGAAAAGAGAATGCCTTGAATGGCAGTGTGTTGTGATAAAAGCAGGGCGAACCTTCTGAGCCGGCTTCAGCTATGGACCTGTTCCCGTTTTTAGAGGATACTATGGGCTTTCCGCAGATGCGGATGTTGTAAGGGTTTGGCGCGGCATCAGGGAGATGATGCCGGAGACTGTTCTTTTTGCCGTCAGGCGCAAAACGGGGGAAACATGGCGAATCAAGGAAGTGTGTTGGGCGGGACGATGATCATTGCCGGCACTGCCATAGGAGCCGGAATGCTGGCCTTGCCTATGATTTCGGCAGGCATGTGGATTTATTGGTCAATGCTGCTGATGGTGGTCACATGGCTGCTGATGCTGCGATCGAGCCAGGCCATTTTGGAAGTGAACCTGCACTACGAGCCGGGGAGCAGCTTCCACACGCTGGTTCGTGATACCCTCGGGCCGGTCTGGAGCACCATCAACGGCATAGCGGTCGCGTTCGTCCTGTATATCCTTGTCTATGCCTATGTCAGCGGCGGCGGTTCGACCGTGCAGCAGACGATTATGGCCGTGACGGGCAACAATCCGGGAACGGTGGCTTCGAGCCTGTGCTTTGCGCTGGCCCTGGTCGCCTGCGTCTGGTGGAGTACCCGGTTTGTCGATCGCCTTTCCGTCGTCCTGATGGGCGGCATGGTGCTGACCTTCATTCTTTCCATGACCGGAATGCTCTCGCAGATCCGTCTCCCCGTGCTGCTGGATATCGGCGAGGACAGTTCGGGCGGCGGCGCGGCGATTTTCATCTGGTGCGCGTTGTCCACCTATCTCACGTCGTTCTGCTTCCATGCCTCGGTTCCGAGTCTGGTCAAATATTTCGGCAAGCGTCCCGTGGATATCAACAAGTGCCTCCGCTACGGAACCCTGATTGCCTTCCTTTGCTATGTCGCATGGATGGTCGCGGCGGACGGCGTCATTTCCCGCGAGCACTTCAAGTCCGTCATTGCCGCGGGCGGGAATGTGGGCGACCTCATTCGTGCCGCGGGATCGGGCATCAACAGCGGGTTTATCCTGCGGATGCTGGAAGCGTTTTCCTTCTTTGCGGTGGCGACCTCCTTTCTGGGGGCCGGGCTGGGCCTGTTCGACTATATCGCGGATCTCTGCAAGTTCGATGACTCCACATGGGGGCGCACCAAGACCACGATCGTCACGTTCCTGCCGCCCGTGATCGGCGGGCTGATCAAGCCGGACGGCTTTCTCGCCGCCATCGGCTGGGCCGGTCTTGCCGCGACAATCTGGTCGGTCATTGTTCCCGCGCTGATGCTCCGGGCCAGCCGCAAGAAGTTCCCGGAGGCCGAGTTCCGCACGCCGGGCGGCTCCCTGACGGTCTATGTCCTCCTACTGTATGGCTGCATCACGGCCGTATGCCACGTCCTGTTTGTGCTGCAAGTGTTGCCGATGTACAAGTAGGCCATGAATCCCGCGTTGCCGAGAGAGCCGTTTTCCCTCGGCAACACGGGAGGTTATGCGAAGTGCCGCGCCAGCAGGCCCTCAGACGCTGGCGAAAATCCTTGCGTCTCAGAGCAAGATAGGCTAGGCTCATTCTCAGGAATAAGTCCTAATAATCAGACTCGGATCTCAGGAGAAGTAAGGATGAGTGAAACGCTCTTGTGGCTGCATCCCACGATGCAGATCTGTGCGGCGGTCCTTGGCGTGTGGGCCATGTGGCAGGGGCTGAAGCGTGTTGCCATGCTGCTCGGCAAAAAGACGCTGTTTCCGTGGAAGCAGCACGTCAAGCTTGGAACGCTGGCTCTGGCACTCTGGATTCTCGGCGGGCTGGGCTTCTATGTCACGCTGGATTTGTTCGGCAGCACGCACATCACCGGTCTTCATGCCCAGCTTGCCTGGCCTGTCATCGGGCTGTCCTTCCTTGGTCTGATTACCGGCTTTATCATGAACCGCTACAAGAAAAAGCGGAAGATCCTGCCGCTCATTCATGGCGTCCTCAACGTGCTGCTGATTATCCTTGTCGCCGTTGAATGCTATACCGGCGTGCAGGTCTGGAAGGACTTCTCGTAACCGGAAACCGGCCTTCTCCATAAAGACAGCCCCGAAATCCAGCGATTCCGGGGCTGTTTTCATAGCCGGGGGAAAGGTGCGGCCCTTTCCCGCGGCCTTACTTTCTTGAGCACCGCTGCTGCCAGATCCAGCTGTCGCGGACCATGTCGTCAAGCGTCTTGACGGCCCTCCAGCCGAGTTCGGAGGCCGCCCGCGAGGGGTCGGCATAGCAGCTGGCCACGTCACCCGGACGGCGGGCCACAAGCCTGTAGGGGACGCTCACGCCGTTGACGCTCTCAAAGCGGCGGACCATCTCCAGCACGCTGGTTCCGTTGCCGGTTCCCAGATTATGGATGATGCAGCCGGGCTTGGTTTCCAGCTTCCTGAGGGCCGCGATGTGCCCGGAAATGAGATCAGTCACATGGATATAGTCGCGCACGCCGGTTCCGTCCGGGGTGTCGTAATCGTTGCCGAAGACCTGTAGTTCCTTGCGGATGCCCGCCGCCGTCTGGCAGATGAACGGCATGAGGTTGTTGGGGATGCCGTTGGGGTTTTCCCCGATGAGTCCGGACTCGTGTGCCCCGACCGGATTGAAATAGCGGAGGATCGACACATTGAAGCCGGGGTTGGCGAGGGCTACGTCGCGAATGGTTTCTTCAATATACAGCTTGGTGCGCCCGTATGGATTGACTGCGCTCAGGGGGTGCTCTTCCGTGAGGGGAAGGAAATGCGGCACGCCGTACACCGTGGCAGAGGAGCTGAAGACAAGCGCGCTGCCGTATTCGAGGCACATTTCAAGAATGGTCAGGGCCGAATCGTAGTTGTTCCGGTAGTACATGAGCGGGTGCGCTACGGATTCGCCCACGGCCTTGTGCCCGGCGAAGTGGATGACCGCATCGATCGCATATTCCGAAAACAGCCGTTTCATGGCGGCGGTATCGCAGGCATCCGCCTTGATGAAGGGAATCTCTTTTTCGCAAATGGCTTTGACGGCGAGAAGCACGGCGGGGTTGCTGTTGTGGAGGTTGTCCACGCACAGAGGCTCGTATCCCTGCTTGACGAGTTCCACCAGCATGTGGGTTCCGAGATAGCCTGTTCCGCCAGTGACAAGAATCTTGCCCATAAGTGTTTTCTCCTGCGCCCGGCTTTGTCCGGGCTGGTTGTCTCTTCGCTGCTTAATCCAGCCGGACGTTCTACGCAAGAGGGGATGCGGACGTTCAGGCGAAAAATATGGGCAACGATTTGGAATACAATGCTTTTTACGCGGAAGGCTTTCGTGCGGGGTTGATGGCGCGCCCCGTGGGAGCCTTTGCAGGCCGGAGTTTTTTTGTCCGCTTTCAACACGTTGTCCTTGCATGTAAAATCATGGAATACATGGAAGGAATGGCAGGTGCGGGATAAAAAAACCTTCTTATTGAACTTGACTTTCATTTTCATATTGTGCAGATTGTCTCCAACAGAACGAAACGGAGTAAGACAATGTGCTGGTTACCACAGGAATCATTCCCCTTTGCCGCGCCCGCGGCACGTACCGTTCACGGAATCTGGGAGGCAGACGAGCTTTTCCGCTGTCCGCTTGTCGGAATGGGAATCACTCCGGCGGAGCAGAAACTCTTGCTCAAGAAGATGTCGCTTTCGCCGGCGGAGCTGACCCCGTTTGAAGTCCACGAGCTGCTCGTCAATGCTGCCGCTACGGAAAGCCCGCTTTCCAGAAAGATGAGCCAGCTTCTGCGCCGCAAGTATGAGCGCGAGGCCGCGCCTCTTCGTTCACTGGACGAATCCGCGTTCCTTGCAAGCTGGAAAAAGGCCTTTACGGCCGGGCGTTACCTACATGTGCTGTGGGCCGCGGCTACGCGGACGCTTTCGGACGAGGGGCGGCGCACGGTATACGGCTCTGTGCATATGGCGATGCACGGCGTTGCGGAAGAGCAGATGCGGACACGCCTCCAGTTTTTGGAGATGCAGCGCAAGCAGGAGCAGCAGGCAAACCGCATCCGGATGCTGAAGGAGCGCGAGGCCGCCCTGCGTTCCGAGCTGGAGTCGCTGGAAGAGGGCAGGCGTCTGCTGGCGCAGGACAATGCCGCGCTGCGTGACGAGCGGGATCGCCTGAAAGCGGATCTGGAAATCTTTTATGACGCTTCCCCCGACCTCTGGGAAATCCGGGGCCCGGAACTCGAAGCCGAAAACGCCGCCCTGCGCGATTCCCTTGCCGCGTTGACCGAGCGTTTTGAATCCCAGCGGGAGCTGGTGCAATCACTGCTGAGCCAGAACAGAAAGCAGGCCTTCGCCTCGTATGCGGACTCCGCAGCGTGTGGCGGGGAAACCTGCTGTGACCGGGCCTGCAACGAGAGCTGCCCGTCGTTCGACCTGTGCAGCAAGCGGATTCTGATTGTCGGCGGAGTGGAGCGCATGGAAGCCCGCTATCGTGAATACATTGAAGGCGGTGGCGGCATTCTTGACTATCATAACGGCTCCCTGCAGGGCGGAACCCGCCAGCTGGAAAAAAGCCTCCGACGGGCGGATATTATCCTGTGCCCCGTCAACTGCAACAGCCACGGGGCCTGTATCAAGGTAAAGAATTTGGCAAAAAAACATAACAAGACATTCCATATGCTGCCCAACGGAAGCCTGAATACCATTTCCCGGCTTCTCGGCGGGGAAGCGTCGCAGCGTGAAGGAGAACAGGCATGAGTGCGGATTTCCATATGCAGTACCACCATAATAAAGACAATCTTCATGTACGGATGCGGGGCGTTTTTGACGGCAGCTCCGCCCATGAGCTGTTAAACCTTTTGTTGAAGGAATACCGGTGCGGCGGCAGGGTGTTTGTCGATACGGCAGAGCTGCGGGATATCGTTCCCTTTGGCGGGAAAGTCTTGCAGGCGCGGCTGTGCAAGACGCCTGTTCCCGCGGCGCAGCTGTTCTTCAAGGGCGAAAACGGGTTTCAGATCGCCCCCTCGGGAAGCCGTGTGCTGATTGTACCCCAGCGCAAAAAGAAAACCGGATGCTGCGGCAAATGCAAACAGTGCACTTGCGGTGGAAAATGCGGCGGGCATCATCATGAACACCATGATCATCATCACGAACACTAAGCACGAAAAAGAGGACATGCCATGAACATTCTTGTTGTGTACGGCTCTACTACCGGCAATACGGCGGCTGTCGCCGAGGCTTTGGGCAACCAGTTCCGGGTTGCGGGCCATACGGTGGATGTGGAAGACGCCGCCAACGCCACCCCCGAAGGGCTGTGCGCGGGGTATGATGCCGTCCTCTTCGGCTGCTCCGCGTGGGGCACCGACGAGATTGAATTGCAGCCGGATTTTGAACCGCTTTTCGAGGCGTTTCATTCCATCGGCGCAAAGGGCGTGAAGACGGCGTGCTTTGCGACCGGCGACAGCAGTTTCGAACATTTTTGCGGGGCCGTGGACGTTATTGAAGCCCGCCTTGCCGATCTCGGAGCGGTGCAGATGCTTGAAGGATTGAAGATAGATGGCGATCTCTCCTCCCATCAGGATGATGTCGAGGACTGGGGAAAGCGTGTGCTGGCGGCCCTTGGGCAATAAAATTTTTTTGATTTGATATTGAAAATGAAATTCAAATACAGTATACGTTGATTCCGACACGTCATTCTCCCCCATGACATGGCTGTGAGCACGCAGGTTTTCATGTGAAATCTGCGTGCTCACAAATGTAGAAGCCCTACATGGCCCAAGGGGAAAAACATCCATGTCCGCTCATGATGCGGCTGGATATGATAATGAAATTTGAAATCACAACGGAGAGGCACATGCAAAAGATTGGGTTGCGCCAGATGCAGGAAGGGCAGAAGGGCAGCATCGTCAGCGTGGACGCGGACGGAGAGCTTGGGCGGCGCATTCGGGATATGGGGCTGATCCCCGGTACGGATGTGGAAATTGTGGGGCGCGCGCCGCTGCGCGATCCGGTTGCCTTGCGGCTTTTCGGGGTCACGCTTGCCCTGCGGAACCGGGAAGCTGATTTTATCACTGTGGAGGTTGTATGAGCCAGGCCCAGACCGAGCGGCTTCGCCGTGCCGGGAACGAAGAGCCAAGACACGCGGCGTTGAAAGCCGTCCGCATTGCGCTGGCCGGAAATCCCAACTGTGGAAAGACCACCGCGTTTAATGAATATACCGGAACGCACCAGCATGTGGGCAACTATCCCGGTGTGACCGTGGAGAAGAAAGAAGGCCGCGTCGTTCTGGACGGCGTGGAGGTCACGATGGTGGACCTTCCGGGAACCTATTCCCTGACGGCCTACTCGCAGGAAGAGATCGTCACCCGTGCCGTGCTCGCTCCCGAAACGTATGCCGAGAAGCCCATGGCGGTGGTGAATCTTGTGGATACGTCCGCCCTTGAGCGCAACCTGTTCCTGACGGTGCAGATTATGGAAATGGGGTTGCCGGTGGTGCTCGCCTGCAACATGATGGACGAGGCCCGCAAGGCCGGCATTCAGGTCAACATTGAGGAACTCGGCAAAAAGCTCGGCATCCCGGTGGTCGCTACCGTGGCCCGCTCCGGTGAAGGGCTGAGGAAAGCCCTGCGCGAGGCCATCGCCTTTGGCTACAGGGGAAGCCACCCGCTGGAAATTTCCTATGGCTCGGATCTTGATCCGGTGCTTGCGCGGATGGAATCCATCCTGAAAGAAAAGAACCTGCTTGTGGACCGGTATCCGGCGCGCTGGATCGCGCTGAAGATCCTCGAGAACGATGAGGAAATCCTGAAGCAGGCCGAGTCCATGCCGGCAGTGGCCTCGCAGCTCCGGGCCGAACGCGCCGCCGTGTCGGAACATATCCGCAATACGCTGGGGACATCCCCGGAAGCCGTCATTGCCGACTATCGCTACGGCTTTATCCGCAGCATCCTGCGCGACGGAACCGTCCAGCGCGAATCTGCAAAGGATCGGCTGGCCCTTTCCGACAAGATCGACAAGGTGCTGACCAATCCGCTGCTCGGGCCGCTCATCATGCTCGGCGTGATGTACGCCATGTTCCAGCTCACGTTTGTGGTGGGAGCCTATCCTCAGGGCTGGGTGGAGGATGGTTTCGGCTGGCTGGGCGATACGGTGGGCGAACTGATGCCGGACGGTTTCCTGAAGTCGCTGATCGTCAGCGGCGTCATCGACGGCCTCGGCGGGGTCATGAGCTTCGTGCCCCTCATCGTCATCATGTTTACGCTCGTGGCCCTGCTTGAGGACTTCGGCTATATGGCCCGCATGGCCTATATGCTGGACCGTGTGTTCCGGGCGTTCGGCCTGCACGGTGCCTCGGTCATGCCGTTCATCATCGCGGGCGGCATTGCGGGCGGCTGCGCCATCCCCGGCGTCATGGCGACCCGTACCCTCCGCAGCCCCAAGGAGAAGCTGGCGACGCTGCTTACGCTTCCCTACATGGCCTGCGGAGCCAAGCTCCCCGTGTTTCTTCTGCTGGTTGGGGTCTTCTTCCCCGAAAACCCCGCCAGCACCATGTTTTTCCTGACACTGGCAGGCTGGGCCGCCGCGCTGCTCATGTCGCTGCTGCTGCGCTCGACCATCATCCGCGGCGAATCGACGCCGTTCGTCATGGAATTGCCGCCGTACCGCACCCCGACCCTCCGCAGCGTTTTGACGCACTGTTGGGAACGGACGTGGCTGTATCTCAAAAAGGCGGGGACGGTTCTGGTTGCCGTATCCATCCTGATTTGGGCGAGCATGACGTTCCCGACGCTGGATGCGGATCAAGCCGCTCCGCTGGAAGCGCAGATCGCCGCCTTGCAGGAAACGATTGAAGGGCTGCCCGAAGGCGCGGAACGCGAACCTCTGGAAGAGGAACTTGCCGCCGTGGAAGCCGCGCTGTCCGAAGCCTCCCTTCAGAATTCCGTAGCCGGACGTCTTGGCATGGCCATCGAGCCGCTGACTCGCCCCCTGGGTTTTGACTGGCGCACGGACGTGGCCCTGCTCGGCGGCATCGCCGCCAAGGAAGCCATTGTCTCCACGCTCGGCACGGCCTATTCGCTTGGCGAGCAGGACCCCGAGGAAGCGACGTCGCTGGCGGAACGCCTTGCCCAGGACCCCAATTGGAACAAGGCGACGGCATTGTCCCTTATGCTGTTCGTGCTTCTTTATTCGCCGTGCTTTGTGGCTCTTGTGGTCATCCGGCAGGAGGCGGGCAGCTGGGGATGGGTTGCGTTCAGCATGCTGTTCAACACCGCGTTCGCCTTCGGTGTGGCGGCTGCCGCGCACAAGATTGGCATGATGGTTTTCTGATTTTTTGACACCCTTTAACTGATAATGATTTTCTTAATCTAGGGAGAGAAACATGAACGAGAACATGAAGTACGGTTTGTTTTTCCTTGGCGGCCTGGCTCTTGGCGCAATCGGCGCGGTGGCGGTCAGCCGCGGAAAGCTGGATATCAAGCCGCTGGCTACGGATCTTCTGAGCCGCGGCATGGACGTCAAGGACGCCATGCTCTCCAAGGTGGAAACGGTCAAGGAAAACGTCGAGGACATGATGGAAGAGGCCCGGCATGCGGCCGAGCAGCGTCGGGAAGCCGAAGACAAGGCCTAGCTCCCTGCAATCCTGTCCGAGGCGGTTTTCCTTCCGCCGCTTCGGACGGGATTTGTACATTTTTGCTTGAAAAGAGATGTCCATGCCATTTGTTATCATTCATGAATTGCCGGGACGGATGCGGTTGCGCGCCCGTTCCCGGTTCAGCCTCCGCCGGGCGCAGAGCCTTGCGGACAGGCTGGATGCCATAGACGGCATCGAAGGGGTGCGCGTCAATCCCCGTACCGGGAGCGTGCTTCTGCTGTATGTCGATGAAAAGGCCTGCCGTGCCGCCTGCCTGATGCTGGCCGCGTCGCTGCCGGGTACGGAACAGGCCCTGCCCGAGGTGCCGCAGGCCCGCCTCCCGAAACGAGCGGAAGAAGGGCCGGGCTGGGGACCGCTCCTGCGCCATGTGCTCCTGCGCCCCTTCATGCCTTTTCTGCTCAGGGTGGCTACTGCCGCCGTGACCGCACTGCCATTCCTGTGCAAGGGCGTTGCCGCCCTGTTTCGGGGAAAGCTCAATGTGGAGGTGCTGGATGCCGCCGCCATCGGCATCTCCCTGCTGCGGGGGGACTTCAGGACAGCCCGCCTGCTTACCCTGCTTCTTGGATTCGGCGAGGCACTGGAGTCGTGGACACGCAAGAAATCGCTGGACAGCCTCGCGGAAAGCCTGGCTCTGGATATCGATACCGTCTGGGTGCGGCGGGAAGGCCGGGAACTGCACGTTGCCATCAACGACCTGCACGAGGGCGATCTCGTCGTGGTGCGGGCCGGTTCCGCCATTCCGGTTGACGGCGTGGTGGAAGAGGGCGAGGCCTCGGTCAATCAGGCTTCCATGACCGGGGAGCCGCTGGGTGTGCTGCGCTCTCCCGGGGCTTCGGTCTTTGCCGGAACGGTGGTGGAGGAAGGCGAGATTGCCATCCGGCCCACCGGTGTCGGTGACGGAACGCGCCTGCGGCAGATTGTGAGGTTTATTGAAGATTCTGAGGCACTCAAGGCGGGCGTGCAGAGCAGGGCCGAGCGGCTGGCCGATGCCGTGGTTCCGTTCAGCTTCCTGCTTGCCGGGCTTGTCTGGCTTGTGACCCGGAACCCGGCGCGGGCGGCTTCCGTGCTGCTCGTCGACTATTCCTGCGCGCTCAAGCTTGCGACTCCGCTGGCGATACTTGCCGCCATGAAGGAAGGGGTGGGCCGGGGCGTGCTCGTGAAGGGCGGTCGGTTCCTCGAATCGCTGGCTTCTGCCGATGCGGTTGTGTTCGACAAGACGGGCACGCTGACGGAATCCCGCCCCGAAGTGGTGGAGGTGATCCCGTGCGAAGGCTATCGGCGGGACGAGATCCTGAAGATTGCGGCCTGCCTTGAGGAGCATTTCCCGCATCCTGTGGCCCGTGCCGTTGTACGCCGGGCCGAGCTGGAAGGGTTGCAGCATCAGGAGGAGCATACCCATGTCGAATATGTCGTCGCGCACGGCATAGCCTCCCGGCTGCACGGCAAGCGGGTTCTGCTCGGAAGCCGCCACTATATCCATCACGACGAAAAGGTTGCCGTCGAGCAGATGCGAAGCGAAATCGAGCGTCTGGCCCGGCAGGGGCATTCCGTCCTGTATCTGGCGATAGACGGCAGGCTCGCCGGTCTGGTGGGCATCGAAGATCCGCTTCGCCCCGAAGCCGCTTCCGTGGTTCGGGCCTTGCGGGAACGGGGATGCCGTATCGTCATGCTGACCGGCGACGACGAACGGACGGCTGCCGCCGTGGCGGCCCGGTTGGGC
Source organism: uncultured Lawsonia sp. (assembly GCA_964538355.1). GTDB lineage: Bacteria > Desulfobacterota > Desulfovibrionia > Desulfovibrionales > Desulfovibrionaceae > Bilophila. The sequence goes on along the minus strand of CAZIFC010000002.1, from coordinate 167,319 downwards.
ATTGGCGAATACCGGGCGCAGGTGCTGCCCACGGACAAGGCCGCCGTGGTCCGCAGCCTGCAGGCGGAAGGGCATACGGTAGCCATGCTCGGGGACGGCATCAACGATTCCCCGGCCCTGTCCGCCGCCGATGTGGGCGTCACCCTGCGCGACGGGGCGGATCTGGCCCGCGAAGTGGCGGATGTCGTCCTGACGGGATGCCGCCTTGAAGGTTTGGTTACGGGCATGGATCTCGGCAAGGCCACCATGCGGCGGGTCAAGGCGAACTTTGGCGCGACCATGAGCCTCAACACCCTGTTTTTGGTTTCCGGGCTGACGGGAATCATGGCCCCCGGGGTTTCCGCAGTCCTGCACAATCTGACGACGGTGGGCGTTTCGCTCAACGCCATGCGCCCCATGCTGAGGCCAGGTGTGGAAACGCCCATCATGGAGGTATCGGCATGATTGAATCCTTTGTTACCAGCTTTCTGGATGGGCGGGTGCGCCTTCGCCATCCCGCGCTGAAACAGCCGAGCAATGCCGAGCAGGTGCGCGGGCTTCTCGCATCCCTGCCGGGGATGCTTTCCGTGACGGCGAACAGCCGGACGGGTTCCCTGCTGCTCGAATATGATCCGGCCCAAATCAGCCGGGAGGATCTGCTTGAGCTTGCCGGGCAGTGGGAAAGCTTCATGCGGGAGGAGGCCCGGGAGCTTTCGGTGCCTCGCAAGCCGCGGATCAGCCGGGCTGCCGCCATGCGGTTCACCAACCGCGGGATGCTGGCAACGCTGGCGGCATCGCTGGCGTTTGGCCTCGCCGGGCGCGACAGGGGGCATGCCGTCGCCGGCGGCCTGTTCCTGCTGTTCAATATCGCGCACCTGTATGCCTATCGGAAAAGCCTGTAAGCCGCGAGAGGAAGGGAGGGGCGGTTCGCCTCTCCATGTTCGCAACATAAAGGGAATGAGGAAGAACAATGAAGAAAGTGGCAGTTCTGCTTTTGGCCGCGGGTCTGGCCCTGGGTGTACCCCTTACGGGAGCGCAGGCCGCCGACATCAAGGTGTCCGGGGAATGGGATTTCAATATGGAATGGAACAGGCTGTCCTTTTCCAAGGATCGGACGGACGACGCCTTCCGTGCCCGCCAGCGTCTGCGGACGCAGGTTGACATCATCGCTTCGGAATTTTTGAAGGGAACCGTGCTGTTGCAGCTTGGTGATACGAACTGGGGCAACGCGGAAGAGGGCGGTGCCCTGGGAACCAACGGCAGGAATGTGCTGGTTCGCTATTCCTATGTCGACTGGGTCGTGCCCCGGACGGATTTGAGCGTCAGGGTCGGCTTGCAGCCGTTCAGCCTGCCGAATTTCGTTGCGGGTGATCCCATCATGGGCGGTGACGACTCGAACGGCGCGGGCATTACGCTTGCCTACCAGTTCAACGAGACGGTGGGGGCGACCCTGTTCTGGCTGCGTGCGGCAAACAACAACGCCACCAGGACGGATCGGCGCGTCGTCGGCGATGCTATGGATTTTGTGGGCCTGAGCGTTCCGGTTCATGGCGATGGCTGGCAGGTCAGCCCGTGGGGCATGTACGGCAACATGGGCAAGAACAGCCTCAAAAACGTGGGCGAGGGCGCGCAGTCTCTGGTTTCCGGGCTGCTTCCCTATGGTCAGAACGGCGTTTCCGCCGTGGCAAAAGATACGCACAGCCCGGCGTGGTGGGCTGGTGTCGGCGGAGAGCTGACGCTGTTTGATCCTTTCCGGGTCGCGATGGATTTCGCTTACGGCAAGGCCGACTGGGGCCGGGCGGCGGACGGGCAGGATCTCACCCGTCAGGGCTGGCTGGTTTCCGGTATCGCCGAATACAAGCTTGACTTCATGACCCCCGGACTCATCGCGTGGTATGGTTCCGGCGACAATGCCAGCGTGGCGGACGGATCGGAGCGGATGCCCACGCTGTCTCCGGGCTGGGCGGCAACGTCCTTTGGCTGGGACGGGGGCTACGGGATCTCCAACGGGGCGGTGCTCAACAAAACGCCTGTCGGAACGTGGGGCGTCGTGGCGCGGCTTGCGGACATGTCCTTCATGGAAGACCTGAGCCATACGCTGGCCTTCGGCTACTATACCGGTACGAACAATACCCGCATGGTGAAGTCCGGCCCGGTCAGCGGCATCGAGGGCGGCAGCCTCTACCTGACCACCAAGGATCACGCCTGGGAAGTCAATTTCGATACCACCTACAAGATTTATGAAAATCTGACGCTGGTTACGGAAATGGGCCTTGTGCGCCTCGATCTGGATGACTCCGTATGGCGCGGCAAGCTTGATGGCATCGACAAGACCGCCTACAAGTTCGGCCTGAACCTGAATTACGCCTTCTAAGCAGGCTGTCCCGGGGAAACGGTGCGGGAGGCGAAACCCGCCCCCGTGCGTGAAGGTGCCTCCGCATGGGCCAGCCCCGTTCCCCTTCCGGCCTTGTGCAAGGCCCCTCCGGTTGCTCGCTGGAGGGGCCTTTTTCTCATGCGCGGCAGGAGAGGGCCTTGATTGCCGTGCGGCCCTTTCTCTCCGCAGCCCTGTCTAGCGGATGTTGAGGAACTTTTTGATGTTGTTGTAGAAGATGTTTTCAAGTGCCGTATCGTTCAGGCCGCAAAGCTGCGTTCGCAGCTCCTCCACCTCATAAAGGTGGAAGGGTGCGTCGCTGCCCCAGAAGATGCGGTCATGCCCGACTTTTTCATAGGCTTCATAGATTTTGGTGTGCATGGGCATACCGGAGGTTTCCAGATACAGGTTGTCGATGCGGCGGGAAAGATCGAGCGAAGCCTGAATGTAGACGCCGTGCCCATGCCCCATATGTACGAGGACAACCGGAATGGAGGGGAAATCTTGTGCAAGCTGCGCGATGCTGTGCGGCAGCGAAAACGGCGGATGCCCCGAATGGACGAATACCGGGACGTTCAGCCGTCCTGCCAGCTCCATGACCGGATGCACGACCTCATCATTGGCGGTATAGGCATCGAACAGCGGATGCAGCTTTATGCCTTTGAAGCCCTCTTCCCTGATCAGGCGTTCCGCCAGGGCGATATCCGTTTCGCCGTGGTAGGGGTTTACCCAGATAAGCCCTTCAAACCGCGAGGGGAACCGGCGGACGGCCTCTTCCGTTACGGCATTGTCCATGTAGCTGATGACAGTGCGCTCGATGGCGTGTCTGTCCATGGCGGCTACCATCTCTTCCGCGGTAAGGCCCACATTCGCCCAGCCGCCGAAATGCCCGACATGGGCATGGGCATCAATCTTGATCATGCTTCTGCTCCTTTATCCATCCTGTGTTCATGATGGCAAAACACTTCCGCAAGGAAGCGGATGCAGGGCATGTTGCAGCATTTTTCGGGTTTTTTAAAGTGCCGCCATGCAAAAAGGCCCGACAGCCGCCCGGCTGTCCGCAGCCCCTGCCGGACGCGGCCTGTTCACGCGGGCGCGGCGGGCTTGTTTCCCGAGAAAAAAGAGGGGCCGCGCAGGATACCGGGGTGTCCTGCGCGGCCTTGGCGTGCGCGTTCTTTGGCAAGAACGTTTCGGAGGCTATTTCTTGTCGGCCTTCTCGGTCAGCGAGAGGGAGCGGAAGAACGTCTGGCCCTGACGCTGAATCTGGAGCATGACCACTCCGCGCTTCTTGGCGTCCTCACGGATGACTCTGGCGAAGTCTTCCGTGGACTTGATGGGCTTGAGGTTGGCGGTGAGGATCACGTCGCCTTCCTGAAGTTCGGATTCGGCGGCAATCTTGCCGGGTTCCACGCCCACGATGAGCAGGCCGGTTCCGGGAGCGAGATGCGCGGCGCGGGATTCTTCCTTGGTGAGCGGGCGGACGGAGAGGCCAAGGGCGGGAGCGTCCTGATCCACGGCACCGGACTTGACCGACGTGTTCTTGCCGAGGTTGCGTTCACCGAGCTGCACGGTGATGTTCTTGCGTTCGCCGTCACGCCAGATCACCATGTTGACCTTGGAGCCGGGGGCTTCCGTGGCGATGGAGCGAAGCAGCGCACCGGAGTTGTCCACCTTCTGACCGTTGACTTCAAGAACCACGTCGCCGTCCTTCATGCCGCCCTTGGCGGCGGGCTCGTCAGGCATGACGGAGCCGATGAGCGCGCCGGTGCTTTCAGGAAGCCCCAGAGCCTTGGCGGTGTTTTCATCAACATCCTGAATGGTGACGCCAAGCCAGCCGCGGCTGACCTTCTTGTCCTGCTTCAGCTGGCTGACGATGCGTTCGGCCATGCTGCTGGGAATGGCGAAGCCGATGCCCTGTCCGCTGGCGATGATGGCGGTATTGATGCCGATCACCTTGCCTTCCATATTGATGAGGGGGCCGCCGCTGTTGCCGGGGTTGATGGAGGCGTCGGTCTGGAGGAAGTTGTCGAATGGGCCGGACTGGATGTTGCGGCCCTTTGCGCTCAGGATGCCGGCCGTGACGGTATGGCCGAGGCCGAAGGGGTTGCCGATTGCGAGAACCCATTCGCCCACTTCCATCTTGTCGGAATTGCCGAAGTCCAGATACGGCAGGGGGGAATCCGCCTTGACCTTGAGCAGGGCGATGTCGGTTTCCTCGTCGGTGCCGATGATGTCGGCCTTGAGGGAATGCTCCTTGCCGGTGCTGCCCTGAAGGTTGACAAGCACGGTGTCCGCGCCCGCAACCACATGGTTGTTGGTGACGATGTACCCGTCGGCGGAGATGATGAAGCCTGTGCCGAGGGAACGCTGCGTGCGGGGCTTGGCATTGCGCCCGCCCTCGAACTGTTCAAAAAAGCGTTCGAATTCCGGGGGAAGGCCGCGGAACATTTCGGAAGGCATGCCCCCGCCGCGCTGCACGACCTTCTTTTCCGTGCTGATGTTGACGACAGCCTTGCCGGCGGCCTGCACCAGCGGAACGAAATTCGGGGCTACAGGCGCGGCCTGTGCCGAAAAGACCAGCGACATGACAAGCATGATCGCGAAAAGGGGCAGCATTTTGTATTTCTGCAACATGAAAAACTCCTTTTGAAATCTATGTGGGCAGTTTCGATCAAACTGTTCCCGACATAATAGCCACAGCCAAACGCTTGTAAATGCCTTTATTGGTACAAAGTTCTTTACTTTTTTCGTTATATTTCAGGCTTGGGCGTTATTCTCGTCTTCGGATCCTGAAAAATGAGGAACTTATTCGGGACGAAAATTTTGCCCCGGTTTGGTACGGAAAAGGCAATTTTTTTTGAAAAGCCGGAGAGTGCGCTTCGGCTGTTCGGGACGGGGAAAGGGCAGAGTCCGCAAAAAAAGGCGGAGCAGAATGCCCCGCCCGGGATGGACAAGGAAAGCGAAGGAAATCAGACCTTGCGGGAAAGGGTGCTCTCGTTGGCGGCCTGAATGGCGACCGCCACCAGCACTGGCCCGGCAAAGACGCCCACAGGCCCAAAGGCGGCAAGGCCGCAAAGGATGGAGAGGATCAGCGTCACCACCGAGGCATCGATCCCCGTTTTGAGGAAGAAGGGGCGGAGCAGGTTGTCCACGCCTGCAACGACCAGAGCACACCAGATTGCCAGGCTGATGCAGGCCACGGTGGAACCGGTCAGCCACAGCCAGATGCAGACGGGAATCCAGACGAGAGCCGTGCCCACAAAGGGGATCGGCGCGACAAAGGCCGCAATCAGCCCCCAGAACGCGGGTTGCGGAACCTCCGCGACGGCAAAGCCCACGCCGCAGAGAAAGCCCTGGATGAGAGCCACGAAGACGACGCCGACCAGCACCCCGAAAATGGCCTTTCGAATGGAGGATACAAAACGATCGATCACGTCGGCGGGCCACAGGGTGAGCCGACAGGCGAATTCGTGGATGATATCGGCGCGGCTCGTGCACATCATGGTGATCATGACGAAAAGGAAGAGCACCAGTACGGCCTGAAACGCACCCCCGGCCAGCCCCACGCCGCCGGCCAGCACGGTTCGGGCCGCGGCTCCGGCCAGCCCCGCCGCCGTACTGGCGAGCTGATCAAGGCCGCCTTCCAGCCCGGGGAGTTTTTTGAGGGCGGTGTCCACCGATGCAAACCACGCCTGCGCCGCGGGGCTGTTGATCCATCCCGAGTCGCGCAACCCGTCGAGAATCTTGAGTCCGGCAACGGCCTGCGGGGTCACCAGCGAAACAATGGTGGCGATGGGCAGGATGGTTATCAGGGTCAGGCCCGTCGTATAGGCCGCCATAGCCCATGAAGGAGACAGCCTGCGGTGCAGCTTTCGGTATACGGGGTAACTGACGCAGGCCATGCAGGTGGCAAGGAAGGTTGTGACCGGAAAGGGCCAGAGCAGAAAAACCCAGGCTCCGATGGCCATGCAGGCAAGCACTCGTGTCATTCAAGGCTCCTCGCCGTGTGCGGCGGGTGGTTCGGCCCCTCAAGGTGCGGGGGGCGGATCAGGATGAAATCTCCCGTGCCGCAGCCCCTTTTGCGGGCGGCCTGCGTTGTACGGGAGAAAGGGTTTGTCTCAGCGCGGCCTGCGTCCGTGTGGTCCCCTCTGCCGCGTCCAGCCACTGCGGAGGAAACCGGCGTTCACGGGCGGAGCCGGAAGGCGGACAGGTTTTGGACGGGGCTAGAGATTGCCCGATTCCTCATTGTAGTCCTGCACGGCCCGCTCCATGCGGCTGCGGATACGTTCGATGTCTTTCCGGGCCGTGGAGAGGTACGCCTCGACGCATTGGCGATAGGACTCCATGTCGGCGCGGTAGAGTTTCCAGTCCGAAGGTTCGTCGTCCGGCAGAGGTCGGAGCGGAGCGCGGCAGTCGGGGGGAGGGTAGCCGTCATCGGGGAGCAGGGAGGCCCCCTGTGCCGAGAGCGGCAGCAGCAGAAGGAGGCAGAGAAGCAGAACGCGCATAGGGTTTCCTTTTGAAACAGGCTCCAGCACCTTCTAGCAAAAAAGCCCGCAGGGGGGAATCCTTCTAGTCGGGCTTCCGGTGCGGAGCCATGAGAATATACCCGCCCCAGACGGCGGCCAGACAGAGAAGCAGGTTGGCGAAAATATTGATTCCGGCAGCGACAAAATCGCCGGAGCGGAACAGGAGGATCGTATCCATCGAAAAGGTGGAGAAGGTGGTAAACCCGCCCAGAAAGCCCGTCCCGAACAGGCAGGAGGCTGTTTCAAAAGAAGATCTGCGGCGTATCCAGCCCTGGAAAAGCCCCATGAACAGACAGCCGATTACATTGGCGCACAATACGCCGAAGGGAAAGCCCGGCAGCCGATCGGCGATGGCAAGGCCCAATTCCACACGGCATACCGCGCCCGCGCCGCCGCCAACCATGACGGCAAGCGCATTTTTTGGAGAAAGCATGGAAACATTCCCATCAGCCGACAAGGAGAAAAAGACCGAACGCCGTACCGCTGAAGGACAAGGAAACGTTCAGGAGGATATTGAACGCGGCCTTTGTCGGGTGTCCGTCGCGAAAGGTAGCGAAGGTATCCATCGCAAAGGTGGAAAAAGTCGTCAACGCGCCGAGAAAGCCGGCCCCGCAGAACAGCACGGGGAGCGGGAACGTCCCGCAGCGTTCGCCGTATCCGGCAAGCAGGCCCATGAGCAGGGAACCCGCCACGTTGACCAGCAGGGTCCCCAACGGAAAATGCCGAACAAACCGGGCGCACAGCATGGTTGCCGCATACCGGCACAACGCACCGGCGGCACCGCCAGCGGCGACGCAGAAAAACTCGAAATCCGTCATTTCCGCATACCGCCCAGACTGGCGTTTCGCCAGCGGCAGCACCGGGCTTCCAGCGTGTTGCACGCTTCATAGAGGAGCACGCCCATGATGCTCATGGCCAGAATGCCCGTGAACATTTCCAGCTGATCGCCCCGTCCCCAGGCATCCATGATCAGAAAGCCGAGTCCTTTTCTGGTGGCGAAGGATTCCGCCATGAACAGCACCGCCACCGCCGTCCCGCTGGCGACCTTCAGGGCGGTGATGGCGTCGGGCAGAGCCGCGGGGATGAGGACATGGCGCACAACCTGAGCGGGTGTCCCTCCGATAGTGCGGAACGAATCGAGATATTTCCTGTCCAGTCCCTGTGCGCTTGCCCGCGTCACCACAAGAATCTGATAGCCGGTAGTCAGGGCTATCAACAGGATGCGCGGCAGATCCCCCAGTCCGAACAAGGTCAGAAACAAAGGCAGCAGAACGATTTTGGGCAGGGGGTAGGTCAAGAATACCAGCGGAGACAGGGCCTTGTCCAGAGATCTAATGTGTCCGAGCGCAAGCCCGAGCGGAAAGGCGACACACCATGCAAGGCACATGGCGGAAACGACCCGCCACGCGCTGGCCCCGGCGTGCTGCCAGAACGCCCCCGTGGTCAGGGCTTCGGCGAAATACGCCAGCACCTCCAGAGGGCGGGGCAGCAAATGCTCCCCAAGCGTCAGGGAGCCGAGATGCCAGAAGACCAGCAAAGCCGCGAGAGCCAGCAGGTAACGGATAAGCGTTCGCATTGTATTCCTTGCTCGGGATGAAAGGGGGATTTCGCAGGAGGCGGCGTTTTCGAACGGGAAGGGCAGGCCGTTCAGCCGAGACATGCATGAAGGATTCTTGCGGCAAGGGGAACCGTAAGGATGATGGCGTAGAGCCGGATCATCTGATAGGCGAGAACAATGGGCGCATTCGGCCCCATGTCCGCGGCAAGGCCAACAACGACATTCAGCCCGCCGGGGCTGGTGGCAAGATATGCGTTTGTTATATCCAGATTTCCGAACTTGTGTACAAAAACGGCAATGAGTATCCCGGCTGCGAGCACCATCAGGGTGCTGAGCACCAGCGTGGGCCAGGTGTCGCGGACAGCCAGCAGCATTTCGGGACGGTACATGTTGCCGACCAGTACGCCAAGCCCCACATAGATGCAGAACTGGATCGGGCGGGGAAAGGCGGCCTGCGGCATGGCGGAGAACGTTTTCAGGAGAATGACGGCGACGATGGCCCCGGTCATTGCGCCTCCGGGCAGGTTGTACCATTCAAAGAGAAAGCCGCCCGCCGCGCCGCACAGCATGAGAAGGATCAATGTGGACATGAGCTGTTCCTTGCCTCCATTGTTTCGGAGAGTGCGCCGCGGATGCGGCGGATGAGGGAGGCATACGCCCCGCCGCAGGCTTCGGGTTCTCCAAAACAGGGATTGTCCAACCACAGGACGTTGCGGACGGGATGCCCGCGCATGACCATGACCTTTTTCCCCAAAAAGACGGCTTCGGGGACGTTATGGGTAACCAGTACGCAGGTTGGGCGATGGCGTTGCCACAGGGACAGTACGACGGACTGAAGGTGCTCCCGGGTCAGAGCGTCGAGCGACGAAAACGGCTCGTCCATGAGCAGGATTTCCGGGTTGGTGATCAACGCCCTTCCAATCGCCACGCGCTGGCGTTGGCCTCCGGAAAGCTGTGCCGGATACCGTTCCTCAAGCCCGGCAAGCCCCAGCTCTTCCAGCATGTCGGCAACGGCTTTCCCGCGTCCGGGGGCGGCAACACCCTGAAGCTCCAGCGGCAGGGCGAGATTTTCCTCTACGGTCTTCCACGGGAACAGGCCGTAATCCTGAAGGATGAACGAGATGCGCCGCTTGTCCCGGGCAGGCCCCCCGAGGCTGACTGTCCCGGCGTCCGGCCTGGTCAGGCCCGCCAGCAGGTAGAGCAGCGTACTTTTCCCGCAGCCGGAAGGCCCGATGACGGAGAGCGTTTCTCCGGCGGGCAGGGAAAACGAAAGGCCGTCCAGAACCGGCGTTTTTCCGTAGAGCTTGCACAGGTTCCGGACGGATATGGACGCACCAAAAGGCTGGTTCACCGGCAGACCACATCCCCGTAGGCGGGTTCCTTCTTGAGAATGCGGTTTGCCTTCATCCATGCGGCAAAGTTCCTGATATCGCTTTCCGTGGGCAGGCCTGCGGGGGTGCGCTCCATGTCAAAGCGGATCATGCGGTAACTGGCGGCGGCTCCCTTGGGGAGCAGGCCCTTGGCCTCCATGACCGGGCGGTAGGCTTCGGGGGCCGCATTGATGCGTTCGGCGGACTCGATGAGGGCTTCGCGGAACAGCTTCACGGTCTGCGCTCCGTCGGGAGCGTCAAGAACGTCCCTTTTCAGGGAGATGACCGCCAGCGGGGTGTTCAGCCTGCGGTCGTCAAGGACGGTTCGCGCACCCTTGGCCTCCACAAGGGAAACCAGCGGCTCGGGAAGAAGTGCGGATTCGATTTGTCCGCTCAACAGCATCTGGAGGCGTACCGGAATCTGGCGGATATCCTGCCTGTTCAGGGCATCCGCGGGAAGCTGCTCCTGCTTGAGAAGCTCGGACAGCAGGAAATCGATGATGGTCGCGCTGGAGACGGCGATGTCCTTCCCTTTGAGATCGGCAAGGCTGCGCGCCGTGGATTTGGGGGAAACGACAATGCCGAAACAGCGGCTTTCGGGAGCGGAGTGGGAGGTTGTGGCGATGATAGCCTGCGGCACGCCGCTCTCGTTTTGCATGAGGACATTGATGATGTCTCCGAAATGCCCGTTCAATGCGCCCGCGCGCATGGCCGCGCCAAGTTCCAGCGCGCTTTGGAAGGGGACAAGCTCGACATCCAGCCCCCGTTTGGCGAAAAGCCCCTCGTCTGCCGCGACATGCAGGACGATGGTGTCCGCCGCGGGAAGGACGCCGAGCTTGAGAGCGGCTCCGTGGGCGGGCTGGATGATGGAAAGGACAAGCAGAGAGAGCATCACGACCAGACGGCGAATCATGTTTTTCTCGTATTGGTATAGGGTATGAGAAAGCCGAAAGGCTGCCTGTACGCTGCGGGCGAGGTTTCACCCGAAGTATTTGGGTACACCGGATTGCCGGAAATATCCAGCCTGTCCCTTTTTGGAGCGGCTGCGGAGGAAAAATCTTCCGTATGGCATGTTGGGAGGTTACGCCGCCGCGTCTGGCGGCTTTCGGATGCGTAAAAATATTTTTACCCTGCATCGGTAGGTTGTCCGCATAAATAAGCGTATGAGGCATCCTTTGTGCCGTGCCGGAAGACGTTCCGGGCGTATCCGGGGGGTGTCCCGGCGGATGCGGGGCCTTTCGTCAATCGCAAGTTTCAGGTTGCTGCCCATGCGACGGATTTTGTGGTGTATCATTTCTTTCAGCCTTGTTTTTGTGAGTGCAGCCCTGCTGCTGCGGCTTCACGACGAAACCCTTCCGCTTCCCGAGCCGCTGGACGCGCTGGTAGGCTGTGTGGAAGAGGCCTTGTCGCTGCCTTCACCCGAGCACGCCGAGGACGGGTTCCGGAGTGACGGAACCGCAAATGCCGTAAGGGATGCGGCGGAGGGGCAGGCGGAAGAGAGTGGGCCGGATGAGGACAGGGAACCGGATATCTACGAGTCCAACCCCCGCTATACCGTTGAGCAGGACCCGGAACAGGGGGAAATCCTCCGCAGCGAGGTGCAGCGGGGGGATACGGCGGGGAAGATTCTTGGCGAATGGCTGGATTCCAATGATCTCGCCGAGCTGCTTGCCGCGGCAAAGCCGATATACGCACTGGAGCGGGTACGTTTCGGGCAGGGCTTTTTCATTGTGCGGGAGCCTCGGACCGGGGTTTTCCGGAGTTTCCACTATGAGATCAATCCTGAAAAAAGCCTTGTGGTCGAGAAGAAGGAGGGGCGGTTTGTCGCCCGTCTGGAGGAGACAGCATACCAGACCTCTCTGGCGGTTGTCCGGGGAACCATACGCAGCACCCTTTCGGAATCGGTGGCGGAGCAGGGGGAAAGCGTTGCGCTGGCGATTGCCCTCGCCACTGTTTTTGCTTCCGAAATCAATTTCATCACGGACCTGCGCGAAGGCGACTCGTTTGAGGTCGTCGTTGAAAAACGGTTCCACGACAACGACTTTGAAGGGTATGGCAGGGTGCTTGGTGCCAAATTCACCAATCAGCGGAAACAGCATGCCGCCTACCTTTTCCATAACGAGCGGGGCCGCGAGGCCTACTATACTGCGGAAGGCGACAGCCTGCACCGCCAGCTGCTGAAAGCTCCGCTGTCCTTTTTGCGGGTTACTTCAAAATACAGCATGGCCCGGCGTCATCCGGTGTTCGGCACCGTGCGCCCCCATCAGGGCATAGACTACGGCGCACCGACCGGAACGCCCATCATGGCGGTGGGCGATGGCGTGATCACCAGCATCGGAAGGGCGGGGGGCTACGGCAAGCAGATTGTCATTCGGCACGATAACGGATTGGAATCCCTGTATGGGCACATGTCCCGCTATGCCGGGCACATGAAGGACGGAAAACGTGTCCGGCAGGGGCAGACCATCGGCTATGTGGGGGCGACCGGCACGGCGACCGGCCCGCATCTGGATTTCCGAATCCGCAGGCAGGGCCGTTTCGTCAACCCGGACAAGCTGATCATCCCGCGGGATCAGGGGCTGGATGCACGGCGCATGGCTGAGTACAAGGCCGTGGTTCAGGCCGTGGATGCCTATCTCGCGGGCGGGGATACCGCCGGATACAATCCTGATGTCTGGTTCAGGGACGAGGATTGATGGCGTTTCCCCAAAACGGAATGTCCCCGCACCCGGCAAGGAGGCGTTGCCGCTTGCAAGGGCAAGAGCACCCAAAACTTCCCCGGACTCGGTGGCGGTTTTGGGTGTTCTTCATGGGGGATGGAGATCGCGCTTGCCAGCGGCCCGCTGTCCGGCGCGTTTTTTTGTGCGCCGCCTGCTCCCAACAGGCCCTCGGCAGCGGAAAAGGGAACCTTGCGCCTGCCCATCTTTTTTTTGAGGGAAAGCTGGCTGTGGGGCATCCGTGGAAGCGGCCTACCGCTGGAGACTCGTTTTCCGTCGGAGCGGCGGCCCCCCGGAGAGGCGCGTCGACGACCTGGCGGTGCGGACAGCATCCGCAGGGGATGGCGGATCAGTATAAATAAATCAGGCCGGTTCCCCATGCCGAAGGGATGGCTTTTTCCAGAAGATCCCCAGCCCGTGGAGACCTCCGTGAACAGGGAATCGGATTTTGGCGTGTTTTGCGCGAATGGCATTCAGGAAGCCCCGTTTGTCCGCAAAAAGGAAGATGCGGAGCCGGATTTGCGCGTGCAGGGCAGGAATGTCCTTGACAGTTTGTCTTTTCATGAGGCAAGAGTCGAAGCAAATTCTAAGGAGCGTCTTCATGACTGTACAAAGCGTCATCCAGCTTCTTGGCGGCGTTGGGCTTTTCCTCTTCGCCATCAAGCTGATCAGTGAGGCCTTACAGCTGATCGCAGGCGATCGTCTGCGGCAGCTTATCGGAACACTGACCAGAACCCCGGTAATGGGTGTTCTGGTGGGAGCCTGCGTTACCGTACTCATCCAGAGTAGCAGCGCAACCACAGTCATGACCGTGAGTTTCGTTGATGCAGGCCTCATGACGTTGACTCAGGCCATCGGCGTTATCATGGGCGCGAACATCGGTACTACGGTTACCGGCCAGATCCTTGCGATCAAGATTCAAGATTATGCCTACTTGTTTATTATCGTGGGCGTTCTTTTGTCGTTTTTCGGGCGTTCCAAAGTCCAGAAATATGCGGGAAGCGGCTTGCTCGGTTTCGGCCTGCTCTTCGTGGGCATGCAGACGATGGAATCCTCCATGCGGTTTCTCCGTGACGAGAAAGATCTTTTCCTGATGTTCAGCCACAACCCCCTCATGGGCGTTATGGCGGGCACCTTGCTGACCCTGCTCGTGCAGTCCAGCGCGGCGACCGTCGGTCTGACCATCGCCCTTGGCGTGCAGGGCCTTTTGCCGCTTCACGCGGCGATCCCCATCATTCTTGGCGACAACATCGGTACGACCATCACGGCTGTCCTTGCCTCTATCGGGACGGATCGCACCGCCAAGCAGGCCTGTGCCGCCCATGTCCTGTTCAACGTGATAGGCGTCTGCATCTTCTTGACGATACTGCCGTTTTACCAAGAGCTGATAGCCATGACGGCTACCAGCATCGCACACCAGATCGCCAACGCGCATACGCTGTTCAATGTGCTGAACACGCTTATCTTTATTCCTTTCGTCAAGCCCTTCTCCGCGCTTATCCGGCGCATTCTTCCCGACAAGGCCCACAAGACCGTTGAGGGCGCGCAGTACCTCGATCCCAAGCTTATCGAGGCCACCCCGGGGATCGCCGTGGAAGCGGTCAAGAACGAGTGCGCGTACATGGGCTTTCTTGCCATTCATCTGCTTGATTCCGTTCAGGAAGTCTTCTTCAATAACAAGAAGGAGCTGATCCCCGGCATTGAGGAGACGGAAAGCAAGATCGATCATCTCCACAAGGCGATAAAGGCCTATGGCGAAGACATCATGCAGGCCGGCCTTTCTGATGACGCCGCCAGTGTGTTGACGCTGTACGTCTCCAGTTCGGGCAACATCGAGCGCATTGCCGATTATGGCAAGAAGCTCTTGGAATACTATGCCTACCGCCAGAATCGCCCGAAGGATTTCTCGCAGCAGGCCATGACCGAGCTTGCCGAAATGTATGCGGAAGCCCATCACGCCATCGTGACGGCTCTGGATGGATTCATCAATGACGATGTGGGCAAGGCCAGGGAGGTCGCCCCCATCGCCGGAAAGCTGCGCGGGATGGAAGTGGAGCTTCGCAACGGCCATATCCAGCGTCTGGACAGGCATGAATGCGATTCGGAAACCGGCCTTGTCTATGTTGATATTCTTGGCATTATTGAACATATCGGATACCACTCCAACAACCTCGCCAAGGCCCTCATCGGCTCGTGTTCCGCCCGGGGAGCCAAGGTCTGATGAAGGATTGAACCGGCGCGGCATTTCCTGATGCCGGGAGTGCATTGAAACCGAGTCCCGCAAGGCCGAGTGCGTTGCGGGACTCGATTCGTTTCTTTCCCGTGCCTGCGGCCGCAAGTTTCCATTGCTTTCGGGTTGACTGTGGGCTATCCCCTCTGTACGCTTCGGCGCGTTTGTAGTATAGACAGTCTTTTATTGAATGAAACCAAGGAAAGTTCATGCCTGCATACGGAGATCTCGCGATCATTGTCACCCCGAAGGGGAAGCGGAGCCTGCGCCGCGTTGAGGAAAACCAGGACATGCATACGCAGGACGGCATCCTGCGGATGTCCGATGTTGTCGAGGCGACGTTTGGTTCTGAAGTCTGCACGACGCTCGGCGTCCCCTACCGCATCCAGAAACCCACGCTCAACGACATCGTCAAGGGCGTCAAGCGTCAGACCCAGATCCTGTATCCCAAGGATATCGGCTACATCTGCATGCGCCTTGGCGTTGGCCCGAACCGCACGGTCATCGAGGCCGGAACCGGATCGGGAAGCCTGACCGTGGCCCTCTCGTGGTTTTCCGGCGAAACCGGACATGTCCACACCTTTGAGGCCCGGGAAGAGTTCCACAAGCTTGCCCGCCGCAATCTGGAATGGGCTGGCGTAGGGAAAAACGTGACCATGCATTGCCGCGACATTGCGGAAGGCTTTGGGGACGTGACGGGCGCGGATGCGCTTTTCCTTGATGTGCGGACACCCTGGGACTACCTGAAGCACATTCCTGCCGCCGTGGCTCCCGGGGCTGCGCTGGCCTTCCTGCTGCCCACCGTGGATCAGGTCGGCAAGCTGCTGCTGGGGCTGGAGCAGGGGCCTTTTGACGATATCGAAGTTTGTGAAATCCTTGTGCGCCGTTGGAAGCCCATTGCGGATCGCCTGCGCCCCGAGGATCGCATGGTCGCCCACACCGGGTTCCTTATTTTTGCCCGCCATCAGGAACGTTCCGAAAAGTGGGACGAGTTCCGCACCGCCTCGCTCGGCACCCGCGAGCGCAAGCAGGAAGCCGCCCGCCGCGAACGTCTTGGGCTGGACGATGTGGATTCCGGTTCCGACTCGATGGACGAGTAGCCGAAGCGCAATCTTGAGCTTATGAAGATAACCATTCAGAATCTTTCCAAGGCGTTTGGGGGCCGGGATATCTTGTCCGACTTTTCGCTGGACATCGATTCCGGCGTCCGCCTCTGCGTATGCGGCCCGAACGGCTGCGGCAAGTCGACGCTTATCCGCATTCTGGCCGATGTCGATGCCCCGGATTCCGGGCGCGTCATCATGCCGCGCGGTTGCCGCGTGGGGTATGTTCAGCAGGATCTCGACGAGTCCGTGCTGGACATGCCCCTGCTTGGCTGGGTCGTCGACGTGCTTCCCGACTGGCATGACTTCTGGTCACAGTGGGAGGCCGCCGCGGCGGCCCGGGACGAGTCCGCCCTTGCCCGGCTTGGCGTACGTCAGGCCGAGCTTGAAGCCATGTACGGCTACAACCCCGAGCACAAGGCGCAGGCCGTGCTCTCCGGGCTGGGGTTTGACGAGAGCAAGTGGCTCCTCCCTATCCGGCAGCTTTCCGGCGGTTGGCGCGAACGTGCCAAGCTGGCCCGGGTGCTTGTTGCCGGGGCCGATGTCCTGCTGCTCGACGAACCCACCAACCACCTCGATATCGAGGCCGTGGAGTGGCTGGAAGATTTCCTGATGGATTATCGGGGTGCGCTGGTCTTCGTGGCCCACGATCGCATCTTCATGGACCGGATCGGCACGCATGTGCTGTATCTGGGCGGCGCGAAGCCGATTTTCCGCAAGGCGACGTTCAGCCAGTTCGTGGAGTTTCAGGAAGAGATCGAGGAACAGCGCGAACGTGAGGCCCAGCGTCTGAATGCCGAAATCGAGCGCAAGATGGATTTCGTGCGGCGTTTCGGAGCCAAGGCAACCAAGGCCCGGCAAGCTGGTTCTCGTCAGAAGATGGCGAAAAAACTTGAAAAAGAGCTGGAAGGATTCCGGCCCGAAGCCAAGCGCAAGGAACTCAGCTTCAAGTGGCCGGAACCGCCCAAGGCCGACAAGACCATCCTTTCGGTTGCGGATTTGGCGTTTTCCTTCCCGGACGGCGTCAGCCTGTGGCCGCCGCTGACCTTCACGCTGTACCGGGGACAGCGTATCGCTCTGGTCGGGCACAACGGCTGTGGCAAGTCCACCCTGCTGAAGATCCTTGCCGGACGCATGGAGCGCAGGGGCGGAACCATGGTTATGGGTTCGCTCGTCAAAATGGGGTATTACAGCCAGCACCAGACGGAACTGCTGAACGGTTCCGGCACGGTGCTCGGAGAAATCCGCCGCCTGTCCGATCCCCGGATGACCGAAGAAGAGCTGATGAGCGTTCTTGGGCTGTTTCTGCTCGGGCAACACTACTTTGACCGGCAGGTCAGCAGCCTCTCCGGTGGCGAGCGCAGCCGTTTGGTGCTGGCGTCGCTGTTTCTGGCTCGGGCAAACTTCCTTGTTCTGGACGAACCCACCAACCACCTCGATCTCGAAAGCCGGGAAGCTCTGGTGGAGGCTCTGAACAGCTTTGACGGCACGATTTTGATGGTCGCGCATGACCGGTATCTGCTGTCGGAAGTCGCTGACGAGGCATGGGCCATGTCCGAAGACGGGATTGCCGTTTACAAGGAAGGGTTCGCCCAATACGATGCCGCCCGGCGCGCGGCCCTTTCCGCCGCCCGGAACGGCAAGGAAAAGACGGCGGAAACCCCTTCGGAGGCTCCCGCTCCCGGCAAAACGCTGGACAGGGAAGAACTCAAGCGGCTCAAGCGTGAGCAGGCCGAGCAGCGCAATGCCCTGTACAAGAAGATGCGCCCGAAGCAGGACGCCTATGCCAAGCTCGAGGCGCAGTTTGAAGCCCTTCTGACCGAGCAGGGGGAGGTGGAAGCCGCCCTTGCCGATCCCGAAGTCTATGCGGACGGAACGAAGGCGACGGAATTGCTCAAGCGGTTCAGCCAGCTCAAGGAAGCGGGAGAGCAGGCCCTGGAGCAACTCGGAGAATTGGAAGCGGAGATCGCGGAACTGGAAGCGCAGCGCGCCGCCTTGTCCATGAACAGTGGCCCTGACGAGCTGTAATTCCGCAAGAAGAGAAGGAGAATCCCGTGGCGAGAGAAATCACCGAACGCCGTCGCGCCAAACTGGAGCGCGTGCTCGGCTGGCGTCAGAAGGATTTGACGCTGGTACTGGCAAATATCCATGATCCACATAATGTTTCGGCTATCTATAGAAGTGCGGATGCGTTCGGTGTTGCGGCGTTGCATTTGTACTATACGGATACGGCCTTTCCCGAGCTGGGCAAGAAAAGCTCCGCTTCGGCCCGCAAATGGGTGGAAAGCGTCCGCCACAGAAACGCCGAGGACATGTATGCCGCACTCAAGGCCGGCGGGCACCAGATCCTTGCCACAAGCTGCACGCCCGCTGCAAAGCCCCTGGGGGCCTACGACTTTACAAAGCCGACGGCCGTGATCATGGGGAATGAACACAGCGGCGTGCCGGCGGAGCTTTCCTCGCTGGTCGACGGGGAAGTCTACATTCCCATGTACGGCATGATCCAGAGCTTCAACGTCTCGGTCGCGGCGGCGATTATCCTTTCGGAGGCGTCCCGCCAGCGGGTGCTCGCGGGGATGTACGAACGCCCGAGCTATCCGCCGGAAGAGCTGGCCTCGCGTCTGGCGGCATGGATAGAGAAATAGCCGGAAACGGTTGACCTTCTATCGGTATCTTGACTAAGAAGAGACATGGCTCACAGGACGGAAAGGGGTTCCGCCCTTCGATGACCGCAACAGGCATTACTGATGGGGAATCTCATGAATCTTCGTACTTTCGCCTTGCTTGGCATTCTGCTTCTGGCTGGTTGTTCGGGGCTGTCCGTGCGGCACCTGCCGAGCAACCCGTGGAAGAATGAGGCTTCACAGACGCTGTCGATGCGGTACCTTGCGTTTCAGTACCAGGTGATTCCGGTGGAAAACCGGCTTGGTATCGTGGCGGAGGCCTATCCCGTCGTCGACAAGCTGCCGGACTGGGCCTCGTGGTATGGCGAGATCTGTCTGGATGTCTATGTCTCCGACGAGTGGGGCAGGGTGCTCGCCACGCGGGAAGTTTCGCTGGTTCCTCGCCCCTTGAACCGGGAGGCGGGCTTGCCCCTTGAAGTGACGCTTGATCTGGGGACAGACAGGTATCAGCCCCTGTTCGTCTCTTTCGGGTACCGCCTTGTCCTGACGGACACGCAGCCTAACGAGAAGGCCGCACGAAGGATTCTGGTTTCGGAGAAGGCCCTGGAGCAATAGCCCGAATAAAAGGCAAAAGAGAGGCAGGCCTATATTGACGGTCCGCCTCTTTATATGACAGGAAAAGGGATCGGGACGGCTTGGAACGTGTCGGCCGTCCGCAACGGTCTTGGAAGAGGAAAACGGCCCAAGAAAGAGAGGGGTTGTGAAAAACGCATGGGGCCGGTGCCGCCGCGCCGGGTTTGCGTGTGATTTTTGCTTGCCAGAGGCCCCCTTTTTGAGTAACATTTTCCGATTCCATTGATATGGTCAGTGTTTTTTGAGGTGCGAAGCCTCGTGCAGAGCCTTTCGGTCTCGGAAGGCTCTATTGCGCTCTTTTCGGCAGGCCGCGCCCGCCGATTCGCGCAGGGGGGAGAGCACAGGTTTGTTCACTTTTTAAAAGCGATAAGCGGGGTTCTGAGATGTTCTCATTCATCCTGGTATTGGCTTGCGGGCTGTATGCCCTCTACTATGCGTATGATACCTCCAAGCGCGTTTTCTCTGCCGGTACCGGCACTGAAGAAATGCAGAAGATTGCCGGTGCCATTCAGGAAGGCGCACAGGCATATCTGAACCGCCAGTACAAGACCATCGCCATTGTGGGCGTGATCGTGACCGTGCTGCTGGCATGGGCCCTTTCCGGCCTCGTGGCTCTTGGCTTCGTGATTGGTGCCGTCCTTTCCGGTGCGGCCGGCTTCATCGGCATGAACGTTTCCGTTCGCGCCAACATCCGCACCACCGAAGCTGCCCGTCAGGGCATGACCCCCGCGCTCAACGTGGCCTTCCAGGCCGGTGCCGTGACGGGTCTGCTGGTTGTGGGCCTTGGCCTGCTCGGTGTGGTCGTGTACTACGGCCTGCTGTCTCTGTTCGGCGTGGAACAGAAGACCCTGCTTGAAGCTCTCGTGGCCCTCAGCTTCGGCGCTTCCCTTATCTCCATCTTCGCCCGTCTCGGCGGCGGCATCTTCACCAAGGGTGCCGACGTGGGCGCGGACCTCGTGGGCAAGGTTGAAGCCGGCATTCCCGAAGACGACCCGCGCAACCCCGCCGTTATCGCCGACAACGTGGGCGACAACGTGGGCGACTGCGCCGGTATGGCCGCCGACCTCTTTGAAACCTACGCCGTTACCGTGGTCGCCACCATGCTGCTCGCCGCCATTTACTTCACCGGCGAACTCCAGCATCTCATGATGATGTACCCCCTGCTTATCGGCGGCGTGTGCATCGTTGGTTCCATCTTTGGCACCAAGTATGTGCGCCTCGGCTCCGACAACAACATCATGAAGGCCCTGTACCGTGGTCTGACCGTTGCCGCTCTGGCTTCCGCCGGTCTGATCGTCGTCGTGACCTTCCTGCTGTTCTGGGGTGCTCCTGAAATGCAGATTCAGGGCAAGGCCTTTGGCGTCGGCAACCTGCTGCTGTGCTCCCTGACCGGCCTCATCATCACGGCCGCTCTGGTCTGGATCACTGAATACTACACCGCTACCGCCTACCGTCCGGTTCGCAGCATCGCGCAGTCTTCCACCACCGGTCACGGCACCAACGTCATTCAGGGCCTTGCCGTATCCATGGAATCCACCGCCATGCCGGTTATCGTGATCTCCATCGGTATCCTCTTCTCCTACAGCAATGCCGGCCTGTTCGGTGTTGCCATCGCCGCGACCACCATGCTCGCTCTTGCCGGTATGATCGTGGCTCTCGACGCCTACGGTCCCGTTACCGACAACGCCGGCGGCATCGCCGAAATGTCCAACCTTCCCAGCGACGTCCGTGAAGTCACCGACGCTCTCGACGCCGTGGGCAACACCACCAAGGCCGTGACCAAGGGCTATGCCATCGGTTCCGCCGCTCTCGCCGCTCTGGTGCTGTTTGCCTGCTACACCGAAGACCTCGGCCGCTTCTTCCCCGACCTCAAGGTGAGCTTCTCCCTCCAGGACCCCTATGTCCTCGTGGGCCTGTTCATCGGTGGTCTGCTGCCGTACCTGTTCGGTGCCATGGGCATGATGGCCGTTGGCCGCGCCGGTTCCTCCGTCGTGGTTGAAGTCCGTCGCCAGTTCCGCGAAATCCCCGGCATCATGGAAGGCACTGCGAAGCCCAACTACGGCGCAGCCGTGGACATGCTGACCAAGGCCGCCATCCGCGAAATGATCCTGCCTTCCGTGCTTCCCGTGCTTGCTCCCATCGTCGTGTACTTCATCATTGACGCCTTCAGCGGCCAGAGCGCAGCGTTCGCTACCCTCGGCGCCATGCTGATGGGCACCATCGTTACCGGTCTGTTCGTGGCTATTTCCATGACCTCCGGCGGCGGTGCCTGGGACAACGCGAAGAAGTACATTGAAGACGGCCATCATGGCGGCAAGGGTTCCGACGCCCACAAGGCCGCCGTTACCGGCGACACCGTTGGCGACCCCTACAAGGATACCGCTGGCCCTGCCGTCAACCCGATGATCAAGATCATCAACATTGTTGCTCTGCTCCTGCTCCAGGCCCTTGCCTAAGCCAGACTGAGCCTCAGTGCCATTATCGCGAAACGCCCCGGTGGAATCCATTGGGGCGTTTCGTATTTTCTTTTTTGAGAGGGAGCCATGCTGCATATCGGTTGCCATTTGTCGAGTGCCAAGGGATACCGCCGTATGGGGGAGACAGCCCTTTCCATAGCGGCGGACACCTTCCAGTTTTTCAGCCGCAACCCGCGCGGAAGCAAGGCAAAGGCCGTTGACGGAAACGATGCGGAAGCCCTCTGCCGGTTGTGCCGGGAGCATTCGTTTGCGCCATTGCTGGCGCACGCGCCCTACACCCTGAACCCCTGTGCCGCGGATGAGGGGTTGCGGGACTTTGCCCTCGCCGTAATCAGGGAGGATACCGCGGTTCTGGAGCGTCATCTTCCGGGGACGAGGTACACTATCCATCCCGGCAATCATGTGGGGCAGGGGATTGAAAAAGGCATGTCCGCCATTGTTGAGATGCTGGACGCGGTTCTGGTTCCAGAAGGGCAAACGCTTGTATTGCTTGAAACCATGTCGGGAAAAGGAACGGAAGTCGGAAGCCGTTTTGAAGAGCTTGGGGAGATGATCAAAGCCGTTTCCCTCTCGGATCATGTCGGCGTATGCCTTGACACCTGCCATGTCTATTCGGCAGGATACGACATTGTGGGCGATCTTGATGGCGTGCTGGAGACCTTTGACAGGCATGTCGGTTTGCACCGTGTGCATGCGGTTCATCTGAACGACAGCATGACGCCGTTCGGCAGCCGGAAGGATCGCCACGCGCCCATCGGCAAAGGAAGCATAGGGCTGGAGGCCTTTGCCCGGCTGATCAATCACCCCTCGCTGAGGGGCGTGCCGATGTATCTGGAAACCCCGAATGAGCTTCCCGGCTATGCGGAGGAAATCCGCCTGCTGCGTTCTCTGGTTCGGGAGTAGTGCCGCAGGGCGCGCAGCCCTTTGGGTGGACGGATTCCGCACCGGCTTCCGGCGCGGTGGCGGAGTACCGGAAGCCCCGGATTCGGCAGGGACGTAAAAAGACAGTTATCAGTCTCTTGACTTCGAGTGCATTCGAAGCACTATGGTGATGCACTGCCGTATGCCTCGGCGTTTTTTGTATCGTTCATCCTTCAGGAGTATTGTATGAAATTCACGTATTCCATTCCCACCAAGATTCTGTTCGGCCCCGGGAGCTTCAACGATCTGGCGACGACGCCCCTGCCCGGAAAAAAAGCCCTCATCGTCATTACGGCGGGAAAGTCCATGCGGGCCAATGGCTATCTGGATCGCCTGATAGCCATGCTGGATACGCGGCGGATCGGCCATGTGCTGTTCGACAAGATTTTGCCGAACCCTGTGCTCCGCCACGTCCATGAAGGTGCGGCTCTGGCCCGTGAAGAGCGGTGTGATTTCGTGATCGGCCTTGGCGGCGGAAGCTCCATCGACTCCTCCAAGAGCATCGCGGTCATGGCGACCAACCCCGGTGACTATTGGGAGTACATTTCTGGAGGCTCCGGCGGCGGCAAGCCCCTCGTCCATGCGCCTCTGCCCATTGTGGCCATCGCGACCACGGCGGGCACGGGCACGGAAGCCGACCCGTGGACGGTGATTACCAAGGAAGACACGAACGAAAAGATCGGTTTTGGCTGTCATGAAACCTTCCCCGTGCTGTCGGTCGTCGATCCTGAAATGATGCTGACCATCCCGGCGCATCTGACGGCGTATCAGGGGTTTGACGCGCTGTTCCATGCGACGGAAGGCTTTATTGCCAACATCGCCACGCCGCTGAGCGACGCCTATGCCCTGAAGAGCATTGAATTGCTCGCCAAATATCTGCCCGCCGCCGTCAGGGA
Organism: uncultured Lawsonia sp.; assembly: GCA_964538355.1. Lineage (GTDB taxonomy): Bacteria > Desulfobacterota > Desulfovibrionia > Desulfovibrionales > Desulfovibrionaceae > Bilophila. Next base: position 143,914 of record CAZIFC010000002.1, on the reverse strand, counting down.
CGGATCGGACCTTGAAGCCCGCACGCAGGTGGCTTTGGCAAGCACGCTTTCGGGCATGGTGGAATCCACCTCCTGCTGCACCTCCGAGCACGGCATGGAGCACGCCCTGAGCGCGTTTTATCCGAAGCTGCCGCACGGGGCCGGCCTGATCATGCTGTCGGAGTCCTACTATTCCTTCTTTGCCGACAAGGCCCCCGAACGTTTTGCGGCAATGGCCCGTGCCATGGGCGTGGTGTACGGACACCTTCCCGAGGCGGATCGCCCAATGGCGTTCGTCAAGGCTCTGGTGGATCTCCAGCGGGCCTGTGGAGTGGCGGATCTCAAAATGTCCGATTACGGCATCACCCGGGAAGACATTCCCAGGTGTGCGGCGAATGCCCGGCATACGATGGGCGGGCTTTTCGAACTGGACCCCTATGCGCTGTCTCTGGAAGAAACCACGCAAATCATGATGGATGCCTATAAATAGGGCGGATGGAAAGTCCGCCTCTTTCCCTTTGGGTATGGAGCCTCGTTTGGCTCCGCGGGAAAGGAGTTTTTTGATGCCGTACCCCGATATCGCTATTCGCCTGCTGGATCTCGACGGCCCTCGGATGGCCCGGGTTGAAAGGCTGCTTCGGCACGAGCTGAAACAGCAGGGCATTGAGGCGCGCATCACCTGCATCGGCTGCGGCCTTGAGATCGCCAGACAAGGGTTTGCCGAGATGACGCCGGTTCTGCTGATGAACCAGTATGCCGTCATCAAGGGGCGCGAAATTACGGAAGCGGATATCGGGCGATTTTGCCGCCAGCTCCTTGTGTGGCGGGAAACCGTGAACCGGAGAGGACCCGCAACGCAGCACTGCGGCGTATGAAACGGCAAACATGGGTGGTTGGAGCGTCCGGCCGCCCATGTTTTGCATGAAATGCCGTTCAGCGTGGGAGTGCAAAGAACCCCCGCCCGCCGGCGTCATTCTATTGTGTTTCCTATGGAAAACTGCGAAAAGCCTTGAGAGGCGGAAAACCGTCCGGAACGTTTTTCGCCTGAACCTCCCCACGCTATTCCCCTAACGGGCAAAAGGAGCTATCGGTATGAAAGTACTGCTCGTCAACGGCAGCCCCCACAAGCACGGCTGCACCTATACGGCACTGAACACGGTTGCGGAACAGCTTGAGAGAAACGGCATTGCCACTGATATCATGCATATCGGGAACAAGGCTGTCCGAGGCTGTACGGCGTGCAGGGCGTGCGCGGAAACCGGCCTGTGCGTTTTCAATGACGATCCGGTCAACGAGTGCATCGGGCTTTTGAAGGAAGCGGACGGGTTTGTGGTCGGTTCTCCGGTATATTATGCCGCGCCGAATGCCTCCCTGTGCGCCTTCATGGATCGCCTTTTCTTTATGAAGAGTGCCCCCTATGCCTACAAGCCCGCTGCTGCGGTCGTCAGCTGCAGGCGAGGGGGAGCCAGTGCCGCCTTTGATAGGCTGAATAAATATTTTACCATTTCCTGTATGCCGGTGGTGTCTTCCCAGTACTGGAACTCTGTGCACGGAAATACGCCTGCCGAAGTGCTTCAGGATCTTGAGGGATTGCAGATCATGCGTACGCTGGGGGACAACATGGCGTGGCTGCTCAAGTGTATTGAGACCGCCAGGCCCACCGTCCCCTATCCCGTGCGCGAGCCGTGGACCCCGACCAACTTTATTCGTTGATTTTTAGCCGGGATGCACGGGGACAGCCTTCTCCGTGCATCCAAGCCGTTGTCGCGGAAGTCTTTTGTAATGGCCTCATGAAGGATGTTGTGTGAAGATCGTACCATGCGCCTTTTCATGGTCAGAGCTTCGCTGCGGCTGCGCGGGGCTATGCCCGAACACGAGCTGAGGTCGTCGTATGAACACTTGCGGACGCTGCCTGTGTGCATCTGTAATGATGGTATTGTGTTGCCTGCTTGCGTGCCTTCCCGCTGAAGCCGGCGACACCGTGTCTGTCCGCGTGGGGTTTTACGAGGACGGCGACTATATGTCCCGGAATGCGGAAGGGTATTATTCCGGGTTTACCATCGAGATTTTTCAAGAGCTCGCCAACTTCGGCGGAATGCATTACGAAATGGTGGACACCGTGAACTGGGCCACCAGCATGAAGCTGCTCCGGGAAGGCCGCATCGACATGCTGGCGTCCATCTTTCGGACAAAGGCGCGGGAAAGGGAGATGCTGTTTTCCAACCTTCCCTTGTGCACGACGTACATAACCCTGAATGTCCGAACCGATGATGACCGTTACGCCTACGAGGATTTCAAGTCGTTCCAGAACATGAGGGTCGGCTTCATCGAGGGAACCCGCGATGGGGAGCTGTTTCAGGAGTATTGCGACAAACACGGCATCAGGACGCACCTCATACCCTATCTGGACAAGCAGCACGCCTTTGCCGCCCTTGCGGACGGAACGCTGGACGGTGTCTCTTCGCTGGCGATAGGGCGGAGCAATATGTTTCGCACCGTGGCGCGGTTTTCGCCCGATCTGCTCTACATCGCGGTCAACAAGGACAGGCCCGATCTGCTTGCCCGGCTTGATGCGGCGATGAATACCGTGTTCCTGCGGGACCCTGACTACTTTACGCAGCTTTACAGCACCTATTTTTCCACAAGTACGGCGGAACGCCCTGTGTTCAGCAAAAGCGAAAACGCGTTTTTGAAAGAGGGGAAGGTGATCCGCGTCGCGTATGATCCTTCCTGGGCACCGCTGGAATATACGGATCCCAAGACAGGGGCCTTTTCCGGCGTCACCGCCGGACTCATGGAATCCTTTGCCGAGGATACGGGCTTGCGCCTGCGCTATGAGGCGATGCCGCAGACAAAGGCACTGGAGGAACTCCAGGCCGGGCGCATTGATGTGGTGTGTTCCGTCACCGGTGACTATATGTGGGATGCCCGCAACAACATGCATTCCACCCGCAGCTATCTGCGTTCCCCCACCATGCTCGTCCAGAGCATGCCGCCGCGCCCCATCAAGAAGGTAGCCCTCCAGAAAGGCTACGGCTTTTCCGAGCACATGGCCCAGAACTGCGGCAAAACGATCGTGTTTTATGACTCTGTCCAGAACTGTTTTGACGCCGTGCTCAGCGGAGCGGCGGACGCGGCCTATGTGAACGTGTATGTTGCCAACTACCTGCTTGCGGAGCGGCGGTATGCCGCATTAACGGCGACAAGCATGAGCAAGTATACGACGGATATCTGCCTCGGCATCTCCCGGTTTGCCGATCCGAGGCTTTTTTCCATACTCGACAAGTGTATTCAGCATACGTCGCCTGAAAGGATTGACGGACTGGTGCTGAAAAACAGCTCCCGCCCCGGTGAGGTGACCTTGCGGGACTTTGTGGAGCAGCACCTTGTCGAGGTCGGCCTCGCCATTTTGCTGGTTTTCGGGTCTATCCTGATCCTGCTCGCCTATAACCTGGCCCTCAAGGTTCGGAGCAACCACCGGATACAGGCTCTGCTGTACAAGGACGCGCTTACCCAGCTTGATAACATGCCCCGTTTTCTCATGCGGTGCGGCGAGCTGCTCAAGGGGGGACGGGATGAGTCGTACGCGCTGTTGTACGGGGACATCGATCAGTTCAAAACCATCAACGACAACCTCGGTTTTGCTGTCGGGGACAAGGTTCTCCAGGCCTTTGGGTCTGTTTTGCAGCGGAATGTCGGAGACAGGGAATGCTGCGCCCGCTCCTCGGCGGATCAATTCCTGCTGCTGTTGCAATACGACCATTGGGATTCGTTGCGCGGGCGGATGGAAGGCATGGTGGAAGAGCTGGATCGCTGGCGTCGCGAACAAAGCATGCCCTACCGGATAGATACGGTTTTCGGCGTGTATCCGGTCAACGCCAAGGAAGGGCTTGATGTGCACCACATGCTGGATCTGGCCAACTACGCCCGCAGGAATGCCAAGCAGACGGCGAGAAGGTTTGTGCTGTATGATGCCAAGATGCGCGAAGAAATCCTGTTGCAGCGGGAGCTTGAAGGGCGGCTGGAGATCGCGCTGAAGGAGGGCGAGTTCGAGGCATACTACCAGCCCAAGGTGGATATGCGGAACGGGCGGATTGTCGGCTGTGAAGCGTTGGTGCGCTGGAACCACCCCTCGCGGGGCCTGCTTATGCCGGGGAGCTTTATCCCGTATTTTGAACGGAATGGCTCGGTCATGGAGATTGATCTGGTGGTCTATGAGCAGACATGCCGGGCCATACGGACTTGGATTGACAAGGGGCTGCCCGCCATCCCGGTTTCCTGCAACTTTTCGGCACTGCACTTTGATCGCCCGGATTTCATTCAGGGCATCGAGTCCATCGCGCAGCGTTTTCATATCCCCCACCAGCGGCTGGAGATAGAGATTACGGAAAGCGCAATCATGCGTAACCCGCAGATGGTTTCCGCACAGATCCTTACCCTGAAGGAGCATGGGTTTCTTGTTACAATAGATGACTTCGGGTCAGGCTATTCCTCGCTGGGGCTGTTGCAGGCGATCATGGCGGACGTGCTCAAGCTTGACCGAAGCTTCGTGCAGCGGGGGCTGTTCGGGGAGCGGGAGCGTCTTGTTATCGGAAGCGTCGTGCGGATGGCGAAGCAGCTGGGAATGGATGTTCTTTGCGAAGGGGTGGAAAGTGCTGATCAGGCGGCAATGCTGATCGCGCTCGGCTGCCACCGCGCACAAGGCTTTTTTTATTCAAGGCCCATCCCTCTCACAGAATTTGAAGCCCTGCTTGAAGAAGGCTTTATCGTTCCAAGGGCGTCAGCCTGAGCAGAAGGGGCGGCGCGCCGTTTCGTGACGGCGATCACGGAGCCTCGGTGCCCTTTTAGGCTATAGCAGGGCATTCTCTTTTGGGAGGGCTGCTTGTGAGTCGCTTGTGTACGCTTTTGAGTCCTGTTCCGGCATCGTTGTCGTTTGTTTTGGGGGCCGCGCATTTTTGGCGGGCGGGAATGCCGGGAGTTGCCGCCGCCTGCCTTCTTTTTGCCGGGTTGATCTGGCGCAGGGAGGACTGGATACGCCGGGTTGCCCTTCTCCTGTTGCCGCTGCTTGCCGCCCGCTGGCTCTGGACAGCGGCGCAATTCGTGCAGTTGCGGATGTTTATGGAACAACCGTGGATGCGGCTGGCCTGTATTCTTGGCGGCGTAGCCCTGTTTACGGCGTGTTCCGCCTTGCCGCTGGCTGGAAAACCGGCCGCAGCCCGTTTTGAGCGGGGCGGGGAGCGGGGCAGGCTCCGGGCCGCAGCCTTTTGGGGAACGGTGCTGCTTCTGGCTCCGCTGCTGGGCGTTTCGCCCCGGCTTTTCCTTGCCGAGCGGTTTTTCCCCGGCTGGGGCTTCCTGCAAGTGGTGATCGCCGGCGTGTGGGCCGCATGGGTTGCCGGCCGGCTTTCGGACAGAGCAACCGCGCCGCGTACCCGGCTGTTTGTCTGGCGGCTGTTTTCCTGCGTCTTTTTTGTTCAGCTTGCGCTTGGAGTTGCCGGATACGGCCTTTTTTTGATGACCGGAACCCTGCACCTTCCCGTTCCCGGCGTGATTCTGGCGGCCCCTCTGTATCGTGGAGGGGGCTTGTTCATGCTGCTGCTTTTCGGCGTTTCCGTCCTGCTGGTGGGCGCGGCATGGTGCAGCCAGCTGTGCTATTTTGGGGTTTGGGACGCAACCGCGGCGTCCGGACGGCGGGTGCGTCCGCTTCCCGGGTGGCTTCCGCGGTTGCGCATCGTTGTTTTGGGGCTGGTGCTTGCTGTTCCCCTCGCGTTCCGTCTGTGCGGCGTTCCGGCGGAGGTGGCTGTGTGCAGCGGCCTGCTGCTCGGGCTGTTGCTTGTCCCGGCTGCGGCACTGTTCAGCCGACGCTACGGCGCGGCCTGTTATTGCCTCGGCATCTGCCCTCTGGGACTGGTTGCCGTCTGGCTCGGAAAGCTTTCACCGTGGCGCATCCGGAAAACAGGAGCCTGTACCGGTTGCGGAGCTTGCATCCGGGTTTGCCGTTACGGAGCCTTGGCTCCACACCGGCTGGAGGAAGGCCGTCCCGGGCCGACCTGCACGCTGTGCCGGGACTGCCTTTCCGCCTGCCGCCATAATGCCTTGTCCATTACGCTCTACGGAAAGCCTGTTGCTGCGGCGGAATCCTGCCTTGTCGTCCTGCTCAGTGTCCTTCATGCCGCCTTTATTGCCGTAGCCCGGATGTAGAGTTCCTAACCGCTGCGCCGCCTGCGCCGGAGAAGCGGCCTGTGCCCGTTGGAAAAACCCGAACACCGCTTGTTCAGCACGAGGATGTAGTTTTCGTAGCTGTCCAGATAGAAGGACAAGGCTCTGGCGAAGTTCCGGCCCAGCAGGCCATCCACAAACAGCTGGCTGACCTCGCGGACGCGGGAGAGCACGCCTTGCGAACGTGCGACGATAACGCGCTCCTCGCGGGTCATCGTGCGGAGGATGGAGGTAAGCGTCTGTTGCGCGCAGGGCTGGTAAAGCCAGAAGTACATCAGATCCAGTGCATTGATGATGCTTTCCACCTGAAGGGGGTGGGCTTCTTCCGATGTCAGCCGAATGAACTCCTCGGGGCGTGCCAGCAGCGAAAGGATATCCCGATCAGGGAAGGCCAGCTCCAGTTTGGCGTAACAGTCGAACAGCCGCTGGAGCTTGGTATTGTAATCCCAGTAGCGCAGCCGGTGGTTGTTGCGCCAGTCCGCGACGCCTTCAATGATGGCCGCCACGGTATCGGATGCGGTTTTGGAGATGATCGCCGCGCCCGGCTCCAGTATGCGCGCAGGCTCGATCACGGTGAAGAACGGCAGGAGCGCGCCCAGAAACTCGTTGTAGAAAACCGAAACGGGGATGGCGAGCAGACTTCGGAACAGGTTGCCGATGATCGCTTCCTTCGGGAATCCCCGGTAGATATTGTGCGTCGATATGTAGATGCTGTTCGCGCCGGCAATGACGGAGAAGACAAGAAACGGGTATTCCTTGACGGTCAGCCCCAGGATGTCCTCCAGCAGGAGCACGCGGATGAAGTATTCCAGCAAGGGGACGGAAAGCCCCGTATACAGGAGCGAATCGCATACCCGCGTCCAGCTTACATAGTCGTTCCAGCGCAGGAGGGAGCGGCTCCACATGCCGCCGCCGCCAAGGATGGCCTGCGGAATGTTGCGGAGTCCGGTGATCAGGAACCACAGCGGTGCGCCGAACCATGCCAGCACCCACCATTCCTGTGTATACAGGAAGGTCGCCAGAGCGGGGATGAAGCCCGCCAGAACCTTGAGGGTGTTCGAGATGGGCGTGCTCAGGTTGGAAAATCCGAGCCAGCCGTGGCTGTTTCCTTTTTTTTGCTGCTGGGTGCAAAGCCCGTTGGTGGTTTCGCCGCCGGTTCCCCCCATTGTGATGACGTTGCCCTCTTCCCCGATGCGGGTGACGAAGGAGGCCGCCCGCCATGCCTTGGTTTTCCGCAGACCGAAATGGCTGAACCCCCACACCCGCCGTATGCACGGACCGAGCTGCCGCAAAAAGGATGAATGCCGGATGGGTTCGGAATAGGTTTCCCGAAATTCCAGCGAAAGCGAGACAGGAAGATATATGTGCTGGAACTGCTTGCCGTTGGCGATCTGCCTTCGTGCGCTGGAGGGCAGGGTTTCAGGGACGGCAAGCCCCATGCCGTGCCGCACTCCGGAATGGCTCGTCGAGTCGGTTCCGATGCGGCTGCGGAGCGGAGCGACCTTGTACGGAGCTTGAAGCGACGGAATGTTACGGAGGATGATGCGGAATTTTGTGCAGCGTTCCCGGTCTTTTTCGTTGGTGGAGGACTCCAGCGAGCGGATCATGTTCCGCAAGATCTGTTTGAGGTGGAGTACGCTCCCCTTGTTGATGGCGATCTGGAGATCGTTGATCGCGGTCAGATGGCGCAGGTGCCCTTCCTGCCACTCCTTGAGATTGAACAGCTCAAGATGGGTGATCATGCCTTGGCAGTCCCACAGCAGCTCAAGCACATCCTCGGCGGAGAGATCCGCCAGCTGGAGCGTGATGCGGTAGCCGCTGCGGAGGCAGGACAGCCAGTCCAGCAGCACATGCGGGGGCATCCGGAGGAGTTCCGGCGTGTCCGGGGCATCCGAGGGAATGTTTGGAGAGGGGATTTCCGGGTTTCGTTCCGGTTTGAGCCATGTCTCCATGATCACTTCGATAGTGAGCATGTCCATACGGCGGATGAGCTGCGCGATGTGCTCCTTTCGGTCAGGGGTAGCCGTCGGCAGTTCGGCCTGAAGGGCCTTGGTGCGCCCCATGAGGTGCGTTAGCAGGGTCTTGTGCGTAAATTCGGCGAGGTGCAGGAACGAGGCCTGCCCCGTCCCCACATAGGCAAGAAAAGCCTGCGGATCGAGCAGCGGCGCGGGAATTTCCAGCTCTTCGGCCAATGCGGGCGCGTGCTTCGCGTTCCAAAGCTCAAGCGTCTCCATGATGTGGCGTTGCAGCCAGAGGGAGGCTTTCCGCCCTTCGTTCATGAGTGCCGTCATGGGGCGTTCGGCAAGGAAGGACAGAAACGCTTCGGGATCGGAAAACCCGCGCGGAGCCCAGACGAAACTGACGAAACGCCCCCGGAAGGGAGTGCGGAATTCAAGCCCGATGCGGACATCAACACCCATGATTTCCGCGGCCTGCAACAATTCGCGGGCGGCGGCAGGCTCCACGTAGTTGTAGTAGACGACCGTGATGTAGCGGATGCCCTTGATCCATGCGTCCATGATGAGATGCGTGGCGTTTTTGCGTCCTTTGGTGTTGGCGTCATGGACATGGTGGTCCAGCGTGAGCTGGTTCCATTCTTCAGGCATTTCCAGCAGATGGAAGTGTTTCAGATGGTGGCGGATCAGCCGGGGGTTGCCGGAAGTCGCCTTTCTGAACGCGTGGACAAGTTTGAGCTGGGTCTGTTCGTCCCTTCTCAGCCTGACGATTTCCTTCATGATCTGGATAAGCACGCGACCGGTGTTGTACCGAAAGGGCGTCCGCGCACTGTGCAGCACTTCGTCGCGGAGGATGCGAAGAGCCATAAGCCGATCAGGGGCCCCGCCCGCCTCAAGGTTGCCGAGCAGGTTGATGACGGCGTGCGCCATCCGGTATTCATGGGTTGTTGTCAGTTCCAGGATACCGTGCGGGTGAAGATTGGCATCGAAGACCTTGTGCTCAAGGTCTTGGGAGGGGCCGTGATCAATGGTTTCGTTGATCATCCGCAGGAGTTCGCGATCCTGCTTGTCGAAAAAAAGCGTTGCGAGCATATCCCGATCCTGAAAAAAGCGAATAAACGAAAAAGAAAAGTGCGTAAATGATGAAACGATCCTTCTAGTCAAAAAAAGAACAAGCGTCAATGGGAGAGGGAAAGCGCAAGGGAAAGATCTCATTGGAGCGGGAAGGGCTTGAAACCATAACAGAACCCCGGATTCAACCGAACCCGGGGTTCTGTGCGGGAGTATCGTAAGGCCCTTATGCCGTTTCGCCGGTTTCTGTCCGAATGGTTCGCGCCGGAGGGGCCGGAGGAATCATGTGCACATCAAGCTGCGGGAACGCGATTTCCACACCGTTTTCGGCGAAGACTTCCACGATCTTGTGCCGGATTCCCGATGCCGCATCAACCGCGGTCCCGATGTCGGACCAGTAGCGGAGCACGAAGTTCAGGGTGCTGTCTGCAAAGTCCACGAAAAGCACCATGGGCTGGGGGCGTTTGACCACCTGCGGTATTGCCTGGGCTACGCCCAGAAGCAGCTGTTCCACCAGCTTGGGGTTGGTTCCGTACGCGACGCCCACGGCCACCTCGCGGCGGACGATGCGGCCGTTCCGGGTCCAGTTGATCAGACGGTTGGAGACGAACTCCGAGTTCGGCACGAAAATGATGGCGTTGTCAAACGTTTCCACCGTTGTTGCACGGACGCTGATTTTGCGGACGACGCCCTGAAGCGTGCCCACATCGATCACATCCCCTTCATGCAGGGTACGGCTGAAGATCAGGATCAGGCCCGACAGGAAGTTGTTGACGATGGTCTGCATGCCGAAACCGATGCCGACGGAGAGGCCGCCTGCGATGACTGCGAGGTTTTCCAGCCCGAATCCGAGGGCTTTCAGCGTGAAGAGGGCGAAGAGCGTCCACAGGCCGTAGGTGATCCCCGTCTGCATCGGCGGGATAAGGGTCTTGTCGATCTTGTAGGAGCGGCTCGAAACGCGGTTCAGGAACGACCTGGATGCGGCGATAGCCGCCCGCGTGATATAGAATACGCTGACGATCAGGAACAAGTGCACCATGTTGAAGGATGCGGAACCCACCTTCACGCCGGTGCCGAGATAGTGCCACAACAACAAGGCTCCGCCGGGCATGGCGATGACCCACAGCAGCATGCCGCAAAGAATGAGCAGGAGCACGAGCGGGGCGATGAACGCGGCAATGAGTCCCGCGAGGACGCTGCGGTTCGTCTGCTGCTCGTTGTCCTGCGTATCCGAGGAGCGGTTGAGGATCTGGAGCAGGCCGATGATGAACTGCGTATTGACGGCGATGCAGTCGATGAGCACCAGCGCAAGAATCGCCATGCGTGACCAGCCGATGGCGGCAATCGCCATGCTGATCCAGATGGCCAGCCGGTGGACATGGAGCAGGTTGCTTTCAAGGCTGGGCAATTCCCGCCCGTGCACTTCCTTGAGGATAAACAGCGAGAGCAGCCCCACCGCGATCCAGCTCAGGGAGAGAATCCCGCCGGGGAGGTTGGGGTAGCACAGCAGAATGCCGAGGCTCGAGGTAAGATACATGGGCCAGAGCGGGGTAAGCCCCATCTTCCGATCCAGAATGAAGCAGCGCATCCCCCACGCGAGGGTCATCTCGCCGCCAATGACGAGAATACTGCCCGCGACAAGCAGAACGCGGAACATTTCACCCTGCGTGCCGAAGGAGGCACCGAGCAGGGCAATGCCGGAGAACTGCCAGAGCAGGCTCCGCAGGATGCCGGAGCGGGCTGCCGGAGGCATGGTGCCGTTTTTTTCGGCTCGGCGCATACGGCGGTTGACGAAATAGATAACGACGCAGCCCATGAGGAGGACGTTCAGAAAGCGCAGCCCGACGGCTTGCCATGCGTCCGAGCCGCGCGGCAATTCCGTGCTCAGGCGCAAGTTGATGTTCTGAAAGGTTTTTTCCCACCGCTCGGAAATGTTTTGCCAGGCTACGGGATCAAAGAAACGGCTGGGTACGGAAAAGTAATAGTTCTGCCACAGGCTCGGCAGATAGCTGAGCATATCCCCATCCATCTTTTCGAGCTTGGCAAGGAGTTCCGCGGCCGGAGAAATTTCCAGATCCAGCCTTTTTTTCATTTTGGAAAGTTTTCCCTCAATCCGGGTGATGTCCTTCCATGTCCGCTGCTGTTCAGGCTCCAGCTTTTCCTTGCTGCCTTTTTCCGGCAGAGGGGGCAGGCTCTTCTGGATCTGCTCCAGGGCTGCCAGCTTTTCCGTGACCAGATTTCCGGCAGTCAGTACGGGCTGCATTTGCTGGCCCAAGCTTGCACCCAGCAACATGCCGCGCTGCTTGATCGACTCCAGCATGATGGGATCATGCTTATGCGTCCCGGACAGGGTGAACAGACGCTTTGCCGATTCATCCATGCTGGGCAGGATCTTGTGCAGGGGATCGATAATCGCCTTCAGCCCCTTGGAGAGGCTGTCGATTTCGATTTCCATCGCCTTAAGCTCGTCCTGATTCTGCCGGAAGGCTTCCTCCCAGACGGCATCATCCTGTGCGCTGGATTCGTTTCTTTGCTGGGCGGCCTCGGCTTCGGCCTGCAGCTTGGCCGCCGCTGCCTCCGCATCCTGCCGGGCTTTTTCCTCAGCTTCAACCTTGGCTTTGGCTTCGGCTTCGGCCTTGGCCTTTTCCTCGGCCTCTATCCGCGCCTTCTCTTCAGCTTCGGCCTTGGCCTTGGCCTCCGCTTCCGCCGCTTCCTGCTTGGCGCGAGCTTTTTCCTCGGCCTCAAGCTTGGCCTTCTCTTTTTTGGTCAGCTGTTCGGCTTTGCCTTCCTGTTCCTTGTCGGCGGCTTTTGGAGCCTCGGCCGCGGGAGTCTGCTTTTCTGTCCGTTTGGCCTCCGCAGCCGGAGCATCAGCAGGGGCGGCAAGCAGCGGCTGGGCGGAAAGCCCAGCACACAGCAGCCCAATCATCAAAAACAGGACGACGCTCCCGAGGGGGCGTCGCGTGAAGAACTGGTGCAATAGCATATGCGTATCCTTTCTCTAATCTGGAGAATCCTTTTGATTTATACGGCAATCTTTCAAGGCATGCAAGGCCGCCTCCGGAACAGTGCCCTTACATGAGCCTGAAAGGGACCGCTTTCGGCTCGAGAGAACGCAGCAGGTTGAGGTTTGGGAGAAAACTGGGTATTGACGGAACTCCCAGAGATGACATATTGTTCATTTCCGAAACATGGAAACGTTTCGTCACCGGTGTGGCGCCCAGTCTTCAAAACTGGTGGACGGTCGAGAGGTCGTTGGTAGGTTCGACTCCTATACGTTTCCGCCATCATTGGATAAAATGGAAAGGTCAGCTCCTGAAAACAGGGGTTGGCCTTTCTTCTTTATAATAAGCAAGTCCGGGAGTTTTCTCCGGGATGCAGTGATGCAAGGCACGAAAAAGGCGTCTCCGGGAGCCGTCTGGATGTTCAAGAAGGCAAAAGCCGGCTTGCACATTCCGGGCATCTGCGTTTCAATTCTTCCGCATTGGCCTGGAGGTCTATGCCCTCGTACGGGGTATTGTAGCGTTGCGCGGCGGCCCGGCATTCCTCCTCATCCAGAGGGGAGGCATGACGGTAGCCGCGTAGCGTCATTTCCCGCACGAGCTGTTCATGCCGCGCAAAAACAAGACGCGGATCAACAAGCCTTCCGGCAAGGAATCCGTCGATATGTTTTCCACGCTTCATGCTTCCAAGAAGCATGTGCAGTTCGACATGTTCACCCAGAAGGTGCTTGCGGCACATCTTTTCCGGGGGGAGCATCCACATCCGCATATCGAGCCTCCCTTTTTGCAAAGAGTAGGCATGAGGGAGCGGCAGAGCAATGAGTATGATGCGATCGGAGGCCGGCTCCACACATGCCGGATATCCTCCCCGTGTGCTTCTACTTCATGTTTTCGCCTTTTCTCTCTATACATTCTTGAACGGTCTTGAACCGTCGAATCCTGTCCCTCGGAAGGGAAGAACAGTATGAGTATGACCACACCGCTTTTCAGGCTCCATACGGAACATGTGCCTACCGGGGATCAGCCGGCAGCCATTGAACAGATCGTATCCAATATCGAGGCCGGAGTCCGGGATCAGATCCTGTTGGGAGTTACCGGTTCCGGCAAGACGTTCACGATGGCCAACGTCATCGCAAGGGTCAATCGTCCCGCGCTGGTCCTCGCTCCCAACAAGACGCTGGCGGCGCAGCTCTACAATGAGTTCAGGGGGTTGTTTCCGGATAACGCCGTCGAGTACTTTGTCAGCTATTACGACTACTACCAGCCGGAAGCCTATGTGCCCGCCTCAGATACCTACATTGAAAAAGATTCCGCCATCAACGACGATATCGACAAGCTCAGGCACGCGGCAACGCACGCGCTCCTGACGCGCCGCGATGTTGTCATCATCGCTTCCGTATCCTGCATATACGGACTTGGTTCTCCCGAATACTACGCACGGCTGATTATCCCCGTCGAGGCGGGGCAGCGGGTGAGCATGGACGCTATCATCACCCGGCTGGTGGACGTGCACTATCAGCGCAACGACATGGATTTCCACCGCGGAACGTTTCGGGTTCGCGGAGACGTGCTGGAAGTGATCCCCGCCTACGAGCACGAGCGGGCCTTGCGCCTTGAGTTTTTTGGCGATGAAATTGAGGCCGTTCGGGAAATCGATCCACTGACCGGGGACGTTTTGGGGAATGTCGGCAAGACGGTCATCTATCCCGCAAGCCATTATGTGTCCGACCGGGATAACCTGGAGCGCGCCATGTCCGACATCCGTGACGAGCTGGGGGCACAGCTCCGGCTGTTCCAGTCCCAGAACAAGCTCGTGGAGGCTCAGCGGCTGGAACAGCGCACGCAACTGGATCTGGAAATGATGCAGGAGCTTGGGTACTGCACCGGCATCGAGAACTACTCGCGGCATCTGGATGGGCGCAAGGAGGGGGAACCGCCGGCTACGCTGCTGGATTACTTCCCGGATGACTTTGTGCTGTTTGCGGACGAGTGCCACATCAGCATCCCGCAGGTGGGCGGCATGTTCAAGGGGGATCGCTCCCGCAAGCGCACTCTGGTGGACTTCGGGTTTCGCCTGCCCTCGGCTCTGGACAACAGGCCGCTGGAATTCCATGAATTTCTGGAGCGGCTGAATCAGGCCGTCTATGTTTCGGCCACGCCGGGTCCGTGGGAGCTTGAGCGTTCGCAGGGCATTGTTGCGGAACAGATCATCCGTCCCACCGGCCTGCTTGATCCAGAGGTGGAGGTGCGTCCCGTCAAGGGGCAGATTGACAACCTGCTGGGAGAATGCCGGGAACGCATAGCGCGGCACGAGCGCGTATTGGTCACCACGCTGACCAAGCGCATGGCGGAAGACTTGACCGAGTATCTGAACTCGATGGGCGTTTCCGCCCGCTATCTGCATTCGGATATCGACACCATGGAGCGGATGGCGATCATTAAAGCCTTGCGTGAGGGTTCCTTTGACGTGCTGGTGGGCATCAATCTGCTGCGCGAAGGGCTGGATATCCCCGAAGTGTCCCTTGTCGCTATCCTTGATGCGGACAAGGAAGGCTTCCTTCGTTCAACCGGATCGCTGATCCAGACATTCGGACGCGCCGCCCGCAACGCTTCGGGCCGGGTTTTGCTGTATGCGGACAAGACAACGCAGTCCATGCAGGCCGCCATGAGCGAAACCTCCCGGCGTCGGGCCAAGCAGGAAGCGTGGAACGAGGCGCATGGAATGATTCCGCAAACCATATCCAAGCCGCTTGCCACGCCGTTTGACAGCCTGTACACCTCCTCTGACGACGGAAAGAAGAAGCGCGGACGGGGTCGGCAGGCCGCCGGGGATGCGGCGCAGGATTCGCCGTCTGTGGAAATTACGGCCCAGAATGTGGCCCGGTATGTGAAGCAGTTCGAGCGCGAGATGCGCGACGCCGCCCGGGATTTGGAATTCGAGAAGGCGGCCTCGCTGCGCGACCGCATCAAACGGCTTCGGGAACAGTTTTTGATTGCGTAGCCCCGCGGGGCGTGAAGGATGGCATCATGAAGCAGGGGTCTCTGCAATCCCTTCTGGCTGACGACGCGGAAAAGAAACGTCTGGAAGAGCTTCGGGCGTTCGTGGCCCGTCATAATCATTTGTACCATACGCTCGATGCGCCGGAAATTACCGACGATGAATACAACGCGGCGTTTCAGGAGCTGCTCCGCATGGAGGAGCGTCACCCGGAATGGCGTTCGCCCGACTCCCCGACAAACAAGATCGGCGGGCAGGTGCTGTCCATGCTCGAGACGCGGCGGCATTCCCGGCGGATGTACAGCCTCGATAACGTGTTTGATGCGGAAGAGTGGCAAGGTTTCCTCAAGCGCATGGACAACGCGCAGTCCGGGCTGGAGCATGTTTTCTGGTGTGATCCAAAGATGGACGGGCTGGCTCTGGAACTGATTTATGAACATGGGCGTTTTGTTGAGGCTCTGACCCGCGGAGACGGCGAAGAGGGCGAAGTGGTCACGGCGGCCATGCAGACGGTGCGGAACCTCCCCAGACAGCTGCACGGCGAGGCCCCCGCCTATCTGGAGGTGCGGGGCGAGGTCATCTTCCGGCGCAACGATTTTTCGGCATTGAATGACCGCCTTCGCAAAAACAATCTGAAGACGTTCGCCAATCCGCGCAATGCGGCAGCGGGTTCCGTGCGGCAGCTGGATACTTCGGTGACGGCATCCCGCCCGCTGCGTTTTCTGGCCTATGGGTTCGGCAAGGTGGATTTTGGAGCGGCGGAGCCGTGGCAGACCTATTCCGACGTCATGAAGCGGCTTCAGGCCTTTGGTTTTGAAACGCCTCCGGGAGGGAAAATATGCACTGGCTCCGCAGAGGTGGAGGCCTATTACACCACGCTTCGCGATACCCGCGAGTCCCTTGCCTACGAAATCGACGGGATGGTCATCAAGCTGGATGATCTGGAAGGGCAGGCCGCACTGGGCTATACGGCCCGTGCCCCCCGGTTTGCGGTTGCGTGGAAGTTTCCGGCGCAGCAGGCCACGACCCGCCTTCTGGACATCACGGTGCAGGTGGGCCGTACCGGGGTGTTGACGCCGGTGGCGGAACTGGAGCCGGTCAACGTGGGCGGCGTGCTGGTAAGCCGCGCAACCCTGCACAATGAGGACGAGATCCGCAACCGCGATGTGCGGGTTGGAGATCTCGTGGTTGTCCAGCGCGCCGGGGATGTTATCCCTGAGGTCGTGCGGGCCGTCCTTTCCGAGCGGGCCGCCGATTCCGAGCCGTTTGCGTTTCCGCATGTGTGCCCGTCCTGCGGGCAGGCCGCGTCCAGACTTGACGGCGAGGTCGCATGGCGGTGCGTCAATGTCTCTTGCCCGGCGATGATCCGGCAGTCGCTGGCGCATTTCGTCTCCAAGGCGGGGTTGGACATCGAGGGGCTTGGACAACGCTGGATCGAACTGCTCGTTGCGGCGGGCAGGGTGGCTTCTCCGGCGGACCTCTTTACCCTGAAGGTCGAGGAACTCTTGCATTATGAGCGGATGGGTGTAAAACTCGCCACCAAGTTTGTGGATTCGTTGAATCGTGCCAAAAAGGAAGCCACCTTGCAGCGGCTGCTGTGCGCGCTCGGCATTCGGCATGTGGGCGAACAGACAGCCAAGACCCTGGCTGCCTCATTCGCCGATATGGATGCGTTGGGAGCCGCAAGCGCGGAGGCCCTGCAGGAACTGCCCGATATCGGGCCGGAGGTGGCAGGGGCCATCCGGGCCTTCTTTGAAGACGGGCCTAATGTGGAGCTGCTGTCCCGCCTGCGGGAACTGGGGCTTTGGCCTGTCCGGCAGGAGGCTTCTCCGGTTGCGGGTGGGCCGCTGGCTGGCCTGAAGGTGCTGTTTACCGGCTCGCTTTCCATGCCGCGCTCCAAGGCGCAGCAGATGGCTGTGGATGCGGGCGCGGAAATCGCCGGAAGCGTTTCCCGCAAGCTGGATCTGCTGGTTGTGGGAGACGAGCCGGGATCAAAACTTGAGAAAGCTCAAAAACTGGGCATTCGCATCGAAGATGAAGCCGGTTTTCTGGCGTTGCTGGATGCGAAATCTGAAGAGGCCGCGACATTGCGGACGGATCGGGATTCTGAACAAGGAAACAAGGTGGAAACATGAGTCTTTCTGTTATTGTGATGGGTGCGTCTGGGCGTATGGGAACGACCATCGCCACGCTGGCGAAAGAGCAGGGGATGAACCTTGCCGCTGTGCTGGAACGTCCTGAACGGGTGGATGCGCTGTCTCATTGGGGTTGCCTTGTTGGAACGGATCCCGAGGTTGTCTTTCCGCAGGTTCCCGGCGGCGTGGTGATTGACTTTACCGCGCCTGAGGCGAGCCTTGCCAATGCCCGGTGCGCCGTCAAAAACGGCAACCCCATCGTCATCGGCACTACGGGCCTGAACGCGGAGCAGAAGGCGGAACTGGATGCCATCGCCAAGGACGGGCCGGTATTCTGGTCTCCCAATATGAGCGTGGGCGTCAATGTGCTGCTGGAGCTGCTGCCGGAGCTGGTGCAGATGCTCGGCCCGGATTACGATCTGGAAATGGTCGAACTGCACCATAACCGCAAAAAGGATTCTCCCAGCGGTACGGCCCTTCGCCTTGCCGAGTGTCTGGCTTCGGCCAGAAACTGGAAGCTTGATGATGTTGCCTGCTATCACCGCGAGGGGATCATCGGCGAACGTCCGAAGGATGAAATCGGCGTTCAGACGATCCGTGGCGGCGATGTGGTAGGCGTACACACCGTCTATTTCATGGGCCCCGGAGAACGGATTGAAGTGACGCATCAGGCGCACTCCCGGGAGAATTTCGCCCAGGGTGCCCTGCGCGCCGCCGCGTGGCTTCCGGGCCAGCCGGGCGGCAAGGTCTACGCCATGAGCGATATCCTGAAATCGAGGTTGAAATAATGTCGACTCTTCCCGCCAAGGACTGGAAATCGGTTTGGGAACTGCTGACCTCCGGCATTCGTGATCATGTGCGGAAAAACGGCTTTACGGATGTCGTCATCGGGCTTTCCGGCGGCATGGATTCCGCTCTCGTTGCGGCGTTGGCTGTGGGCGCGCTCGGAAAGGAGCATGTGCACGGCGTGCTGATGCCCTCCCCGTGGTCAAGCGAGGGAAGCGTCACCGATTCCGAAGAGCTTGCCGCCAATCTGGGGATTCAAACCGTTACGGTTCCGATCGCCCCCATGATGGAGGCCTTTGAAGCAGCCCTCGCCCCTGCTTTCGCGGGCAGGGAAAAGGATGTGACGGAAGAAAACCTCCAGTCACGCATCCGTGGCGTAACGCTCATGGCTTTTTCCAACAAGTTTGGATGGATGCTTTTTGCCACAGGCAACAAGTCCGAAGTGGCCGCCGGATATTGCACCATGTATGGAGATACCTGCGGTGCTCTGGCCCCCATTGCCGATCTGTACAAGACGGAAGTCTATCAGCTGGCGGCATGGATCAATGCGCACGAGGGCCGCACGGTCATCCCCCAGAATATTTTCGACAAGGCTCCCTCGGCGGAGTTGCGTCCCGGACAGAAGGATGAGGATTCTCTGCCTCCCTACGACGTTCTGGATTCAATCCTCCATGCGTTGATTGAAGAATCGCGCCCTGCCGCGGAAATTGACTTGCCCGGGATTTCCCGCGGGCAGGTTGATCGCGTGTTCGAACTGCTCCGCAAGAGCGCGTTCAAGCGGCCCCAGATGCCTTCGATCCTTCCGGTTGGGAAGCATGCCTTTGGTGTGCATGTCCGCCTGTAGCGGATGTTCCTCTTGAGAGAAGAAACACGGGGCCTTCCAGAAGATGGGAGGCCCCGTGCGTTTTCCGGCATCCGAAATCCGAGCGAAGCTTTTGGGCGCGATGTCCCGTGGACAATCCCTCGATGGCTCTTACCCTTTTTCGAAGCGGGCTTCCCTGCGGCAGAGTTCGAGGTTGCGGCGGCAGGTTTCCGCATCCGGGGTGTCGCCAAGGCCGATACGTTCATAGCAGGCGAGTGCTTCGGAAAGCGTTTCCGCCGCCTTATGCCATTGCCTGTCTCCGGCAAGGGCCGCTCCGAAGTTGCCGAGCGAAAAGGCCGTTTCAGGATGATCCCCGAGGATTTCCTTACGGATGCCCGATGCCTCCTGATGGTAGGTGACGCCCTGTCCGGATTCGCCTCGCTCCTCGCAGATTCTGCCGAGGTTGTTCAGGCAGGTGGAAACGCCGAAACAACGCCGTCCTTCCTTGTCCTCCCAAAGCCGCATGGCGGCCTTGAGGTTGGTTTCGGCAAGATCATACTTTTTGGCGGCATATTGGTGCGAGGAGAGATTCAACAGCGCGTCCGCAATACGGAGATCGTCCGGCGGAAGCCGGGCCTGCAGGCTCTGCAGGGCGCGTTCGCCAAGGCGGGCGGCTTCGTCCAGCAGGCCGCGCTCGGAACGGATTCGGGCGAGGTTTTGCAAGGCTCCGGCGACATGAGGGTGATCCGGCCCGAACAGCTTTTCCAGACCGTTCAGCGATTCTTCGAACAGGGTATCGGATTCTTCAAGTTTTCCTTGAAGATGAAGGCAGCGTGCAAGGCCGTCCAGCACGAGAAAGCGCCCTCCGCCAGAAAGTTCTGGCGTCAGCAGGGCTTGGTAGATCCGTTCCGCTTCGGCGGGCTTTCCTTGGGAAAGCAGCGAGAAGGCCTCATTCAGGCGTGTTTGGAGCAGATTGTTGTCCATGGCGTCTCCCAAAAATGTGGCGGTGCAGAGGAATGGTTCCCTGCGCCGCCATGCTAGGGCAAATCGGTTTGAAAGGCCATATCAGCTGGAAGTGCCGCTCTCCAGAATGGAGACTATCGAGAACAGGGTGAAGCAGATGCCGCCAAGCCCGACCAGTACGCGCGCAGGAACCATGTACGCCGGATCGAACGCCGCGGCCTCAAACAGGAAGGCCGCGATGAACAGGCAGGCCAGGGCCGTAAGCACCGGAATAAGCGGAATGCGCTTGGACAGCGGGTAGGGGTGACGCCAGACCAGAGCCAGCAGGAGCACCTTGCTCAGGATGCTGTAGCAGACGATGCCAAGTCCGATAAGCACGAATCCGGGGGCGATCGTCACCGGGCTGTAGTCGAAGATCAGCAGGTACAGGCCCCAGAGGATGTCGATGCTCCCCATGATGATGACCAGCCAGGGCCAGAACCTCTTGTCGGCGTTGCCGTAGGTGTTTTGGATCTGCCGGGCGACGCTGGCGACAAGGGCGATAAGGCTGGCGCAGACAAGGCCTATGCCCGTCAGGACGTGTCCGGCAACCATGTGTGGCGCGGATTCCGAGTCCAGAATAAACAGCCCCCAGAGCACGGCGATCAGGGCGCAGAGGCAGGGGATGGCGATCAGAAAGGCGGTTGTTCCGCTGGAAAAGGCGTTTTCCGGCTTGTGCCCCGGGCCGGCCTTGGAGTTGCCCGGGATCAGGATGAACCGGGTGGAGGAGAGGGCTACGGTAGATACGCAGCAGGCGATCAGCCCAAGCCCGAAGACGACATGCCCCGCTACGAAACGTTCGGCTTCCGAGCCTGACCGGATGACGAGCAGGCCGCCGCTGATGGCGATGGCTGCGGCGATATAGCCGACAATGGGCAGCGCGATTTTGAAAGCCGCGCTGTAGGTGTGGATGAGTTGCCGGATGATGGTTGCCGCCGTGGCGAACAAGGCCACGCAGATGACGCTGAGAAAGACCACCACATGCCCGGCAACGTAGCTGTCGGCGTCAGTGCCCATAGCCCAGATGAACCAGCCGTAGCCGAGACAAATCCCCGCCATCGCAAGCGGAATGATCCTGAAGAGGATACTGATCCAATAGTTCATGGCATGCTCCTTTTTGCCCCAACAGGGCGAGGTATGCCTTCAGGGTAACCACAGAGATTTTTTAAAAACCATTATTGATTCCATAGATTAGAATAATCTGCGGCTCCATGCGGTGTTGGCGTCCCGCGTCGGCCTGTCCGGTTATTGGGGCTGGTCATTTGTGCGTTCCCACGGTAGAGCTGGTTGCCATGAAAACACTGCTGCAACATGTTCCGCCGTCTACGCAGGCTGGCCTGGCTCTTTTGGGAGCGGTGCTCCTGTGGAGCGGCTCCTTCATCGCACTCAAGATCGCGGTGACGGCGTTTGACCCGATGGTGATGGTCTTTGGGCGTATGCTCAGTTCGCTGGCTGCGCTTTCCCTGTTGCGGGTAACGCTCTGGCGGCGTATGTCCTCGCCCATGCTGCTGGACAGGCGCGTCACCCGCAGGGAATGGAAGTTCATTGTGTTGCTGGCGTTGTGCGAGCCGTGCTTCTATTTTGTCTTTGAAGGCTACGCCATGCTGTACACGACGGCATCGCAGGCCGGCATGGTCGTTTCGGCACTGCCGCTTGCCGTGATCGCTGCGGCGTGGCTGGCTCTGGGGGAGCGGCCCCACCGCCGCGTATGGTTCGGGTTTGCGCTTGCGGTCACGGGTGTGATTTGGCTCAGCGCGGGAGCGGAGGTTTCCGAGCACGCGCCGAACCCTGTTTTCGGGAATATGCTTGAAGTGTTCGCCATGTTGTGCGGTGCGTTTTACATCGTCTGCGCCAAGCAGCTTTCCGCACGGTGCACGCCGCTTCTGATAACGACCATGCAGTCCCTGGTCGGCTTCTGTTTTTTTTCCTGTCTCTTGTTTTTGCCATCGGTAACGCTGCCGAAATCGTTTCCCCTGCTGCCTACGCTGGCGGTGGTCTTTCTTGGCGTGGGGGTGACGATGCTTTCTTTCCTGCTCTACAACTTCGCCATCCGCATTGTGCCGGCCTCGCGGACGGGGGCCTTTCTCAATCTTGTGCCGGTGTTTACGTTGATTATGGGAATGCTTTTTCTTGACGAACGGTTGACGGCGGGCCAGTGGGCGGCTTCGGCACTGGTGCTTGGAGGCGTGATCCTCAGCCAGTGGAAAACGGAAGAGAAGCCGATTGCGGAGGAATAAGGAATGACGATGCTGAAGAAAGACGGATTGCCGGAGCTGCTGGTTCCCGCCGGGGGAAGGGAACAGCTTGAGGCGGCCCTCCTGTACGGCGCGGATGCCGTGTATATGGGAGGGCCGGAACTGAGCCTGAGGACGGCCTGCGATGGCTTTTTCGGTGAGGGGCTGGAGCGGGCTGTCCGGGATGCCCACACAGCGGGCGTGCGGGTGTACTACTGTCTCAATGCCATGCCCTACGATGCCCAGCTTCCCGGCGTGGAGGCCGTGCTGGAGCGGTTGCCCGAGCTGGGGGTGGATGGTCTTATCGCCGCAGATCCGGGTGTCTTCATGCTGGCGCGGCGGCATTGCCCTTCCGTGCCTCTCCATCTTTCCACGCAGGCCCATTCCGTCAACAGCGCGGCGGTGTCCTTCTGGCTGGAGGCGGGAGCAGAGCGGATCAATCTTGCCCGCGAACTGGGGTTTCGCCAGATCCGGGATATCGTGCGGGCCTTCCCGCAGGCGGATTTCGAGGTCTTTGTGCAGGGCGCGATGTGCCTTGCCCTTTCCGGGCACTGCCTGCTGTCGGCATGGGTGAACAACCGTCCCGCCAATCAGGGCCGTTGCACCCAGCCGTGCCGGTTTGACTATCGGGGGGTATCCCTGATGGTGGAGGAACAGAAGCGGCAGGGCGAAGAGCTTTGGGAGGTGCGGCAGGGCGAAGATTTCAGCGGCTTTTGGGCCCCGCAGGACTTGTGTTTGCTGCGCTATGTGGGATGTCTGGCGGATATGGGGGTTGGTGCGCTGAAACTGGAGGGACGGACCAAGAGCGGCGGCTACGTTGCCCAGATTGCGGATGTCTACCGCACCGCTCTGGATCGCCATGTACGGTTGCGGCAATGCGGACTGCGTGAGCCGTCGACCGAAGCGTTGCTGAAAGAGCTGTTCCATACGGCTTCGCGTCCGCTGTCCACCGGGTTCTTTTTGCCCCATCGCCGTGTGGAGACAAGGCCGGAGGGCTTTGAGGCCCGGCCTGTCGTTGCCCGGCTTGTCGAACGTCGCGGGGAAGGCTGGCGGGTGCAGGTTCGCTCCCCTTGGCGTGCGGAACGCGAAGCGTCCGTCCTCCTGCCGGGGATGCGGCGTCCTGCGCTGCATCCCGGTGCCTACGCGCTGGAAAACCACAGGGGCGAGCGCGTGGACGTGCTGCATCCCGGCATGGAAGGCGTGTTGTACTGCGATGTTTCGGATCTGGCTGCGGGGTTGTACGTTCGGGCGTAGGGCGGGGATGTTTTCTTGGGGTATCGGGGGTTGCCCGTGCCCCGCTGGGGGGAATGATCCCCCCAGACGCCCCGAAAAGGGGGGAGCCTTTAAAGTCCTTCTTCAAGTTTGACCCATGTCAGCTCGTGCTTGTTGCAGGAAAGGTGCATGAGGCGGGAACCGGGTATTGCCGCGAATCTGGCGGCGGTGGCGTGATCGGTTTCCGCCTGGAACTTTAATGTGCATACGAAGTTGCGGCAGCTCCCCAGCTCAATCCAGCGGCAGATGACATCATACAGCTTGTCGGGGTAGCAGATCATGTCGGAGAAAAGCCAGTCCACGGCTCCGGCATGGCGGGGATCAAGCGCAAACCCGCTCCCGATGCAGTGGCTCACCCCGGGCATACGGTCCACTTGCGGAGCAAGCGGGGCCTTGTCGATGCTGAATACCTGCGCGCCCATGCTGGCGAGAACCCATGTCCAGCCGCCCGGAGCCGAACCGAGGTCAAGGCAGAGATCGCCGGGGCCGGGGCGTTTGGGAAGCAGGGTAAAGGTTTCCCACAGTTTCAGGTAGGCCCGGCTTGGGGGATCAATCTTGTTTTCGTGGAAGGCGACCACCCCGTCGGGGAACGGCGAGGCGCATTGTGCCGAGGCCAGAATCAGGTTGGGTTCCCACAAGGTCCAAGAGCCGAGCGGCGCGGTGGGGGCGGGGGTTCCGAACGTGATCGGCTTTTCCGAGACGTGGGGAAGCTTTTCCTGAATGAGCGATGCCCGGCGATGGTTCTCTTCGGAATAGAGATGCCAGTTGCGCTGGATGCCGGAAAGCTTGCGGGCACCGTCGCCGATGGACTCGATAGGAATAAATGCTGGCGATTGCCAGACGTTCTGTGCCCATGCCGCTGCACGGGGCGTTCCTTTGGCGAGCACAAGCCGGCCCCGGACATCGATAACGTCGCCACCGAGTTCCGCAAGCAGATCCTCAAGAAATCCCTTTGCGGCGAGATAAGCGGTAAAGGGAGCAGGAATGGGGGGTACGGTTCCAGAAACGAAGGTAGGAGAGGGTATTTTTTTCATAAAGGGAAAGAATGGTTCCGGTGGGGAAAATAGGCTGAAATGTTTATGCCTTGCAAAGGCGGTGTCGAATATCTATACTCCACCTTTGTTTTATCCACAATCCGCGAATTGGGATTTCCCGCCAGACAAAGGACGCTCACATGCCTCATAAAGGCCCGCATATTTCCATTGCCCCTGATTTTGTTGTCAACCGTATCCTTCGTATCAATCTTGAAGATTTTTCCGATTGGCCGGAATCCGTGCGGCATCTGGCCACCGAGATCGCAGAAGAGCTGTTTCTTGTCGCGTACAACCCCTTTGTGGATCCCGTTACGGTCAAGGCCAGTGTGAAGGAACGTTTTGATCGCGAAGTGTTCGCGCTTGCCCACCACTACGCCAACACCATCGGCGAGGGCATCACCCTGTTTTGGAGCGGATACGAGGCCGAGGTCGCCTTCCGCGAGGAGCTTGCGCAACGTCTGCGGAACTTTTTGCCGCCGGATGCCGTGGTCACGCGCCCCAGCGCGCTGGTGGCCTGTTCCACCGACGCGACCGACCTGCGTATGGAGCTGCCGCTCATGGTGGTGGAGCCTGCCGATGCCGAACAGGTGAGCGAGCTGGTCAAGTTGGCAAATGAATTGAAGTTCGCGCTCATTCCCCGAGGCGGGGCGTCCGGGCTGACCGGTGGCTCCGTCCCCATGCGGCGTCGTTCCGTGATCGTGCGGACGACCCGGTTTACCAAGATTTCGCCTATCGATCGCGAGAATATGACGGTTACGCTGGATGCGGGCGTGATCACGCAGGCCGCCATTGACGCCGTAGCCGGGGAAGGCTTCCTCTTTACCGTGGACCCCGCCTCGAAGACGGCTTCGACCATCGGCGGCAACGTTGCGGAAAACTCGGGCGGGCCGTTCGCCTTCGAATACGGAACGACGCTGGACAATCTGCTTTCGTGGCGGATGGTGACGCCCACCGGCGAGATCATCAGCGTCGAGCGCAAAAACCATCCGCGCCACAAGATCCTTCCCGATGAGCTTGCCGTGTTTGAGGTCAAGGATCTCAGCGGCGGCGTGCGAAGCGTTGTGGAGCTGCACGGTTCGGAGATTCGCCTGCCCGGTTTGGGGAAGGACGTAACCAACAAGGCGTTGGGTGGCCTGCCGGGAATGCAGAAGGAAGGCGTGGACGGCATCATCACCGACGCGACCTTCATCATCCACAAGAAGCCGGCCCAGTCGCGGGTCATGGTGCTGGAGTGCTACGGACGCTCCATGCATCAGGCCGCCGTGGTCATCGGGCAGATTGTGGACTTGCGGAACCGGATTCGGGAAGAGGGGGATTATGCCCACCTTTCCGCGCTGGAAGAATTCAACGCCAAGTATGTCCGCGCCATCGACTATCAGAAAAAGTCGGAGAAGTATGAGGGCAGCCCCATTTCCGTCATCATCATTCAGGTGGACGGCGACGAGGCGTATCTGCTGGAAAAATGCGTTCAGGAAATTTCCGACATCGTTGACGCGCAGGACAACGTGGCCCTGATTGTGGCCAAGGATGCGAAAGAGGCCGAAGTGTTCTGGGAAGATCGGCATCGCCTGTCCGCCATTGCCCGCCGAACCTCGGGGTTCAAGATCAATGAGGACGTGGTCATTCCCATGCAGCGCATCCCGGATTTCGCGCTGTTCCTTGAGCAGCTCAATCTGGAGTGCGCGGCGACGGCCTACCGCCAGGCCCTCCAGGAACTGGGGCGATTGCCCGGCATGGCGTTGGAGGACAGGGATCTCAACCGCGAATTCGTCAACGTGACCCGCGTGGCGCAGGGCGGGGTTCCTTCTTCCGAGCTTTCCGACGATGAAATGGAAGAGCGTGCGGTGGAGTTCCTCCGGCTTATGGCGGAACGGTACGAACGTCTGGCTCCCAAAATCAAGAAGCTCAGTGACGATATGCTTGCGGGGCGCGTGGTGGTGGCAAGCCACATGCACGCCGGGGACGGGAACTGCCATGTCAATATCCCCGTCAACTCCAATGACCTGCACATGCTGGAAATTGCCGAGGAAGCCGCCATGCGCGTCATGGCCGAAGCGCAGGAAATGGGGGGTGCGGTATCCGGTGAGCACGGCATCGGCATCACCAAGATAGCGTTTCTCGGCAAGGACAAGATGGATGCCATCCGGGAGTTCAAGAACCGTGTGGACCCCCGTGACGTGTTCAATCCGGCAAAGCTGACCCAGCGTGAACTGCCGGTGCGTCCGTTTACCTTCTCGTTCAACAGGCTGATTGAAGACATCCGGCAGAGCGGCCTTCCCGACAAGGAACGGCTCATCCACCTGCTCGCCTCGGTGCAGATGTGTACCCGCTGCGGCAAGTGCAAACAGGTCTGCCCGATGATGTACCCCGAATGTTCCTATCATTTCCATCCGCGGAACAAGAACATGGTGCTTGGGGCCATCATTGAGGCCATTTACTATTCGCAGATCAACAAGGGGAAGCCGGATCCGTCCATTCTCGCCGAGCTGCGGGCCATGATGGAGCACTGCACCGGATGCGGACGCTGTACCTCCGTCTGCCCCGTAAAAATCCCTTCCGCTGACGTGGCCCTTCAGCTTCGGGCCTTTCTTGACGAAGAGGGGGCCGGGGGGCATCCGGTCAAGAGCCGGGTGCTGGACTGGCTGGTGGGAAACCCTTCCCATCGCATCCCGCAGGCGGTCAAGGCCGCCGCGCTCGGGCAGCGAATGCAGAACCGTATCGTGGGCATCGTGCCGCAGGCCATCAGGAAGCGTTTGTATAACCCGTTGTTTTCAGGTAAAGGACCGGAACCGGGATACAGAAACCTTTATGAGGCTCTGCACCTTGAACGCGGGAACATCTTCCTGGCGCGGCGTGCCGGAAACGCGGCGGGAGAAGCCGCGGCACAGGAAAACAGCTCCTTCAGGGAAGCCGTCCTGTATTTTCCGGGTTGCGGCGGGAGCCTGCTGTCCCGTACCATAGGGTTTTCCGCATTGGGGCTTTTGCTGCGGAGCGGCGTTGCGGTCATTCTTCCCGAGCGTCATCTGTGCTGCGGGTATCCCTTGTTGTCCTCCGGGGCAGACGGGCAGTTCGCCGGGAACCTTGAGCAAAACCGGAAAATGTTGCGGGAAACCCTTGCCAGTGCTACGGAACGCGGTTTTCGCGTGACGCACATCATCACGGCATGCGGATCGTGCCGGGAAGGGATCGAGCGGCTGGAGCCGGCGACGCTGTCTGAAGGGGCCGGGGAGCTTGTCCATCAGGACGTCATGCAGTTCGTGCAGAGCAGGCTGGAGCCTGACGCAGGGTTGTTTGAAGGAACTGTTTTGTATCATGCTTCCTGCCATCCTGAATGGGTTGGCGTGCACAAGGTGAAGGGCATTCGGAAACAGGCAGGCGCGATAGCCTCGCTGACGGGGGCTTCCGTGGAGGTT
Organism: uncultured Lawsonia sp.; assembly: GCA_964538355.1. Taxonomy (GTDB): domain Bacteria; phylum Desulfobacterota; class Desulfovibrionia; order Desulfovibrionales; family Desulfovibrionaceae; genus Bilophila. The sequence continues at coordinate 116,018 of CAZIFC010000002.1, read as the reverse complement.
TCTCCGGGGTGCTGCGGCGAGTCGGGCATGGGAGCCATCGCTTCTCCGCTGGTGTACAACACCTTGCGCAAGCGCAAGATGGATGTGCTTGCAGACGCGCTGGAGGGATATCCCGCGCAGCGTCCCATTCTGGTGGGGTGCCCGTCCTGCAAGGTGGGCATCATGCGGAGCCTGATGACCATGCATGTCCGCAAGCCGGTGTTGCATACGGCGGAATGGGTAGCCACGCTGCTGTTCCGCGCGCAATGGGGCGAGAAATGGATCCGGGTATTTCGGCGCAGAATCGCGCCGGAAGCGAATGCGCAGGGTGTGCGCATCGTCGAGTTTGACGAGTAGCCCCTCGTTCTTTCGGCTGTTGTGCGAATCAAGAGGCGCACAGCCGGGAACGGGAAGCGGCGGATTGTCTCGTTATAGGTGAATTGAAACAAGGAGTGCCTTACAGATGCCAACCACGATCCTGCATAAGGAATCGTTGATTCCTGGTCGAACGAGTAAACTGGTGCTGGATGCGCCGCAGATTGCGGCCACAGCGAAGCCTGGCCATTTCGTCATGCTGCGCGTCAACGAACAGGGTGAACGTTTTCCCCTGACCATCGCGGATACCGATCCCGAGAAAGGGACGATTACCATCGTCTATCTGGTGATGGGCAAGTCCACGATGATGCTGGAAGCTCTTTCCGAAGGCGACAGCATCCTTGACGTTGCCGGCCCGCTTGGCAAGGCAACCCATATCGTCAAGGGGGATCGTGTGATCTGCGTTGGTGGCGGAACCGGTATTGCCGCAATGCATCATATCGCCAAGGGCCACCATAAGGCCGGGAACTATGTGATTGCGGTCATCGGCGCACGCAGCAAGGATCTGCTCCTGTTCGAGAACGAATTGAAGTCGTTCTGTGACGAAGTCCTCATTTCGACGGATGACGGCAGCTATGGGCACAAGGGCTTTGTGACCGAACTGCTGAAGGATCGCCTTGAAAGCGACAAAAAGGTGCAGGAAGTCGTGGCGGTTGGCCCGGTTCCCATGATGCAGGCCGTCGCGAATACGACCCAGCCCTTCGGTGTTGCCACGACCGTCAGCCTGAACTCCCTCATGGTGGACGGCATCGGGATGTGCGGCGCGTGCCGGGTGACCGTTGACGGTGAAACGAAGTTTACCTGCGTCGATGGCCCCGAATTCGACGGGCATAAGGTGGATTTTGCGGAGTTGCGCCAGCGTCTGTCCGCATTCCGCTCGCAGGAAAAGGAATCCATTGAACACCACCAGCACAGGTGCACCTGCCATGACAAACACTGAGAACGTGAAGAAGCCCGCCAAGACGCCCCGCGTCGCCATGCCCTGTCAGCCCGCTGACGTGCGCGCCCACAACTTTAAGGAAGTTGCCCTCGGCTATACGCTGGAACAGGCTCAGACCGAAGCCAGCCGCTGCCTCCAGTGCAAGAATCCCCGTTGCCGTCAGGGGTGCCCGGTTGAAGTCCGCATTCCTGAGTTCATCGCGCAGATCGTCAAGGGAGATCTTGCGGAAGCCTACCGAATCCTGAAAAGCACCAACAGCCTGCCTGCCGTGTGCGGCCGGGTCTGTCCTCAGGAAAACCAGTGCGAAGGCAAGTGTATCCTCGGCGTCAAGGGCGAACCCGTCGCCATTGGCCGTCTGGAACGTTTTGTCGCCGACAACGCCATGAACAATCCGTGTGCCGGCGTTGGTGAAAACGACAGCTGCGCGCCCACCAATCCTGATTTGAAGGTCGCCTGTATCGGTTCCGGGCCTTCCTCCATTACGGTTGCCGGGTATCTGGCTTCCCGCGGGATCAAGGTTACGGTATTCGAGGCCCTGCACGAGGCTGGCGGCGTGCTGATTTATGGCATCCCCGCGTTCCGTCTGCCCAAGGATGTCGTTGCCGCCGAACTGGACGGGCTTCGCCAGCACAACGTCGAGTTCCGCACCAACTGGGTGGGGGGACGTACCGTTTCCGTCCAGCAGCTGTTTGATGAAGGCTACAAGGCCGTATTCATCGGCGTTGGTGCGGGCCTGCCCCAGTTCCTCGGCGTTCCGGGCGAAAACCTCATCGGCGTGTTTTCCGCCAATGAATACCTGACCCGCGTGAACCTTGGGCGTGCCTATGATTTCCCCAACTACGACACGCCGACCTATCCCGGAAAGCATGTGACCGTGTTCGGGGCTGGCAACGTTGCCATGGACGCCGCCCGCACCGCGCTGCGTCTGGGCGCGGAAAGCTCGACGATCATCTATCGCCGTTCCCGTGCTGAAATGCCCGCTCGCCACGAAGAAATCGAACATGCCGAGGAAGAGGGCGTAAAGCTGCTTGAGCTGGTTGGCCCGCTTCACTTCAACGCCAACGAAAACGGCGTATTGAAGTCCGTGACCCTTCAGAAGATGGAACTCGGCGAACCGGACGCTTCCGGCCGCCGCCGTCCCGTTCCGGTTGAGGGAGCCGTGTTCGAGCACGAGACGGATCTGGCCGTTGTCGCCGTGGGCACGCGTTCCAACCCCATTCTGCTGGAAGCGACTCCCGGGCTTGATTTGAACAAGCGCGGCTACATCGTTGTGAACGAGGAAACCGGAGAAACGTCGATTCCCAACGTGTTCGCCGGCGGCGATATCGTGACCGGCGCAGCGACGGTTATTCTCGCTATGGGCGCAGGCCGCAAGGCCGCTCAGGAGATTGCCAAGCGTTTGCTCGGCTAACCGGTTTTTCCTGAAAGCAGGGGGGAAGGAGGCTTCGGTCTTCTTCCCCCTTTTTGCATGGTAAAGCTATCATACTCAAAGAACTATCGTTTTGCGTGCAGAGACGTGATCCCATTACGTCCCCTCGTCCATACTTGACAAGGAAAATCAATATCATTATAGTGTAAGCCAGAGAAAAAAAGGAGCGGAATATGGATATTCAGCTTGTTATAGTCGGCATTATCGTTCTTGGAGCCGTTGCGTATATGGTCTGGAGGGCAAAGAAAGCCCGCAAGGGACAATGTTCCTGCGGCGGATGTGACGGCTGCGGAAAGAGCTGCAAGCCCCGGACGCTTTAAGCGTTGAGCATGGAGCCGCGGTTTTCTGCCGGACGTTTTTTGGCAAAGCGAAAAGGCCCCGTACAACCCGTACGAGGCCTTTTTTGTGTGATGAGGCTGTTTTCTAGCGTTCGGCTCCGGCTGCTTCAAGACGATCCGTAATGGTGTTCTTGATCCATTTGGGGTCCAGCCAGTCGATGGGCTGCACTTCGATGCCGTGCATGAGGATGCCGAAGTGGAGGTGATCGCCACCGGCGAGGCCGGTCGTCCCGGTGCGTCCGATGATATCGCCCTTTTTGACGGAAGCCCCCACGCTGGTGTGGATTTCACTCATGTGCGAGTAGAGGGACTGGAGTCCAAGCCCGTGGTCAATAATGACAAGGTTGCCGTAAATGCCCAGAGGTTCCGCAAAAACGACCTTGCCGTCGTTGGCCGCGGGGATCGGCGCATGGGCTACAGAGGCCAGATCCTGCCCCATGTGGGTTTGCTCGTCGATTTTCACGTTGTTGTGCATGTAGGTGCGGTGATCCCCAAAAGAGGCGCGGGATGCGGAACCGGGAAGCCGTTTGAAGCCGCCGCTCCACAGTATGGTGGGAGCCGTGTTCTTGCCGACTTCAAGCAGGGTCTTTTCGTTGGCTATACGAACGTCATTGTTGATTTTGATGTATCTGGCAAGGTTGGTTTCCTCGTTGGGGGCAAGCTCCTTGAAGACGTCTTCCTTGCTGTCCAGAAACTTGTCGCTGATATTCAGGGTATCTTTACGGAAATTGCGTTCACCGGCGTTGACGAGAACCTTGGTGCGCGATTCGTTCCCTGCCAGATCCCGGGTTATCAGTTCGGGCGTAAACTTGCCCTTCGGGGTATTGATCGGGAAGGGGAAGAAGCAATAGTACAATCCGTTCTGCTGGAGGAAGGCCGGGAAGAAGCTTTCGCCGAGCTGGACGCCGCTCATGCTTGCCTCTTCCGAAACGCTGTAGGCTATGGCGGTTACACTGCCGCGCCGTATGGCTGGAACGGAGCTTTTGATGCGGACCTTGGGAGGTTGGGTATCAAGCTGCATGTTCCACTTGCGCGTTGTGCCGTTGCCTTTGCCGAAACTCATGAGAGAGTCGTCCCGGGCCGTGATTTCCAGCTCGAAAGCCCCGTCACGCAGTCCGGCGTTTTTGAGGTTGAAGGAGACGCTCTGCGAAGGCGCGGCCTCGCTGAACACTTTGTCCAGAATAACCAGCGACTGGTTGTTTCTGTGGATGGTCACCACAACGGAGCGCACTCCGGATTTTGCATCTGCAAGTTTGAGTGAGACATCCTGCGTTGGAGAAATGCGCCCCGTGTCCGGCGTCATGGCAATCTCCGGCCCATCGAGATCATCCAGAAACAGGTAGATGCCGAAAGCCAGTGCTGCCAGAATGAGCGTTACAAAACCGTAACTTAGTGTATTCCGTACGATACGACCCATGATGTTCCTCGTATTGATTGTGGAAACGATGCCGCAAGGGCCGGATCAGGCATCGTGCAGCAGTGCGATGGCCAGTCTTAAAAAGTCGGCTTCGGTAATGATGCCGACGAGGTTTCTTTCCTCGTCAAGAACCGGCAGACAGCCGTACTTGTTTCTGTAGAGGATTTCCGCAGCTTCGCGCAGGAGCGTATCAGGGGTAACCGTCCTGACGTCGGTCTGCATGATTTCACCGACCATGATGGAGGATTCGATTTCTTCCTGCTCCTGCTGATCGATCTCCGCGAAGTGGGAAACGGCATAGCCGAGCAGATCCCGGTGCGTCAGCAGGCCGACGAAGCGGTTGTTTTCCTCCGTCACCGGAATGTGGCGGATCTTGGCAAGTTGCATAAGGGAGCGGACATCCTGAAGGGTATCCGTGCGCTGGAGCGTAAAAACCTTGCTTGTCATAAGATCACTGACATAAATCATAGTATACTCTCCGTAAAAAGATGCACATCGTCTTGGCGGGATAGAAGGATTCGTTGTGCCGGAAAGGGACGGAGCGGAAAGACTGTCCCTGTGGAGGCTGTGCGGGAGCTTGCATTCTTGCACAAGACGATCATACTGTAGGACATCATTTTTGCACAGGGAACGCGTCTAGGCAAGTCTTCTCCGGCAGGCTCCGGAAGGGCTTCAACTGTTTGGTTGGTACGCGCAGCCTCCTGTTTTTATCGGATAGTTATGACAGCACACGGACAACAGCGTTTTTTTTCCGATTTCAAGCGTCAGCGCGAAAGCATGGTGAAGCGGCTTGAAGCCCAGGGTATTACGGATGAGTCCGTTCTTGCGGCCATGCGTTCCGTACGGCGGCATCTTTTCGTCCCTGAGGCTCTCCAGTTGCGGGCCTATGAGGAGCATCCTCTTCCCATAGGCTTTGGGCAAACCATTTCCCAGCCGTATATCGTGGCGTTCATGTCCCAGCTCCTTGAAGCGCGCCCGGGGATGCGGGTTCTGGAAATAGGAACGGGGTCGGGGTACCAGACGGCGGTGCTGCGCCGGATGGGGCTTGATGTCTTTACCGTGGAACGTATGGAAGAGCTTTACAGTGCTGCACAAAAACTTTTTTCCCGCGGGATGCCGGAAATCCGTATCCGGTGCGGAGACGGCACGCTCGGCTGGCGGGAGCAGTCCCCTTTCGATCGGATTATCGTGACCGCCGGGGGGCCGAACCTGCCGTTGCCCCTTATCGAGCAGCTGGGAGATCCGGGCATCATGGTCATTCCGGTCGGCCAGGTGCGCCGCGAGCAAAAGCTGTTCCGTGTTTCCAAGCGAGGGGGCAGGGTTACGGCGCGTGCGCTTGGCAATGTAGCCTTTGTGGAACTTGTCGGGGATCATGGATGGTAGGTTTCTTTTCCCCGCCTTTTGTGGCAAAGGGGAAAGGTCCCTCGGGGACTAACGCTTTTCAGGAGTCTTTTTCATGTCTTCATGTTCCCATCAGGCCCCGCAGGGGCAGACGGCCATCCCCATGACCGCGGCTATGCAGAACAAGGTGCTGGCCCAAAATCTGAAAGAGGTGCGCCATAAGCTGTTCGTCATGAGCGGCAAGGGCGGCGTAGGCAAGAGTTCCGTGACGGTCAACCTTGCCACTGCATTGGCGGAGCGCGGCTTCAAGGTTGGCATTCTCGATGTTGATATTCACGGCCCGAGCGTCCCCCGGCTGCTGGGCGCGTCATCCTCTGTGGTGGCGGATGAAGACGGTAAGATGCTGCCCGTAGCCTGTAGCGAGCGGATTTCCCTCATTTCCATGGATTCCTTTCTGAAAAACAAGGATACGGCAATCCTGTGGCGTGGTCCCAAAAAGACCGGAGCCATCCGCCAGTTTCTGACCGACGTAAAATGGGGTGCGCTGGACTATCTGCTGATTGATTCGCCTCCCGGAACCGGCGATGAGCACCTCACCGTGCTGGATGCCATTCCTGACGCGGGGTGTGTCGTCGTGACCACTCCGCAGGAAATTTCGCTTGCGGATGTACGGAAAGCCCTGGATTTTCTGAAGCAGGTTCAGGCCCCCATTCTCGGCATTGTGGAGAACATGAGCGGGCTGAGCTGTCCCCACTGTGGGAAGGAAATCGATTTGTTCAAGAAAGGCGGTGGCGAGCAGCTTGCAAAGCAGTATGGGCTGCCTTTCCTCGGAGCCATCCCGCTTGACCCTGCAACGGTCATCGCGGCGGATAGGGGCGTTCCGATTGTTTCCCTGATGGAACAGTCGCCTGCCCGCGAGGGCTTTATGGCCCTTGCCGACGCCGTTGTTGCCGCTACCGAATCCGAATCCGAATAGGGAGCACTACGCAGCGATGAATAAGAGGCGGATCCGGTTTTTACAAGGCGGATCCGCCTTTTTGCGATGCTTTTGCGGGAAAATGCGGGCAAAAGGCGTGATAGGCAGCGTTCTTGGCAGAGAATTCAGCTCTTTGCCTTTCGGAACTGTTGTGCTATAGAACCCCAACATCTGTCGCCAAAAGCGGGTATTACTATGTTCAACTTGGCAAATCAGCTTACCCTGGCCCGAATTTTCTTTGTTTTTCCCATTGTCCTTCTGCTGTACTTTCCCGGAAAAATAACGTGTATTCTCGCTGCGGTGCTTTTCGGCATCGCCTCAATCACGGATTTTCTTGATGGGCATATCGCCAGAAAGTCCAATATGGTCACGAGCTTTGGAAAGTTTTTGGACCCGCTGGCGGACAAGCTGCTCATCTGTTCGATACTGATCATGTTCGTCGAGCTGGGGTGGGTTCCCGCGTGGGTAACCATTGTGATCATCGTGCGCGAACTGGCGGTGACCGGGTTGCGCGCAATGGCTATTGACGAGGGGGTCGTGATCGCGGCGGACAAGTACGGCAAGCTCAAGACGGTGATGCAAATCGTCGCTATTGTTCCGCTCCTTATCCATTATCCTTTCTTTGGAATCGATGTGCACATGCTTGGAAACTTTCTGCTTTACATTGCCCTTGTGCTCACGATATTTTCCGGCCTGAATTATTTCTATAGGTTTTATGGCACCTGGCGGGAAAGCGGTCGGACGGCGTAATGAATACACGCAACAACGGAAACGGTGCGGCAAAGGCGACGATATGGAAGCTCTTTATCCTCGCGCTGGCTGTTACGGTCAATATCATTCTTGTTTCAAGGTTGTTGTGGGGCCAGCAGAGCCTTGTCTCGTACAGGGAACTGGCTGCACAATATGCGGAACTGCTTAAGGAACGTGACAAATATGATGCCATCAACGCAGGCTTGAGCCGAGAAATCCGGTTGTTGCAGTCAGACGAGAAATATGTGGAAAAAATGATCCGGCAACGGCTGAATTTTGTCCGCAGCAATGAAATCCTTTACCTGTTTACGGAAGATCCCAATGTACGTGGAGCCTTGCCTCATGATGGAAAAAATTGAGTGGTATCAGGAAATCCTCAGACTGGATCCTGATTCCAGAGCGTTTTTCCCGCTGGCGAAACTTTTGAGGGAGTCGCAGCAGCCGGAAAAGGCCATTGAGGTGTTGCGCGCTGGCCTGCAGCACTCTTCCGTATATCTGGAAGCGCGGCTGCTGCTTATTCAGCTCCTTTTCGAGCAGTCCCGGCAGGACGAGTGTGCCGGGGAGCTTTCCGCCGTAACCGGGCTTCTGGAGGACTATCCCGCCTTTTGGGAGGTTTGGGCCGACTCGGTTTCCGGCAAAAACAGAGACCTTGCGCTGGCTATCCGCCTGATGGCCTCGACCGTGCGCCATCCCGAACGTTCTCTGGCCCAGATCCTGGAAAGCGGCCTTGAGCTTTTGCAGGATGTGCGCCGGACCTTCTCCACGCCTCTCGTGCCAAGCGGGGAACCGGGAGAGTCCGCCTCTGATGCGCCTTCCCTCCCATCCAGCCCGGACGATGTCCTCTCCGAGGGCTTCCCCCTGCCTGTCCCCACCCAGCCGGAAGAGCCGGAAACCGCCGCTGTGCCTGAAATGGCTCCCGAAAGCGTTGGGCAGGTGTCTTTTGCCGATGATTCTTCGGAAGAGTACCTTGATGCGGATGCCTTTTTTTCGGAGATGGAGTCCGCGGACGAGGAAGGGGAGGGCCTGGACGAAGAACCTACGCTGCGTACCCGCTCCATGGCCGATATCCTTGCGGCGCAAGGCGATATTGCCGGAGCTCTTGAGATTTACCAGGAGCTTGAGGCCGCCGCCCCCACACCTGAGGAGGCTAGGGAGCTGCATGACGGCGTTGTTGCGCTGGCCTCGAGAATCGCTGGCATGGACTCCGGCGAGCAGCCGGAAAATGGCGAGCCTTCCTATGGCGACATGGGGTCGCAGAGTAAGCTGATGTCTCTTCTGGAGTCGCTGGCGGACCGTCTTGAAGCACGGGCGCGTGCATAGCGCCTGTTTCTATTGGAGAAAATGTGAATTTTCAACGTTCGTTCCTTACCTCGGTCTTGATTGGCTCCTTGGCTGCCATTGGCGGATGCTCCTCTTTCGACAATCCCTGGAAGAGCACGAAAGCCTTTTATGGTGAGTACATCAACCCCCCGGCCTCAATTGATTATGAGGATAAGGGGGTGCTGAATGATGCGGAAACCATGCTCGCTTCGCGGATGGTGGGCATCGACATTCAGCTTGAGCAGCTGGAGCGGTATCTTCAGAATGCGGATAAGCCCCCGACCGGAGAATCCGTAGGGATCCTTTTCCATCGGTTCCCTTGGCTTTCCGGGCTTGCCGCCGTGGATGCGAGCGGAGAAGTCCTTGCCCAGGAGCCGCCCGCGCCCATGAAGGCACTGGATTTTCCCAAGATGCTGGAGCAAAAGGCGCGCGGCAACACCCTGCGTGGGCTTCGCGGCTTGGTGGAGGATTCCCCTCTGGGAGCCGAAGTGCTGGTTGGGGTTCCGATTTATGCCGGAATGGACATGCTGGGTATGATGGTTGCACATTTTGACATGCGTTCGCTCCTCACTTATACCAGCGGCGCGGAAGATCTTGTTGTGATCGCACCGCAGGGCGTTTTGTGGCCGGGACGCTTCGTCATGGACGAAACCCCGCTTTCCGGCCAGAACTGGGAAGAGCTGACGGCAGGCTCCACACAGGGAACTGTTTCGAACAAGCACGGCAGCTTTATCTGGATTGTCCGTTTCCTTGGAACACAGCCGATTGTTTTTGCAACACCTTCGGATGGGACTTTTCCTGAAAATACGGAGCAGCTCGGTGCTCTGTCTCATGCCTCTTCTTTTGGTGTTCAGGGCATGGCAGCCCCGGGTACGGACTCGCAGTTCGTTGAAGGGGGACACGGAAACCTCTTGACCGCACCGCTTCCGGAAATTCGGGATCTGGGGTTGTAGGGATCGACGATTTCCAATTGATTGAGGATGCATCGTTCTTTTGGAGAGCGATTTTCCGAGTACTTTCTATTGTTCACAGGACCCATAAGGAGGGCTCATGTCTTCTGAAATCACCGTCACCGAACATTTGCTTCTACAGCAGCAGCGTGCTCCGCAGGCGACGGGCCACTTTACTGCCTTGTTCCACGATCTTGTCCTCTCGGCAAAAATCATTGCCCGCAGCGTCAACAAAGCAGGGCTGCTCGATGTTCTTGGTGGCACCGGGGATATCAATGTACAGGGTGAAAATGTCCAGAAGCTTGACGATTTTGCCAATCGGGTTCTGTTGTACCGCATGGAACGCTCCGGCGTGCTGTGCGCCATCGCTTCCGAAGAAAACGCGGATCTGGTACGGGTTTCGGCAGCCTTTCCCCGCGGGGACTACATGCTGGTTTTCGACCCGCTGGACGGCTCTTCCAATATCGATGTAAATATCAACGTGGGTACGATTTTCTCCATCCTGCGCCGTAAGCCGGGGCGGACCGGAGAAGTGCAGCTCGATGAAATCCTCCAGCCGGGTTCCGAACAGGTCGCGGCCGGCTACTTCCTGTATGGAACTTCCACCATGCTGGTCTACACGACCGGGCAGGGTGTGCATGGCTTTACCCTTGATCCCAGCGTTGGGGAATTTTTGCTTTCGCATCCCGATATCCGCATCCCCGAATCCGGCCACATCTATTCGGTCAATGAAGGCAACTGGAACCACTGGGATGACAAGGCCCGTGCCGCCATCGATTATTTCAAGCATCCTGAAGATCCCCAGGCCACGCCCTGTTCCGCCCGGTATGTGGGTTCGCTGGTCGCGGACTTCCACCGCACCCTGCTGTACGGCGGCGTGTACATGTACCCGCCTGACAGCCGCAAGGGCAAGAACCGTGGCAAACTTCGCTACTTGTGCGAAGCCTCGCCGCTGGCTTTTGTTGCGGAAAATGCCGGTGGCGCGGCAAGCGACGGGCACAGCCGTATCCTCGACATCACGCCGACGACCCTGCATGAACGGGTACCCCTGTTCATCGGCTCCCGCAATGATGTTGAAGCCATCAATGCTATCTATCGAAAGTAGTTTGCCCAGACGGAAGGCTGCTTCCGTTTGATGTTGTCGGGCGATCGGCCTCGAAGCGTGTACGCGCAGGAGGGCCGATCGTTCGCGTATTGACAGGATACCCCCCCCTCTGAAAAGATGATGGATTGTCATGCTTTGTCTTGGAATTGAAACGTCTTGTGATGAAACCGCCCTGGCCTTGGTCAGAGACGGGAAATGCGTCGAGTCGGTGCTTGCGACTCAGATGGATGTGCACGCGCTTTTCGGGGGTGTGGTTCCTGAACTGGCTTCTCGTGAGCATTACCGCTTTCTTGGTGCGCTTTATGATGAACTGATGCGCCGGAGCGGTTTGTGTCTGGACGATGTCGACGCCATTGCCGTAACCCGGGGGCCGGGGCTTCTCGGGGCACTGCTTGTAGGGGTCGCGTTTGCCAAGGGGCTTTCATTGGCGGGGAATAAGCCACTCGTCGCCGTCAACCACTTGCACGCGCATCTTTTGGCTGTCGGACTGGAGCAGACGCTCGAATATCCGTTGCTCGGACTGCTCGTTTCAGGCGGACATACGCATATCTACCGGATAGACGCCCCGGACTCTCTGGAGCTTTTGGGGCGCACGCTTGATGATGCGGCCGGGGAAGCCTGTGACAAGTTTGCGAAAATGCTCGGCTTGCCCTATCCCGGCGGGCTGCTGCTGGACCGGTTGGCCCAGCGGGGAACTGCGGATGCCAAGCTCTTTCCGCGTCCGTATACGCATGTGGACAATCTGGATTTCAGTTTCAGCGGGCTGAAGACAGCGGCGTTGACCTATTTGCAAGGCCATGCGGAACTTCTTGAAGAAGGAAAACGTGTTCGAGAAACAGGCACGGATACCGCTTCTTGCGCCTTGTGTGATGTCTGCGCGTCTTATATGCTGGCGGTGGCGGAAACGCTGAGTCTGAAGATGGAAAAGGCCCTGGAGAAAGAGCGCGGCAAGAAAATCAGGGGCATTGTCGTTGCCGGTGGTGTCGCCGCCAACACGCAGGTTCGTGCCGCTATGCAGGCCTTGTCAGAGAAGGTGCGTATCCCCTTGCTGCTGCCATCCCGTTTTCTTTGTACGGACAATGCCGTGATGATAGCGCACGCGGGTTCGTTGCTGGCAGGGATGGGGCATGGTCAGGGGCTGGAATTTCCGGCTATCCCGAGAGGGCAGAAACTTCCTGATGATTTTGGGGTGTTGCGTGCACCTTTTGCCGGATAACGCTTGATCGTTTTTTCCCATATTGTGAATCTTTTCCAGACTGTCTTGACACCCTGAGATCTCATATCTAGAATTGTTACGTTGGAGGCACTGCCTCGTTATAGGCCTAGATGTGCTCCCCGTTTGTGTGTCAACAAGCAACTAAGTAAGGAGTCGGTAATGGCTACCCAGGTGAATGATTCCAATTTTGATGCCGTGGTGTTGCAGTCTCAGCTTCCTGTTCTGGTTGACTTTTGGGCCCCGTGGTGCGGTCCGTGCCGCGCCATTGGCCCCATTATCGACGAGCTGGCCAACGAATACGAAGGAAAGCTTTCCGTTGTGAAACTGAACGTGGACGAAAGCCCTTCCACTCCCGGCAAGTATGGCATTCGCGCTATTCCTACCCTGATCCTCTTCAAGAACGGCGAAGTTGTTGAGCAGGTTACCGGCGCGGTGTCCAAGTCCAGCATCACGACGATGATCGAGCAAAAGGCGTTGGCATGAAGCGTTACGACGCCGTTGTCGTAGGCGGTGGTCCTGCCGGGATTACCGCCGCCCTGTATCTTTGCCGTTCCGGGATTTCCGTTGCCCAGATCGAGATGCTTGCGCCCGGAGGACAGATCCTCAAGACGGAGAGCATTGAAAATTACCCCGGGTTCCCCAAGGGGATCAAGGGTTGGGAGATGGCGGATGCGTTTGCGGCGCATCTGGATGGCTATGCTTTGGATCGCTATAATGATGCGATCCTGAAGATGGAGCAGGTTCCCGGCGGCTGGTCATTGGCTGTGGGAAAGGAAACCATCGAAAGCAAGGCCGTTGTGATTTGTTCCGGTGCGAATCCTCGTCCCCTTGGAGTTCCGCGTGAGGCGGAACTGACAGGACGGGGAGTTTCCTATTGCGCCTTGTGTGATGGAAACTTTTTCCGGGATCAGGTCGTCGCTGTTGTCGGGGGTGGAAACTCCGCCCTGGAAGAGGCGTTGTATCTGTCCCGGATTGCCCGCAAGCTGTATTTGATCCACAGGCGCGAAGGTTTTCGCGCCGCGAAGATTTATCAGGAAAAAATTCTCGCCGCTGCTGATAAAATTGAACTCGTGCTGGATACCGTTGTTACGGGGCTGGTGGGAGAGGGGACCCTTCAGGGGCTCCAGCTCAAGAATACCAAAAGCGGAGCCGAAACACGGCTCGATGTGGACGGGATGTTCGTCTTTGTGGGCTATGAGCCGCAGAGCGATTTTGTTCCCGCCGAGCTGAAGCGAGATTCTCAGGGATTCATCGTTACTGATTGCGAAATGCGGACAAACCTTCCCGGCGTTTTTGCCGCCGGGGATGTGCGTTCAAAGCTGTGCCGTCAGGTCGCAACCGCCGTTGGCGACGGTGCTACAGCCGCCACCTCGGCCTTCACGTATCTTGAACAACTGGATGCCTAAGCATGTATTTTCGTCATCTCGTGCTGTCCGTATGCCTCATGTTTCTTTCAGGCTGCGGTATCGTGGACTATTTCTTTCTGCCCCCGCCAGAAGACACGGCTCAGGAGCTTTATGAAGGTGCCAACGATGCCATGCACGAAAAAAATTACGCGCAGGCTATTCAGTACTACACAAAACTGAAGGATAACTTCCCGTTCAGCCCCTACACGGTAGAGGCTGAATTGGCCCTTGGCGATGCGTTGTTTCTTGATGAGAAATATCCTGAAGCCGCAGAGGCCTACAAGGAATTCGAATCGCTGCACCCAAGGCATGAGGCCATTCCGTATGTCTTGTATCAGGTCGGCATGTCCGATTTGAAGAGTTTCATTTCCGTGGACAGACCGACGACGGCAATGCAGGAAGCTCTCGAATTTTTCGGGAGACTCAGGGAAACGTACCCCGACAGCGAATATTCCGCAAAGGCTGTCGAGGAAATGAAGAAGTGCCGCAAGTTGCTTGCCGAACACGAGCTTTATTTGGGGGATGTTTTCTGGAATATGAACAATTACGGGCCAGCCTGGAAACGATATACCTATATCGTAGAGCATTTTCAGGATGTTCCCGAGGTCAGCGAACATGCGAAGGAAAAGGCCTTGTCCGCCTACTATCGCTATCGTGCCCAGCAGTCACAGAAGGCTCAGGAGCAGATTCAGGGATCTTGGAAACGCTGGTTTGATTGGCTCTAACATCGGTTGTCTAAAGCGGGACACCACAGGAATGTTGTTTCTGTGGTGTCCCGCTTTTTTTGTACAAGAAGAAAGGGCCATCAAAAAATCCCCGTCAACATGGCGGGGATTTTTTGATGGCTCGGAGTGAGGAAGGGCTCAGCCATTGATGCGTTCGGCAGGGATGATCGGGATATTCTTCGATTTCAGTACGTCAATCGCCTGCTCAATACGGTCGAAACGGAAAATCATGGTTGCGTTTCCACCGCCTTCCTGAACAAAGGCATACATGTATTCCACATTGACGTTCTGGCCGGACAAGGCTTCGAGAATGGTGTTCAGGCCGCCGGGCTTGTCGCCGACTTCTACCGCAACAACGGCAGTACGGCCGACCGTAAATCCGGCTTCCTTCATGATATTGATGGCTTTTTCGGTGTCGTTGACAATCAGGCGCAAGATGCCGAAATCCGAAGTATCGGCAAGCGACAACGCTCTGATGTTGATGCCCGCTTCCGCCAGCGTTTTGGTCACCTGCGCGAGGCGTCCCGCTTTGTTTTCAAGAAAAATGGAAAGTTGTTCGACTTTCATGATGGCCTTCCTTCTATGGTTGCTGCCAGTTCCCGTTTTCCGGGGAGGGCTATACTCTGACAGATATTGTCAAAAAAAGCCAGTGACGGGCAGTCTGCGGCAACGTGACAAGACGCTTATGCGGAGTGCGTCGTATCGTCTTTTTTCTTTTCATCCTTGGGCGTAATGTCGATTTCATCCGGTTCGGAGCTGGCACGTTTAAAATTACGGATGGCCTTTCCAAGCCCGCCGCCGATTTCAGGAAGTTTCTTTGCGCCGAAGATCAGGACAACTATCACGAGAATAACAAGCAATTCTTGCATGCCGATGCCGTACATAAAGGCCTCCGTTTATATAATCTAGAGCTATACCGAGGGATTGTGAGCCGGTCAAGCAAGGGCGTTGCATCCTCACCCCCATCAGGGTACAAACTGCCGTGACGGCGTGTTGATTTCTCCCCGTTCGGAGGCTTTTGTCCAACGAACGGACACCATTACTTCTGTAGAGAGTACCGCTGCGGGGATGATAGGTCAAGACTGTTCTGTTTCTGCAATAACATGTTGTAAAAGGATAAAGTATGCAAAGAAAAGGCTTTGGTCCTGTTGTATATGTTCCGACGATGCATTTTGAATTTATCGATGAGGGGATTTCGGAGCATGTTCGTCCGGTATGGCCTGGCCTTTCCGCTCGATATGCCGGCAATAAGGATATCCATCTGTGGCAAGAAATACCTTTGCCCTTCCAGCCTTCAGAAGCGTCATCCTGCCTTGCGGAGCTTTCGCGCCTTGATGAATCGGGGCTGTCCACACTTGCAGAGACGGAATTTCAGCTTGCGGCGGAAGACTGGCATTCGGAAAGCCGGGCCTTAGCCTCGTTTGCCGCAACGGGTGAACTCGATGGCCGAGGGGAACCTGATTTCGCCGCCCGCCGCCGTTGGGCGCAGCGTTTTCTTTTGCTGGGCTGGCTTCAGGAAGAGCGGGTTTTGGAAATCGAGACGCTTTCCCAAAAATACCGGGCTGGCGCGGAAAAGCTGGCCTCCCAGCTGGGCGAGGCTGGAGACGAGGACGCTGGAGCGGGCCATCTTGCCGAATTGTCTGGGATGCTTGATGAACTGATCCCGGAAGATCGTTCCAGCCTTTTGCCGTCGTGGCGTTTCATGCTGGAGCTGTACGCCATTTTGCTTCCTGAAGGAGCGGTCGTCTGTACGGCGGATACGCGCATGCTGGAGTCTTTTGCTGCCGCAGGATTGTGCCAGGAAAAGTTCCCGGAAGATCTCCGGACGCTGTTCCCGCACCATGTGGGGATGGATAACGTGACGTTGTCCTGCGGAGAGGAGCCGTTCTGGAAATTGCTGGGAAAAAAATCGTCCCAATCAGATCGCCCGTGGCTTGACAGACGGCAACTCGTGATTCTCTTTCATAAAGAAAAAGCTATGTTGGAGCAGGCATGAATCAAATAACGGTGGATGGGCTGGGGACGCTTCTTCGAGAGACGTTCCCGGCGGGCATTTCTGGGTTCATTTTTGATTGCGACGGAGTCATGGTTGATTCCCGGGACGTGAACATCGGCTACTATAACCTGTTGCTCCGCGAGGTGGGGAAAGCTCCCGTTTCGGAGGAGCAGGCCTCCTTTGTGCAGATGTCCACGGCTATGGAGGCGTTGGAGTATCTTTTTTCGCAGGATGAGCTGAAACAGCTCCCCGCCATTGCGGAGCGGTATCCGTATAAAGAAATAGCCCTGCCGCAGCTTGAACTGGAGCCGGGGCTTGCCGAATTGCTGCGCTGGCTCAAAGGGCAGGGCGTTCGGCTGGGTATCCATACCAATCGCGGGCGGGGCATGTGGGATTTGCTGGAACGGTTTGGATTGCGTGATGTTTTTGATCCTGTCATGACGGCGGAGCAGGTTCCCTCAAAGCCTGATCCTGCTGGAGTGCTCCGCATTCTTGAAGCATGGCGGGTGGAGCCGAAGACGGTTGGTTTTGTTGGGGACAGTTCCACAGATGCCGCAGCCGCGCTTGGCGGCGGAGTTCCGCTTTTGGCCTATGGCAATCCACGCTTGCCTGCGGCCGTTCATCTTAATGATTTCGCTCAGTTTCATGCTGCGTTGCAGCTTGTTTCCCATAGAGGCGTTTCGCGCCTTGAACCGTAATCCTTCAAGGAGGCATCAATGTTTGTTCTCGGCAATGTCTTGTTCGCGGTAGCGCGGGTTCTTGATACGCTTTTGACGCTGTATTTCTGGGTCATCATCATTTCTGCCCTGCTGACGTGGGTTCGCCCCGATCCCTACCATCCCATTGTACGCACGCTCCGCAACCTGACCGAACCGGTGCTCTACCGGATACGGAAATGGTTTCCGTTTACCTATATCAACGGACTGGATTTGTCGCCCATTGTGGTGCTTATCGCCATTCAGCTTGTGCAGGCCGTTGTGGTCCGTTCGCTCTTCCAGTATGCTGCGATGATGTAGTCTGCGGAGAGAGCTGGCGTCGTTTGACCAATGCGGACGCTGTATTGAGGAAAGGGGAGCTTTTCCGGCTGCTGTAGCGGGAGGGCCATTCCCTTTCCTCTTTTTTTGGGCTATGGATGAGAAAAGGTAACGCGCAGCGTCGCGCTCCAGCCTTATTTTCAAACCTCTATACGCGGAGAAAGCCTTATGGAACAGCGTGAGCTTCTTCTTCTGGAAAAGTACGCCGCCGTCAATCCCGAACTCAAGGAACTCTGGGAAGATCACATCCTTTATGAAAAGCAGGTAGAAAAGCTCGAAGCCAAGGGTTTTCGTACCCCGACGGAAGAGCAGACCCTGAAGCAGCTGAAGAAGCAGAAGCTGGAAGGGAAGACGCGTCTGCACGCGCTCCTGGACGGCTATAACGAACAGGAAGGCAACTAATGTTGTGCACCGGGGCCAAGATCCTGCTGGAAAGCTTGAAGCGCGAGGGCGTTGACCTTTTCTTCGGTTATCCCGGCGGGGCTGTTATTGATATTTATCATGAGCTGTCCAACCATCCCGATATTCGCCACGTGCTTGTCCGGCATGAGCAAGGAGCTGTCCATGCCGCCGACGGGTACGCGAGAGCCTCGGGAAAGGTCGGCGTTTGTCTAGCCACGTCTGGCCCCGGTGCGACCAATACTGTGACCGGGATTGCTACGGCCTACAGCGATTCCATCCCTCTGGTCATTTTGACAGGGCAGGTTTCCACGCCCCTCATCGGCAATGACGCCTTCCAGGAAGTGGATATCGTGGGGATTACCCGTCCCTGTACGAAACACAATTTCTTGGTCAAGGATGTCAAGGAACTCGCCTCCACACTGCGTAAGGCCTTTTATCTGGCACGCTCTGGCCGTCCCGGGCCTGTGCTTGTGGATATTCCCAAGAATATCCAGCAGGCCAGTTGTGAGTTTGTCTGGTCCGACAATGTGGAGATGCGCTCTTACTGCCCCACGTTTAAGGCGAACCAGAATCAGCTCAGGCGAGCGATGGATGTTCTCCTGACCTCGCGCAAGCCCCTGATTCTTGCCGGTGGCGGAGTCGTCATGGCCAACGCCGCCGAAGAGCTGACCTCTCTTGCTCACAACATGCATGCTCCGGTGTGCTCCACGCTGATGGGGCTTGGTGCGTTCCCCGGGGACGATCCGCTCTGGATCGGAATGCTTGGAATGCATGGAACCTTTGCCGCCAACCGCGCCGTGAATCAGGCGGACGTCATTCTTGCCGTCGGCGCACGCTTTGACGACCGCGTTACAGGCAAACTGTCTGAATTCGCACCCAATGCCCGCATTGTCCATATCGACATCGATCCTACCAGCCTCCGCAAGAACGTCCGGGTGGAAGTTCCCGTCGTCAGTGATGCGCTCAGTGCCCTGCAGGGCTTGAGGGCTATCATGGAGTCCGGCCACGCCGAGAAGGACTGGGCCGGAGATCACGCCGCGTGGCTTGAACAGGTGCGGGGCTGGGAAAAGCAGCAACCCCTCTCGTGGGCGAAGGGCGGAGATGTCCTGAAGCCTCAGCAGGTGGTGGAACGCCTTTATGAACTTTCCAAGGGCGAAGCCATCATCACTACGGAAGTTGGGCAGAACCAGATGTGGGCCGCCCAGTTCTACAAATACCATAAGCCGCGGACCTATCTGACTTCGGGCGGACTGGGAACCATGGGCTATGGCCTGCCCGCCGCTATTGGCGCACAAATGGCATTCCCTGATCGTCTTGTCGTGGACGTCGCTGGCGACGGTTCCATCCAGATGAACAGCCAGGAACTGATGACCGCCGTGGAAAACGATCTTCCCGTAAAAATTTTGATCCTGAACAATCGCTACCTTGGCATGGTGCGGCAGTGGCAGGAGCTTTTCTACGACACCAACTATGTTGCCACGGATATGAAGGGGCAACCCGATTTTGTAAAGCTGGCAGAAGCGTATGGTGCGGAAGGGTATCGCATTACCACGGAAGAAGAGCTTGAGGAGCTGTTGCCCAAGGCTCTGGCTTCTCCGAAGACCGCCGTCATTGACGTGCGCGTGGATCGGGAGGAGAATGTTTCTCCGATAGTCCCTGCCGGAGCCTCGCTGGACGAAATGTTGATCGTGTAAGTGCCCCAATCGGGTGAACCCTAACAGCTCTTGGAGGAAGAATGCGGCGCGTTCTGTCTGTACTTGTTGAAAATGAACCCGGGGTGCTTTCCCGCGTGGCAGGTCTGTTCAGCGGACGTGGCTTCAACATTGAGTCGCTCAATGTTGCGCCTACACTGGAAGACGGGGTTTCGCTCATGACCATTACCACCAGCGGTGACGAGCAGATCATTGAGCAGATCGTCAAGCAGCTGCGTAAGCTCGTTACCGTGGTCAAGGTCGTTGATTTTTACGGCATGGGCTATGTCGAGCGTGAAATGATGGTCATCAAGGTGCATGCCGAAGAGTCCAAGCGTGGGGAAGTCCTTCGTATCGCCGATATTTTTCGGTGCAAAGTCGTTGACGTCAGCCTTACCGATCTGACCCTCGAAGCAACGGGTGATCATTCCAAGCTTCAGGCCATTATCCAGCTGTTGCAGAAGTTCGGAATCAAGGAATTGGCCCGAACGGGTACGCTCGCCGTGCGCCGTACCATGCAGAGCGACGACATCTAAATAAATTCTTGAGCGGCCCGTACCTTTTTGGCGGGCCGTTTTTGTGTTTTTATATCCATTTTCCCTGCAAAACCATCTCGAATACATGAGGGCGCGTCTCCTTTTTTCTATCCAACAGTTTTTTCAGAGACGGGAGTATCTTGCCAGCCTTATAGCTCTTGTGTATTCTGCGGTTTCGAGCCATTCGCTTTTAGGCGCATGCCCGCAGGTGATTCTGGGGCGGTTCCGTATGAACCGCGTTTTTTCAGGATTTTTGGAGTTACTCATCAAGGAGTGAACATGAAAGCCTTCTATGAACAGGACGCTAACCTGGATTATCTCAAAAACAAGACCATTGCCGTTATCGGTTACGGCAGCCAGGGCCATGCCCATGCCCAGAACCTGCGTGATTCCGGCCTGAACGTCGTTATTGGCCAGCGTCCCGGCGGTGCCAACTATGCCCTCGCCAAGGAACACGGCTTTGCTCCGATGACTGCCGCTGAAGCAGCCGCAGCCGCTGACGTGATCATGATCCTGCTGCCCGATCAGCATCAGGCCCGCGTCTACCGCGAAGATATCGCTCCCAATCTGAAGCCCGGCAAGTCCCTTGTGTTCGCGCACGGCTTCAACATTCACTTCTGCCAGATCGAGCCCCCGAAGGACGTGGACGTGTTCATGGTCGCCCCCAAGGGCCCCGGCCATCTGGTGCGCCGTACCTTTACTGAAGGCGGCGGTGTGCCCTGCGTGTTCGCCGTGCATCAGGACGCCACCGGCGAAGCCACCCAGAAGGCCCTTGCCTATGCCAAGGGTATCGGTGGTGCCCGCTCCGGCGTGATCGAAACCACGTTTAAGGAAGAAACCGAAACGGACCTTTTCGGTGAACAGGCCGTGCTGTGCGGCGGTGTGACCGAACTTATCAAGGCCGGCTTCGAAACGCTGGTGGCTGCTGGCTATCAGCCTGAAATCGCTTATTTTGAATGCTGCCACGAAATGAAGCTCATCGTGGACCTCATTTACGAAGGCGGCTTCGCCAAGATGCGCTACTCCATCAGCGATACCGCCGAATACGGCGACTACCGTACTGGACGCCGCATTATCACTGAAGAAAGCCGCAAGGCCATGAAGCAGGTTCTGACTGAAATCCAGGACGGTACCTTTGCCCGTGACTTTATCCTCGAATGCGGTTGCGGTTATCCCAGCTTTAAGGCGAAGCGTCGCATCGAAGCCAACCACCAGATCGAACAGGTCGGCGGCAAGCTGCGTGCACTCATGCCTTGGCTGAAGAAGTAAACGAATTGCACTGCTGAAAAAAATCCCCCAATCGCAAGGTCGGGGGATTTTTGTTTTTATCCAATCAGCTCACGCAATAATCATTTTTGCCCGCACCGGGCTGAGGTACCGCATTTGGAAAAGAAAACAAAGAGGGCTGCCGTGTTCGAATCAGCAACATTGGAACGTGCCTACTCCCCCGACGAGGTTTCAAGCATAGAGAATGAATTGCGCATGAAACTTTTTGAGGCGCAGGGGAAATGTATCCAGAATAAAATACCTCTTCTTGTTTCCATTGGAGGTGTGGACGGTTCCGGGAGAGGGGCTGTGGTCAACATGCTTTCGGAATGGATGGATGCAAAAGGCATTCGGAACCATGTTTTCTGGATGCTGACCGATGAGGAGCGCAGCCGCCCCGAAGCGTGGCACTTTTGGAATAAGCTTCCGGCTGCGGGCGAAATCGGCGTTTTTTTTGGAGGCTGGTACGGGCCGGCTATCCGGCGGCTGTGCTGTGGCGATATTGATGAAAATGAATTCAATAGGCTGCTGTATCGCTGGCGGCGTTTGGAGCAAACGTTGACGGCCTCAGGAACTGTCATTGTCAAATTGTGGCTGCATCTGGGCAAAAAGGCGCACAAATCTCGGCTCAAGGAGCGGGTGAAGCACCGCGAGATCCATCACTTTACCCCTTATGACAAAGCCAGCGCGGAAAATTATGACGGACTTGTCGATGCCGCCGCCAAGGCCATCACGTTGACGGATTGGCCCGGTGCTCCGTGGACCATTATTGATGCCTACGATGCCCATTTTCGGAATGCCTCTGTTGCGCGGAGCATCATAGCCGCTGTGGACAAGGCGGTAGCCGAAAAGCAACGGGTGGCTGTGCCGCATGAAGGAACTCTGGACTTGCCCGAATTTCCCAAAGGTTCCTTGTCCGCACTGGATGCCGTTGATCTTTCTGCCGCCTGTGCCCATGAGAGCTATAAAAAGGAATTGGCCCAGCTTCAGGCGGAAATTTCGGATCTAAGTTATAAGGCGTATAAGAAAGGCATCTCAACGACCATTCTTTTTGAAGGATGGGATGCTGCGGGTAAAGGCGGAGCCATTCGCAGGCTGACGGCTGCGATCGATGCACGCATTACCCGTGTTATTCCCATCAGTGCGCCTACGGATGAAGAACTGGCGCATAACTACTTGTGGAGATTTTGGCGGCATGTGCCGCGAGCCGGGTTTGTGACCATTTATGATCGTTCGTGGTATGGACGCGTTCTTGTTGAGCGCGTCGAGAAGCTGGCCCGGCCCGAAGCGTGGAAGAGGGCGTATGCGGAGCTGAACGATTTTGAAGAGCAACTACAGGAAAACGGAAATATCTTGCTCAAGTTCTGGCTGCACATTTCTCCCGAAGAGCAGCTTCGACGCTTTCATGAGCGAGAGGAAACGCCTTGGAAAAAATATAAGATTACGGCGGAAGATTGGCGAAACAGGGAGAAGTGGGACGCGTACGCCGAGGCTGCGGATGAAATGTTCATGCGGACCAGTACGGAATATGCACCTTGGCATATTATCCCTGCGGAAGACAAGAAGTACGCCAGACTGCACGTTGCCCAGTTGTACCGGACGGCTCTGAAAAAGGCCCTGGCGCAGAAAAAACAGAAGTAACCCAAGGGGCTGTGGAACAATGACACAGCCCCTTGGCCATTACGAGGAAAGTGGCGGATGTGCGTTGACGAATGCACAAACCGCCTGAATGGCGCGGATGCATTCGGCGGCATATCGGGGCAGGCAGGCGATAAATCTTTCTGGTGAGGTCAACATCTGAATTTCAAAAAAGACATAGAGTGTATCTTCATTGATGACAGTGTAGATCTTGACCATCTTGATATTGCTGGCAATCCTGTTGAAAGCCGCGTCAAGAAAATCCTTGTGCTCTGTGCCGATCGTTCCCATGGGCATAAAGGTTCTGAGACAGAGGAAATCGCTGTCCACCTCTTTGTAGCCCGGAAAATGATCGGGAACGATAAAAAAGGTAACTCCCAGGATGCGTACTTGAATTTGGGGCAAGCCATTGTTCAGGGTGCTCCATTCCGCGTCGATTCCTGCAGCCCGAATCTGTTCGAACATGTTTATAAAATCCATATGTTCCCCTTTGGCCTGAACTGGAACCGTGATACCGTGATGCCGCCAAGGATGCAAGGCGGTTGCCAATGGAAAAGAGAGCTTTGCTGAAAAAACATGCCCCTCTCTAGACAGTTTATCTTCTTGTGTATATGACAGTACGGTTTGAAGGGGCAAGGGCTATCGCCATGCATCCGTCCCGGCGGGGTGCCTTGTGGGACGCATCGGCTTGAATGCTTCTGTTGAATGCTGTTTTTCCGCACTGTGAAATGAAATGATATAGCGAGGATACTATGGAATTTCTACAATTTGAATCTATCATCAGACGTATTTTTTATTTTTTTATACTTTTGCTTGTTTTTTTCATGTCAGCCGTTTTTTGGTTCATGTTTGATGTTTTTCTCTTTTGGCAATACACCCCGCTGAGCGACTGGTCTCCTCTTGGTCGGGTCTTATGGATGACTTTTTCTGTGCTTACGACCATAGGTGTAAATATTTTTATCAAAAAACGCTTGAAAGAACGCACGGAGTAGCGTTTTCCCATTGCCTTTTCATGTCCTTTTAACTTCCTGCATTAAAAAGTATTGTTCCTGCAGGAATGTCCGTGTGCATCCTTTTTTTGAAGCTTTATCTGCTTATCTTTATATCTATGATGAGTGCGTGATGTGCTTGACGCGAACACTGGAATCAACTATCCCATTTAGAAATGGGGGAGTGTTGTTTCTATTTGTTTTTAACAGATAACACACGGGGATAGCGCATGTTTTTGCACCTAATCATTGTTGGATGGGCAATTTTTACTGCGGTATTTGGTTTTCAGCTCGTGCAGATATTCCTTTATGGCCAAGAGAAGATTGCTCTCGTCGATATTCGGAATATTCCTGTGCTTCTTGTCTTGATCGGGATACCGCTTATTCCGATAACCATTCATAGCTTCAAAACGCTTTCAAGAGAGGAAAAGACATACTGGTCATGGTTCTGCCTGATTGGTGTTTATGGTATTTTCCTGATTTCCCTGGTTCTTATTGATAACCTGAATACGATCGCCATTTATTCCTCGGCGATTATCGATACCTTGACTATCCTCTGTCTCGAAAAGATCGTTAATTTCCAGAAGGCGAAGTCCACGCGTACCTTCGAAGAACAAAGAAAGCTCATTTCTTACTGTCTGGTTGCCGTATTCGCCCTTCAGTTTGTTTTCGGCCTTATGTAAGACAAACGAAAGACCAAAAAAAATCCCGCTCCGAGCAGTCAGAGCGGGATTTTTTTGGTCTAGCAATCTTGAGTGAAACGGTTTCTATGCTTCGACTTCAGCGTTTTTACAGCGGGCGGCAGCTTTTTTGTTGCCCACCATGTGGAGCACGCTGACGCTGATCAGCAGCAGAACCACGGCACTTCCGAGGCTCAGCCAGAGGTTCGCCTTGGTAAAGCCTGCGACGACATACCCGACAAAGCAACAGAACGCCACAATGCAGGCATAGCCCAACTGTGTGGAAACGTGCTCGATATGACTGCATCCCGCGCCCGCGCTGGAAAGGATTGTCGTATCGGAAATGGGGGAGCAGTGGTCACCAAAGACACTCCCCGCGAGGGTGGCGGAGAGGGAGACGACGACAAGTTCAGGATCTACAGCCTGGGCAACGGGAACAATGATCGGGATAAGGATGCCGAAGGTTCCCCACGCCGTCCCTGTCGAGAAGCTCAGGAACCCTGCGATCAAGAAGACAATGGCCGGGAGCAGTGCGCCGGATACGCTGCCGTCGGCAACAAGCGACTGGACAAAAACAGGTGTCTGGAGCAGGTCGCGGCAAACTCCGCTGATGGTCCATGCAAGCACAAGAATGATGTTCGCGGGGAGCATCGCTTTCATGCCATCGATTGCGCCGTCCATAAAGTTACGGAACGAGAGCAGGCCGCGGGGAACAAAGAGCAGGAAGGAAACAATCAGGGCACCAAAGGAAGCCCAGACCAGAGCCTTGGCGGCCGTACAGTTTCCGAACGCCGCCGCCATGGTATGGTATGCCGGATCCTTTCCCCAGTATCCGCCATTATACAGCAGGCCGAGCACCGCAAAAACAATCAGGCTGCCAATGGGGAGCAGCATATCCCAAACGGAACCTCTATCGGTAGCGTGAAGCTGGTTTTCCGTGCTTCCATCCACGGCACCGAGATCGTTGTTCATCTGGGCTTTTTCTTCGGCAACGCGCATCGGGCCGAAGTCCGAGTTCGTCATGCTGACCAAAATGACCATGCCGATGGACAGCAGCGCGTAAAAATTAAAGGGAATGGTAGCAACAAAAGCGGAAAAATCGCTTGTAAACGCACCGGTGGCCTTGAGGTTGCTGCCAACAGCGGCTGCCCAGCTGGAAACAGGCGCAATGATGCAGATCGGCGCAGCGGTAGCATCAATAATATACGCCAGTTTGGCACGGGAAATCTTATACGAATCGGTCACGGGCTTCATGACCGTTCCCACCGTGAGGCAGTTGAAGTAGTCGTCAATAAAAATAAATGCGCCAAGCCCGCTGGTGGAGAGCAGGGCGGCTTTTTTGCTTTTGATCTTTTTGGTGGCCCATTTTCCGTAGGCCTTGGTTCCCCCAGCCATGGCGATAGTGTAGACCAGTGCGCCAAGAAGCGTACAGAAGATCAAAATGCTGAAGTCCACCTTGTTGCTCATCGTGTCAAAGGCGGATTCAATGGTCGCCATCAGCAGCACATCGCTGTTCATCCCGACAGAGTAAATGAAGGTTCCCGTCAAAATGCCGATAAGCAAAGAAGAAATCACTTCTTTTGTCAGCAGTGCCAAGGTAATGGCAATGACGGGAGGGAGCAGCGAAAGCCACCCTGCGTAATACGGTTCCACAGTGTCATCCTCCTGGGCCAGTACGGTGCTGGCAGGTATTCTGATCCTTGCAATTCTCCAGAAACAACGTTCTGATCCTCATCAGAGAAGTTGCAAGAATGCGTTCAAACGAGGTTTTTCGACCAAACCCATGCTCCTCGTTCTGGCCTTATAACGTATGGATTGGGGGATTGTCACCCGTTTCGCTGAAAACTTCTTTCGAGAGAACCGCGTTACGTCTGGCTTTATTCAAAATATAGAGTCATAATCATATTTAAATATGTCAACTTTTATCCAAAAACCCAACCCACCAAAAAAGATAAAACCCTTGACAAGAAACTCCTTTTTAATACGGTTCCGGGATAGCCTCTTGTTTCGGCAAGAGAAGGGCCATCAAGCCAGCCATATGCCCAAAAACAAACTGGCAACGAACTGTAACATTAGGATAACGTCATGAAAAAAAGGATCTTATCCAGCACGATGCTCGTGCTTCTTTCCGGTTGCGCCACTTTTTCCGACACCGTTTCCCAAGACGTCGAAACCCAAACCGTAGAAGCGACAGCGGAGCAAGTCAGCTCGAATGCAACGGATTTGTCTGACGGGCTGGTGCACACGTTGTCTGCGGAGCTCATGACGCATCAAGGAGGGACGATGGCGGCCCGGGACTATGTGGTCATGCAGGCAAAACGGGCTTGCGACAGCCTGGGCAAAGAACTCTATATTGACAAGCTGACGTCTGAAACAACCTGGCGAGGAGGGAGAGCGGATCTTGCGTTCGCCTGTGTCGAGAAAAATGATCCAAGACTGAAAAGTGAATAATTTTCAATGACACATCGGCATATGGCCCGAAGTCAGCAACCGGCTTCGGGCTTTTTCTTTTTGAACGGCTACACTTTTACAATCGGAAACTCGAGAACCATGGCCGTACCGCCTCCTTGAGCGGCTACGGCCCGAATCGTCCCCCGGTGATCGGCAACGATGGATTTGACGATGGCAAGCCCCAAGCCTGTACCGCCTTTCTTGCGGGAAAAATAAGGCTCGAACATACGATCCCGTTCTTCTGGAGACAGCCCAGGCCCGTTGTCAGAAATGACCAGACGCAAACTTCCCCGGCCCTGATCATAAACCGCGGTCACCCGTACACGTTTGCCGTATTCGGGAGACAAGGTTTGCAAGGCTTCTGCCGCGTTGGTAAAAATATTGAGCAGCGCGCGGTGCAGGGCAGAGGCATCCAGAGCCATATCCGGCAAATGCTCAGGCACATTGAGTTCCCAAAGAATGCTGCTGTGGCTTGCCCGAAAAAGCGCGACAAGTTCATCCAGCAAGGGAGCCACATTTCCGGGCACAAGCTGCACTTCAGGAAGTTTGGCAAAGGACGAAAATTCCTGAACCATCTCCTGTAGCCTCTCAACCTGTTTGACGATCAAGTCCGTGCATTGGCCAAATGCCGGATCTTCAATCAGCTTGCCGAATTTTTTATCCAGCCGTTGCGCGGAAAGTTTAATCGGGGTCAACGGATTTTTGATTTCATGGGCAATCCTTCTTGCCACTTCACGCCAGGCCGCCATCCGCTGCATTTTTTCCAATTCCGTAATGTCTTCCACCACCACAACGTAGGCTCGGATACCGCCCGGCCCGGCAAGGGCAACGGCATGGAGAATCAGTTTCCAGCTGCGATCTCCCAACAGAAAATCTTCCTGCCGCTTCCAGTTCTGCTCAGGATGTGCCCGCAGCGTCTCCAGCATGGAGACAAAAACGTCCGCATAGGTTTTCGGCAGGAATGCCGCCGGGTTTCTCCCTTCGAAAAGAGCAGGGGAGGAGTCGAAGATAAGGCTGGCGGCCTTGTTCATGGTCAGGATGCGGCCTTCCGTATCCAGGGTAATGACGCCGGTGGTGATGTTGTCCAGCACGGTTTCTATATATCGGTTGTGCTCGGCCAACATCGTATTCGCCCGCGTCAGGCTGGTCCGGCCTTCCTGCAAGTCTCTCGCCATGCGATTGAAGGACTGTACCAGCAACCCCAGTTCATCCGTTCCCTTGTCTTCAAGGCGGAAATCAAGATCGCCCTGTGCGATTCGGGTAGTACCCTGCGCCAGAGCCAAAATGGGTGCGGTGAATTCTTTGGAGAGCCGGAAACCAAACCATACGGAACCGAAGATCGTGATCATCCCAAGGATACCCAGAATCAACAAGAAGGAAACTTTCAGCGGCTTCTTCAGTTGTTTCATCTGGGCGTATTCTTCAAAACCGTTGGAAATGCGTTCCAGCTTGGCAAGCAGACCCTGCCCGATGCTTTCAGCGGTGACGAGGTATCCCGCCTTGCCGCCGTCAACCGCCAAAACGCCGATAACATAATCGGCATCGTCCGTGGCCCACAGCAATGAGCCGAAGGATGTCTTCGCTACATGCGTCCAGTCGATCCGTTTCCGGGCTTCTTGCCAAACCGCGGTGAAATTTTGCGGAGCATTCCAATAGGCGTCGCTTCCTGCCGGCGTCACAAAGCCGATCAGGGTCAGGCCGTATTCTTTCTGTTTGTTCTGGAGCAGGGTGGATACAGCGGTTCCGCTCCATGCCAGATGCCGCTGCGCGGCTTCCTGCACAATGGCGTCCGAACGGGAATGCAGACGTTCCGCCGCAGCAGCATAAAAACTTTGTCCAACATCCAGCGCGGCCTGAAACGAGCTTTCTGTCTGCTTGGTGAACCAGTAGTCCACGCTGGTAGCGACTACCCGATTTGAAGCCAGAAACATGATGACGGTAGGAATCAGGGAAAGTGAGACGAAAACAACGACAAGCCGCGTTCGTATCTGGGCACCAAAGACTTTCCGCCGCCGCTCCATGATCAGCTTGACCACATTTCGCGCGACCAGAAAGAGGATGATGAGCATGAAGATGGAATTGATGTTCAAAAGCGCAATGAACATCCATGAATCGACGCCGTAGAGAGCGAGTTGGGTCCATGTTCCGGCAAGCACCAGAACCAGAAGCAGGGTTGCCGCCAGAAGCTCGTAGCGTCTGCGGCGTTGTTCACGCTCGTTTGGTACGCCAATCTGAACGATTTTTTCCTGCTCGGTCATGGTCGCGCCTCATGGTCAAAAGACGAAATCCTGTGAAAAGGAAAGGGGGGGCGTGACCTCCCATGACCAGAAAAAGAGGGCCTTTTCCAGCCACGGCGGAACTTCGGCATGCTCCAGCGTCACTTTGAGCGATACGCGGTAGGTATCTCCAGAAACCAGCGGCTCCTGAAGCGGAAGCATAAATTGCAGATGCTCCCATGCGGAAGCCGTTAACGCATCGAGCTGCTTTTGGCGAAGAAGCGGCCTTTCCGGAGAGGACAGCAAAAATTCCCGGGTAAGCAGATCATGCCGCAACTGGTAGGTTCTGGTCGTTTCGGAAACGAGGACGTTGGAGAGGAGGGTACGGATGCGCTCCAGCGTCACCACGCAATGCAGGTTCATCACCGCGCCATCACGAAGCTGCGAACGGACACTTCCGGAATGCTCTATGCGAAATCCCGTATCGACCTGTACCGCCTTCGGAAACGTTTCCACCATAAA
Source organism: uncultured Lawsonia sp. (assembly GCA_964538355.1). Lineage (GTDB taxonomy): Bacteria > Desulfobacterota > Desulfovibrionia > Desulfovibrionales > Desulfovibrionaceae > Bilophila. Next base: position 86,330 of record CAZIFC010000002.1, on the reverse strand, counting down.
CGAGTTCAGCTCCAGAGTCGGCGTTGCCGTACCACCGGTGTGGGCTTCCGTACTCAGGGTTCTGATTTCAAGAGAAGCGTTTTGCTTCTGCGATTCCCCTGCGTTTGACCATACGGAGGCTTCGGTGAAGACAATGAAGACGAACACCAAAAGCAGGCATACGGAAAAACGGGATGATATGACTTGGGGTAGTGGCATAAGACGCTGGCGGTGTTGAAAGGAAAGAAGAGAACCATTGGACACCGTGTTGTTTGTCACAGGAAACCGGACTTGGCAAGCCGGAAGCCCGCCCCTGCCACAAAAAAACTCTGCCCGGGAAAAAAAGCAACTTGTCAGAAACCGGAGACTGCCTATATACTGCGGAGTGCCGTCTGCAACAGCACCAAAAGAATGGAGAGAAAATCTTATGCCGATGTATGATTTTTATTGTGCCGCCTGTGACCATCAGTTTGAAGATATGGTCGGCCCTGATGATGACTGCCCGGCCTGCCCGCAATGCGGAGCCGCCACGGAACGGCTTGTGTCCGCCCCGAACCTGAAGCATGGAGCCATGCCCTTTAAGGTCGGCCCTGTCCGGCCCACCGCGCCGAAGCCCTTGCGCGGAGGCGGGCCTTGTAATGGTGGAGGATGCTCCGGTGGATGCGGAGTCGTCTGATTCTTTCAAAAAAAGCCCCGGCGTGTTGTGCATCGGGGCTTTTTTTGAAAGAGCAGGCAACCTGATCAGACGTACATCTGATCGATCGTGGCCTTCACGGCACGGTGGTGCTCCGTATCGGCGAACACGGCGGCATATTGCTCATTGATCGCAGAGTACCAGTCCAGCAGCTCCTCATTGAGAGAGGAAAAATCAGAGGTATAGATTCCCTGCATCATCAGGCTGCGGACAAAGCTGTTGGCGGGGTCCACCGTTTCAATAAACCGAACCTGTTTCCAAAGATTGGTCATCTTTTGCTTTCTCGAGATCATGGGGCGTTCCTTTTATTGGATAAGAGAGTAGTTCCTTTTCCTGATAAGTACAGGAATCTTTCCTGAAAGGAAACCCCCTCCTGCTCAAAAAAATCGTTTTGCGCGTCAAAAACGCAGGGCAGAGGCAAGATCCGGATGCCGGAAGTCGAAATGCTGCTCCAGAAGCCGCGCGGGGGAGGCCTTTTGCCCGCCAAGAAGCAGCTCGGTTGCCATTTCTCCCAGAGCCAGACGGATGGCGAAGGCCGGAATGGGGATACGCACGGGGCGATGCAGTGCCTTGCCCAACGCTTCCACAAATTCGCGCATGGTCACTTGCTGCGGGGCTACCATGTTGAAGGCCCCATCCAGATCTTCATGATCAAGAAGAAAGAGTATTGCGGAGACTTCATCATCCAGGTGTATCCACGGAAACGGTTGCCGCCCCGTACCGACGGTTCCGCCCAGGCCCATTTGGAAAATCGGCAGAAGGCGAGCAAGCATTCCCCCGGATTTGCCCAGTACCGGGGCCGTCCGCAAGATGCACCGCCGCACCCCGAGGCTTTCCGCCGTCTGGGTGGAATGTTCCCATTCCACCGCGGTGGATGCGAGGAAGCTGGCCCCCGGAGGCATGTCTTCGGTGCAGACGGGAGCGGGGAGGGCTTCACTCCAAAAGCCATAATAGCCGAGAGCTGAAGCCTGAATGAGTGTCCGAGGTCTGATTTGCAGGATATTCAGGGCATTGACAACAGCTTGCCCCATGAGGACGCGAGACTCGACAATCCTCTTTTTCTGTTCGTCAGACCATCGCCGTGCCGCAATGTTTTCCCCGGCAAGGTTGATCACGGCATCCGCACCATGAAAAAGGCTTGCCAGCCGGGTTGCATCCTGCCCATCCCATAAAGGCAGTTCGGGGTTGGCCTGCTGATCCGGATCAAAAACCCTTCTGGTTGGAATGACCACATGGTCGCCCCGCGCAACGAGCCGTTGCGTGAGTGCGCTGCCTATGAAACCGGTTCCGCCCAATATGACGATTCGCATAGCGATATCCTCAAGTTACGGTTGAAGTGTCCCTACCGTAACGCGGAATACACGCCTTGCCCATGATATTTGAATCGTATGCTTTTTCCATTCAAAAAAAGCCGGGAAGATCCCGGCATACGCATCAGCCCTTTGTGTTCAGGAGCCGATTGGAAAATTGCATACAGTCAAAATTGGAAGGCTCCAGCCCATGATCGCGAAGAAGGATTTTCCCGATTCCAAAGGCAAACCAGAGGTGCCTTACCTCATCCGTCCCGGCTTCGGGAACTTCGGCTATCCGTTTATCCGGGATCTTGTCGAAGAGTTCCTCTGGCGCGAACGGGGCGAATACCCTCGTAATGTGGTGCTTCTCCGCCACGCGCAACAGAAAGTCTTCATCAGAAATACCCTTGTCCTGAAATTCTGCCCGCAGGTTGTCCGCAAGATCAAAAACGTCCATCATGTCCTCCTTGCTGGAGAGTTGATCTGGCCTTCCGGATGCTCCAAACGATGGCGTTTGGCTATCACGATGCGGACGGCTCTGTAAATACGAAACCCGATTTTTCTGCCCGGCTTTGGGGCACTTGATGCGGGAGCAGGGCAGAAACACCCGCCCCGCACGGCGGAATGCCGGAGCTTCGGGGCATACTCTTCTTGAAATATGATCCGGGTTCCCGTATCCTAGGCGGATTCGCACGGATTGTGCGGCCAACGCCTTCCGTTGACGTACGCAAGGCTGTGCACAGGAGATTTGAAGCACATGGAAAAAGCACGCATTATTCAGGAACTTGTACCTGGAAAACAGGTTACCATCGCGCACTTGATCGCTCATCCCGATGAAGATCTTTCTAAAAAAATGGGTGTCCCCGGTGCAGAAGCCGTTGGCATCCTCACCCTGAGCCCGCGTGAAGCCGCCATGATCGCCGGAGACTTCGCCACCAAGGCCGCCGCCGTCCAAATCGGATTTGTTGACAGGTTTACCGGCGCGTTGGTGATTCAGGGATCGGTTGCAAGCGTGGAAGAAGCCTTGCGGTATACGGTGCAGGCTCTCCATGATGTGCTCGGCTTTGCCGTTTGCGAAACGACCAAGAGCTGATGATGAAGCGGTACGTACTTATCGGGACGGTCGGCGCGGGGAAAAGCACGCTGTATGCTGCCCTCCACGGTCTGGAATGCGACGAGGCGAAAAAAACGCAGGCCATGCAGTATGATGTGGAAGGCGGCGTGGATACGCCCGGGGAATTTTTCTGCCACCCCATGTTCCATCCTGCACTGCTCAGCACCACGGCGGATACCGACGTGCTTATTTATGTGCATCCTGCGAATGATTCGCTGTGCCGTCTGCCTGCGGGTTTCCTGAACGTCTACTCCCAGCGGGAAGTCGTTTGCGCCATCACCAAGGTGGATCTCCCCGATGCCGACTTTGAAGGGACCAAGGCCATGCTCATTGACCACGGCATATCCGGGCCCTTCTTCCCCATCGGCAAGGACAGGCCGGAACTTTTGCAGCACCTCGTGGATTGGCTTGAAACAGAAAGATAATCGTGCCCCTTCAAGTGTTGCTTGAAAGAGAGCAAGCCTGAAATATTCCGACAGATCCAACAAAAAAATCTGGAGCCGTGTGCGTGGCTCCAGATTTTTTTGTATGATTTTCGCACGCTTCCACGACAGCCGTTGCTGCCGCGCCGAGCGGCTCCAGAACAGGAAGGCGTTCTGGAGCAAGACGGAAACTTATTCTTCTTCCATGTACGTCGCGGACTGGATGCCCTTTTCGGCAACGGTCACCGCATACATTGTGACATTGCCGGGCAGAGCGGGAGCCATCTGGCCCCAAATGTACCGGGCAAGGTTCTCGGAGGAGGGATTGATCTTGTCGAAGGGGGGAACATCATTGATATACGCATGATCGAGCGGCTCAAGAGCGTGCTTGATCAACGCCTTCAGATCGCCGAAGTCCATGAGAAGTTCCGTGTCGCCGGAAAGTTCATATCCCTTGACGACCACCTCAACGGCGTAGTTATGCCCATGCAGGTGTTCGCATTTTCCCTTGTAGTGGCGCAGGGCGTGCGCAGCGCAGAACTCGGAACGGACAGTCAGTTTCCAGAAAGGACGGGCCATACTTATCATTTCCTTTTCGTTTATTGGTTCAGTTGGATGCCCAACGGTGCATGTCCTGCTGAAAGGCGGGACCCGGACTGACGAGCCAGCGCGGGCCAAGGCGAACCTTGCAAAAGGTTCCATCCAGACGAAACGAAAGGTGCACCTCCGTTCCGCCTTTGTGCCGTTCAAGAATCGCCTTCAGCGACTCTATGCCCTCGGGGGTCAGCCTTGCCGGGTCCAGATCCCAAGCGACCGGCGCATCGCTGGACGTACAGGCTCCGGCAAGAGCCTGTACGGACACGCCGCGAAGCTTGATTTCGCGAAGCGGGGCGTCGTCATCGGCATCGTCATCGGAATCTGAAGAATATGACGCGCTTTCCCGGTTGTCGATGGTTGCCGTCAGCAGAAGAGGCTGTTCGGAGTGCAGCAACTCGCGCCCGGCATTCAGTTCTTCCGTAAAGAACGTCACTTCCCCAGATGCCGTAAGATCTTCAACGGCGACAAACGCCATGCGGTTCCCGCGCTTGTTGAGAATCTCGCGAATGCTTGTTACCAGCACGGCGCATTTGACCGTGGCTTTGTCGCCCAGCTCCCGGCAGTCTTCCAGTGCCTGCAAACCAAGCCGGGACAGCTCGTGCCGGTAGGGTTGCAGGGGGTGGCTGCTCAGGAAAAAGCCCAACGATTCTTTCTCGAAACGGAGCTTTTGATCTTCATCCCATTCGGGAGTGCGCTCTTCCTCGCAGGGAAAGCCAAGGCCGGAAACCTGATCATCCTCTTCCTTCCTGGGGGCAAGGGCCAGAAGGGAAATCTGATTGGATTGCTTTTCCTTCACTTTCTTTTGTGCGCGGGCAACCACGGAATCAATGGCTTCCACCATCGCGGCCCGGGAACAGCCGAAGCAGTCCAGCGCACCGCCCTTGATCAGGCTTTCCAAGACACGCTTCGTCACCTTGCGGAGGTTGACGCGGATGCACAGGTCAAGGAACGACTTGAAGGGGCCGTCCTTTTCACGCGCCGCAACGATTTCCCGAATGGCTTCGTCACCCACGTTCTTGATGCCGCCAAGCCCGTAGACGACCGCATTATCGCGCACAATGAATTCGCGGCGGCTGAGCTGTACGGTGGGCTGCCGGACGTCTATGTCGATATCCTTGCAGGCGGCGATGTATTTCAGGATCTTGTCCTGATTTCCAATTTCGGAGGTGAGCAGAGCGGCCATGAATTCCACCTTGTGGTGCGTCTTCAGATAGGCCGTATGGTAAGAAATGAGCGCATAGGCTGCCGAGTGGGACTTGTTGAATCCGTATTCGGCAAACTTTTCCATCAAGTCAAAGATTTCCGTCGCCTTTTCCTTGGGGGTTCCGTTCTTTACGGCTCCCTCAACGAACAAGGTGCGTTCCTTGGCCATGGCTTCGGCGTTTTTCTTGCCCATGGCTCGCCGCAACAAGTCTGCGCCGCCCAGCGTATACCCGGCTACAATCTGGGCGATCTGCATAACCTGTTCCTGATAGACGATAACGCCGTAGGTGTCTTTCAGGCAGTTTTCCAGCGAGGGCACGGGGTAGGTGACCGCCACTTCTCCGTGTTTGCGCTTGATGAATTCGTCAACCATGCCCGAACCCAGCGGGCCGGGACGGTAGAGTGCCAGCATGGCGATGATATCTTCAAAGCAGTTGGGGCGGAGCATCCTGAGGTATTGCCGCATCCCCGAACTTTCCACCTGAAAGACCCCGTCGGTATCGCCGCGCGAGAACACTTCATAGGTTTCGGGGTCCGTCAGCGGAAGGATATCGAGATCAGGTGCTTTTTTCCCCTGCTCCTCAATGGCTTTCAGCGTATTGTCGATCAGGGTCATGGTGCGAAGCCCGAGAAAGTCGAATTTCACCAGACCGACTTTCTCGACCATCTTCATGTCGAACTGGGTAACCAGTTCGCCTTTTTTCCCCCGATAGATGGGCAGGTATTCATCCATGGGCTTGTCCGACACCACCACGCCGGCCGCGTGGGTGGAGGCGTGGCGAGACAGACCTTCAAGACGCATGGAGACATCAATAAGCTTGCGGATGATCTGGTCTTCCTTATAGAGGGTTGCCAGCTCCGGTTCCGCATCCAGAGCCTTTTTGATCGTCATCTTGAGATCGTCGGGAATGAGCTTGGCTATCCTGTCCGTTTCCTTGAAGGAAAGATCGAGGGCCCGGCCCACGTCCCTGACAACGGCCTTGGCTTTCATTTTTCCGAAGGTCGTAATCTGGGAAACGGAGTCAATGCCATACTTCTGGCTTACATACTGGATAACGCGGGTCCGCTTGTCTTCGCAGAAGTCCACGTCGATATCGGGCAGGCTGACGCGCTCAATGTTCAAAAAGCGTTCAAAAATCAGGTTGTAGGGCAGGGGATCGAGGTTTGTGATCCGCAAGGCCCACGCGACAATGGACCCGGCAGCGGAACCACGCCCCGGGCCGACGGGGATATCGTTGCTTTTCGCCCAGTTGATGAAGTCCTGCACGATGAGGAAGTAGCCGGGAAAGCCCATTTCACAGATAACCTTGAGTTCCATCTCAAGGCGTTCCCAATACAGCTTGTGATCAAGCTTGTCGCTTTCCGGGTGAAGCTCCAGCCGCTGCTTGAGTCCTTCGCGAGCCAGCCGCTGGAACTCCGTGGAAAGGGTCATGCCTTCCGGGAGTTCATAGACAGGGAAAAAATGGTGGGAGAAGTCCATCTCCACATGGCACTCTTCGGCGATACGCACCGTATTGGAGACGGCTTCCGGGATATGGCTGAACGCCTTTTCCATTTCTTCGCCGGACTTGTAATACAGATCCCGGGCTTCGAAACGCATCCGCTTGGCGTCGTTTACCTTTGCCTGTGTCTGGATGCACAGCAGCACGTCGTGGGCTTCCACGTCATCGGCATTCAGATAGTGGCAGTCGTTGGTGGCGACCAGCGGAACCTTGGTATGTTCGGAAAGCTCGATGATGCGCTTGTTCAGCTCAGCCTGATCCGGCAGGGTGTTGGCCTGAACTTCCAGATAGAACCGTCCATCATAGATGTCCATGTATTCCTGCGTTTGCCGGATGGCGTCGTCGAACGTTCCCCCGCCCTTGATCAGCTTGTTGGTTCCCATCAGGGTGCGCGGGATTTCCCCGGCGATACAGGCGGAAAGCGCGATCAGGCCTTCGCTGTACTGTCTGAGCAACGCCTTGTCCACGCGGGGCTTGTAATGAAACCCATCCAGAAAGCCGCGGGAAACGAGCCGCACAAGGTTGTGGTATCCCTCGTTGTTCTTGGCGAGCAGAATAAGATGGTGCCGCACACGGGAAAACTCGGAATCCTTGTCCCGGTGGTTGTGCGTGACGTACACCTCACATCCGATGATGGGCTTGATTCCGTAGCTCTTGCAGGTCGTATAAAAATAGGCCGCGCCGTACAGGTTGCCGTGGTCGGTGATGGCCGCAGCGGGCATCCCGAAATCCTTGGCGCGGGCGCACAAATCGTTCAGACGGATGGCACCGTCAAGAAGGCTGTATTCTGTATGGCAATGCAGATGCACAAATTCGGACATGGAAAAATCCCGGTTATCGGAGTCGGAGGAAGAAAGGGTGAAGGGGAAGCCTATCAAAAGATGGGCGGAGGCACAACGAAGGGCAGGGCTTCTTGTCCTGCCGGAAGGTTTGGAGTATGCACCATTCCATGCGCTGTACACACGAGAAACAAACTCTGGAATGGGCCGACATTGCTGGGCACGAGGCGGCTTTTGAGGCGTTTGCCGGAAGCTATCTTAGGGAACATCCCGAAGGGATGCTGCACCTCAAGCGGGAACACACATACAAGGTTCTGGAGCACGCCCGGGCCATTGTTGGCGAAACGGATCTGAACCCGGAAGAGAAGAGGGCGGCCTTGCTTGCCGCCTTGTACCATGACACAGGACGTTTTCCGCAATACGTCAAATGGCGGACCTTCAGCGATGCCCAGTCGGTAAACCACGGCTACCTCGGTGTGCGTACCGTCAGGCAGGAAGGTTTCCTGCGCGAAGAGCCTGATGCGGTCCGCAAGCTGGTTCTGGCAGCCATTGCCCTCCATAACAGGTACCGCCTTCCGGTTTTGCCGGAAACCTGTCTGGCGGTTACGAACATTGTCAGAGATGCCGATAAATTAGATATCATGCGAATCATGGCGCAGCATCTTTCCAGGCCGATACCGACAGAAGATGTCGTGCTGCATGTCCTCGACAAACCGGAAGGCTATTCCCCCGCACTGGCGCGGAAGGTGCTCTCGGGACAGGTTCCAAGCTATACCGAATTGCATTATGTTAATGATTTCAGAATGCTGCTCGGAGCATGGATTCACGATTTCCATTTTTCCCTTTCGCGGAAACGTTGTGCGGAATCCGGTTTTATTCAAGTTATCCTTAAAGGATTGCCCCATGCGCCCGATACCGACGCCGTCAGAAACTATCTTCTGATCGAGCTTGAAAAGGCGGCAGGGCGTGTTTGATCGGCATCCGGATTTGAAGCCGGTTATTGAAGAATATTGTGTACATAGCGGGCTGTATCCGGTTTGGGCAAGCGTGGATGCGAGCACGTTTGAAACGGGGCTGCAAACACCCAACGCGTGCGCCGTATTCTTGGGGGTATTGCACCAGTTGCCGTTTGATGAGGCCGTATTGCGGGTACGTCAGGCAATGACTGTTTTTCACAAGCTTATGCTGATTGACTATAGGCGTCCCGAACGGAATCTGGATTTCCCCGCGTATTGGTTCGGAGCCTTACGGGAACGCTTGGGTACGCATTTTTCCCTTTATACACGCTTTATGTCGCATTACGGTATAGAAGGCATTGTCTCAGCACTCGGTGTGATCCCCGTACAGCGACGAGGGCTTTGGGGCGGCGGCGTCGGGTGGATAGAAATAGAGTGGAAGGGGAATAGGGAGAAGGAGACATAAGTTTACATAATTTTCATTATGCGTCATTTTTGCTTGCCACGAGACACGACCTTAGCGTAGGAATATACGGTCACTTTATTCTTTTGACAAGGATACACTCATGAGCCTTCTCGCCGGAAGCTGCAGCTTTACCCGTTTTCGGATTACAGAACCTATCCCTAAAGAGCTTTGGATGGAAATCCCAGCCAAGCTGAAGCAATTCGCCTTTCAGGACATCGACGACATCGCCGAAGAGCGCGGATGGGGATGGACGAGCTTTGAAGACATGCTTGATACGCAGTGGCGCTCTGCTCCGCCGGAAAAAGGTGCGTATCTGGCTTTTGCCCTTCGGCTGGACACTCGGCGCATTCCCCCGGCGGTCATGAAAAAGCATGTGATGATCGCGCTTCGTGAAGAAGAAGCCCGCATCAAGGATCAAGGCAAAAAGTTCATTGCCCGCGAACGCAAGAACGAATTGCGGGATCAGGTCAAGCTGCGCCTGTTGAGCCGTTTTCTGCCTATTCCCGCTGTATTCGAGGTTGTCTGGGCTACGGACGACAACCTGATCTATCTGGCTTCAACCCAATCAAAACTCATTGAACTTTTTATGAATCACTTTACGCTTACCTTTGATCTCCATTTGGAGCCGCTGACCCCCTTTGCTCTTGCGGCCTCCATGCTTGATGAACAGGCCCTTGCCCGTATCGATACCCTTGAACCGACCAGCTTTGTCTGAGAGGCACACTATGAATGAACCGTATCTCGGACAGACGACCGATATGGTCCTCGGGCAGGAATTCCTGACATGGCTCTGGTTTCGCTGCGAAACGCAACCATTGGGTTTTAAAGATAAAAAAGGCATCCCTTTCACCATGAATCTGGAGCAGCGCATTGTTGTCCAGGGTGGCGAGGGCGACAGTCTGGAAACGGCTTCCGTCTCCGGTTCCCTTTCCCAGTTGCGGGAAGTCCGCCTTGGGCTTCGTACCGGAAAAAAGGTTACCCGTGCGCTCATCCGGTTTGAACGTGAGGAGCTGGCGTGGCAAACGACTCTCAAGGCAGAGGATTTCTCCTTTGGCAGTTTCAAGACGCCCAAGGTGGAAATGGAAAAGGACGACGACCCAGACGCCGGATTCCTTGAAAAAATGTACCTCATGGAGTTGTGTCTGGGGATGTTTGATGCCTGTTACAAGCAGTTTTTGGAAATCCGGCTTTCCTCCCTCTGGGACAAGGAAGTTCAGGAGATGTCCCGCTGGATGGGCCAGCAAGCGTAAAGCCTGCTCGGAGGCTGCATGACGAACGAGACAACGGCCTTTTTCCTTCGGTGTATCCGAAAAACGATTTGGATGCTTCTGGTGCTGTGGGGCATCACGCTCGTCAGTTTTTTCGTCATCCATCTGGCCCCCGGAACGCCAACGGACATGCAGACCACGCTGAATCCGCTTGCCGGAGAAGCGGCCAGGGCCAGACTGGAAGCTCTCTATGGAATAGATCGCCCGCTCTATGTGCAGTATTTTGACTGGCTGTCACGGATTGTCCAGCTGGATTTCGGAAACTCCATGTCCAGCGATGCCCGCCCTGTCATCGACAAGATTGCCGAACGCCTGCCTCTTACCATCGGCATCAACGTCATTTCGCTTTTGCTGACGTTGCTCATTGCCGTGCCGGTCGGCGTCCTGTCCGCGTGGAAGCAGGGTTCGTTGTTCGACAAGGGCATGACGGTGCTGGTTTTTCTGGGCTTTGCCATGCCGGGGTTCTGGCTTGCGCTGCTCCTCATGCTGTATACCGGGCTTGAGCATCAATGGCTGCCGTTGTCCGGGCTGACCTCGCTGGACTACCCTTCCCTGTCCGCCTGGGGGAAGCTGCTTGATCTCGGGAAACATCTGGTTCTGCCGGTCACCGTCATTACGGTGGGCAGCGTTGCCGGCATGTCGCGCTTCATGCGCTCCTCGATGCTTGAAGTCATGCGGCAGGACTTTATCCTGACGGCCCGAGCCAAAGGGATGCCCGCCCGGGTGGTTATCTTTCGCCATGCGTTGAGAAACGCCCTGCTCCCCGTCATCACCCTTCTCGGGCTTTCGGTTCCGGGACTGATCGGCGGCAGCGTCATTATCGAAACCATCTTTGCGCTGCCCGGCCTTGGGCAGCTCTTCTATGCTGCGGTCATGGCTCGAGACTACCCGCTGATTATGGGAAACCTTGTGCTCGGCGCAGTCCTGACCTTGGCGGGAAACATGCTTGCGGATATCGGCTACGGTTTGGCTGATCCCCGCATCAGGGCACAGGGGAAACGGCAATGAGCGCGACACGTTCTGTTCGGCGATGGTCCAGGCTGTTTTCCCGGCGCAGCATGCTTCTGTTGGGGTTGGGCATTGTCGTGTTCATGTCAGCATGCGCCCTCCTCGCCCCGTGGCTTGCACCCTATGATCCGACCGCGCTGCACCTGAAGTCGATCCTTGCCCCTCCCAGTGAAGCCTTCCCGCTGGGAACCGACGCGCTGGGGCGTGATGTGCTTTCACGGCTGTTGTACGGAGCACGCGTTTCCCTCTGGGTAGGGTTCGTTTCCGTAAGCATTTCCATCGCCATTGGTGTGGCCCTTGGACTCCTTTCTGGCTATTTCAGCGGCATCGTTGATGAAATCATCATGCGCGGCGTTGATGTCATGCTGTGTTTCCCTTCGTTCTTTTTGATTCTTGCGGTCATCGCCTTCCTTGAGCCGAGCCTGAACACCATCATGGTTGTCATTGGCCTGACCTCATGGATGGGGGTTGCCCGCCTTGTCCGGGCGGAAACGCTGTCGCTTCGCGAGCGCGATTTCGTGGCGGCGGCTCGGCTTGCCGGGACACGCTCCGCCCGGATCATGTTTACGCATATTCTCCCCAACGCGCTGACACCTGTGCTGGTTTCCGCAACGCTGGGCATCGCCGGAGCCATTCTGGTAGAATCGTCCTTGAGTTTTCTGGGGCTTGGTGTTCAGCCGCCCGATCCCAGCTGGGGCAACATGCTCATGGAAGGAAAGGATGTCCTTGAAATAGCTCCGTGGCTGTCGCTGTATCCCGGTCTGGCGATTCTGATCACCGTGCTGGGCTACAACCTCCTTGGCGAGGGACTCCGGGACATACTGGACCCGCGCTTAAAAAAATAGCCGTGTATGCTCAAGAGACAGCAAAAGCCCCTCTTCCCGGAAACGAGACGAGGGGCTTTTGCTGTCAAAGCTCATGCGCCGGTCTGGAAGCGCTGTTATGCGGACGCTTCCAACTGCCGCTTTGGAGGTGCGGCGGTTGTTGCCCGTACAATGAGGTGGTGCCGGAACTCAACCCGGGTAATATTATTGAGGCCGGACGTTTCGCCAGAAAGTTTGCCGTGAAGGATTTCAAAGGCATTTCGTCCCTTGTCCACAATGTAGTGCTCCACCGTGGTCAGCCCCACCGACTGGGAGGGAAACACATTGTCAAAACCGCAGACGCTGTAGTCTTCGGGAATCCGACGTCCGGCGGCACGAATGGCATCCAGAACACCGTATGCCACCATATCGTTGACCGCGATAAACGCCGTTATGCGGGGAGTATCAAGACAGCCCTTCGCCAGTTCAAACCCGACCATATGCTCTATGGAAATGTTCGTCCGCTCTTCTTCCGGAGTTACCTCACGCGCCCGCACAAGGACGGAACCGTCGGGGCAGGCTTCGAGAAAGGCCGCGCGCACACCTTCGAGACGGCGCACTCGTGCCGAGTTCGCTTCATTCAGGGTTGTCGAGATATAGGCGATATGCTTGTGCCCAAGCCCCGCGAGGTGACGAGCGATGATGATGCCCGCACTGTAATTGTTCATCTCCACGGTATCGACATTCAGGCTGGTATTGCGATCGCCGATGACGACCACCGGGATACGCCTGTCCACCCGCTCCACCAACGCCGTTGACTGGGGCATCATGGTAAAGACGACACCCGCACAATCGGAAGCGGCGACGGTGTTGAGGATGCGCTCCTCATTTTCGGAATCACGATATGTGGCATAGACAAGCGTGTCGCAGGCGTGTTCGGCAGCAGACTGCTGGATAGCCTGCACCAGAGTGGAATAATACGGATTGAGGACATTCGGGCAGACGATGAGGATAGTCCTGCGTTCAAAAAGCGAAGCGCGTTTTCGGGAAACGGAAACGTACCCGAGGGATTCGGCGGTTTCGCGCACCTTTCGGATCGTTTCGGCAGAAAACGATACGTCCGTCCTCCCATTGAGGATCATGGAAACCGTGGCGGGGGAAAAGCCCGACTCCTTGCTGACCTCCGCCAGGGTAACTCTGGTTCTGACGCTCACGTTTCCCTCTCCTGTCTTATAATGCGCGGATATAGGCACAAGAGCTTTTGGCTGTCAAATCTGGCCCGCTTTATTAAAATTTTAATCCGCAATCCCTCTCCCCCGCCCTTTTCGTCCGTACAATTAAATTTTCATTTTTTTCAAAAAAGGGGCTGGCGCATATTGCCAAGAACGACGATAGCTGGCATTCACAGCGAAAATGTTTGCGTCATCCTGTAGAGGCTTGAAGCGGATGGCGATAAAAGTCAGGGCATCCTGATTAAAATTTTAATTGATGGGGAACGGGCTTCGAGAAGCCTTCTCCGCAGAAACGCCCCGCCCCGGACTGGCGGGAAGGCGGTCAGCCGCCTCAAGGAGCATTGCATGAGTGCACCCAGTAAAAAAGAAATCCGAAAGGTCGTCTTTGCCAGCCTGCTTGGAGCGACCATCGAGTGGTATGACTTCTTCCTGTACGGAGTCGTGGCAGGTATTGTCTTCAACAAGCTCTACTTCCCCACGACCGATCCGTTCATGGGAACGATCCTTGCCTACAGCACCTTCGCCATCGGGTATCTGGCCCGGCCTCTGGGCGGGTTTATCTTTGGGCACTTCGGAGACAAGCTTGGGCGCAAGAGCATGCTCGTGCTCACCATGCTCATCATGGGGCTGGCAACCATCGGCATCGGCCTTGTTCCGACCTACGCGCAGATTGGCATTGCCGCTCCGATTATCCTCCAGACACTGCGTCTCTGTCAGGGCCTTGGCCTTGGCGGGGAATGGGGCGGTGCCGTGCTCATGACCTATGAGTATGCAAGCAAACGCGAGCGCGCCTTTTACGCAAGCATCCCCCAGATGGGCCTTGCTACCGGACTGTGCCTTTCTTCCGGTGTCGTTGCCCTGCTCTCCTGGGGGCTGACCAACGAGCAGTTCATGGAATGGGGATGGCGTTGCGCCTTCCTGCTCAGCGTTGTGCTGGTAGGCATCGCCCTGTATGTGCGGACGCACATTCTTGAAACCCCGGATTTCAAGAAGGCCCGCGAGAGCGGCAAGACCGAACACAAGAGCCTGCCCATCGTGCGCGTTTGCAAGGAACATCCCGGCAACATCGCGCTTGGTGTGGGAGCCAGATGGATCGACGGCGTGTTCTTCAATGTCCTTGCGGTGTTTGTGATCAGCTATCTCGTGCAGTATGTTGATGTTCCCCGCACCCACGCGCTCACGGTCGTCATGATTGCCGCGCTGGTCATGTGCCCGTTTATCCTGATTGCCGGTCGTCTCGCTGACCGCTTCGGACGCGGCAAGGTCTACGGTGTGGCCAGCCTGTTGTGCGGCCTGTCTGTTTTCCCGTCGTTCTGGCTGATGGAAAGCAGCGGCGGGAACATGCTCCTCATCGGTCTGGCTATCGTCATTCCCCTCAGCGTCTTCTACGCGGGCGTCTTTGGCCCCGAAGCGGCCCTGTTCTCCGATCTCTTCCCTTCCGATGTGCGTTATACGGGGATTTCCATCGTGTACCAGTTCCCGGGATTCCTCGTGGCGGGCATCGTTCCCGGCCTGTGTACGCTGCTCATGAAATGGAACGACGGAAACCCGCTGTATGTGTGCCTGTTTACTCTGCTTGCCGGCGGAACCAGCGCACTGTCGGCCTTCATTATCCAGAAGAAGCATAACGCCGCCGTCCGCAAAAGCCACGACGGAGACATCGAGCACGTCTAGGTCGACCATGTGATGTATACGGGGAAAGAAGATTTTTTTGCAAAACGGTCTTCTTTCCCCTTTTTTTCAATCCATCCGCTTTTCGTTGCCCTCTCCAGTGTGTTTTGAAGAGGGATGTTTTTTTGAGCAACACATAGACGAATGTGCGGAATGACTACGTTGGAGAAAAGCTATGCGTATCCTACACCTCTCCGATTTTCACCTGCGTGGAGACGGAGGGCTTTCGTTTCAAGTCGTGGACACCTGCGAATGCCTGAAAACAGCCGCCCGCCATCTGTCGGCACTGGAACAGAAGCCCGACGCGATTGTCATCACCGGGGATCTTGCGGACAGCGGGGACGAACAGGCCTATGCCATGCTGCACGAAGCCCTTTCGCCGCTTGCCCTGCCCATTTATGCTGTTCCGGGAAATCATGACCGGCGTGACCGGATGCGTAGCCGGATAGGAGCCTGGTGCCCTGCCGATCCTTCCATCGCACCGTATCTTTGCTATACGGTCGAACAGGATTCCGTGCGTCTGATCATGCTCGATACCATGAGTCCCGGATCGCATTCCGGCCATTTGCCGCCGGCTGTGGGCGACTGGCTTGAACGGACGCTTGCCCGGCGTCCCGAAGTGCCTGCGCTGCTTTTCATGCACCATCCGCCATTTGCCACCGGCATGGGCGCGATGGACGAACCCTTTGAACATGTGGAGCGGCTTGAGGCGATTCTCCGCAACGCTCCGTGGGTGCGGCTCTGCTGCGGGCACATGCACCGCCCCATCACGACACTGTGGGCAGGATGCCTTGCCTTGACCGCACCTGCCGTATCCATGCAGATAGATCTGGATCTTTCGCCGGAAGGTGGGGATACGTTCCGCATGGAAACCCCCGGCTACCTCCTCCACCATTGGGATGGCGGGAACCTGAATTCCCATGTCTGCCAGATCCCCTGCATGCCGACATTTTCCGGCCCGCATCCCTTTATCGGTTCCGTAAATCCTGTCGAGAGCTAGCCTTTCACAGCCCTCCTCAAACACTCGCCCCCTTCCGAAAAAACGGGAGGGGGCTTTCGTATCTTCAGCGCACGACTGGATACTTGCCTTGAAGCAAAACTTCAAACAATGCGTCCTGAGACATCCCGCGTCGCCAAGGCGATGTTCTCCCAATGAAAAGGTGATGACATCACAAGGGGTATAGAATATGTTGGCAAGCGTAATGGCAAGCCGCTGAAATCCGGCTGCATAAGGCATTTCCTTTTTTTACTTCACATGGAAGCGGTGCATCCCGCGCAGCTTCCGGTAGCCATCCGTTCGATGAGAGCCCTGTCATTATGCTTGAATACCTTCATATCCGCGATTTGGCCCTGATTTCCGACATGGAACTGGAGTTTGCTCCGGGCATGAATGTGCTGACCGGTGAAACGGGAGCAGGGAAAAGTTTTATTCTCAAGGCCCTGAATTTTCTTCTTGGCGAAAAGCTCGGCGCGGACATGGTGCGTCCGGGGAAAGACAGGGCACAGGTTGAAGCCCTCTTCGTTCGCGGCGAGGAAGAACTGATTGTCCGCCGGGAGCTGATTGCCGAATCCGGGCGGAGCCGTCTCTTCATCAATAATGCGCTGGCCTCTCAGGAAACCATCAAGGAACTTCGCGCCTCGCTGCTGGTCCACACCAGCCAGCACGGGCAGCAGAAACTGCTTCAGCCCGCCTTCCAGTCCAGACTGATCGACGACTGGATGAATCAGCCGGAACTTTTGGAGCGGCGCAACGCGCAAGTGCGGGAGCTTCATGAGGCGCACGAGAAAAAGGCCGCTCTTCAGGCCCGGTTTCGCGATCTGGCTGACCGCCGTGACGTGCTGGAAATGCACCTCGCCGAAATAGAAAAGGTTGCTCCCGAGGAAGGCGAAGAGGAACAGCTTGAAGCAATGCGTGCCGAGTGGCGCGGGACAGAACAGTTGCGGCGGCATTACGAACGGGCGCAGATGCTTTTGCGCGGAGAAGAGACCGGCTTGCTCGAACAGGTCGGCCACCTTGAGCGCGCGCTGGAATTGCTGGCGGATGATGACGAGGACATGGCCGCGTATCTTGAGGCGACTGCGGGTTTCAGGCAAGCGGTATCCGAACTGGAGCGCAAATTGCGTCGCCCGCCTCTTCCTCAGCCGGATATCGATCCGGAGCAGATAGAGTCCCGGCTTTTCGAACTCGCCCAGCTCAAACGGAAGCTGCACCGTACCCTTCCTGAAATCCTTTCCCTGAGGGACGAAATCCAGGACAACCTTTCTTTTCTTGATGCC
This sequence comes from uncultured Lawsonia sp., assembly GCA_964538355.1. Taxonomy (GTDB): domain Bacteria; phylum Desulfobacterota; class Desulfovibrionia; order Desulfovibrionales; family Desulfovibrionaceae; genus Bilophila. The sequence goes on along the minus strand of CAZIFC010000002.1, from coordinate 69,067 downwards.
TGCACGCTGGATATCCGTCAGGTGGAAAAGCGTGAGAAACAACTGCGCGAAGCACTGGCGGCGACACTGGGCCAGTTGAACCCGGCGCGGCGCGAAGCCGGAGAAACCTTTACCCGCAAGCTGGAACAGGAGCTTATGGGGCTTGGGTTTTCTCAGTATGTCCATGTCATCGCGGACTGGACGGAAACGGAGCTGTTTCCCGGCTGCACAGAAGATCGGGTACGGCTGCTCTGGTCTCCCAACCCCGGGCAGCAGCCGCAACCTCTCGACAAGATCGCGTCCGGCGGCGAACTGTCGCGGTTCATGCTTGCAGTCGTCTCCATTCAGGATCACGACGAAGAGGCGACGCTCCTGTTTGACGAAGTGGATGCGGGCGTTGGAGGTCTTACTCTGAACAAGGTTGCAGAACGTTTGGAGTTTCTCGCAGCGCACAGGCAAATGCTGCTGATCACCCACTGGCCTCAGCTTGCTTCGCGGGCATTCCGGCATTTCCGCGTCGTCAAGCACGTTTCGGAAGGGAATACGTCTACCCAGTGTATCCGTCTGGATGAACAGGAACGCCAGCAGGAGCTGGATCGCATGTCTGGCATTGAACAGTGACCGCATATCGCTTTCCGGGAAAGCGGCGACACCTCCCTCCTATCCCTTTTGCCTCTCCCCTTTCCTGAAAATACCGGCGTAAAAAAACAGCCTGCTCAAAAACGTCTGCGGGACGTTCGGCAGGCTGTACGGAAAAACAAAAAAGGAAGAGGCACTCCCCTTCCTTTTTCTTTGCTACAAAAAAGCAGATTGGTTACGCGGCAGCTTTGGCGGCGTTGAGGGCCTTGGCAAGGCGAGAAATCTTGCGGGCGGCCTTCTTCCAATGGATGACGCCCTTGGTGGCGGCCTTATCCAGAGAAGAAGTGGCGGTGCTCAGGAGCTGGGAAGCGGAATCCTGATCATTGGCCTTGATGGCGGCGCGGACAGATTTCACCACATTCTTGATGCGGGTCTTGACGGTACGATTGCGAGCAGCGCGCTTCACGCTCTGCTTATGACGCTTGATAGCAGACTTGTGGTTGGCCACGATTTCCCTCCGGGGTACGTCTTGCTGCGTCTGAGACGCGGCGTGGTTGCGGTTTGAATTGATGTCCTTAACTATTTTTTCGTATTCGGTCAAGTTTTTTTCAGGAATTCGCTTCCCGTGCAGCCGCGCGGAAACTTTTCCGAATGCGTTATGGCGATATCCCTCCAGCCGGACAACAAGCCGGAGGGATATGTGGGGCTATATTTGCAGTGCGGAGAAATCGGCAAGCCGATCCATACGCAGGGTCAACGCCTTGAGCATGTTCAATCTGTTGGCGCGCAGTTCCGGATCTTCGCACATGACCATGACCTTGTCAAAAAGTTCGTCAACAGCGGGACGAAGTCCGGCAAGCATGGCAAAGAGTGCGTCAAAATGATCAGCCGCCCATTCCGTTTCGAATGCGGCGAACATGATTTCGAGTTCATCCGCCAGAGCCTTTTCCGCGGGTTCCTGCAACAGCTCGCGACGCCATTCGCCGGAAAGTTCCACTCCGGCCTCATGGCCCTGCTTGCGAATGATGTTGGCGACTCGCTTGAAGGTCTGCGCCGCCTGCGGGAAGTCCTCTTTCCGGCTCATGATGCCGAGAGCATCCAGACGCTGGCCGAGTTCCCACACCTTGTCGGAATCAACGGCGGTTACCGCTTCCACAAGCAGGGTTTCCTTGCCCTGCGCCAAGAAGTAGTTCTTGACGCGGCCAATAAAGAATTCATTCAGCTTGGCAACAGCCTCGGCAGGGGCAAGCTTCCACTTGCGTTCGCCATAAAGCTGCTGGGCGGCTTCAAAGAGTTCCTTGACATCGAAACGGTATCCACGTTCAAGCATGATGCGGGTGATGCCCAGGGCGCAACGGCGAAGCGCGTAAGGGTCCGCGGCACCGGTGGGGATCATCCCCAGCCCGAAGCACCCGACAAGGGTGTCCGCCTTGTCCGCAATGGACAGGATGGACCCCAGTTCTGAAGCCGGAACCGGAGAATCGGGACCGGAGGGCAGATACTGTTCCGCAAGCGCGACGGCGACGGCTTCCGTCTCGCCCTTCTTGCGGGCATAGATGCTGCCCATGATGCCCTGCAACGTATCAAACTCCCCAACCATGGCGGACACGAGATCCGCCTTGGAAAGGCGTCCGGCACGGGAGGCCTGTTCAGGATCCTGCTGCACCTTTTCGGCAATCCAGCGGCACAGCGCGCTGATGCGGCGGGTCTTTTCTCCCATGCTGCCCAGCGGGGCAAGGAAGGTCACGGCATCAAGGGCTTCGAGCCACTCGTCAAACGTGGCTTCAAGATCGGTCTTCCAGAAAAAGCGGCCGTCTTCAAGGCGGGCACGAAGAACACGCTCCCACCCTTTCTTCACCACAGAAAGATCTTTGGGGTGCAGATTCAGGACCGTCAGGAAGTGCGGCATCAGGTTGCCGGAGGCATCCTCGACACCGAAGCTCTTCTGATGTTCCTGCATGCTGGTCAGCAGCACTTCGCGAGGCAGCTCGAGGTAGGAAGGATCAAAGTCCCCCAACAGCGGAACGGGACATTCAACCAGCCCCTGAACCTCGTCAAGCAGGCTGTCGATCCAGATGATCTTGCCGTCGGCGTTTTCGGCAATCTTGTTGCCTTCTTCAATAATATAGGCGCGGCGTTCTCCGGCCTTGAGCTGTACGGCCCCTTCTTTGGTGATGGTGGGCACATAGTCGGAGGCAGCCTTGATGGTGAACGGGCCGGGGCCGAGGACGCGGTGCCCGTGGGTAGTGCGCCCGGAAGCGACCTTGCCGATTTCAAACGGCACAACCGTTTCGCCAAGCAAGGCCAGCACCCAGCGGACCGGCCGGGCAAAGGCAAAGTCTCCATCACCCCAGCGCATCCTTTTGGGGAACGGCAACGCCGAGATCACGGCGGGGCACAGGGCCGCCAGCACGTCAATGGTGGGGATGCCGCCGGTTTTCTTCATGCCGGAAAGGTACTCGCCCTTCTCCGTCTGAACCCTGGTCAGTGTGGAAACATCGATCCCGAGAGTCTTGGCAAACCCCTGCGCCGCCTTGGTGGGGTTTCCATCCGCGTCAAAGGCGATGCGGGCGGGCGGGCCGAGCACTTCCTCTTCCTTGACAGGCTGCACGTCGTCCAGACCTTCAACGATGACGACGGAGCGGCGAGGCGTTGCACAGGTATCCAGACGAGAAACGGCATAGCCGGCTTCTTCAAGGCCGAGCGTAAATCTGTCAGCCAATTCCTTTTCGAGATTGGCCAAAAAACGGGCGGGCAATTCTTCAGTGCCAAGTTCAAGAACAAAGGTGGACATTACCGGTTCCCTCCGAGCATGGGATATCCCATTTCCTTGCGCTGTTCGGCGTACAGACGTGCGACCGACGACGCCAGCGTCCGCACCCGGCCGATGTAACCGGTGCGTTCCGTAATCGAGATTGCGCCGCGTGCATCCAGCAGGTTGAAGGTATGCGAGCACTTCAGGCAATAGTCATAGGCGGGCCAGAGAAGGCCCTTTCCTGCAAGGCGGAGGCATTCGGCTTCAAACTGATCAAAATGCTGCCTGTGCATGGCGGCATCGCTCTCATCAAAATTGTAGCGGGACTGCTCCACTTCATTCTGATGGTAGATCTGCCCGTAGGTAACGTGTTCGTTCCACTGGATATCGTAAACGGAATCCTTGCCCTGGAGATACATGGTCAGGCGTTCCAGGCCGTACGTCAGTTCCGAGCTGACGGGGGCAAGGTCGATACCGCCCACCTGCTGGAAATAGGTGAACTGGGAAACTTCCATCCCGTTCAGCCAGACTTCCCAGCCAAGGCCCCATGCGCCGAGCGTCGGAGATTCCCAGTCGTCCTCGACAAAGCGGATATCGTGCTCTTCCTGATGGATGCCCAACGCGCGAAGGCTTCCCAGATAGAGATCCTGTATGTCGTCGGGGGACGGTTTCATGATAACCTGAAACTGGAAATAGTGCTGAAGGCGGTTGGGGTTTTCGCCATAGCGTCCGTCAGTGGGACGGCGGGAAGGTTCCACATAGGCGACACTCCACGGTTCCGGCCCGATAACACGCAGGAAGGTGGAGGGGTTGAACGTCCCGGCACCGCATTCTATGTCCATCGGCTGAGCGACGACGCATCCCCTGCTGGCCCAGTAGCGTTGCAGGGTAAGAATCACATCCTGAAAATACATGCTTCCTCCATCATAAACATAGCGGCTCTCGCTGAGGGATGTTGTCCAGAAAAGGGGCTGCAATGGACAAGCCGAATTTCTGTGGAACGGTTGCGGATCAGATTTTCCGGAACCGTCCTCTATCCCAGGCCAAGCCTAGATGATATTGCACAAAGCCATCCACAGCTCGCGCGCATTCACGTCGTTCCGCCGGGAGCAGAGCCTCTACCGAACCATCGGAAGGGGCGCAAGTCAAAAAGTGCCACTGCGCCGGAGATTTTTCCTGAACTTGGCGCAAAACGTCAAGGCTTTTACGGCTGATTTCTACAATATTTCCGCGCACGGAAGCACAGTCCTGACAGACAAGGCTTCCTTCCGAAACAAGGAACACTGCGGAATCAAAAACATTATTGCCGCAAGAGCTGCACTTGTCCAATGCGGGAGCGTACCCTTGCTGGGACGCCATACGCAGGCGAAACAGTATCGGCAGGATATCCTGAACGAATTCAGCTTCCTCCAGTATCGTCAGCGTTTCTTTCAGCAGCCTGTAGGCATTTGCCGCGCCATCCGGCGGAACCCCCAGAGCCTCAAGGAACCGGACGCAGTTCATGAACATCCCGAGCCGGTTCCAGTCCGTCCGCAGACGCCGCGGGCCGCGAATCAGGTTTCCTTCCAGCAATGAAAGGTACATTCCGTTTCGCGTAGTGCGCGTACTTATCTGAAGCTCGTTAAAGAGATCCAGACAGCCGCAAAAACGTTTGCGGCTGCGGCTGCCGCCGAAAGCGAATGCGGATACGATGCCGTGCCGTCGCGTCAACATCCGCACCCAGAGATCCGACTCCCGAAAACGCCCCACTCCCAAAACAAGGGCCGTGTCGGACCATTCCATCGTTATTCTTGAAAATCATCCGGGAAGGTGACTTTCTTGACCCTTCCCGGCTTTCCGATGGGGGGAAGTTCCTTTCCGTCATAAGCGACCCGGACGGCTCCGGCGTTGCCGAGCTTCATCACCAGCCTGTCCTCAAAATCAACACTGAGCGTATCGCCCTTGTGCAGAATTTTCTGGCTGTTTTTCCCATCCGCCGTCGTGGAAATCCAGCAGTCTCCGTCTGCCGTGATGAAAACCCGGTGTCCGGCTGCCGGTGCAACCGCCTCGGGAACGGCAACCGTGGCGTTCTCGGCGGGAAGCGGCGTCCCGCCGAGGATAATCGGGGCCTCGGGAGCGGCGGGCATGGTTGCGTTTGCAGCGGGTTCCGCGGGAAGAGGCTCACCGGCAGGCTTTTCCGGCATGGCAGGCGCAGCCTGCTGCAAAGGTGCCGGCTGCGAAGATTCGGAAGCGTCCGAGAAGAGCCCGGGGATGACATCACGAAGATACCAGGCCCCGCCAGCAAGAAAAGCGGCACACAGCACGATGCCCAGCCACGGCACGCGGGATTCCCTGCGCGGCGCGGCGGCAACGGAAAGCTCCTGCTCGCGCAGGGTTTCTTCCGGATCTTTCAGCAAGGCACAGGCTTCATGCGTGAGGCCGTCATCGACAGAAAGAAGGCGTGCGTAGGCGCGCAGAAAGCCCCGTGCGTACACGGCGTGGGGCAAGGAGCTTTTGTCGCCATCCTCGATAGCCTTCACCAGACGCGACGTTATCTTGAGTTCTGCGGCAACGTTTTCCTCGGACAACCCCTTACGGATGCGCCTTTCCCGGAGCAATGCCCCAAAGCTTGCCAGCGTCAAAGCGTTTTCCGTTCCTTCCATGCTTGCTACCTTTTGGCAATCGGATTCATCTTGTTTGGAGGACATCAGCGTATCTCAACCACGGCACGCTTGCGAAGCTGCTCGCTGTACTCGCGGAAGCGTTCCTGAAGCTTGGGTTCGCGCAGGATAGTTTCAATCTGGGGAGTCGCTTCTTCCAGCGTCTGCCCGTCGCCTGTTTCCAGAGACAGCAGCTTGAGCTGCCCTTTCAGGCCGTTGTTCACGCTGATCAGCTCGGATGCTTCGCCGGGGCGAAGCAAAGAAAGCCGATCCTGCCAGGCCGGATCCAGAGAGTTCCAGTCGACAAGGCCCACATCGCCGCCGTCCTGGGCACGAGGCCCGATGGAAACCTGGCGTGCAACCTGTTCGAAGGAGGCCTTGCCGCTACGGATTCGCTGGGCCTGCTTTTCGGCGTTTTCCGTCGGAGGATAGACGATGACGGCAAACCGCACCCGCTGGTTGTTCATAAACGTGTGCTTGTGCTGATTATAATAGTCGGCAACTTCTTCTTTGGTGACGATGACCTTGCGCCCAACCATGTTGGCAAGCAAGCGGTTGCGCAAAAGGCTGGCCTTCAGCTTTTCCCGGAAATCCTTTTCCGACATGCGCTGGATCTGGAGCTGATGGCGGAACTCTTCGGGGGTCATGCGGTTTTTGGAGAGAATCTGCTGGATTTCATTCTCCACATCGCTGTCGCTTACCGAAATTTTGAGACGCTGGGCTTCCTGAGTCAGAATGATATTTGTAACCATGCGCTCCAGCGTTGCCTTGGAAAGCTCGCTCAGAGCGGCTGCCTGTGCGGGATCTTTGGGGTTCATTCCGCGGCGCATGGCTTCGGGTGCCATTTCCGACTGCAGATCGAACTCCGTAATCATTTCACCGTTCACGATGGCGGCAACACCGTTGATAGCCGCACCGGCAGAGGAAAAACCCAGTAACATCAGCAAAAGAGCGGTACTGACAATACGCACGAAACTCTCCTTGAAAGCCTATCGCCGGGATTGAAAACATCCGCAAGAGCGACCCGAAGGGCTGTACCCTTCTGTTCTGTTTGAATGGGATTATATATCGTCCACAGAGTGGAAGACGCGGATCTGCGACAATTGCAAGGCAAGATACGCTGATTCCCGTCAACTTGCAACGCTGGCGCGGCGGGGGCCGGCTCAGTCGGCCAGAAGTGTTCCCAACGCGAGGCGCGCGGCATCCAGCCGCTGCGGCGCAGGAAGGGACATGTCCAGCTTCAGCTCAAGGCTGGAGGGAGGAATCAGCTTTGCCTTGCCGAACTGAGCCGTAAGGAACGGGACAAGCCTGTCGGGGGCAATGGCGTTTTGCTTTTCGTCCCACAGGATACGGATGCGATCCTCATAGATATCCGCCTTGAGAGCCTGCGCCCTGCCGAGAAAATGCTTGAGCGTCAGAACAGCCATGAAGACTTCCAGCGGTTCGGGCAGCACGCCGAAGCGATCCCGCAATTCCAGCTCCAGTTCCTGCCTGCCCTGCGTATCCGTCGTTGCGGAAAGGCGTTTGTACCAGCGCAAACGCTCTCTCCCGTCCGCGATGTAATCCTCTGGAATATGGGCGGTCAAACCGAGGTTGAGTTCGGTTTCCGTTTGCAGCGATACTCCGCCGTTCTTGATTTTGTTGACGGCCTGCTCCAGCATTTCGAGGTACAGTTCCAGACCTACGCGGCCCATATGCCCGGATTGCGCCTCGCCAAGGATATTGCCCGCACCGCGCAGCCGCAGATCTTCCATGGCGATCTGAAAGCCCGCCCCCAGATAGTCCAGATCCAGAATGATACGCAGCCGTTCTCTGGTTGGCTCGGGAAGGCGTTCCATGTCCGAAACGACAAAACAGGCGAAGGCCTGACGATCGGATCTGCCTACCCTGCCCCTGAGCTGGTACAGCTGCCCAAGGCCGAACAGCTGCGCCTGATCGACAATCAGCGTGTTCGCCCGCGGAAAGTCGAGTCCAGACTCCACAATGGCGGTACAAACCAGAATATCCAGTTCGCCATGCCAGAACGCATGCATGGTTTCTTCCAGCTTCTTTTCAGGGAGCTGCCCGTGGGCCATACCGACGCGGGCGTTGGGAGCCAGTTCCTTGACGAAATCCACAACCCGCTCCAGACCGATCACCCGGTTGTGCACCCAAAAGACCTGTCCGTCCCGGGCCAGTTCCCGCTCCAGCACCTGACGGAGCGTGTTCTTGTCCCTTTCAAGCAGGGCCGTCGCCACCGGCTTTCGTTCCGGAGGAGCCGTCTCAATGACCGAAAGCTCCCGCACTCCCGACATGGAAAGCTGAAGCGTCCGGGGAATGGGCGTTGCCGTCAGCGTGAGCGCGTCCACATTCTTTTTCAGTTTTTTGAGTTTTTCTTTATGGCGGACGCCAAAACGCTGCTCCTCGTCAAGGATGAGCAGCCCCAGATTGGGCAGCACCACATCATCCGAAAGCAGACGATGCGTACCTATTAAAATATCTATTTGCCCTGCTGCGGCGGACTTGAGCACTTCTTTCTGTTTTGCCGACGAAACGAAGCGGCTCAACAGGCCGACATTGATGGCAAAACCTGAAAGCCGCGAACGGAATGTCTGGTAATGCTGCTCGGCAAGCACCGTGGTAGGACACAACAGGGCCACCTGCCGCCCTTCCGAGGCCGCCCGGAACGCCGCACGCAAGGCCACTTCCGTTTTTCCAAAGCCGACGTCACCGCAGACAAGGCGATCCATTGGCTCGGGCTTTTCCATATCCGCCAAGACATCCTGAATGGCCCGCGCCTGATCGGGGGTTTCCTCAAAACCGAAAGAGGCCTCGAATTCCCGATACAGCTCCCCAAGCGGAGGATAGCGAAAACCCTTGGCCACCTTACGCCATGCATACATTTCAACAAGGTCTTCAGCTATCTTTTCAATAGCCTTGCGAGCCTTCTCTTTCCCGGTCTGCCAAGAACCGCCTCCGAGCCGATCAAGGGCGGGCGGCGTCTCCCCTCCGCCCTTGAAGCGTTGGATGAGGGAAAGCCTGTCTACCGGAACATAGAGCCGATCCTCTCCCGAGTAGTTCAGCAACAGGTAATCGTTGGCGGAGTTTCCTGTCTCCATACGCAACAGGCCGCCGAACCGGGCAATGCCGTAATCCCGATGTACGAGCAGATCGCCCGGCTCCAGCTCGTCGTATCGATCCAGCCCCTTGAAGGCTCCCGAAGCTACCCGGCGGCTTTTTTCCACATGCGGCTGGAGAACATCTTCCCCGAGGACAAGGCTCCGATCCCAAAGCAGCTCTGCTCCAGAGCGGAATGGAGCAACCAGCGCGAAGAGACCACTCTGACCGCTCTCATAACGCAGCAGCGGGGACAGCCCGTCCTGTGCGGCAAGATGAAGAAATTTGGTGCGGCTTTTCTCAGACGCGAAAGACAGGATTATCTGGCGTTTTTCGTTTTGCCACTGCCGCAAAGCCTGAACAAGGGTCTGCCACGGACGATCCTGCTCCGTTGAGGAGGGAAACAGATCGCTGAACGCCTTCAGGCTCCGCTCGGGAAGCTCAAGGACGTTCTTTTCACCGCCTGTTCCCAAAGGCTCCGCATAGAGGCAGGGAAAACGGCTGTCCAGCGACGCCACGTCTTCACTTGTGCGTAGGGCCAGACGTTGCGGCTGGGGCCTCCCTTCCGCATCCTGCGCTTCGAATGCGGTTGTCCATGCCTTTTCCGCGGCGTCCAGCGCATCATGCAGATCGTTTCTTCCCGGCAGCATCCAGAGGGTATCGGCAGGAAGCCAGTCTTCGATATTGGAGGCCTTCTCAAAACAGCATCCCGGCAGCAGCCGGAAATCCCCCTGCTCCAGCAGCCGGGTAAGCCCGAACCGTTCATTTTCCGTCAATCGTCCTTGCTGGAACAACGCCTTCCAGTATGTCTGGATTGCAGACAGCCCTGCCGGGTCGCGTCCGATGGGTGAGGCGGGAAGCACCAGCACAGAATCCAGCTGGGATTTGGAACGCTGGCTGACCGGATCAAAAAGACGGATCTCTTCAATGGTATCTCCAAAGAAGTCCAGACGGATGGGCTTGTCATAGCCCGGGGGCATGATATCCAGAATATCCCCGCGGCGGGCCACCTCACCGGGGTTTGAAACCATAGGGACTCTTTCGTAACCCCACAGGGTGGCCTGCTCCAAAATCATGTCCAGAGAAACATCTTCCCCACGAACAAGCCGAAGTTCCCGATTTTCAAAAAAATGCACGGGAACCATGCGGCAAGGCAGATTATCCGCCGTCAGCACAAGCCCGCGGGCCTTTCCGTGCCGAAGCGCGTATACTGCGGCAAGCCGCTTGGTCCAGCCTTCTCTGTTTGAAGCCCGCGGCGGAAATGGCGGCAGCGTTGTCCACAGACAGTCGGAAGAGCCTCCGGTTTCGTTGTCTCCACAGGACATTTCTGGAGAAAAGAGACGCATCAGAGACGTTGCCGCAAGCAACTCGTCTCGATCGCGTACGACCCAGACAACGCCTCTTCCGTTCTCAAGAGCTTTCACGCACAGGCGTGCCTGCGTAGCCAGTCCGGCTCGCGTCATGGTTCTCCGCCCTGCCGTCAGGCGACAGATTTCGGAGTCTACAGCTGCATCCACTCAAAACACCTCGTCGTCATTTTCGCTTTTCTTGAACGCTGATGATGTGCATCAATGAAACTTTCCTCACGATTGTCAAGTCTGGCTTCAAATGATGGAGCCACACTGCCTGCCTGTACCGGAACTGAATGAATCCTGTATTGTAGTGTTGTTAGATTTGTATAGCGGGCTAGCTGGAGGTTGTTGTGTTTATTTTGGGGTTGGGTTTTTGGTTTTAAAATTGACATAATTCAATTTGATTATGAGATATTATTACAGATCGAAAGGGGAGCAGCTTTTCGTTGCCTTTATCGCCATAACCAACTAGACTCGCCTGCACTCTTTTTACGAGGTACCCTCAATGCTTCATACGTTTCTTTCTGACGAAAAACTCCGGGGGCTTCTTTCCGAATCCCGCACCATAGCCATCGTCGGAGCCAAGGACAAAGAAGGGCAGCCTGTTGACCGCGTAGGAAAATACCTCCTTCAGGCCGGCTATACCGTCATTCCTGTCCATCCCGTCCGCAAGAATATCTGGGGCTTGCCGACATACTCCACCCTTGCTGACGTGCCCTGCCCCATTGATATCGTCAATGTATTCCGAGCCCCGCAATACTGCCCGGAGCATGCCAGAGAAGCGGCGGCCCTGCCATCACTCCCTCGGCTCTTCTGGATGCAGCTGGGCATCGTCAGCCCGGAAGCTTCCGCCATCGCGGGGAACGCGGGCATGCCCGTTATCGAAGACTTGTGCATCATGATTGAACATCAACGGCTTTTAAGGAATCCATTCTAATGAATCATACTGTTTTTGACTGCCAGATGTGCGGTCAGTGCTGTGAAGGGGAAGGAGGCATCATCCTCAGCCCGAAGGACTTGACGCGGCTCCACGAAGGCATGAATCTCGACAGGCAGGCCTTTCTCGACGCATACGGTGTTTTTCGCAACGGGAAATGGCAGGTGCGGACGGGAGAGGACGGCTGCTGCATTTTTTTCCGTGCGGGACAGGGATGTTCCGTCCATGCCATCAAGCCCGATGTCTGCCGGGCATGGCCTTTTTTCCGCGGGAATATGGCCGACTCCGAAAGCCTTCATCTTGCCAAGGAATTTTGTCCCGGCATCCGCCGCAACGCGACCCACGAAGAGTTTGTGGCGGAAGGCAATGCCTACCTGAGGGAAAACGGACTGGTCGCATCCGATCCTGCGCAGGAGGGCCATGCCCTTTTGCCGGTATCCCAAACCAAGTCTTCTTTCTGATTTTGTCAGGAAGCCTCCCGGAAGCATCCGGACAGGCTCGGCCGCCGCAACGCCAAGCTGTTGCCGGGGGCACTATAGGAACTCATACTCAGGAGAATGCGGAACATGAATATTCTTATGTTCGGTCCCAATGGCAGCGGCAAAGGTACGCAGGGTGCACTCATCAAGAAGGCTTTCGGTCTGGCGCATATCGAATCCGGGGCCATTTTCCGCGAACATGTCGGGGGCGGAACGGAACTTGGCAAGAAGGCCAAGGAATATATGGATCGCGGTGAGCTTGTGCCTGATGCCATCACCATTCCCATGGTGCTCGAAACCCTGAAGAACAAGGGAGCCGACGGCTGGCTTCTCGACGGCTTTCCCCGCAATATCGCGCAGGCGGAACAGCTCCACAAGGCCATGCAGGAACAGGGCATGAAGCTTGACTATGTGGTTGAAATTGATCTTCCCCGCAATATTGCCCGCGATCGCATCATGGGCCGCCGCGTCTGCAAGAACGACGGCAACCATCCCAACAATATCTTCATTGACGCCATCAAGCCCAATGGCGATACCTGCCGCGTCTGTGGCGGCGAGCTGATGAGCCGCGCCGACGATCAGGACGAAACCGCGATCAACAAGCGTCATGACATCTACTATGACGAAACCACCGGGACGCTGGCTGCCGCCCACTACTTCAAAAAGCTGGCCGAACAGGGCGAAACGAAATACATCGTCCTCAACGGACAGGGCACGATCGACAGCATCAAGGAAACCTTGATCAAGGAACTTGGCCTGAACTAGTTTTGCCGACATGCCGGGGCGGAACAGGAAAACCTTCTGTTCCGCCCTGTTGTATTCTCCCCTCTTCCCCCCCCAGTACCCAGCCGTAGCCTGTTCCGCGTGTCATGGGTACTGCATGAGCAGTTCGGTATGGCCCGTTTCTTCCTCCACGCGCTCTCCCGCAAGGCGAAATCCTTGTTCCCGATAGAAACGGACAGCCCGCCTGTTTTCTGCATAAACGCATAGTTCCAGCTCGTCGCGTATTTTCTTTCCCAGTTTCAGCAAGCGGGTTCCGATCCCCTTGCCCTGATGCTCCGGCGCAACAAACAGGGCTGCCAGATACCCGTCTACAAGCCCCATAAAGCCCGTGAGTTCCCCAGATTCGGGGTCTTCATCAACGATGACTTCACTCAAGGGGAGATAGAGCGTCCGCATGTCTTCGGCCTTCCCCTCCCAGTAGGCTCGCCCAATGAACGAATGGGCCTGTATGGAGGCTTTCAGCCATACCTGAACAACCGCTTCCGTATCCTTCTCCCGAAAAGGCCGAATCATAGTTTTCCCCTTTTGGCCAGCCTGAGCCGCGCTCCCGGCTCTGTGGACGGACAGCCCGGCTCATGCTATCTTTACAGTTCATAGGCCACGAAAGCCTTTAACCTTTTTCCTCATATGTACCCTATGCGCTACTATCCGGTGTTTTTAGATCTTTCTGGAAAACGATGCCTTGTTGTCGGCGCGGGTGAGGTTGGATGCCGCAAACTGTCCTCCCTGCTCGAAACGCCAGTGGGTTTGCTCGATGTCGTCGACCCGGCAAAACCTTCCCCTGCCCTTCAAGCCTTGCTTGAAGATTCACGCATTGTGCACCATCCCCGGCACTTTGTTCCCTCCGATATCGAAGGCTGCACTCTGGTTTTCGCCGCTACAAGCAGCAGGCAGGCCAATGCCGAGGTCGTCCGCATCTGCACAGAAAAAGGCATCGCCTGCAACTGTGCAGACGCACCAAGGGACAGCTCCTTTATCGTACCCGCACTTGTCGAGCAAGGAAACATCGCCATTGCCCTCTCCACCGGCGGGGGCAGCCCCGCGCTTGCCCGAAAAATCCGCCGGGAGCTTGCGGACTGGATCGGAAATCGCTATTCGGGAATCAGTGAGCTTCTGGCTCGCCTCCGCCCACTGGTCCTTGCCTTGCATCGTGAGACGAACCAGAATACAACCCTGTTCAGGAACCTCGTAGACTCGCCGCTCGCCGAGGCGTTGCAACGGCGGGAGCGGCAAACATGCGAGGCCTTGCTCAGGGAACTGCTTCCCCGTGAACTGCATCCTCATATAATGGAGTTGCTGCATGATCTTGCCTGAACTGCTGCCGGTTCTGGCCATTCACCTGTACGCCCTCGGCACGGCGGCCGTCGTTGCGGGCATTCTTGCCCGAAACACATGGCTCAAGCGTGCCGCGCTGGTACTTACGGTGCTTGCCTTTTCGACCCACACTCTGTTGCTGGGCGTCACCTTTTTCGATGACGGATTCTCGCTGACCCGCTCGGTCTATGTCCAGATCCTCGCGTGGTGCATCACCCTTGGCGGACTCGTCGCCTGGCTCAAGTGGCGTTACGAAGCCCTGCTCCTGACGGTGTCGCCCTTATCCCTGCTGATCTTTCTGGTCGCCCTGCTCCTGCGCCATGCGGAGACTCCGCTTCCTCCCGTACTGTCGGGCATGACCTTCACCATCCACATCGCAGCCATCTTCATCAGCCTCGGCCTGATGGCTCTGGCTTTCGGTGCGGGAGTCCTGTTCCTGCTTCAGGCCAAGAGCATCAAGTCAAAGTCAAAGCTCGCCGGATTCCAGAAGGATCTCCCCGCGCTTTCGGCCTTGGACAAGATCAATGCGCGGGCGACCACTTTTGGTTTTCCGCTCTTTACGGTAGGCATCCTGTTCGGGTTCGTTTCGGCCCGCATCAACTGGGGGACCATCCTTTCCGGCGATCCCAAGGAGTTCGTCTCGCTTATTGTCTGGGGAATGTACGCTTGGCTCTTTCACCAGCGTTTCACACAGGGCTGGCAGGGCCGCAAACCGGCTCTTCTGGCGATATGGATCTTCACGGTATGCGCGTTTTCGCTCATCGTGGTGAACCTCTTCATGACGACCCATCACAGTTTTTTGAACACACCACGCTGATATGGAACAACAAATTTATCTTATCGGGCTGAACTACCGTACCGCCGGTGTTGAGGTGCGGGAGCGATTTGCACTGACGGACCACTGCGCCAAAGAGACGTGGGCCATTCCCCTTTCCGCTTCAGAAAACGGCAAGGCGAAACTTGAAGAGTCGCTGATCCTCTCCACCTGCAACCGCGTCGAGATTCTTGCCGTGGGACAGGGAGACGTTCCCGGTCTCGTGCTGGACTACTGGGCTTCCGCCAAAGGCCGGAATGTTTCCGAGCTGGCTCCCTACGTCTATGTGCACAGAGGCCGGGAAGCTATCCGGCACCTGTTTACGGTAGCCTCAAGCCTTGACTCCATGGTTCTCGGCGAACCGCAGATTCTTGGACAGCTCAAGGGAGCCTATCGCAAGGCGACTCTGGCGGGCACGACAAAGACCATCATCAATCGTTTGCTACACAAGTCGTTCAGCGTCGCCAAGCGTGTCAGAACCGAAACCGGCATCGCGGCAAGTGCGGTTTCCATCAGCTACGCGGCGGTAGAGCTGGCAAAGCGCATCTTCGGAGACATGGGCCAATATCAGGCCATGCTCATCGGAGCCGGCGAAATGGCCGAACTGGCCGCCACCCACCTCATTCAGGCGGGCATCCGCACGGTGAAGGTTTCCAACAGAACCTATGAGCGTGCCCGTGAGCTTGCGGACGAGTTCCGCGGAGAGGCCGTTCCCTTTGACCAGCTTCACGCGCATCTTGCGGATGTGGACATCATCATCAGCTCAACCGGATCTCCCGAAGCCATTATCCGCGCCCGGGATATCAAGGACGTGCTGAAACGCCGCAAGTTCCGCCCCATGTTCTTCATCGACATCGCCGTCCCCCGAGATATCGATCCCGACGTCAACAATCTGGACAACGTTTATCTCTACGATATCGACGATCTTAAAGAAGTGGTTGAAGAAAACCTTGCCCATCGCCGGGTAGAGGCGCAGAAGGCCAAGGATATCGTCGAGGACGAAGTCACCGCCTTTACCTTCTGGCTCGAGTCGCTGGAATTGCAGCCTACCATCGTCGATCTGCTCTCTCACTTTGAAACCCATGCACAGGAAGAGCTTCAGCGCACGCTGAAACGGCTGGGGCCGGTCAACCAGGAAACACGGGAAGCTCTGGAAGCCATGCTCAATGGCCTGCTCCGCAAGCTGTCGCATGAGCCGATTACCTTCTTGAAGGAGGCCCCTTCCGAAGCCTCCTCGCGCAACGTGGAACTGATCCGGCGCATGTTCGGCCTTGATGAAGAACATCCGGCGGGCCGATGTACGCGCCGGGTTCACCGCAACGAACCCCAATCCTCTTAGCGGAGCACTCTATGCGGAGTTATCTTGTCGATGAAATCCAACCCGACGTGCTGGACAGGGTGGAAGAACTCCTCGCGGAGCAAGGTTGCCAGTCCGGGATTGAACGCCTTTACTGGCTGACGCCGGATGAAGAGTGGCTTCTTCCCATCCACCGGGAACACATGGAATCCTGTGCCCCTCATTGCCTCGCCCTGGAACGGCTCGATGACGGCCTCCGTCTGGAATTTCTTGTGCGCGCCAAGGGACGAATGCGCTGCGAATGCGTCTGCTATCTTTCTCCGGAAGCCGAACGCCGTATGATGGACAAGCTTGACGCACTCATTGCCAAGGCAGAGGCCGAAACCTCCCAGGCCTCCATCCAGTGAAACCGAACGGCATGATAAAAAAGAGCCTCCCGAAGCGAAATCGGGAGGCTCTTTTCTTTCTGTTCTGTTTCGACAGGCGGCTAGAACTGGATTTTCACCTGTTCTTCGTCCTTTTCCTGACGGCGGCCGATAGTGCCGATCACCCATGCACCCTTGTGCATGGCTTCAAGACGGCCCATCGCCTCTTCCGCGACTTCGCTGGGCACGATGAAAACATAGCCGATGCCGCAGTTGAAGATCTGGAGCATTTCGGGCCACGTCAGGTCGCCCTCTTCGCGCAGCCAGTTGAATACCGGCTGAATGTCCCAGGAACCGAAGTTGATGTCCGCCGTGACCGAGTTGGGCAGAACGCGGGGGATATTGTCGTAGAAACCGCCGCCGGTAATATGAACCATGCCCTTGACGGGAAGATCGCGCATCAGGTTGCGGACGGCATCGGTGTAGATATAGGTAGGCTCCAGCAGAACCTCTTTCACGGTGCGTTCGTCACCGGGGAAGATATCATCGGGAGCGAGGCCGCTCTTGTCAAAAATCTTGCGGACAAGGGAGTAGCCGTTGGAGTGGACACCCGAAGAGGCGAGCCCGATAAGCACATCACCCACACGAATACCGGAACCGTCCACAATCTTGGCATTGTCGGCCATGCCTACGCAAAAACCGGCAAGATCGTACTCTCCATCCGCATACATGGCGGGCATTTCAGCGGTTTCGCCGCCAAGCAACGCACAGCCCGCCTGCTTGCAGCCTTCCGCAATGCCGGAAATAACCTGTGCGGTCTTGTCGACATCGAGCTTTCCGGTAGCAAAATAGTCGAGGAAGAACAGAGGACGCGCGCCCTGAACCAGAATATCGTTGGCACTCATGGCCACGAGGTCAATGCCGACGGTGTCGTGCTTGTCAAAGGCAAAGGCAAGCTTCAGCTTGGTGCCCACGCCGTCAGTGGAGGCAACCAGAACCGGCTCCTTCATGCCGGACATATCCGGTTTGAAAAGCCCGCCGAATCCGCCGATATCCGACAGCACGCCATGAATATGGGTATCGGAAACGATGGATTTAATACGGGAAACAAGAGAGTTGCCGGCGTCAATGTTTACTCCGGCTTCAGTATACGCTTGGGCTCGCGTCATGGACATAATCCACTCCTAAACTAGCTTTGGGTGATTTGTTCGGGAAGAATAGGCTTTTCCCTTTCGTTGTGCAAGGGGCCATCCCGGATTCCTTCCCTCTTGGCCTTGCGGCCCGGCAGATCCTGTACCCATTCGCTCCCCGGGCCGTATGCATTTGAACAGGGTATAGCCGCCTGCCGCCTGGCGAGCGCAGAAACACCTTGGGAGAAAAACAAAATTCCCTTGAGCTCGGACGCTATCTGTGACAATTGTAGCCGCGTCGAATATAAGAACAGGAGAGGAGCACGGATGGCGGAACCTATCATCCAGATTCTTGACCTTGAAAAACGGTTCAAGAGCAAAAATACCGAAGTCTATGCCCTGCAAGGCATCAACCTGACCATACGGAAAGGCGACATATTCGGAATCATCGGCCAGAGCGGAGCGGGAAAGAGCACGCTGGTGCGCTGCATCAACATGCTGGAACGCCCCACCGGGGGCAGCGTCATGTTCGAAGGCAAGGACATGTGCCGCCTGAACGCCAGGGATCTCCAAACGGCCCGCCGTAGCATGGGCATGATCTTCCAGCAGTTCAACCTGCTCATGCAGCGCACGGCGGAGGAAAACATCTGCTTTCCTCTGGAGCTTGCCGGCGTGAAGAAGGAAACCGCCCGCGAGCGGGCCAGAGAACTGCTGGAGCTTGTCAAGCTTTCCGACCGTGCCCGGTCGTACCCTTCCCAGCTTTCCGGCGGGCAGAAACAGCGCGTTGCCATCGCCCGCGCCCTGGCAACCAATCCGAAAGTCCTGCTGTGCGATGAGGCCACGTCGGCCCTCGATCCGGCCACGACGGAATCCATCCTCGCGCTGATCAAGGATATCAACCAGCGGCTGGGCATCACAGCCGTCATCATCACGCACGAAATGAGCGTGATTGAAAAAATCTGCAATCAGGTCGCCATCATCAGCCACGGGCAGATTGCGGAAACCGGCGCGGTCGAGGAAGTGTTCTTCCATCCCCGCACCGAAGAAGCCCGCCAGCTCGTTATCCCCGAAGCCCTGCAGGACATGCCGCACAGCCGCCTGTACCGGATTATCTTCAACGGACGTTCCTCATTCGAGCCGGTCATCAGCAATCTTGTGCTGGAATGCGGCGCGCCGGTCAACATCATGTTTGCCGACACCCGCGACATCGGCGGAACCGCCTTCGGCCAGATGGTACTCCAACTGCCGGACGACGACGCCGTCGTGCAGCGCATCATTGCCTATGCGGACTCCAAGGGCCTCATGCTGGAGGAAATGAACAATGTTTGATCAAGCCACCATTGAAATGCTCATAGAAGGCGTCGTAGACACGCTGTACATGACGCTGGTCTCTACCTTCTTTTCTTATGTGTTCGGCATGGTGATGGGAACCATTCTCGTGATCTGCCGTCAGGACGGCATCACGCCGCGTCCGGTGGTCTATGCCGTGCTGGATGTGGTGGTGAACCTGACCCGCTCCTTCCCGTTTCTGATCCTCATGATTGCCGTCATTCCCCTGACCCGCATGCTGGTCGGAACCACCATCGGCAATAACGCCACGGTGGTCCCGCTGGTCATCGCCGCCGCACCCTTTGTGGCCCGGCTTGTGGAATCCTCCCTGCTTGAGGTCGACGGCGGCGTCGTGGAGGCCGCCCAGTCCATGGGAGCTTCCACCCTGCAAATCATTACCAAGGTGCTCCTGCCCGAAGCCATGCCTTCGCTGATCAACGGCAGTGCCATTGCCGCGACCACGATCCTCGGCTATTCCGCCATGTCCGGCGCAGTCGGCGGCGGCGGGCTCGGCAAGCTGGCGATCATGTACGGCTACAACCGCTACCAGACCGACATCATGTTTATCACCGTCGTTCTGCTGATCGTCATCGTGCAGGTTTTCCAGAGCTTCGGCAACTGGGCGACCAAGCGCAGCGACAGGCGCATTTCCTGACCCACGCGACAGGCGGTTCCCCGCGTACCCGCCCGGAACCGTTTTTCCCTTCAACCCTTTCCAAAGGACACGGCATCATGAAAAACATTCGTACCGCCATTCTGACTGCGGCCCTGACCCTTGCTGTCGCTGCCGGTTCCGCGACCGCGGCCCAGGCTCTGACCAAAATCCGCGTTGGCGCTTCCCCCACCCCTCACGCGGAAATCCTCAAGGTTGCCAATGAAGTCCTGAAGCCTCAGGGCTATGAAATCCAAATCATCGAGTACTCCGACTACGTGCAGCCCAACATGGCTCTCGAAGGCAAGGAGCTGGACGCCAACTTCTTCCAGCACAAGCCCTACATGGACGATTTCAACAAGGAAAAGGGCACCAAGCTGGTTTCCATCGGTGCCGTGCACTACGAGCCTTTCGGCATCTACGCGGGAAAGACCAAGTCCGTTGCCGACCTGAAGGACGGTGCCATGATCGCCGTGCCCAACGACACGACCAATGAAGCCCGCGCCCTGCTGCTGCTCCAGTCCAATGGCCTGATCAAGCTGCGCGACGGTGCCGGACTCACCGCCACTCGCCGCGACATTGCGGAAAACCCCAAGAAGTTCAAGATTGAAGAAATTGAAGCGGCTCAGCTTGTGCGTGCCCTGCCCGACGTGGACATGGCCATCATCAACGGCAACTACGCCATTCTCGGTGGACTCAAGGTTGCCGACGCTCTCGCCGCCGAAAAGGCTGACTCCGTCGCCGCCACGACCTACGCCAATATCCTGACCGTGCGCGCCGGTGATGAAAACCGCCCTGAGCTTCAGGCTTTGCTGAAGGCCCTCAAGGGTGCTGAAGTCAAGGAATTCATGAACAAGAAGTACGAAGGTGCCGTGGTTCCCGCGAACTAGCCCCTTGTTTTTGCACGATTATGGCCCTGCCGGGAGTCCGGCAGGGCCATTTTTCTCTTTTTACCAGAGTATCTTGCCTTTTCTTTTCCCTTTGGATATATAAACGAAATGCGTGGGTGCTTTTTATCACAAGACCCCGCAGGCTTTCCTGATGCCGGACCCTTTCCCGCCTTCCTCCGGCAAACCAGTATTTCTTCCTTATTCGAGATACCGCGCTACGCCGTATCTCCTCCCGTATGTGCGGCACGCTTCCCCCGACAGGCGCGCCGCGCATACTTTTTACACCGATTTTTTATTCGTCGGCATTTTTTGCTTGACTTCCTCCCTGTTCCCTGCCAAAAGCTGTTTCGAACGTTGGGCTATCGTTCAATTGGCAGGACGACGGATTCTGGTCCCGTTAATCGTGGTTCAAGTCCACGTAGCCCAGCCAAAATTTTAAGGAAGGTTTTTACCTTCCTTTTTTTGTTGCCGATGCGCGTTCTGCCCGCAGGCTTCCTCCATGCTCCAACGTCTGTCTGGTTCCTGCACAACACAGGCGGGCCTTTCGAAGCCGCGTGCGTTCGCTTCCAACCGTTTGCACAGGCGCAAAGCCTTTCTCCATTACCCCGCAGTTCCGTCCCCAGTCCGGCCTCCCCCCGAACACCGCCAAAGCCCCTTCCCTTCTCTCTTGGGCACTGGTATACTTCCCTTCCATGAACATCATCATTATGAACAACAAGGCCAGCTTTCTGGTCAGTTTCTGGAGCGTACTCATCGCCCGCCTTCGGGAAGAGGGCCACGACGTGACCTGTCTCGTTCCCGCCGGGGATCTGGACGCAGAAGCCACGCTTCAGGGCATGGGTGCGCGCATCCGCAATTATCCATTGGACAACAAGGGGCTGAACCCTGTCCACGATCTCAGGACCTGCCTTGCCCTTTATCGGATTTTCCGCGAGGAGCGGGCCGATATCCTCTACGCCTCCACCATCAAATCAGTCATTTATGGAATCCCGACGGCAGCTCTGGCGGGTATCCCCGAGCGGTACGCCATGATCACCGGGCTGGGGTACATGTTTGAGGCCAACAGCCTCGCCAAAAAGATGCTGACGTGTCTGGCGGCCCTGCTCTACCGGATGTCCCTTTCCTTCAGCAAAGCCGTTTTTTTCCAAAACACGGACGATGTACGGACGTTCCGGGAATGGCACTGCCTGCCTGCTTCCGCTCAGGTTGTCATGACCAAGGGAACCGGTGTAGACACGGAAAAATTTGCCGTCCTTCCCCTCCCGGAAAAAAGCCCCGCGTTCCTGCTCGTGGGCCGGCTTCTGGAGGCCAAGGGGCTGTATGAATACGCGGAAGCAGCCAGAAGAGTAAGGCAGTCCCACCCGGAGGCCCGTTTCCTCCTGCTCGGCGCACCCGAACCATCCAGAGGCGGCGTCCCCCTTGAAACCGTCCGCGCCTGGGAAAAAGAAGGGATTGTCGAATATCTGGGCGTTACCCGAGACGTTCGCCCCTATGTGAAACAGGCAGGCGTCGTGGTCCTGCCCTCATGGAGAGAGGGGCTGCCGTGCTCGCTCATGGAGGCCATGAGCATGGGACGTCCCGTTGTGGCGACAGATGTTCCGGGATGCCGGGATGTCGTTTCCGACGGGCGCAACGGCTTTCTTGTTCCCGCCAAGGATCCGGAGGCTCTGGCAAAGGCTCTGGAGGCGTTCATAGAGGATGGAACGCTGGCCGCCAGAATGGGGAAAGAAGGTAGAAGCATTGCGGAAACAGAACTGGATGCCCGCAAGGCGGCTGATCTCATACTGAAGGTCATGAAACTGGTTTCATAAAGAGGAACGGAGGTTTCCCTTGCTTATCAGTGGTTACCGCAGAGGCTTGTTCAAGGTTCTGGACGCCGTCTGCATTCTTGTCGCACTCGTGATTACCGGGTTCGTCACCTTGCCCGCGGACTTGTCCGTTTTGGATGACTACACGGGCGCGTCGCTCTTTACCGTGGCGTCCTACCTGTTCTTTTTCTATGTGCTGGACGCCTACAATATCGGTGCGGAAGACTTCAAGGATACCGTTGGCCGCGTACTGATTGCCTTTTTTCTGGGAGCCGTTGCCTCGGCCACGGCCTTTTACGCCTTCCAGAACTGGCGGTTCGACCGTGAAACGCTGATCCTGCTCTTCTCCCTGTGCCTGCTGTTCTGCCTTGGCTGGCGCGCGCTGTACTACAAGCATATCGGCAGATTCGTACACAAGCCGCGCATTCTTCTGGTCGGCACCGACAGCGCAGGAAAGGTTCGGCAGACCATCTCCGAATCCCTCACCGATGCGGAAATCGTGGGGTATGTGGGCGACTGCGACAACGACAGGGAAACACCCTACCTCGGAACCCCGATACAGGTGGAAGAGGTAGCCAAGAGCCAGCACATCAACATGATTGTCCTCCAGCCCGATGCCCCCATCGACGAGGACATCGCTACGGAATTGCTCCATGCCAAGCTGCGCGGGCAGATGATCGTGGACGTGCGATCCTTTTGCGAACACATGGTGCACCGCCTTCCCGTTGCCCAGATCAGTTCGGAATGGCTCCTGACGGAAGAAGGCTTTTCGCTCAACACCCGCGGTTCGCTCCGTCGCCTCAAAAGAGCCTTTGACCTGTTCTGCACCCTCTCCCTCCTGCTTGTTACGGCCCCGATCATGCTGCTGGCGGCGATCGCCATCCGTATGGAATCCCCCGGCCCGCTCATCTACAAGCAGCGGCGTGTGGGTTTGTTCGGACAGGATTTCACCGTTTACAAGTTCCGCTCCATGCGTACTGACGCTGAAAAGAACGGTGCCGTCTGGGCCATGAAGTCAGACCCGCGCGTCACCAAGGTCGGGCGCATCATCCGCAAGACGCGCATAGATGAGCTGCCCCAGCTGTGGAACGTCCTGAAGGGAGAAATGAGCCTTATCGGTCCCCGTCCCGAACGCCCCGAATTCGTGAAGGATCTGGAAAGGGAAATTCCCTTCTACAGCCTGCGCCATGCGGTCAAGCCGGGCGTTACCGGCTGGGCGCAGGTATGCTATCCCTACGGTTCCTCTGTGGAGGACGCCCGCCGCAAGCTGGAGTACGATCTTTATTACGCGAAAAACATGTCCATTCTTTTGGATATCCGTATCATCCTGAAGACGATTGGCGTCGTTCTCTTCCCCAAGGGCGCACGCTAGCCCCCTTCTTTTTCCCATTCTTGCAGAAAAGGCACGTCCGATGGCGTGCCTTTTTTGCGTGCGGCGGCCCCATCTAAAAAAACTCGTCGGATTATCGGATTCTAAGACCTCTCATGCAATCATGCGATTGACTGATAAGCCCAAAGGCGTTTCAGTATGCAGGAAAAGGGAACCACCCTGTACAGCGTCCATGTTCCGACACCCCAAACGCTGAATGCCCCAAAAAGGACGTATCCATGATCAATCCGAAGGAAACCCAGTACGATGTGCTGCAACGCAGAGGCATCTGCCGACGCGATTTCCTGAAATTCTGTTCCCTGACGGCTGTAGCACTCGGGCTCGGGCCTCTGGGACATCTTGAAATCGCCCAGGCCATGGAAACCCAACCCCACCTTCCGGTCATCTGGATCAACGGACTTTCGTGCTCGTGCTGCACGGAGTCCTTTATCCGGACCTCCCACCCTCTGGCTTCGGACATCATCCTGTCCATGATTACACTGGATTACCAGGATACGATCATGGCGGCTGCGGGAACACAGGCCATGGATTGCTTCGAGGAGGCCATCAAGACCTATCATGGCAGATACATTCTGGCGGTGGAAGGGAACGCCCCGCTCGGCGAAGAAGGCATGTACTGTATCGACGGCGGACGCCCCTTCATGGACAAGCTCCAGCGGGGTGCTGCCGGGGCACGGGCTATTGTGGCATGGGGCAACTGCGCCTCGTGGGGGTGCGTGCAGGCTGCCCATCCCAACCCGACGCAGGCCACCCCGGTTCACAAGATCATCCATGACAAGCCGATCATCAATGTAACGGGATGCCCGCCCATACCTGAGGTCATGAGCAGCATCGTTGCCTACATCCTGACCTACAACAGGATTCCCGCTCTGGACGCCCAAGGACGCCCCGAGGCCTTCTACGGCAAGCGCGTCCACGATCAGTGCGTACGCCGCGCCCACTTCGACGCCGGACAGTTTGTGGAATCATGGGACGACGACGCGGCAAAGCTCGGCTACTGCCTCTACAAGATGGGCTGCAAGGGGCCTACCACCTACAACGCCTGTCCCGCCACGCGCTGGAACGACGGAGTGTCCTACCCCATCCAGTCCGGACACGGCTGTCTGGGGTGCGCGGAACAGCATTTCTGGGATCATGGCTCATTCTATCACCGCATCACCAACATTCCGCAGTTCGGAACCAACACCACCGCGGAAAACGTCGGCCTGGCGGTCATTGCGGGCATCGGCGCAGGCGTGACGACCCATGCCGTCATCAGTACGGCCGTACACCTCAAGCATCGATACGGTTCATGCTCCGATGCCCGGACCGGGACTGCGGAGCATGAGCAGCCTGCTCCGGCAGCTTCCGCAGAAGCCCGGCCGGACTCTTCCGAAGCCTCGGCAGACACTTCCCCCTCCACAGACAGCCCTGAAAGGAATTGATCATGGCCTACGAATACACTACGCAGGGATATACCGTAAAC
This sequence comes from uncultured Lawsonia sp., assembly GCA_964538355.1. Classification (GTDB taxonomy): domain Bacteria; phylum Desulfobacterota; class Desulfovibrionia; order Desulfovibrionales; family Desulfovibrionaceae; genus Bilophila. The sequence continues at coordinate 44,014 of CAZIFC010000002.1, read as the reverse complement.
GATTCCGGCAGGCGTCTGGTCGTCGACCCGGTTACCCGCATTGAGGGACATCTCCGGTGCGAGGTCAATATCAACGACGACAACGTGATCACCAACGCCGTCTCGTGCGGAACCATGTTCCGGGGACTGGAAATCATCGTCAAGGATCGTGACCCCCGCGATGTCTGGGCCTTTGTGGAACGCATCTGCGGCGTCTGTACAGGCACGCACGCGCTGGCGTCCATCCATGCCGTCGAAGATGCCCTCAAAATCGACATCCCGGACAATGCCAACATCATCCGCAACATCATGCAGCTGGCCTTGTGGTACCATGACCATCTGGTGCATTTCTACCAGCTCGCCGGTCTGGACTGGATCGACGTTGTTTCCGCCTCCAAAGCCGATCCGAAGGAAACATCCCGGCTGGCCCAGAGCCTTTCGCCGTGGCCCCAGTCTTCGCCGGGCTACTTCGCCTCGCTCAAGGAAAAGCTCGTAAAGATCATCTCCTCGGGGCATCTTGGCATCTTCAAGAACGGGTATTGGGGGCATCCCGGCTACAAGCTGCCGCCCGAAGCCAATCTTATGCTCGTGGCCCACTACATCGAAGCTCTCGATTTCCAGAAAGACGTCGTGCAAATCCACACGGTTTTCGGCGGCAAGAACCCGCATCCGAACTGGCTGGTCGGCGGTGTCCCCCTTGCCCTTAACCTCGATGCCAAGGGCGGAGCTGACGTCATCAACATGGAACGGCTCCAGCTTGTCCAGCAAATCATCACGCGCTGCCGCGAATTTGCGGAACAGGTACTCATTCCCGACAGCATTGCCCTTGCCAAGGCCTACCCCGAATGGATGGCCCTCGGCGCAGGGCTGGCCAACCAGTCCCTGCTGGCCTACGGCGCGTTCCCGAGCATTGCCAACGACTACTCCAACAAGAGCCTGCTGATTCCCAGCGGAGCCATCGTCGACGGCAAGTTTGAGGAAGTGCTCCCCGTCAACCTGTCCGATCCGGAACAGATCCGCGAAGAAGTGGGCCGCTCCTGGTACACCTACCCCAAGGGCGTCACTTCGCTGCATCCCTATGAAGGCGAAACCGTACCGCATTTCGAGCTTGGCCCGAATACCAAGGGAAGCAGGACGGATATCCGCCAGCTCGATGAAACCGCGCCCTACTCGTGGATCAAAACTCCCCGCTGGCGCGGCAACATGATGGAGGTCGGCCCGCTGGCGAGAACCCTCGTCGCCTACAGCCTCGGGCAGCCCGACATTGTGGCGCGTGTCGACGACCTGTGCGGCAGGATAGGCGTTCCTGTTACGGCCCTTCAGTCCACGATGGGGCGCATCCTGTGCCGTTCCCAGGAAGCCCATTGGTCGGCGGACACCATGCAGACCCTCTTTGATCGCCTCATGACCAACCTGAAAAACGGCAACAGCACCACTGTTTCCACCGGAAAGTGGAACCCCGATGTCTGGCCGCAGGAAGCACGCGGCGTCGGATTTACCGAAGCTCCGCGCGGAGCTCTCGGGCACTGGGTCACCATCCGGGATCAGCGGGTCAAACATTATCAGTGCGTCGTCCCCACCACATGGAACGCCGCACCGCGCAGCGACAGCGGACAGCTCGGCCCCTACGAGGCCGCGCTTCTCGGAACCCGCATGGCAGTGCCCACGCAGCCGCTGGAGATTTTGCGGACGCTCCACAGCTTCGATCCCTGCCTTGCCTGCGCGACGCATATTCTGGGGCCTGACGGAGACGAACTGCTGACCGTCCATCTGGACTAGGAGAAGAGCCATGTCGCAACCCATCAAGAAGCTCCCTCGCGAAGGAGAGCCGATCTACGTCTTCCAGATGCCGGTCAGAATCTGGCACTGGAGCATGGTCTTGTGCTTTCTCGTCCTGATCCCTACCGGATACATCATCGGCAAGCCCTGGCATTCCCTCGATGGTGATCCCACCTTCCTCTTTTACATGGGCTACACGCGCATGGCCCATTTCATTGCGGGGTTCATTCTCACCATCGGGCTTGTCTGGCGCGGCATTTTCGCTTTCTTCGGAAACCGGTTCTCCCGCCAGATCTTCGTCATTCCATTCTGGCGCAAGAGCTGGTGGCTGGATCTGCTGTCCGACTTCCGCTGGTATCTGTTCCTTGACCGTACCCCGCGTGAACACATCGGGCACAATCCCCTGGCCCAGCTCGGGATGATGACCTGCTTCAACCTTCTGTTCATCATGATCCTGACGGGGCTGGGCATGTACGCCCAGTCTTCCGATGCGGCCCTCTTCCAACCCTTCAGGCAGGTTGAAAACTTCATGTACTGGATAGGCGGCAACGGACGCGATCTGCACAGCTACCACCGGCTCGGCATGCTGTTTCTCTTCTCGTTCATCATCATCCATGTATACATGGTCATCCGCGAGGAAATCATGGGCAAGTCCACGCTCATCTCAACCATGGTCAGCGGTTTCCGGCTGCTGCGCTCAGGCAAGGGAGGATGAGTATGGAACGGATTATTGTTCTGGGGCTGGGCAACATCCTGTACGGTGACGAAGGGCTGGGAGTCAGGATTGCCGAACGCCTCCACTCGCGCCGCGCCTTCCCCGACAACGTGGAAATCGTGGACGCGGGCACGCAGGGACACCCTCTGCTGGCCTTCGTGGAGCGTGCCGACCGCCTGCTCCTGCTGGATGCGGTGGATTTCGGCCTGCCGCCGGGAACCCTCATTGAAAAAGACCGTTCCGGTATCCCCGCCTATCTGAGCGCGCACAAGATGAGCCTGCATCAGAACAGCTTTTCGGAAGTCCTGGCCCTTGCGGAACTCAAGGATTGCCTGCCCGCAGAAATCCGCCTGCTGGGAGCGCAGCCGCTGGACATGACGTTCGGGAACACGCTCAGCCCGTTGCTGCTCTCCCGGCTGGACACGCTGGCGGATATGGCCCACGAACAGCTCCGGGCATGGGGTGCTCCCGGCATACTGTCCGATGAAACCTCTCCGTTCCAGAATCCCGAGATTTCACTCGAACGATATGTGCCTCTTCCTGTCTGATCAAAGCACACGCTGAAACCTGAAAGCGGGGGAATCCACTTCCTCCGCTTCTCTTTGTCTCATGAGCCGCAATCTTTTCCCGTGTCTCCACTGGACAGGCCTTCCGTCATCCGGGTATGAACAAGCAAAAGCCCTGTAGCTGAAGGACGGTCCCGTGAACGTATACGGAAAAGCCTACCGCACGATCTGGCTCGACGAAGCCGATCGCCTGCATGTCATCAATCAGCATCTTCTGCCCCACCGCTTTGAGACGGCACAGCTTGACTCCTTCAATGCCGTCTGCAAAGCCATCAGCAACATGCTTGTCCGGGGAGCCGGGCTTATCGGCGCAACCGCCGGTTATGGCATGTGGCTTGCCACCCTTGAAGCCCCCGACACCCGGTTTGACGCCTTCATGCTCTCCGCCGCCGCAACCCTCAGGGCGACGCGCCCCACGGCCTCGAATCTGGCATGGGCTGTTGGACGGCAACTGGACGCCCTGTCCCAGGCCGTATCGCCGAAGGAAAAACGCCGTATCGCCAGAGACACGGCTCAGGCCATCGCGGACGAGGACGCCGCCGCATGCCGCCGCATCGGGGAACACGGCAAACGGCTCATCGAGTCCATCGCCAGCCGCAAGGCTCCCGGCGATCCTGTCCGCATCCTCACCCACTGCAATGCGGGATGGCTGGCCTTTGTGGATTACGGTTCCGCGCTGTCCCCTGTCTACGCCGCTCACGATGCGGGCATCCCCGTACAGGTCTGGGTGGATGAAACCCGCCCCCGCAACCAGGGCGCGAGCCTGACCGCATGGGAGCTTTCCCGGCACGGGGTTCCCCACTCCCTGATCGCGGACAACGCCGGCGGGCATCTCATGCAGCACGGCATGGTGGATCTGGTTATTACCGGAGCCGATCGCGTTACCCGCCGGGGTGACGCTGCCAATAAAATAGGAACCTACCTCAAGGCCTTGGCAGCACAGGACAACAAGGTTCCCTTCTATGTGGCCCTGCCGTCATCGACGTTCGACTTCACGCTTGATGACGGGGTTGCGGAAATTCCCATCGAAGAACGCGGTGCGGAAGAAGTCCGCATCATGAACGGCAAAACCGCAGACGGAACCGTGCTCGACATCCAGATCTGCCCCGACGAAACACCGGCACGGAACTGGGCGTTTGACGTGACCCCGAACCGGCTCATCACCGGGCTTATCTCCGAACGCGGCGTGTGCCCGGCTACAGCCTCAGGGATTGCCTCCCTGTACCCGGAAAGCCTCCAGAAGAGGACGAGCCATGACGACAGAACCAACTGAAGGCGTTGTCAAATACCACGCCCACCATACGAACGGCATCGTCGAAGAACGGCTTCGCTCCCTGCCTGCCGCCAGACGGGATGCGGCCCTTCTTGCCATGCGACGCTTTCCCGAGCTGGACGCGGCCCGGACGATCCTCCACGACGCCGGACTCATCGGCGTATCCCCCAGCGGGATAGGCTACGGCAACATCTCGCTTCGCCTTGATGGAACCCTGTTCCTCATCAGCGGAAGCGCAACCGGAGCAAACCGTATGCTGGGCAGGGACGGCTACAGCCTTGTAGAGTCCTTTGATCCCGCCAGCAATACGGTACGCTCGTTCGGGCCTGTTCAGGCGTCTTCGGAGTCCATGACCCACGGAGCCGTCTACCGTGCCGTGCCTGCGGCACAATGTACCATCCATATCCACAGCGCATCCCTTTTCGCCACCCTGCTCGCGAAAGACGCTCCGCACACGCCAAAATCCGCCGCTTACGGAACGCCCGCCCTTTCCCGGGCCGTGGCAATGCTTGCGGCCTCCCTGCCCGCCTCCGGGAGCGTCTTCGTCACGGCAGGACATGCCGACGGCCTGATCGCCTACGGGGAAACCATTGAAGCGGCCCTGAACGCCATCCTCAACCTGCCTTGCAAGGACTGACATGAACATCAAAATCGGTATCATCGGCGGCAGCGGACTCGACAATCTGGATATCTTCACCCACTCTCGCGACACCTTTGTCGGAACACCGTGGGGCGAGCCTTCCTCACCGCTCCGCGAAGGCGAGCTCTCCGGCGTTCCCGTGTCCATTCTGGCCCGGCACGGACGCAACCACACGATTACCCCCACCAAGGTCAACTACCGGGCCAACATTCACGCGCTCAAGGCCGCAGGCTGCACCCATATTCTGGCAACAACCGCAACAGGTTCCCTGCGTGAGGAAATCCGGCGAGGGGATCTGGTTATCCTCGATCAGTTCATCGATTTCACAAAGCAACGCAAGATGAGCTTTCACGAATCCTTTCCCAACGGTCCCGTGCATACGCCCATGGCAGAACCCTTCAACGCGGATCTTCGTGCCATCCTCATCCGGCACTGCCGGGACAGCGGCGTGAGCTTTCATCCGGCAGGAACCGTCATCACCATCGAAGGCCCGCGTTTTTCCACCAAGGCGGAATCCCGCATGTTCAGAATGTGGGGTGCGGACGTCATCAACATGTCCTCGGCCACAGAAACCGCTCTCGCCAATGAAGCGGGGATTCCGTATGCGGCCGTAGCCATGTCCACGGACTATGACTGCTGGAAAGACGATGAAGCTCCGGTAAGCTGGGAAGAAATATCCCGTGTTTTCAAGGAGAACGCCGAAAAGGTGACCCGGCTGCTCGCCGACTGCGTGCCCGCCGTTGCCAGCACCCCGAACCGCTAGTTCCGCGCCGGCAAGGACAGGGTATCGCCGCAGCGCATTCTGCAAGCGGCATGCCCTGTCCTCCTTCTTTTCAAGCAAAACGTTCCGCCGGACAGCCCCTGATGCCGCCTTTCTTCAACTGCTCCTTGAAGAATATCCTGTAGCACCAGACGCAAACGACTTGACAAATCCTCTTTTGACGAATATCTAAAAAAAAGGTAACCAGATAGGTATAAAGTTTAGCGAGTTGGGGAAGCCAATCCTGCTTTTCCCTCCCCGTCAGAAAATTCAGGGGCTTACTGGAATACAGTAGCTCCTCTTTTTTATGTCTGAATTCCATCCAGCCCCAATTGCTGCACAGCAACTCAAAGCCTGCCCCAAAGGGCTTCATGCACCGCACTTCTCCAGTTGATGTTTTGCGCTCAACAGGACGAAATAGAACCAACATCTTATCCCCTCTTTAAGGAACATCATGACCATATCCTTCCAAGACCTGAACCTTTCCCCCGACCTGCTGAAATCTATTACGGAACTCGGATTTGAAGAACCTTCTCCCATTCAGGTTCTGGCCATTCCCGTTCTGTTGACAGGCAAGGATGCCGTGGGGCAGGCGCAGACGGGAACCGGAAAAACCGCTGCGTTCGGACTTCCCATTCTGGAAAAAGTGACCCCCAGCAGACATGTTCAGGCTCTGGTCCTCTGCCCCACGCGCGAGCTTGCCATCCAGGTATCTGAAGAGCTCAGCAAGCTCGCACTGCACAAGCGCAGCGTGTCCATTCTTCCCATCTATGGCGGCCAGCCCATCGAACGGCAGATCCGGGCCATCTCCAAAGGCGCGCAGGTTATCGTCGGAACGCCGGGCCGCGTTATTGACCACCTGCACCGCGGGACGCTGCGCCTCGACGATACGCAGATTGTCGTTCTGGACGAAGCGGATGAAATGCTGGATATGGGTTTCCGGGAAGACATCGAACTGATCCTCGGACAAAGCCCCGAGGAATGCCAGCGCGTGCTCTTCTCCGCCACCATGCCGCAGCCGATTCGCGAGCTGAGCAAACGCTTCCTGCGCGAACCGGAAATGCTGACCATCGCGCACAAGATGCTTACGGTTCCCGCCATCGAACAGGTCTATTACGAAGTGCGCCCCTATCAAAAGATGGATGCCATGTGCCGGGTGCTGGATTCGCAGGGATTCCGAAAGGCTCTGGTGTTCTGTGCCACAAAGCGCAGTGTGGATGAAATCACCGTGCATTTGCAGCAACGCGGGTATCAGGCCGACGCCCTGCACGGCGATCTGAATCAGGTGCAGCGCGATCGCGTCATGCGCCGCTTCCGCTCCGAAGGGCTTGAAATTCTGGTCGCTACCGACGTGGCTGCCCGCGGTATCGACGTGGACGATGTGGACGCCGTAATCAACTACGATATCCCCCACGATGTGGAAGGCTATGTGCATCGTATCGGACGTACGGGCCGGGCCGGGCGCGAAGGCAAGGCCTTCACCTTCGTCACTCTGCGCGAACAGTATAAAATCCGCGAGATCATTAAGTATACGAAGGCACACATCGTTCTGGGGCAGTTGCCTACGCTCCATGATGTCAACACCATCCGCACATCGAGGCTGCTGGAAGAGGTGCGCCAGACCCTGAATGAGGGTTCGCTGGAACGCTGGCGTATTCTGGTGGAAGACTTCCAGAACGAAAATTTCGCGGACACCCTGCCCCAGAGTGCCGTTTCTGCCGCGCTGCTCAAGCTTTTGATGCAACGGGATTTCGGCAATCAGGAAACGTCCTCGGAAGTCGATCCCCTCGCTCCCAAGCCGCAGCGTCCCGAACGGCCGGGCAAGGCTATGGAAAGCAGGAAGGAACAGGGTTCCCCCCGTCCCAAGCGCGGGAATACGGCCATGAAGCCCCTGAATATCAATGTCGGCCACATGCACAACGTTACTCCGCGTGCACTGGTGGGGGCCATTACCGGCGAAAGCGGCATCCCCGGACGGAGCATCGGCTCCATCGACATCAAGAAAAACTTCAGTGTGGTGGAAGTCGCCAGCGAGCTTTCCGAGCACGTTTTGGCCGTACTGAACAAGGGCGTGTTCATCAGCGGCGTCAAGGTGACCGCAAGGGAAGACAGCCGTCCCGAAGGCTTTGCCGCGGGCAAACCGTCTTTTCCTGATCAGCGTTTGCCGTTCAAGAAATTCGGCAAAAAGCCCCGTGGCGCGACTTCCGGCAAAAAAGCCTACATAAAGCAGCCCGCCTAAGCCATTTACGGTCTGCGGAGGAATCAATCCCCCGATTTTCCCATCCGTTCCGACCGGCATACGCAAAACCTCCTTTGACAGGTCTCCAAAGCGAACCCATCAAAGGAGGTTTTTCATATCTGCTATCCTGAATGGCAAAGATATGCCGACGGAAGCGGCCCCCGAAGGAGCCTCGGCTCCTCCTTATTCAAGCATGACGGACATACGCCGCAGCTCCGGCGTTTCGATACGCGACTGTACCGAAGAGCCGTGTTCCAGCAGCCAGTCTCCCGCCGCGTCGGACAAGCCCTCAGCACGCAAGCGGGCGGCAACCAGACGGCACAAGGCCTCTACCGTTTCGCCCGCCGCAGCTTCCGCCCTTGCCCCAAGCCGCCAATCCATGCCCGCCAGTTCGGTCACGCAGGAGGCCGCCTCCTTTCCGAGCACAGGAAGCTGGGAAACGCCTCTGTGCGCCCATTTGTAAAACGGCATATACCGTTTGTTCAGCAAAAAAATCATGGAGATCGCCTGTTCCGAAAACCGGGCTGCCGCCAGCATTGCCGTTGCCGTTTCGCCCCGCTTCAGGGAACGGAGCAGATTGTACTGTCCGGCCTGTGCCATCCCCATGCAGCGGGCTGCGATTTTCTTGAGCCGGACATCCTCGGGGTAATAGGCAAGCAACGCTTCCCGAAACGCCGAAAACGCACCCAAGCCGTCGCAAAAAACCTCCCCATTCGTGCTGACCGCAAGAAAATGCTCGGGAATCAAACGCCAATGTTTCCATGATTGCGGAGGCTGCGCCATGCCAAGAAAACGGGCATAGAACCCTTCTATGGGCAGAGGCCCAACGCGCCCCATGCGCCGCTCTGGAGCCATCCTTGAGGAAAACCCTTCAAACGTATCCGGGAGGCGGGACAGCAAAGGCTCCACGGCCTGCTGCCAGTTTCCCCACTCCTCCTCGGGAAGCCACAGGCAGAATCCCGGCCCCCAGTCATGATCCCGAGAAACCGCGTCGTCAAACCCGAAACATTCGGAGCCTTCTCCCACAAGCCCCACCGCAGCCCGTTCAAGAAACGCGGGCAGTTCACGCCGAAACAGCGGCAAGGCACAGCGTTCCCAGTATGCTCTGGAAAGTTCAAGTCCATTCATTGTATTTTATTCCTTTATGAATTCTTTTTTGCAAACGCAGCATTCAGGGGCGTACCCGCAAAACACTGCCTATACAAATACCACGCCAGCAGGCAGGAAACCGCAAACAGCGCAACACCAAGGGAAACCTGCCATCCAGAATCAACACGCATCCCACTTCCAAGCATGGCAAAAAGGATGTTTTGCGGGATATAGCCCAGGCATGAACCCAGAAAAAAAGGAAGCGGCGGTATCCGGCTTACGCCTGCCAGCAGACTGAACAAAAGGTTATTCCCGGAAGGGAAAAAACGGATGAGCACCGCAAGCGCAAACGGACGGTGCGTGGCATAGCGGTTGAACAGGGCGGCCCTGTCACCGTAGCGGCGTTCTATGAACCGACGCCCAAGGCAACGTGCCGAACCGAAAGCCAGCACACAGCCAAGCGTGACGCCCAGCGTCGCCAAGATAGCCCCATAGATGGGACCAAAGGCGTACCCTCCGGCAAAGCTCAGGAGCTGCCGTGGCACGGCAAGGCAGATCAGGATGGCGGACGCCCCCGTATACCAGAGTGCACCCGGCACGCCTTCCGGCATGTATGCGTCCATAAGCTGCGTAATCGTTTCCGACTGCGGAGCCAGCCAGCGCAGCAGGAGGCTGCCGCCAGCAAGCAGCAGAAACAAGAGGAGGACGCCACGCCATGCCCGCAAACGGCACAACCACAATGAAAGGCTGTGCGGAAATCCCCGGCCCATCGGCTTAATTGACCGCAACCCGGACCGTATCACCGGGACGAAGCGACGTGTTTTTGTCCATGTTGTTCAGAGACAGCAAATCCATTGGAGAGACATTGAACTTGCGGGCAATGGCCCACAGCGTGTCGCCGCTCTGTACCGTGTATTGCACAACCTTGTTGCGCCCTTTGGAATCCGGGCCTGCCGCCTGCCGAGACGATGAAACCGTTCTTGTCCGCTCCACGGGACTATTCGAAGCGGATGCAGCGGGAGCCTTGCGCCCGGAAGAAGCGACGGCAGCGGAATCTCCCGAGGGGATACGCAATTGCTGACCAAGCCCCAGTTGATGCCCCTTCATGCCGTTGGCGGCAATAATGGCCTCCTGGGAAACGCCATAACGCTTGGCAATGGAGTACATGGTATCGCCCTGCCGGACGATATGCGACTGCGCGGCCTGGGAAGACGCAGGCGAAGGCAGCCTGTCCGTAGTTCTGCTCCTGTTGCCGGCACTGCGCGGCACGGCGCGATCCATAGAGGAGGCGGAGGCTACGCGGATGTCCTCTCGGCCTCTGTTTTTGGTGCTGCCGGGAATCTTCAAGGTTTTTCCGGGACGAAGCGGTTCGCTGACATGGTTGACTCGCCGCAGTTCCGCAACCGGGACACCGGTCTTGCGGGATACGCTCGCCATCGTGTCGCCGCGTACGATCTTGTACTCGCGCAGACCGGCATACTGGGACGAGCCGGCAGGGGGAAGCTTGAAGAGCATGGCCTGCGCGTGGCTTGCCATATGCCGCGGCACATAAATCGTGGTGGAGCGGGAAGGCGGACTCACATTTCTTTGATAGGCCGGATTATGGGCGACAAACGTATCCCAGCTGATGCCCATCGTTTTGGAAAACAGCACCAGATCGGTTCCCGGTTTGGCCTTCACTTCCGCAATCTGGGGCGCACGGGACAGATCCATGCTGGAAAAGCCCAGCTTGTCCAAATTGCGGGCTATTTTGCAGACAGCGATAAACTTCGGCAAATACTGTTTGTTTTCATCGGAAAGGCGATCTCTGGTACTGTAGATCTGCTCGTTCTTGCGCCGGAGTTCAAAAAACGTCTTTGCACCGGTTGCGGCAAGACCTCTCTGGATTTTGCCTTCTCCGGCATTGTAGGCGGTGATGGCAAGGTGCCAGTCGTTGAACATGCCGTACAGCTTGGCGAGGTAGTCCGCCGCCGCACGCGTGGATTGGTAAGGATCACGCCGTTCGTCTATCCACCAGTCCTGTTCCATGCCGTAGTATTTCCCCGTACTGGGGATGAACTGCCACATGCCCGCCGCACCACTGCGAGAGGTCGCCTTGGGGTTGTATCCGCTTTCGATAAAGGCAATGTAGGCCAGTTCGCGAGGCATCCTCTTCAGCCGCAACGTCTCAAAGATGAACGGCATATACAGTTCGGCACGCTGGATGTTCTTTTCGACGGTGTACCTGTCCTGATGGACAAGGTATTTGAAGTGCAGGAGCACATCGACCATATCCTCCTGCGAAAGATTACGATCCAGCTCCCCTTCGGAGAGAAAGGCCTCTTCTTCGGCTCTCGACAGGGGCCTTCCGTCGTCGGACGGCAGGTATACGGTCCCCCGTTTCTGATCCAGGGAGGAAGCGGATGAGGACGTGGACGGGTAGCCCCGCTCAACGTCCTGCTGCACGACGAATGGCGGTTTGCTTGTGATGGTTTTTGCTCCGCAACCCGCGAGCGCAAAGGCGGCGACAACCAGCACGGCTATGGAGACAGGTGAAAAACGCCTCTCGGCACACCACCGGAACAAGCCGCCGAAACACCTTTCGGCAGCCCTGCATGAGGACATAGACGCGGGAACGACAACGCGATACACTCTGCTTACCTCGTGAAGTTGCCCCGGTCCGTTCCGGGGTGCATGATATGCCGTTCAGTTTACCCGACGAGGCAAAGATTGGCAATCCTCCGCGACGCAACAACATTCTAAGGATACCATGAGCACAGACAAAATCACTTCCCGCAGGCCCTTCCGTTCCACCGCCGCACCCGCCGCAGACCGGGACACTAACAGGGAGATCAAGGACTCTTCCGCTGAAACCCCATCAACCGACGAGGGACAGGCCATACTTTCCGGCGTCAAACCCGTGCTGGAAATGCTGGAACGGGAACCGGAAAGGATTGACGCCGTTCTGATCCGCAAGGGCCGCCGCTCTCAGGATACCGACCGCATCCTTGACTTGTGCCGCAACGCCAAGGTTCGGTTCACGCTGACGGACGCACAGGGCCTTGACCGCCTGTGCCCGGCCGGGCATCAGGGCGTGGTGGCGCGTCTCTTCGAGGCCGGGTTTACCGAATTTTCAGAACTCCTGACCTCGGCTGCGGATGCGCCGCTTCCGCTCATCCTCGTGCTCGATCAGGTTCAGGACCCCGGCAACGCGGGAACGCTTGCCCGTACGCTGTTTGCGATGGGCGGGGCGGGCATGGTCATCCCCCGCCACAACGGAACCTTCCTCGGTGCGGGAGCGCGCAGGGCTGCCGCCGGAGCACTGGAACGCCTTCCCGTCTCCAAGGTGATGAACGTAGCCCGGGCACTGGACGAAGCCCGGGATGCGGGATTCCTCATCTATGGAGCCGCGCTCGGCGAGGGCAGCCTCGATGCATTCACCACCCGTCTGCATACCCCGGCCCTACTGGTGCTTGGCAATGAAGAGCACGGCATCCGCCCGCAGGTTGCCAAACGCTGTCACCATCTGCTCCACATCCCCATGCTGCGATCCTTCGATTCGCTCAATGTGGCGCAGGCGGGAGGCATCTTGACCAGCTGCTTCGCCCGGCAGCATCTCGAAAAAAAGTAACCGGAGCGGAATGCCATGAGTTCGGAATACAGTACCACCGTGCGCGAAATCCCCATCGCGGCTCTCGGCCCGACCAAAATCCCCTCCCCTCTGCCCTACGGCGACATGCTGGATACGGGGAAAGTCCTGTTGAGCCTGAGCCGTGAATACGATGAGGAACTGGGCAGCCAAACCCTGCTTTTTGAAGAGGCAGGGCCAAGGCGTGAACTGTATTTCGATCCCGGCAAGACCAAATGCGCCATTGTCACCTGCGGCGGGCTGTGCCCTGGGCTTAACGACGTGATCCGCGCTATCGTGCTGGAGGCCTATCACGCCTACAACACCCCTTCCGTCCTTGGCATCCGGTATGGTCTGGAAGGATTCATTCCCGCCTGCGGGCACAATGTCATGGAGCTGACGCCCGCCGATGTCGAACACATCTATCAGTTCGGGGGCACGCTGCTCGGCTCTTCCCGCGGCCCGCAGGACCCTGTGGAGATCGTCGATGCCCTCGAACGCCTGAACGTAAGCATACTCTTCGTCATCGGCGGCGACGGCTCCATGAAGGCAGCCTCCGCCATTGCACGGGAAGTCCGCCAGCGCAATATCCGCATCTCGGTCATCGGGATTCCCAAGACCATCGACAACGACATCAACTTCGTCCCGCAGTCTTTCGGCTTCGACACGGCTGTGGACAAGGCAACGGAATCCATCAGCTGCGCCCATGTGGAGGCCGTGGGCGTGCCCAACGGCGTCGGTATCGTCAAGCTCATGGGCCGGGAATCAGGATTCATTGCGGCACAGGCGGCCCTTGCCCTGCGCGAAGCCAACTTCGTGCTCATTCCCGAGGCTCCTTTCCAGCTCGTGGGCGAAGGAGGGTTGCTCCCTGCGCTGGAAGATCGCCTCAGACAGCGCGGACACGCCGTCATCATCGCGGCGGAAGGCGCGGGGCAGCACCTTATCCGGCATGAAGAGGCAAGGGACGCCTCTGGAAATCCCGTCCTTGCGGATATCGGCTCCCTGCTCCGTAATGCCATTACGAAATATTTCAACGGGAAAATGCCGATCAGCCTCAAGTACATCGATCCGAGCTACATCATCCGCTCGGTTCCCGCCAACGCCAACGATCGCGTCTACTGCGGTTTTCTGGGGCAGCATGCCGTCCATGCCGCCATGGCGGGCAGGACGGAAATGGTCGTTGCCAAGATCATGGATCATTACGTCCATATTCCTCTTGAGCTTGTTACCAAGAAACGCCGCAAGCTGAATATCCGTTCCGGGCTGTGGCGTGCGGTTCTCGAATCCACCGGGCAGGGAGAGCTTACGGGCATGCTCCCCGAAACGCCACGCGGCTAGAGCCATGTCCGAACTGTTTCCGAACCAGCCCCAGCTCCGGCAGATCCGCGCTTCCGCAGGCTCCGGAAAGACCTATGAGCTGACCACCAGCTTCTTGCACTACCTTGCCGGTGCGGGCGACACCGGCACAGACCCGTTTGCCGGCTGCCGCATGAGCCGTTCCGGGCCGCACGGGTGGCCGGAAATCCTTGCCGTCACCTTCACGAACCGCGCCGCCGCAGAAATGCAGGAACGGATTATCGGACGCCTCAAGGATACGGCTCTGGGGGCTGCGCCCGCCCCCGGCTGGACACAGGAAGAGGCCCGGAGATGGATTGGAACCATCCTCCGCCGATACGGTGCGCTCAACGTCCGCACCATCGACAGCCTTCTGCACCTCATCGTCCGCCTGACCGCGCTGGAACTCGATCTGCCGCCGGACTTCGAACCGGTTTTCTCGACGGACGAAGCCCTCGCGCCCTTGCTTGATACTCTGCTGGAGCAGTCCCGGCAGGACGAACGGCTCCGCGCCCTGCTGGAAGAAGCCTGCCGGAACGTCTTCTTCCACTCCATTCAGCGAGGCTTTCTCGCCGGAGAAAAACTGCGCGAACACGTCATGGAAGTCCTGCTTCCGGTCATGGAAACCCGCGCTGCCGGACTGGCCAGCCCTTCTGATGTCAGTGAGCGGCTTGACGGCATGGTCCGGGAACTGCGCGATGCGGTGGAACGGCTCCGCACGCTTGTCGCGGAGGAACAACTTGCCTGCTCCGCGCACCTGCTCAAGGCTTTGGAAGCCTGCCGAACCGAACTCCCCGGCAAACTTCCCCCAAAATCCAGCATGCTGCGGAAAGCCTGCCTTGATGACTGCCTGAACAAAGCCTCAAAGGGGAAAGCCTCCGCAAGCGCGGAACACGCCTTTGACGCGCTCCGTGAAAACATCCGCAGGTGGGACAGTGATGGCGTCCTTTTCCGCAGGGCGTTGACCGTAATGCCCTTTGTGGATTTGGCGCGGGAGCTGGCTGAACAGGTCCCCGACTTCCTCAAGCGGGAGGGGGCCGTTCCTGCGGCCTTCGTTCCCCGGCTGGCCCGGCAGGTCCTGTCAGGAGACTACGGCGTGCCCGAGGCCTTCTGTCGTCTGGGAACCAGCCTTACCCACATCTTGGTCGACGAATTTCAGGATACCAGCCGTGAACAGTGGGAAGCCATCCACCCCCTTGTTTTGGAAGCTCTTTCCCGAGGCGGTTCCCTTACCTGGGTAGGCGACGTCAAACAGGCTATTTACGGCTGGCGCGGCGGTGATGCCACCCTCTTTGACGAGGTTCGGAACGATCCCGAACTGTGCGCGGTGGCCCCCGAACCGACGACGACAACCTTGCCCACCAACTGGCGGAGCTGCCGCGCCATCGTGGAGACCAACAATACGCTGTTCAGCAGCCTGTGCGACAAACCGATTGCCAAGGCCGTGCTCTCTGCCATGCTCCCCAAGGATACGCCGCCTCCGATTCTTCAAGTGTTGCTTGAAGACGGCGCGCGTCGCCTTGAAGAAGGCTTTACCCAGTCCGATCAACAGGTTGCCGATGGGAAAGCCGAAGGGTTTGTACGCTTCCAGCGAGTGCACGGCGAAAAGAACGAAGATCTGGATATCGCCGTCCGGGAGTCCCTGCTGGAAACGGTACGAGAAGTTTCCGAACGCCGCCCGTGGGGAGACATCACGGTGCTGGTTCGCTCCAACACAAAGGCCGCGCTGGTCGCCGGCTGGCTGATGGAAGAAGGCCTCCCGGTCGTAACGGACAACAGTTTTCTGCTGGCCGAACACCCGCTGGTCGAACAGCTTACGGCTCTGCTGACCTTTCTGGATTCGCCCCGCAACGATCTCGCCTTCTGGACTTTCCTCTCGGGCCGCCAGATGCTGTTGCCGTTGCTTCCGCTTCCGCCACAGGCCATTGAGGAATGGGCCGCCGCTCGCCGCTCGGCAGAACGCCGGAACATGCCGCTGTTCATGGCCTTCCGAGAAGATTTTCCAGCCATATGGAAAGAGTGGCTTGCTCCGTTCCATGCGGATGCGGGGCTTCTCACGCCCTATGACATCACCCGTGAGGTGCTGGGAAAACTTGGCATTCTGGAACGTTACCCAGAAGAAGCCGCCTTTGTCCGGCGTTTTCTGGAAATCATTCACGTTGCGGAGGGACAGGGTTACGGTTCCCTATCGTCGTTTCTTGACTATTGGAACCGGAACGGACAGCTGGAAAAAGCCCCCATGCCCGAAACCCTCGATGCCGTGCGCGTCATGACCATGCACAAATCCAAGGGCCTGCAATTCCCGGTAGTCATTGTGCCGTGGCATAACTTCGCACAGCGAGCCGACACCCCGCCGGTGGAAACCCACGTCGACGGCCTGATCCTGCTGGCTCCGCGCGGCCCGGCGTCCGGGATTGAACATTATCAGGCTCTGGCGGACAATGCCCGCGAAGCCCTGCACCTTCTGTATGTGGCGTGGACCCGGGCCGAAGAGGAACTGTACGCGTTCCTGACCGAAACGGAATCCGGCCGCAACACGGCAGGGCTTGGCAACGGGCTGAATATCCTGCTCAACGCCTTGCCCATGTCCGGCGACGCCTTCGAGCGCGGCATCCCGCCGGTTCACCATGCCGCCCCCTCCCCGGATACACCGGAGACGCATGAAGAAACCGCGTCGCCAGCCTTGCGGACGGCTCAGGCCAGCGTCAGCACGCTGCAAGAGGAAGCCGGAAAGACGGATCTGGCAACGCCCCTCCCCGAGGAGCGATGGCGGCCCATGAACTGGCTCCCCAAACTGCGTATTTTCCGTAATCCACTGGAAGAGTTTGTTTTTACGCAAAAACGCAGAGGCACATTCGTCCACCATTGCCTTGAGTGCCTCCAGAGTGCGGGCCAGTTGACGGGACACCCGGAAGAGGATGCCCGCCGTGCCTTCACGCAGGGGCTTCGGACGTTTCCGCTGCCGATTCGCGATCCCGAAGCCGTGGAGCGCGAAGTCGTGGATATGCTCTCATGGTATGCATCCCTGCCCGAAGCGGCCCAATGGTTGCGGCACGGCACGCCGGAGCAGGAGCTGATCGACGAATCGGGAGAGCTTTACAGGGCCGACCTCGTGGTCGACGACGGTAAACGCATTATGGTGGTGGAATACAAAACCGGCTCCCCCTCGCCCGCACACGATACGCAAATCCGTCGGTACATGAACCTGATACGCGCAGCTTCCAACCGTCCCGTTTTGGGAACGCTGGTGTATCTTGACCTCAAAAAACTCGAACGCAAGTCTTTCGAGGACCAACAGCCCTCATGAAGCGCACCTTCGCCATCCTTGCCTGCATCCTTGCACCGCTTTTGTGTGCCCTTCTGATTGGAGGAGGCCTGTTTTTCAGCTTCCTCAACCAAAAGCCCGACGAATTGGCAAAAAGGCTGTCTTCGCGGCTTACCCTTCCCGAGTATGGCCTTTCCCTGTCGATGGGTACGGCTTCCCTGACAGTGTTCCCGAAACCGTCGGTAAAACTCTCCGATCTGGTGGTCAGGACAGCCAATACGACCCTGTTTGTGGAGCACGGCGTATTGTTCCCGGATCTGTGGAGCTTGCTCCAGGGCGATCTTCGCCTTTCCGGGATTCAGCTTGCCAGCCCCTCGCTGTTTCTCGAAACGGACTCCGCACAAAAGGCGGAACCTTTGACATTCCCCGCTCTTCCGCCGCAAATCCAAGGTATGGACCTTGAGATGGAAAACGCCAGCATCACGGCCTTGCCATCCAGCCCGGACCGGTTCTCTCTGCCTCCGGTATGGCGGATAACCGGGTTGTCCGGCAACGGAGAATTGCCCGGAAAACATTCCGCCGGACAACTCAACCTTGCCGCCGCCCGAATGGAATACTACGGCGGCACACCGCCCCAAGATGACGGCAAGCCCGTGCCTGTCCATCAACTGGACAAGGCCGAGCTGAATCTGGCCGAACTGGAATACGCTCCTCCCCAGCCGGGGAAAACGCTTCCCACCCTGCGCGGAAGGATTGAATGCCGCGTTCCCCTTGCTCTGGAAAAAACCGCCCCCCATCTGGTTGTCGGAATTACCGTCAAGCCGGAGGACGATCTGTTGTCGTTCGAAGGGGTTGCCTCGCTCGACGGCACGTTCTCCCTGCGGAACCAGCCGATTCCCATCCGCGCGCTGCTTCCCTTCTCTACCGAAATCTCTCCCGATGCTCTCGCGAAAGGGACATTTCTCCCCCTACGCTTCAAAGGGGCATCCCTGAGCATGGAAAAGGACAAGGCCGTTTTCAATGGGGATTTGCTTTTCCCTGATGCGAATGGCCGCCTCCCCTCTCTGAAAGGAACACTTGAAGTTCAGCAGTTGAGCCTCCCCCGCTGGTTCAGCTTCGGCCGCGACCTTCCTTCCGGTATCCAACAGGCTCTGGACCAGTTGCAGGGAACGCTTGTTTTTGAACTGAACCCACAAAGGCTTGCTGTCACCTCTGCAACAGCCACTGCCGCCAAAGTCCTCTTTAAAGGAACCGGGGGCGTGGGCGACTTTGCAAAGCCTGTTGTATCCCTGAACCTTTCGGCAAAAAATGTGCCTCTGGACCGAATATTTCCCCTTGCGGAAAAAAAGAGCATCCCCGCGCCCTCCTACAACAATCCACCGCTTCTCGGTGGCGATGACGACGATACCCCTGCTCCGGGATACGACATCCGGCTGGGAGCCGAACGGGCCACCTTCTGGAAATGGACCGGAAATTCGGCTTCTGTCCGCATCACCCCGGAATCCAGCAGCAAGACGGGGCAAGCGCGTGTAGCCGTCCGGTGCGATTCGCTCTACGGTGGCTCTGCGCGGGCTGATATCATTTCAGGAGACGCCTTGTCCCTGAACCTGTCTGCCGAAAAAATCAATGCGGAATCATTCCTCACACCGCTTACAGGTACGCTTTTTCGTAAAGGCACCATGAACGGTTCCGCCAGCCTCACTGCCATCCCCACTTCTCCCGAACTGTTCCTTTCCACGCTCAAGGGCAAGGCGGAAGTCCTGTTTGAAAACGGTGAGCTTCTGTCGCGAAAGGCCGGACGCCCTTCGCTCCCCTTCACCCGGCTGGGACTTTCTTTTCAAGGTTCGGGCAGCCGTACCAGCTCTTCCGCTCCGCGCTATGCCTACTCCGGAGACTGGCAATGCAGCCTGGCCACAACCGAGGGGCAAGGCACTCTCAATCTAGACGGCGCACTCCAGTTTCCGGTCAAAGGGCCTTTTTATGTCGCTGCGGACAATGTCCCGGCCTCGGGAAAGGCAAGCATCGCCGGCTTCAGCGGACAGGGAGAAGGCATCCTTTCCCTGAACACCCAATCCAATACGATTGGAGCTCGAAACCTTCTTGGACACATCTCCACCGGAAACGCTTCCGTAACACTCAACGGAACGGTAAACGGCACGCAAATCCAAGCCCAGCCGGAATGGGAAGCGGAACTGACCCTTGCCACCAGCAGCCTGCGGGAACTGCTCCGAAAAAAGGATATCCTCCCGGAACTTCCGGCGCACGCGCTCAATTCTGCTCAGGCCAAAGTCCGGTTTCGCCAAGATGCTTCAGGCATACGGTTTTCTGAACTTGATGGCATGATTGACGAAACACGCTTTTCCGGTTCCGTGGAAGGAGACAGGAACACCCCGCCGCACTGGACAGCCGACATCCGGCTCGGCACGCTTCAACTTTCTGACTACCTTCCCTCGGGAAACCGGAACGCACCAGCGGCAGCGTGGAACACCGGATGGCTTAAAGGCTATGAACTGGAGGGAAAACTGGAAATCGCCAAACTGATTATTGCCGGGATGACACATGAAGAGGTCAATATTCCATTGGCAATCAAGGGCGGAATCCTGACCTGCGATCCCATCAGGGGGCGGATTGCGGGCGGAAGCCTTGGCGCAGGACTCCGCATCGAGGCTATAACCGGAGGCCTGCTTTCTCGTTTGCGCTACACATTGCGCTCGGTCAACGTACTGACCCTGAGCAGGGAACGAAAACAAACCCAGCTCATTTCTGGAATCGGCTCGCTTGATGCGGATGTTTCAGGACTGCTCCATTCTGGAGCCGATATCCCTGCCGCCCTCAACGGAACGCTCGGATTCTTCATCAAGGATGGCTCCCTTGACGCACAGCATCCGGGGCCGCTGAACCGTTTCACGGTACTGAGCGCGACCGGAAAGCTGAACAAGGGCGTGCTCTCCACCCAAGATTTGAACATGTCCGGCGGCCTTTCCGTCCGTGGGAGCGGCAGCATCAACCTTGTCAGCCAGACACTGAACTACATGCTGACGGCAACCGGACCGGGTATCCCCGAAATCCCCGTGCACTACTACGGAAGCCTCAGCAACCCGCAAAGAAGTTTCAATGCCACCGGCATACTGGCCAACACGCTCAACAGCCTCGGGAGCGGGGCACTGGGCATTCTGGATACCGTACTCTTCGCACCGCTGCGCCTGCTCGCGCCCTGACTGAAACCAGAAGTTGCTTCAAAGCGGAAAAGCCTTTCATAAAAAAGACTCCCTTTCGGGAGTCTTTTTACCTGTTCTTTCGCCTACCACTGGAACCTGTCGCGTAACAGGCCGGAACGCCGGTACTTGATATAGGCGTCTCGTGCCGCAATATACGGTTCCACAGCACTTCTGGTCAGGGATTCATAGGTATCGATCACGGTTCCCATATCATTGAACCGTAACCCGGTACCCACGCCAAGAGCGGCCCACTCGTCAATCGGGCCGACGGGTTCAGCCATCCAGAACAGCGGCGAGGCAGTCCAGTCACCGACCATGCCGACAGTATCACGCACCGTGCTCGGGCCTACAATGGGCCAGACCAGGTAGACGCCCTCGCCAACACCCCAGACTCCAAGGGTCTGCCCGAAGTCGGCATCACGATTGTCCACGGGGATGCGAGGCTTGCTCTGCTTTGCAACATCAAACAATCCGCCGAAGCCTGCCGTAGAATTGACGATGAACCGTCCGAATTCAATCCATGCCTCGCCAAAACGTCCCTGAAGGACACAGTTGACCAGTCTGATCGGCATCTGGATATTATGGAAGGCGTTGCCGATCCCGGTCCGCACGGGCTGGGGAGTGACATAGGCATATCCGGCATACACCGGCTTGATCACCTGTAACAACATGAAATCATTAAATCCAAACCAAAAACGGTTCCAGCCTTCCAGCGGATCTGAAATTGTTTCCGAATGCTCATCATCGTAATCTTCAAAGGCGGCATCAGAAACCGCTCCAGATGCCGTTCCCGATGCCACAACTGCCGAATCCGGCTGCACACCAGGTTCTTTTTTTGAAGCGCAACCAACCAGCGTTGCCGCAAGCAAAAACGCCATCGCCAAAGCTCGTACTGTAAAACCAAAACGTAGTGAAGTCATGTCACTTCCTAGTTGACTATCGTCGACTGGGCCTGAAGTTCACGGGCGCGGGCTTCGACCTTTTCAATCAGCTGATCCGGCGTTCCCCGATTCAGGACATCCTGGAACTGGGAGCGGTAATTCTTGATCAGGCTGACATTCTCGATGAGCACATCATACACGACCCATTTGCCGTTTTTCAGCAACATCCGGTAGGAAACGGGAACAGGCTTGCCGTCAGAAAGGGTCACAATGGTCTGGATTTCGGCCCGATCCCCTTTTGAAGAGAGGATTTCACCGGCATAATTGATCTTTTCACCGTTGTAACCTTGCACCTTGTCAAGGTAGGTTATCAGCAGCAGGTTGGCAAACGCCTTGTCGAAACGTTCTTTCTGTGCGTTGGAAAAAGTCGGCCAGTTTCTGCCCACCGTCCGCGCAGAAAACTCACTGAAATCAAAAATTTCATGTACACACTTTTCGATCTGGGCACGAAGCGGAACACGCTTGATGGGGTCCTTGTAAGCCGGTTCCTTCAGAATATCCAGAATCTGATCCACCTTTACCTGCAAGACTTCGCGCGGCGACTCAGCGGCATACGCCGTGCCGACAAGAAGAACTACGCCGAAAAGAGCCACTGCCATATGTTTCAATGAACGCATCATACTCACACCTTCCCAAACACATATTTGCTGATAAGGCTTTCAATATCCACCGAGGATTCGGTATCCGTGATTTCATCTCCGCTTTTCAGCGGCTCGCCGGAACCGCCGGGTTCCAGGCTGATGTACTTGTCGCCGATAAGCCCGCTCGTCTTGACGGAGGCGATAACATCATCCGTCAGGTGAACGTTGTTTCCAAGCTGCATCTCCACGATAGCACGAGGCTGCTTTTCATCCAGCCGGATGGATTTGACCCGTCCCACACGCACGCCGGCAATTTCCACCTCCGCTCCGGGACGCAAGCCGGAAACGGAGTTGAACGAGGCCGAAACGACATAGCCATCCGAATTGAAAACGTCCATGCGCCCGAGCCGCACAGTCAGGTACGCGACGCAGGCCAGTCCGAGGATGACAAAAAAACCAACAGCGGCTTCTTTGGAAAAAGACATAGGGGGTTTCCTTTCTTGCTCTTGGAGAGATTACCTTTCCAGCCACGCATCAAGTGCCGCACGCACTTCCGGGTCCGCAGAGGCAACGGCGGCACGGGTGGCGTCCTCTTCAGCCTTCCTGTCCATGAAACGCCGAAGATATGCATCTTCAGACGCACTCAGAGCCTCGTACGTCCCTGAAAAGGCCACGCGCCCATCGCGCAGGACAAGCACATGCTCCGCGATGCGGGCCACGCTCGCCAAATCGTGGCTGACCACAATCATCGTCATTTCCGGGTATGCCCTGCGCATGTCCAGCAACAGCTGATCCATCTGGGCCGAATTGATCGGATCGAGTCCGGATGTCGGCTCATCGCAGAACAACAGGGGCGGCTCTGTGACAATGGCTCTGGCAAGCCCCCCGCGTTTTTTCATGCCACCGGACAGTTCGTTCGGATAATAATCAGCGAATTCGGCAAGCCCTACCAAATCAAGAACCCGCAGAACCGTAGCGCGGATAACCGGTTTCGGCAGGCGGGTGTGCTCATGCAGCGGCAAACCGACGTTTTCGGCCAGCGTCAAGGAGCCGAGCAAGGCTCCATCCTGAAACAGGACGCCAAAACGACGCCGTACACGCCGAAACTGCGCTTCGGGGAGTGCAAAAAGATCTTTCCCGCCATACAGGATATGTCCCTGCATCGGTCGGGAAAGCCCGATGACGTGCCGCAGCAGCGTAGACTTGCCGCATCCCGACTCGCCAAGAATCACGGTAATCCTGCCGCCGGGCAACACCGCGTTGATGTCATCCAGCACAACGCGCGAGCCGTAGCCCACCCGGAGTCCTTCCAGACGGATATCCCAAGGGGAATGCTGTTCCTTCACCAAAGCCTCCTAACGCAGCATGGCCGAAGTGACCACATAGTCGGCAACGAGAACGAATACGCACGAAAGCACTACCGCCGACGTTGTGGCATTGGCAACCGCTTCCGGCCCCATGCCGTCTCGACGCTTGTGGGCATTGTACCCCTGATAGCAGCAAATCAGCGTAATCAGAAGCGCGAACACCAGAGACTTGATGAATCCTTCCGTAATATCCATAAGCAGCACGCTGCTTTCAATACCGTGAAAATAGGAGCCTTCATTCACTCCAAGCAGCTGCACGCCCGTCAGATACCCGCCGAAGATGCCGACCACATCAAAAATGGCCGTCAGCAGCGGAAAGGCTATCAGCGAAGCGACGAAACGCGGAGCCACCAGATAGCCCATGCCGGGAATGTCCATGACTTCAAGCGCATCGATTTGATCCGTGATCCGCATCACGCCGATTTCGGCAGCCATGGAAGATCCCGCACGCCCTGTAATCATGATCGCGGTCAAAACCGGACCCAGCTCACGGATCAGCGTCAGCGAAACCGCCGCACCAAGAAAGCCCACCGAACCGAACTTGACCAGCACATAATACCCTTGAAGACCAAGAACCATGCCGGTAAACAAGGCTATCAGGGAAATGACAAACAGGGATTTCGAGCCAATCACATACAGCTGCTGCATCACCTTGCCCAACAATCTCGGAGCAATGGCAATCTGGCGCAACCCTTCAAGCAGAAAGAGAAACACGGCTCCCAACGCACTGGCCCAACGCAGGGCCAGCGAACCGGGTATCGCAAGAAAACGAGACAATAGTTCCATTTACCGCCCCTTGACCGGCTTTTTCGAGATCTGGGTCGCGTCTTTCAGGCCCATATTGGCAAGCACCTGTTTTGTGGCGGCGGCTTCGGCATCCGTACCACGAACCAGAACCTGAACCCGGAACCACTTCGGACGCCCCTTGCTGTCTTTCTCGATGGTCATGCGGGATCGCAACCCTTCGCCATCCATGCGTTCGCGCAGCTTGTCGGCGTTTCCCCGGCTCTTGTAAGCCACCGCCTGAAAAACAAAATCGAACTTTTCAGAAGGAGATTCCGCAGGCTGCGGGGCTGGAACAGCAGGAGCCTGTGCCGCAGGATGGGCGGGTTTCTGTTCCGGTTTTCCGGCAACAGCTCCCGCAGCGGCAGGCTGCGCCTGCTTGAGATCCGTCATAAACGTCAGCTCTTCAGGCTTGAGGATGCCCTTGGCTTCCTTCGGGGCCTCTTCCGCTCCCTCGGGAGGAGGAAGAAGACGGGCCAGCTCCGGCAGTTTTTTCTCCGGATTATACCCTCTTCCGACGATGACCCCAAAGGCAAAAATCCATCCAATGGCGATAATCGCGATGATACCGCTGGTGATAAGGCCGGAAAAGCTTAAGCTGATCGTGTACTTCCGGCCAGACAGCTTCTCGCCGCCTCCTCCATCGGCTCCAGAAGAACGCGAAGGGGAGCGACTGGGAAAAGGCATTAGAGACATGATCTATCCTGTTTTCTGAATGACGTCTCGTTCAACCGGAAAGCACCGGGCCTCGCCAGGCAAGGCCCGGTCAGATCCTTTACATGCTTTCGGGTGCGCTCACGCCAAGAAGTTCAAGGCCGTTTTTCACGACGCGCCCCACGGAACGGAGCAGGGCCAGACGCGCCAACGCCAGAGCCTGATCTCCAGCCTGAAGCACCGGATGTTTTGCATAATAGCTGTGCAGCATTCCGGCGAGTTCCATCAGGTAGAAGCTGACATGATGCGGAGCCAAGGCCTGGGCCGCGCCTTCAGCCACATCTTCAAACCGATCAAGAAAACGCAGCAGGGCCAGATCTTCCGCTTCGCAAAGCGGCGCAAGCAAGGCGGCATCCGTTTTTTCGGGAAGCGTCAGCCCTGCCTCGGCAGCCTTGCGGAGCACGGAACGCACACGGGCATGGGCGTATTGCACATAGTAGACCGGGTTGTCCATGGTGCGTTGCTTCACCAGTGCAAGGTCGAAATCCAGATGGCTGTCGCTCTTGCGGGACAGGAACATGAAGCGGGCGGCGTCAACCCCCACCTCCTTGACGACATCGGCCAGCGTTTCAAACTGCCCGGCGCGCGTGGACATCGCCACCTGCGTGCCGTTTTCCAGCAGGTTGACGAGCTGGATGAGCACCACGTCGAGATCCTCGGCCTTCCGGCCCACGGCCTGCACCGCCGCTTTCATGCGGGGAATATACCCATGATGGTCCGCGCCCCACACGTCGACCACGCGATCAAATCCGCGATGGTACTTATCGTCATGATAGGCGATATCCGAGGCGAAATAGGTCAGCGACCCGTCGGACTTGCGGAGCACGCGATCCTTGTCGTCGCCAAAGTCCGTAGTGCGGAACCACAAGGCTCCGTCCTTTTCAAAGGACAGGCCCGCCTGCTTCAGGCGTTCAAAGGTCGCTTCCACGGCACCGTGGTCCACCAGCGAGCGTTCGGAGAACCACACCTGATGCTCGACCCGGAAGTTGTGCAGATCTTCCTTGATGCCGTCCAGAATGGTCTGCATGCCGTAGTTGAAGCACACATCCTGCCCTTCAGCATCGGAAAGCGAGGTCAGCTGAGGATTCTTTTCCATCATCTCGCGGGCAATATCAATGATATAGGCCCCGCGGTAATAATCTTCGGGCCACTCTACGGCGATGCCCGCCAATTCCTTGGCGCGAAGCCAGATGGACAGGCCGAGCAGACGCATCTGGCGGCCCGCATCATTAATATAATATTCCGTCGTAACGTCATATCCCGCAAAGCGCAGGATGCGGGCCAGCGTGTCGCCGACCGCAGCTCCGCGACCATGCCCGATGTGCAGCGGGCCGGTAGGGTTGGCGGAAACATACTCCACCTGTACCTTGCAGCCGTTGCCCACTGTGGACTGCCCGAAGCGTTCGGCGGCTTCGTCGACGCGCAGGATCGTTTCATGCCAGAAATCGGGGCTGAACGTCACGTTCAGGAAGCCGGGTCCAGCGACTTCAACCGCCGCAAGGGACGCATCTTCCTGACGCAAGGCTTCGGCCATCTTCGCAGCCAGTTCACGCGGAGGCATCCCCGCGGCCTTGGCGGAAACCATGGCGAGGTTGGAGGCAAGATCCCCGTGCTTGGGATCTTTGGACGGCTCGATGACGGCCTTGTCCGGCCAGGGGAGATTCATATTTTTCAGTACAGCTCTGAAAGAAGCCTCAAGATGCTGTTCGGCGCGCATGGAATACCTCGGAATCGGAACGGTTAAAAAGAGAAACGTAAGGGGTGCATTCTACCGTAACAGTCGCAAAAGTAAAGTAAGACGTATTCCAGCATTCCGCCTTCTCCGCCTACCCGTTCCGCAGGCGTTTGCTGGTCAGGCGGGTGGGAACTGCGGAAAGCGGATCATCCGGCCAAGGGTGCTTGGGATACCTCCCCCGCATTTCGGCCCTTACGGCCGCATAGCCGTTTTTCCAAAACCCTTCGAGGTCTCGCGTAATCTGCAGGGGGCGTCCCGCCGGCGAAAGCAGGTGGACCAAAACGGGAACCCGCCCTCCGGCAACGGCGGGAGAAAGCCGCATCCCGAAAAGTTCCTGCAGCTTGACGGCAAGAACGGGGACAATGCCATCCGCGCCCGCCTCATAGCGCAGGCGCACATGCGAACCGGAAGGCACTTCCATATGTGTGGGAACCCGGTCTTCAAGCTGTCTGGCCTGATGCCACGGCAAAAAGGCATGGAGGGCCGCCGCCAAATCGATACGCGAAAAATGCGCGCGGCGGGAAATTCCCTCAAGAAAGGGGCCAAGCCATTCCTCCAGCGTGTGCAACAGGGCCGCATCCGAAACATCGGGCCATGCCTCTTCCGGGCAGGCATCGGCAGCCAGCCGCACTCGCAAACGCCACTGTTCCAGCTCGTCCGTCCACGGAAGGCACGCCAGCCCCAGACTGCGGATTCCCTCCAGCACGGCCTGCCTCATGGCGTCGGAGAGCGCGTCTTTCTTGGTCAGCGGTGCCTCTTCGACGACAAACGCCCCCAGACAAACCCGACGCCGGGCCGAAACAGCCTCTTCGCGGACATCCCAGACCACCGTTTCCGATGCCTCAAACCACGCCCCGTACAAGTTGCGGACCGTCCCAAGCGAGATCGGAGCCGCCTGCCATATGCGCGCGTTGCCCGCCCCGCCGTTCACGGCTCCCACGGCAAGGATCGGCTCATCCGCCAGCGGGTCCGCCTCGTCCAGCGAGCCGCCGCGCCCGCTGACCATCCGAAAACTCCCCCGGCTCCGTTTCTGGGCGATCCGGTCGGGATACGCCAACGCAAGCAGAACCCCTGCCTGCTCTTCGGGAGGAATGTCCATACATACTGAAGGAAACGCTTCGGTATGCTCGAGCAACCGTCCGATCTGGAGGGAAGCCTCGCGGATGCGGAACGCCGCTCCCTCCCGAGGCTTTTCGAACAGAGCCAGCCGGGGGCGGACATCCGCATCGCGCAACCGCAACGGGTCCCGCTCTCCCGCCAGGGCAGCCAGCAGACAGGCAGGCTTGCCGAGCCCCAGGGAACGCGCCGCCAGAACCATGTGCGCCAGCCGGGGATGCAGCGGAAGCCGCGCCATTGCCCGGCCTCTCGGCGTCACCCGTCCTGAGGCGTCAAGAGCCTCCAGACGCCGCAACAAGGGCAGAGCCTGCTGCACGGCTTCCGCTGGAGGCTCATCCAGCCAGCGCAGCGAGGCAGGATCACCCACGCCCCAGACGGCAAGCTCCAGACACAGCGGAGCCATGTCGGCATCCAGTATTTCCGGGCGGACATGCAGGGCCATACCGGGTTCGTCGCCCTGGCTCCACAGCCGATAACAGACACCCGGCTCCGTGCGCCCCGCCCTTCCCCTGCGCTGGTTTGCGCCGGCAAGGCAGACCCGTTCCGTCACCAGCTGGGACATCCCCGTCCCCACGTCAAAGCGGACAGTGCGCGCCAATCCGGAATCGACCACCACGCGGACCCCTTCAATGGTGAGGCTGGTTTCCGCTATCGAGGTCGCCAGCACGATTTTTCGTAGCGGCGCGCGGAGCGGAGCAATGGCGGCATCTTGCTCCGCAACGGAAAGATCGCCATACAGCGGGCAGATCCGCAACGTTTCCGACTTCAAAGGTTCAAGCAACGCTTCAACCTTTCGGATTTCTCCAGTACCCGGCAGGAAGACCAGTATGCTGCCCGTCTCCTCCCGCACCGCCCGCCGGACGACTTCCGCAACCCACGTCTCCAGCCGCATGTCCGCACGCGGCAAAGGCACATAACGAGTTTCCACGGGCCATGCCCTGCCCTCGCTCTTCAGGATGGGAACCGGACAGGCCGCGCCCTGCTCCAGCAACCGGAGCAGTGGCTCCGAATCCAGCGTGGCGGACATCACCAGTATCCGCAGATCGTCCCGCAGCCCTTCCTGACAATCCAAGGCCAACGCCAGTCCGAGATCGGCATGGAGGCTCCGCTCATGAAATTCGTCAAAAATGAGACAGCCGTACCCCGACAATTCGGGATCATCCTGAAGCATCCGTGTCAGAATCCCTTCGGTTACGACGGTGATCCGCGTCGCCGTGCTGACCCTGCTTTCCAGCCGAACCCGGTAGCCGACCGTCTGCCCTACCGCCTCTCCAAGCAGCGAAGCCATATGTCGGGCGGCACTCCGCGCCGCCATCCGGCGCGGCTCCAGCATGAGAATCCCCTTGCCGGAAAGCCAGTTTTCTCCCAGCAGGGCAAGCGGAACTCGCGTAGTCTTGCCCGCACCCGGCGCAGCCTCAAGAATACAGCGTGTTCCGGCGGCAAGCGATGACAAAAGCTGGGGGAACAGGGCCTCCACAGGAAGGGTATCGGGAAAAGCAATCGTTTTTTGCATAAGGCCCATCTGTGTTTCTCGTATTTTTCTGAAGAATCGGGGCGTTGCCCCGAACCCCGCCGGGGGAAATCATTCTCCCCCGGGCCTCCTCACACCTGCTTATGCAAGAAGAAAGGGAAGGGAACGTGTCCCGGACGGGAGCATAATAACACGGAATAGAAGATAAAGTCGATACGGACTAGCACGAACGGGTTTATCCGAAAAGCACCCCGTCCTTCTTCCCCGAGCTTTTCCTTGAAGAGCGGCTCCGGCTGATCTATCTTCGGGAATCCGTACACGCCGCCATTACCGGTTCGGCGTTACCGCATCAAGCAACCATTCATCTTTTTTTGGAGAGCGTCATGTCCCTTATGGAAGCGCCGGAGCGCAACCTTGCCTTTGATCTTGTTCGTGTCACCGAAGCCGCCGCGCTGGCCTCCGCCCGCTGGCTGGGTCGCGGCGACAAAAACGCCGGTGACGGCGCAGCCGTGGATGCCATGCGTCTGTCTTTCAACTCCCTGCCCATCGCGGGCAAGGTCATCATCGGGGAAGGCGAGAAGGACGAAGCTCCCATGCTCTACAACGGCGAAGTCATCGGCATGGGCACCGGCCCGGCTGTGGACATTGCCGTTGACCCTGTGGAAGGAACCAACCTGCTCGCGTATGGCCGCCCGAACGCCATTGCGGTCGTGGGTGCGGCTCCGGCCGGAAGCATGTACAATCCCGGCCCCAGCTACTACATGCAAAAGCTGGTTGTCGGGCAGGCGGCCCGCGACGCCATCGATCTGGACGCCCCCACGCATGTGAACCTGCGCCTCATCGCCAAGGCTCTCGGCAAGGATGTCAACGACCTTGTGGTGTTCGTGCTCGACAAGCCCCGCCACCAGAAGCTGATCAGCGAAATCCGCGCCGTGGGAGCACGCATTCAGCTGCATACCGACGGCGATGTCGCCGGTGCGCTGATGGCGGTCGACCAGCGTTCCGAAGTCGACGTCATGATGGGAACCGGCGGCACTCCCGAGGGAGTTCTCGCGGCCTGCGCCATCAAGGGTGCTGGCGGAGCCATGCTCGCCCGTCTGGACCCCCAGTCCGAAGCGGAAAAGAAAGCCATTGAAGACGCCGGCATTGATCTTTCGCAGGTCCTTGATGCCGACACGCTGGTGCAGGGCGACGACGTCTTCTTTGCCGCCACGGGCATCTCTGGGGGAACCTTCCTGCGCGGAGTGCAGTTCTCCGGGCAGGGCGCGGTAACCCACTCCATGATTATCCGCAGCAAGACCGGTACGATGCGCTACATCGAATCGCATCACAACTGGAACAAGCTCATGCAGATCAGCTCCATCAAGTACGACTAGCCGCCCCGCCGGGGCCGGTTCCGTCCTGCCCCGGCCCCTTCTTTTCCATAAAACCAAGCGACATGTGCATGCACACCTTCTCCCGCCTTTTTTTTGCCGGGCTGTTCCTTCTGCTGTCCGCTCTTCCCGCATTCGCGGAAACGCTGTACAGCCAGCCGCCCTTCTCGGAAAAGGAACTCAACCAGTTCATCGCCGATCTTCCCCGTTTCCGTGCATGGATGCGGGAACACGGACAAACGTCCCACCCCATCCTCAACGAAAAAGGCGAACCGGATTTTCTCTACTCGGGAGAAGCCGCCGGATATCTTAACACCTCCGGGTGGAACCCCGAACGCTTTTTCTGCATCATGGGCCGTGCTGCGGCTGGCGTAGCCATCATTCAGCAGGGGGATGCCATTTCCAAGACGCCCCCCGTTGAAATGCCCAATGTCAGCAATGACGAGCTTGACCTTGTGCGGCGCAGTCTTCCCGCACTGCTCAAGGCTGTCCATCCGACCCCAACATCCAAAAAGTAGAGGTCACCATGTCCACTCTGCCTACCGCCATTCTGTTTCCCGGTCAGGGTTCCCAGGAACCCGGCATGGGCCGCGACATCGCCGAAGCATCGAAAGAGGCGATGGAGCTTTGGAAACGGGCTGAACAAATCAGCGGCCTGCCCCTCCGCGCCATCTATTGGGAAAGCGAAGACGCCGCGCTCATGGCGGATACCCGCCACCTCCAGCCTGCGCTGACGGTCGTTGACGTGACGCTGTGGCAGGCACTTTCCGGCAAACTTTCCCCCGCCTGCGCCGCCGGGCACAGCCTTGGCGAATACAGCGCGCTGACCGCCGCGGGTGCGCTCGCTCCCGAAGCCGCCATTGAGCTGGTGAGCCTGCGCGGCAAGCTGATGGCCGACGCCGATCCCGACGGACGGGGCGGCATGGCCGCCATCCTCAAGCTCGATCGCGAAGCCGTGTCCGAAATTGCCAAAGCCGCGGCGGAAGCCACCGGCGAAACGCTCATCGTCGCCAACCACAATACCCCCGCCCAGTTCGTCATCAGCGGAACCAAGGCCGCTGTGGAAGCGGCCCTCCCTCTGGTCAAGGAAAAGAAGGGGCGCGCCGTGCCGCTGCCGGTAAGCGGAGCCTTCCACAGCCCGCTCATGGAGTCCGCCGCAAAGGAACTCGCCAAGGCCGTCAACAAGATGACATGGTCGAGGCCCCGCTTCCCGGTGTACAGCAACGTGACCGGAAAGGCCGTCACCGACGGGGAAAGCCTGCGCGAACTCGCCGCCATCCAGATGGTGTCGTCCGTCCTCTGGATCGATACCATCACCAACCAGTGGCACGACGGCGTGCGCGCATGGATAGAAGTAGGACCCAAGGGTGCTCTGTCCCGTATGGTCAAGCCCATCCTCGACGCCGTGCCGGTTGAAGAGGAAGCCCGGATCGAGGCGGTCGGTTCGCTGGAAGCCGTCAACGCCTTCTCCGCCTGATAGCCCTCTGCCACTGGTGCGTCCGCCTGAACGTTTCCGCGTCTGGGCAGGTCCACCCTTTCCGTTTCTGACCATAAGAAAAGCCTCCCCGAGCTGTTCGAGGAGGCTTTTCTTGTTCAGCAGAGAATCCAGCTAGCGGGTGAGCTTACGGAATTTCAGGCGGTGCGGCTGATCCGCGTCCTTGCCGAGGCGTTTCTTGCGATCCTCCTCGTATTCTGAATAGTTGCCATCAAAAAATACCACGGAAGAATCTCCCTCGAAGGCCATGATGTGCGTGGCGATGCGGTCGAGGAACCAGCGATCGTGGCTGACCACGAGCACGCAGCCCGCGAAGTTTTCCAGCCCGTCTTCAAGGGCGCGCATGGTGTTGACGTCAATGTCGTTGGTAGGTTCGTCAAGCAGGATGACGTTTGCGCCAGACTTCAGCATCCGGGCCGTATGCACGCGGTTGCGCTCGCCGCCGGACAGCACGTCCACCTTCTTCTGCTGATCCGAACCCGTGAAGTTGAAGCGGGTGCAGTAGGCACGGGCATTGATTTCACGGTTGCCGAGCTTGATGGTTTCCGCCCCGTCGCTGATCAGCTCATACACGGTCTTGCCGGGGGTCAGGGATTCGCGCTGCTGATCAACATAGGCGAACTTGACGGTATCACCGACGGTCAGCGTACCGGCATCCGGCTTTTCCAGCCCAACCATCATCTTGAACAGCGTGGTCTTGCCCGCCCCGTTGGGGCCGATGATGCCCACAATGGCACCGGCCGGGATGATGAAGTTCACGTCTTCCATGAGCGTCTTGTCGCCAAGCGTCTTGCTGACGCCGACGGCTTCGATGACCTTCTTGCCCAGACGCGGCCCAGCGGGAATGTAGATCTCCAGATCAGGGGCACGCTGCTCGCTCTCGTGGCTCAGCATGGCTTCATAGGCGTTGATACGGGCCTTGCCCTTGGCATGGCGGCCCTTCGGGGACATGCGGATCCATTCCAGCTCGCGGGAAAGCGTCTTGCGGCGTTCGTCTTCCGCCTTGTCTTCCTGCTCAAGCCGCTTTTCCTTCTGCTCCAGCCACGAAGAATAGTTGCCCTTCCACGGAATGCCCCGACCGCGGTCAAGCTCAAGAATCCAGCCCGCAACATTGTCGAGGAAGTAACGGTCGTGGGTCACGGCGATGACCGTGCCGGGGAAGCCCTGAAGGAAGCGTTCCAGCCATGCCACGGACTCGGCGTCCAGATGGTTGGTGGGTTCGTCGAGCAACAGGATGTCGGGCGACTGCAAAAGCAGCCGGCACAGGGCCACGCGACGCTTTTCGCCGCCGGAAATCACGGAAACCGGCGTGTCGCCGGGGGGACACCGCAGGGCATCCATCGCCATTTCGAGCTTGGAATCCAGATCCCACGCACCCTTGGCGTCCATCAGTTCCTGCACCTGCCCCTGACGCTCGATGAGCTTGTCCATCTCGTCGGGTTCCATCGGCTCGGCAAACTTGGCGTTGATTTCTTCAAATTCCTTGACGAGATCAACAATCTCCTTCGCGCCTTCCTCCACAACTTCGCGGACGGTGCGGTTTTCGTTGACGAGCGGCTCCTGTTCCAGATACCCGATGGTATAGCCCGGAGCCAGCACCGTCTTGCCGTCAAAGGCCTGATCCACGCCGGCAAGGATCTTCAGAAGGGACGACTTGCCCGATCCGTTCAGGCCGAGAACACCGATCTTTGCGCCATAGAAGTAGGAAAGGGAAATATCTTTAAGGACTTCACGTTGTCCGTGCCGTTTGGAGACACGGATCATGGAGTAAATAATCTTATCAGGTTCGTTGCTCATGGAAACTCCTTGCAAAAAATGCCTGCCGCCGAGCTGTCCGTACAGCGGCAGAGTCTCTCTGAGATACCAGACAGAAAAAATTTGTCCAGTGTTCCGCCCGATCTCCGTTTCCGGCAAACGGAAATCCCCCTTGCGCCGCATGGTGAAACACGATAAGGGAAGCCTTCCATTTCATAAGCCCCGGGCAAAAACGCCTTGGCGAAGGATGACTACATGAGCAGCACTCCCGATGAAATCACCATTGAATATGAAGAGTCCGGCCAGATCCTCATCAAGGAAATCGACAAGGTGATTCTCTCCAAAGGCGCATGGACGACCATTCTCTTCCGTTATCAGGAACTGGATAGCGATACGGGGGAATACGGCCCGGACAAGTACGCCATCCGCCGCTACCAGAAGTCCGGCGGCGAATACCGCCAGAAGTCCAAGTTCAACATTTCCAGCTCCGAACAGGCGCGCAAAATTGTGGAAGCCCTTTCCGGATGGCTCGCAGAAAGCTGATGTTTTCCTTGAAAAAAAAGCTGACAGCCGCCCTTGTGGCGGTTTTTTTCATCGTTCAGGCGTCCTCGGCCCTTGCGGAAGAAGCCTTTCTTGCTGCCGTCAAACAGTGCATCGACGGCGACACCCTCGTACTGGATACGGGCCAGCGGGTTCGTTTTGCGGGCGTGGATACTCCAGAAAAAGGCTCAAAAGAGACACCGCCGCAGTATTACGCAAGCGAAGCCCGCAACTTTACCTGCCAGCAGGTGAAGGGGAAACAAATCCGGGTTGTTCCGCTTTCCCAGGAATCCAGGGACCGCTATCACAGGCTGGTGGCGGAGATCCGGCTGCCGGACGGGCGGTCGCTCAACGAGCTGCTGCTACAGGAAGGCATGGCTACCTTCTACTTCCACAAGAACCTCCCTGCGGATCTTGTCAGGCGTCTGACGGCGGCCCAGCGGGACGCTATAGACAGGCGCAAAGGCTGCTGGGCCTTCGTACTCGATCGCCCCGAGGCGCAGGACGCCTTCACGGGCAACGCCAACAGCAGGCGTTTCTTCTCGGAAGCCTGCCTTCGCAAGGCCAATGTCGCGAAACGCAACCAGATCCGATTTGACAGCCTGGAGGAAGCCTTTAAAAAAGGATTCGCGCCTGTCCGTGAATGCGGCATCTGGCCCCCGGCAAAGTAACGGGCTTTTCTGCCGTCCCGCAAAGGGGTATCCTGTTGAAAAACCGGAGGCAGACAATGTGGAACGTTGAAACAGCCCGACTGCTGCACGAATGGTACGCAACCCCCGAGGGGACGTATGCCATCGCGCAGGAGAATCGCCTTTTCCAACACCTGATTTCCCAATGGCCGCGACGCGGGCATACGCTTCTGGATATCGGCTGCGGAGCGGGCATCTTTCTGGAAATGCTCTGGCACTACGGCTTTGACGTGACGGGGCTGGACACCAGCCCGGAACTGCTGGAGATGTCCCGCGAGCGTCTTGGGAACCGGGCGGCATTCCAGCTTGGCAAACCCGAGCATTTGCCGTTCGACGACGGCGAGTTTGACTATGTCGCTCTGCTCACCATTCTGGAATACGCCGAGGAGCCGGAAGAGATTTTGAGGGAAGCCGTCCGCGTGGCCTCGCGAGGCGTCATCATCGGGTCCATGAACAGTCTTTCGCTTTACCAGATCCAGCGTCGGCTGCACCGTCCCACGCTGGAGGCGAAACACCGGCTGCACAATCTGCACTTCTGGTCCCTCTACCGCATGATCAAAAACGCCTGCCCAAAGGCCTCCCTGTCCATGCGCTCCGTGCTGCTCGGGCCGCCCGGAACATGGAAGCGGCAAGGCTGGTGGCAACGCCTGAACAGCCTGCAAACGCCACTCCCCCTCGGGGCATATCTTGGCATCTGCATAGACACGCAGCCCCGGATTCCCATGACGC
Organism: uncultured Lawsonia sp.; assembly: GCA_964538355.1. GTDB lineage: Bacteria > Desulfobacterota > Desulfovibrionia > Desulfovibrionales > Desulfovibrionaceae > Bilophila. The sequence goes on along the minus strand of CAZIFC010000002.1, from coordinate 8,260 downwards.
CCCTGCTGCTCAGAGCGCGGGAGCAGGCCCTGAAGGTCTGCACGGGACTCCAGCCGGAAGCCAGCCGGGAAGACACCCCCTCCCAGCTCTGACCATGCGAAGATGCCGGGCTTGAGGCGGCAGCGGCGGCGGGTATGGTTGCCCTCCTTCCGGCTCTTCGGTATCATCAAATCCGTTTGTAACCACGAGGAGAAACCATGCCCCTGCCCATGCCCGAAGAAGAAGAAATGCACCGCTGCCCCCACGGGGAACGCTGCCAGGCGTTGATGCTGTGCAGTCTGGATTGCAAGGAAAGCGGCGCGCACCCCGACCGCAAGGCCAAGACGGACGGCCGCTTTATCGTGACTCCGTGGTGGTGCCTGCACAAATGCCGATGGCTCGCCGAACACAGGGACGAGCCGTCCCGCAAGGCCTGAGTCTGGTCACGAGCATGACGCCTGATGCAACACACATTGAGAGCAGCCTGTTTTTCCCCGAGGATCATCCGCTGTTTCGGGATCACTTCCCCGGCGCGCCCCGAGTTCCCGGAACGCTGCTGTTCGAGGCCCTGCGGGTGGAGGCAGCAAACCGGTTCCCCGACTGGAAGATCATTGGCATGAAACGCTTCCAGTTCCGCCATTTTGTTGAGCCAGGTGAGTATACCTGCTCTCTTGCCCTCCAGCCTGAGACGGCAACCATCCGGTGTTCCCTGTTTTCCGGGGAACGCTGTATGGCAAAAGGGACGCTGTTGCTGGAACCGCGCCGCAAGGAAAACCATGAAGCTTTGCTTTAAAGGCCCGATCCTCATTACGGGCGGCAGCAGCGAGCTGGGCATCAGGCTGGCGCAGGCACTTCATGAAGAACAGGCGGAAACGCTTTCCGTCTGCCGCTCGGAGGAAGGGTTGCGGCGATGCCGCGAGGCCGGACTTGCCGCCCTGCTGCTGGAATCTCCCGAACGCCTTCCCGAACAGTGCCGCATGCAGCTCGGCGAAACCCCGGCACATCTGGCCGATCTGATGCATTCGCGCTTCGAGAGCCTTCTTGCCGCCCCCTCACCGGAAGCCATCATGCACTGGGCCTCCGAAGATATCGGCATCCGCGCCCGGCTTGTGCGGGCAATGGGCCGTGCCATGCTCGCCCGGCGATTCGGACGCTGCATTTTCGTCTCTTCCAGCGCAGCGGAATGTCCGGCGGCGGGGCAAGGCTACTATGCCGCCGCCAAGCTTGCCGGAGAAGCCCTCTACCGTAGCCTTGCCGTGGAGCTTTCAGGCCGGGGCGTCACCGCGGCCTCCCTGCGCCTGAGCTGGCTCGACTCCGGACGCGGCAAGCGTTTTCTCGAAGAACGCCGGGAAGCCGCGGCTCGGCGGATGCCGCTGGGCCGGCTGGTCCACATGGATGAAGCCGTCAACGCGCTGCTGTATCTGCTTTCCGCTTCATCCGCCGCCGCCAACGGAACGGTACTGACGCTGGATGGCGGACTCTCTGCAACCAAAACAGTTTTTTGAGGACATCATGGATCATCAGGATATACTGGACAAGGTGCAAGGCATCGTCGCCGAAATTTTCGAGCGTGATCCCAAAACGCTCAACGGAGCCACCCGGCTGATGACGGACCTGCCCTGCGAGTCCATCGACCTGCTGGAGATCGGCGCACGGATAGGGCAGGAATTCCGCATTGCCGTGGACGATGATGTGGTTTTCCTGCGCTCGCTCCGCTACCATCTTGCCCAAGAAGGTGCCGCGGAAGCCATCCTGCATCGCGAATATCCCTACCTCTCTCCCGGACGCGTCCGGGAATTGGCCCTCGCCGTTTCCGATCCGGCGGCAGCTCCCCAGCTGTGCCTTGACGATATCGTCACCTATATCGCCGCTGCGCTGCCTTCCCGCTGACATGAACAGGGTTGTCATCACCGGCATGGGCTGCTGCACAAGCCTGGGGTGGAATCCCGAAGGCATCGCGCAAGCGTTCGCCTCCGGGCGCACCGCCTTCACCTCCAGCGAAACCCTGCCCGGCTATCCCGTCTGCCCGATTGCCGATCCGGGCAGCGATGCGGCCTTTGCCCGGCTTTCCGCGTGGCGGCATCGACGCTACCTGAACCGCGGGGCTATGCTTGCCGTTCTTGCAGGACTGAGAGCCGCCGCGTCTGCGGGCTTTGAGTCCATGCCTCCGCAAACGGATCTGATTGGAGCGATCGGTCCCATGCTGGATTTTGGACGCGAGCAGGGCCTTCCTCCCGGAGATGCCGCCGCCCTTGATGCCCTGTGGCTGTTGCGCTGGCTGCCCAACACCCCCAATACGGTTCTGTCCCGCTTTCTGGATATCCACGGTGAAGGCATGATCCTTGAATCGGCCTGCGCTTCCGCGCTTCAGGCTCTAGGGGAAAGCTACCGCCGGATCAGGTTCGGACTATCCGAAACGGTCTTGTGCCATGCCGGAGACTCCCGGCTCGCCTCAGGCGGGATGATCGGCTATGCCAAAGCGCACGCACTCAGCCGCAACCCTTCCGCGCAGGAAGCCTCCCGCCCCTTTGACACCCGGCGCGACGGCTTTGTACCCGGCGAAGGCGGGGCGGCCTTTGTGCTGGAATCTCTGGATACGGCACGCGCGCGCGGCGCGCACATCTGGGCGGAAGTGCTCGGCTTCGGGGCGTCGCTGGACGGCGGTTTCCTGACGGCTCCTGATGAAACGGCTCGCTTTTCCGAACAGGCTGTCCGCAAGGCCCTTGTCGATGCCTCCCTGCCCCCCGAGGCTGTCGACTGGGTTTCGGCCCACGGCACCGGAACCCTGCTCAACGATCAAAGCGAATGCCTGCTTCTGGAACGTCTTTTCGCCCAATCCGGTGCAGGCCCAATCGTTACCGCCCTCAAGTCATGGATCGGGCACTGCTCTGCGGCTTGCGGAGGCGTGGAGCTGGCCCTGCTGCTGGCGGCAGGCAAGTCCAATACCCTTCCCGGCATACGCAATCTACACGAAGCCTGTTCAACGCGCCTGTCATTTGCACGCTCACCGCAGTCTTTTCCAGGCCCCGTGGGGCTTCTGGAAAATTTCGGCTTCGGCGGACAAAACGCGGCTCTGGTGGTACGGCTATGGGGATAAGCAGCTTTCCGCAGGCCGTCCCTTCTCCCTTTATTCTGCTGGATGCGATTGCCGAAGCGCAACCGGAGCGGCTGACGGCCTATCGGCACTTTGCCGCCGCACCTGCATGGCAGGCAATGGAAGCCGCAGCCCAATGCGCCGCCATGCACCAGCGTTGGCTTGCCGGCTTCACCTGCCACGCCTTTCTGCTCTCGATTGACGAATGCGCTCTTCCCGAAACACCGCTTGACGGCACTGTGCGGCTCCTCGCCCGGCTGACAGGACAATCGGCACAGGCGGCATTGTATCAGGTGACGCTCCAGAGCCTTGAGCCAGACCAACGGCATGCCGACAAGACGGGCTGCCCGATGCACAGACATGCAACACATCATGATGAATGGAAAATATCACTCGCCATCGGGCGTATTCCCTATGACGGCTCTTTTCAACAACCTATGCTGGAATCCCGGTACAGGGAGCTTTTCCGATGCCTGACGAACGCCCTACCCTTCGCGCCACGCTCGAACGCCGGTTGAAAGAAGCCCGGTCCAGAGGACTGGAACGCCGCCCACCGCTGCTCGACACGGCAGGAACAGGCCCGATTGCTCATATCGAAGGCCGCCACTTCCTCAACTTCATCGCCAACGACAGCCTCGGGCAAGCGGCCTCTCCCGAGTGGCGAGCCATCGTCGGGCAGTGCTTTGCCGCCTTTCCGCCGTCGGCCTCGGCCTCGCGGCTGGCTGGCGGACGAAGCCGCATCACAGAAAAAGCCGAACAGTCCGTAGCAGCCTATTTCGGATTTGACGAATGCCTGTTTCTGCCGAGCGGCTATCAGGGAAATCTTGCCTGTGCCACAGCCCTGATACAACCGGGGCAGTCCGTGTTTGTCGATCGCCGGATTCATGCCAGCATCGCTCGTTCCATCCCCTGCGACAAAGCCCGGCTCCGAGCCTATGGGCATGCGGATTATGACCATCTTGAACGTCGCCTGAACGCGGATTTCCCCTTGGCAAGCCAACCGCTGGCCATCACCGAATCCCTGTTCAGTATGGATGGTACGGAACTTGATGTGGCACGCATGGCAGAAATTCGGGAACGATACGGGCTTTTTCTCATGGTTGATGAAGCCCACGCCGTCGGCGCACTCGGCCCGGACGGACGGGGATTATGCGCCACCCGTCCCGGCACGGCTGACATCATGCTGGGGACTTTCGGCAAGGCTCTGGGCTTTTGGGGTTCCTTCATCCTTTTGCCCAAAGGCTTTACCACACTGTTCGAGCATCTGTCCTCGGCCATCATGCACTCCACGGCTATGCCGCCTGCCCACGCCGCCGCTGTCCTCCGCTTGCTGGAACGACTCCCCACGCTGGAAAAACAGCGCGAACGCCTCCGGGACAATGCGGATTTTTTCCGCAACAGACTTTCCTCTTATGGTATTCCCTCACGAGGGACGGCGCATATCCTTGCCGTCCCCGTGGGCGATGAATCCAAAGCAAGCCTTCTCGGAAAGCAGCTTGCCGAACAAGGCATCCTTGCTCTTGCGGCCCGTTACCCCACCGTCCCCCAGGGAGATGCCCTCCTGCGCTTCAACCTGACGAGTCTGCACACCCGCGACATGCTGGAACATGCCGCGCGCACGCTCTCCCAGCTCATGCACGCGCGATAGCCACCTTTCACAGGTGCGGCATTTCCGGCTGCCCTACCTCCTGCATGGGACAATCTTCAGGATCTAAAAAACGTGCTTCCAAAAGCCCTCCCCCGACAGGGGAAACAGCTTTTGAAAGCACGCTTTTGTTATCAGGCAACTGTCTGGATCAAAACATTTGTTTCAGCAAATCCTCACCCCGGGTGTTCACCCCGGAAATGGATTCTTCGGAAGTGCTGGAGCCTGGTTCCGTCCCCGTATAGAAGGGAAGGCGGAGTCCGCCACCTTCGACGAGATAGCCACTGCTCTGATCAACGTTGGCCCAGCTGATTCCGTCAGGAACATCAAAATCATCGGGTGGATACGCTTGGAATGCGGTTTTCGCGTATTCCACGAAAATGGGAAGGGCCAAGCCCCCGCCTGTTCCACCCTTGCCCATCGTGCGGGGCTGATCGTACCCTACATACATGCCGGTCACAAGGTACGGTGTAAAGCCGATGAACCACGCATCCTTCCAGTCGTTGCTCGTTCCCGTCTTGCCCGCAACCGGGCGGCCCAGCACCTTTGCCTTGGTCGCTGTCCCGGCATTGACAACTTCCTTCAGCAGGTAGGACATGACGTACGCGTTTTGGGGGGAAATGGCATCGCGCTGATCCGGCTGGGATTCATAAATCGTTTCCCCCCAGAAGTTCTTGACGGAAAGGATAAAACGGGCCTTGCTGATCATGCCGCCGTTGGCAAAGGCGGTGTAGGCCTGCGTCATATTCAATGGGGTAACGGCAACGGCCCCCAGACTGACCGAGAGCACTTCGGGGAAGTGCGGCTCCAGCTCCAGATCCTTGGCCCGTTCAATGACTTTCTTGATACCGATTTGCTGTACCACCCGGATGGTGCACAGGTTGCGGGACAGGGCCAGAGCCGTCCGCAGCAGAAGCGGCCCCTTGAAGTTCTTCTCATAGTTGCTCGGACGCCACACGTCTCCGCTTTCGAGGAACTGGACCACCGGCGCGTCGAGGAGCACCGAAGCCGCCGTAAAACCGTTGTCCAGCGCGGCGGAATAGACAATGGGCTTGAACGAGGACCCCGGCTGCCTGTAGGCCTGCGTTGCGCGGTTAAACTGGCTGTCCTGAAAACTGTAGCCGCCGACCATGGCCACAACGTCGCCGGACTGGGCTTCAATGGAAACCAGCGCACCCTGCAGTTCAGGAATGCTTTCCAGAGACAAGGGAATCGGCTTGTTCGGCTCGGCTTCATCCGGATTGTACGGATTTTTGGGGTCCTTGACGGCGGATACCCAGACGACGTCACCGGCTTCGAGGAATTTCTGCTTGTTGCGGACCGTCTTGCGCGCCCAGTTCAGGCGGGCGTTGTCAATGAATCCGGCATATTTGCCCAGCCGGATCGCTGCGCCCTTGTCCGTAAGCCCGGTAACAATGGCCTTCACACGTTCCCCATTCAGCAGCATATCTGGAGTAAAGTGTGAGCTTTCAATACGTTCCTTAAGCTTTGCCGCAGGAATCTTTTCAACCGGTCCCTGCCAGCCCTGCCTGCGGGAAAAAGCTTCCAGTCCCGAGCGCAAGGCTTCGTCGCCCGCTATCTGCGCTTGCGGACTCATGGCTGTCTGTACGGTAAAACCCATTTGGTACACGGCGTCTTCGCCGTACACAGGCAGCTCCATTCCAAGCTTCTTGGCGTTTTCTTCGCTAAACAGATCTATAAGCTGGCGGCGCACCTCTTCCAGATACCATGCGCCCTGCCTGCCCATGCCATCCGCCATAGGCTTGAAAACCAAAGGCTGGTTCAGGGCTTCCTGATATTCGGCCTCGGTAACCCAGTTAAGCTCGCGCAGGCGGCGCAACACATAGTGCTGGCGTCCGATGGCTCCGCTCGGATCCCTGTAGGGATTGTACTGCGAAGGGGCCTTGGGAAGGCCTGCTATAATGGCACATTCCGCCAGAGTGAGATCCTTGGCATGCTTTCCGAAGTAGACCCTTGCCGCAGCTTCCACACCGTAGGCGTTTGCGCCAAGAAACGTCTGGTTCAGGTAGATCGTCAGGATTTCATCCTTGGAAAGATAATGCTCCAGCCGATACGCCAAGATCGCTTCCTTGATTTTACGCTCATAGCTCCGCTCCGGCGTAAGAAGCAGACGCTTGATCACCTGCTGGGTGATGGTACTGCCGCCCTGCCGTTTGGTGCCAGACTGGAGGTTGATCAGGAATGCCCGGAAAATGGCAACAGGGTTGACGCCCTCATGCTCGTAAAATTCCGCATCCTCGGCAGCCAGAAAGGCTTTCGGAAGCAGAGGGGACATCTGTTCGAGCGAAATGAGAAAGCGGTTTTCCCGATAAAAATAGCCAATGACGCTTCCGTCCCGAGCCAGCACCGTGGTCGTAAGTGCGGGTCGATAGTCGGCAATACGGGTAAATCCCGGCAAATCGCGAACCGCCCAGAAATAGATTCCTGCAACCGCTGCGAGGCCCAGAGCCACCAATATCCCCAGAGTAGTCCCTAAAAGAAAAAACACACGTTTCATGAGCAAACCAACTTTTTTGATTCAATGATTCAACTGCGCGTTTTCAAAAACAAAAGGCTGATGTAGTGGCTCTTCTTTTGAACGAAAAAAGCGTTGTTTCCAACGCCCGTCCATTCTACTGAATTCACAACAAGTTTTCCACAACTACGTTTTGTTGCACTCGCGCGAACACGTCATCCGTTTGACAATACATTCCCTTGTGTTGGTATAACATAGCATCTTATCTGAAGCTTTTCCAGCTCTTGTACCTCCAAAAAACCTGAAGTGATGTCCGACACTTATCATATTATACTCTTTTTATTCCCTTTTCATATCAACCGACACAGCGTTCCGCCTTGCTTCATTTTCATGAGAAGCAAGGGAGAAACGACAGCCAGATACAAAAAAAGGGGAGACAAGTCTCCCCTTTTTATCCGCAAATGTATTTCAGCCGTATGTTTCCGACACAGCTTGCTCGCTGGTGCTCTCATACCTTCGGGCGGATGATTGTCACGGAACAATGAGCCTTCTTCGCGACATCCGCCGCTACAGAACCGGAAAACAGCTCACGGAACCCGATTTTGCCATGCGCGCCGACAATGATGAGATCCGCTTCATTCTGATGGGCGTACTTCACGATTTCTTCGGAAACCTTGCCGGTCAAAAAAGCACAGTCATGGACGCCCTCGGGGAACTGTTCATTCAAATACCCCTCCATCTTTTCAAGAAGTCCATGCGTTGGAGCAATCCGGTTTGGCTGGCCTTCACCAGAAAGATAGTTGGCTTCGTAAATCGCCTCGGATGGCACAACATAAACAATGGAAATGGCCGCTCCGGTATGCGATGCCACCATCTTGACGTGCTCAATGGCGGCATGAGGAGCATCTTCAAGATCAACAGCGTAAAGAATCTTCTTCAGGTCCATGACATGTCCTCCTGATTGATTACACAATCTGCTTGATCCAAGATGACCACGACACGCTTGTTCTGTCAAGCACAAAGTTGCTGCCTGTCTATGAGTATACCCAATATTCGTTGTATTTCA
>CAZIFC010000001.1:245725-260720 GCA_964538355.1 uncultured Lawsonia sp. | reverse complement strand
CGATACATCTTCAGTCTTCATATTCACCTCACAGCTGAGAATGAATCAAGACTAGCAATCTTCATTCCTAAAAAATACATTGTAGAAGGAGAACAGGATACAGTAAAAATATCCGGGGTTGCATCGCAATGAAAACAAAGTTGGCAAGAAGAAAAAACACTTTTGTTGGCAGCGAGAAGGCCGTCAGTACCGCTGTGGCCAGATATGTGCGTAAAAACAGTCTCATGTTCCAGACACGGCATCAAAGGCCATATTCACTATCGTTCTTTCGTATCGAGTACCGCTTCCCGCCCCATCATACCCTGCCCCCTGAATCGGAACGCTCTTATGCGCCTCTTTATGTTTTACTCGCTCTTTTAGCGTCCATGACTGTCACTTGCTGTCACTGACGGTTATGGACAAAAAAATACGGATCACACCAAATGACACCTCAAGACTCCTTATAAAAGTCATTGACAGTAACCAGCAACTACTAGCAGTTATAAACCGTCAATGACAAAAACTGACAGCCATAAACAGTCCTCGAAACAGAGTCGGCAAAACGGACTCTTTTTATATACAATATATTGTTATATAACTTTTTTTACAATTAACCGATAATTCGAAGCAAGACGGCTGCCAACGGCTAGGCTCTTTGAAAGAAGCAGCAACAAAGCGGGCAGCTGTTTCGGCAAAACGAACACTAATATCAAATAACTATGTATAATATATAACTTATCTTAATAAAAACCTTCCATAATCCCATCGCGGCGATGACAAGTCATCACGGCTGAAACCTGTCAATGACTGCTTATGACCCCTCCATAACTGTCATTGACGGCTCCATTCCCTTCATGAACAGGAGCTTTTCGCTTCACCTGTCGGCAATATGACCACCAAAACATATGTAACATACTTGAATATATCAGTATACATTGACACAACCTCGGTTTGAACCCGTATTTCTGCTCCACTGCTCAAAACAGGATTGATTCCTTCCATGTTGTGATGGCGGACAAAAAACCAAACAAAAAGGGGAGCCATCACAGCCCCCCTTTTTTCATCTAGTCTTGCTTTTTTCCTCTGCGCCGAGGCGGCAAAGCCTCGACTGTACGATTGAGAATCACAATATTCCCTTTCGTCAACAGACTGCTTTTCTCCAAAACCTTCCGGGCCACAAGCTCGGCAATCGCATCCCGGATCTGGCGTCGGGACTCCTTAAGCGGAATGTTCGGGTCCATGTTCAAGGCAAGGATCAGGGTTCGAATATCGCCACGAAAAACAGGATTCTCCCGGTGGGACTGGCAGAATCGATACATGGCCTTGGCGATGCTCCCCCGGATCTGGCAGCGTTTGGCTACATCAATCCATGTCAGCCGATTGGCAACATACATTTCCCGGAAAAAAGGACTGATCGTTACCGAAATATCCCGTTCGGCATCGCTCTTCCCCCTCAGCCGAAGGTTGGAAATGATGTGCGTCAAATCATAAAAGGTTTCCTGTCCGTGCTCACGGACAACCAGTTCTATGGTTCCATGCGCAAGGCAGGTCAGCCCTGTAACCAGACGCGTATAGTGGTTTCTTCCGGGACGCTTGTGCCCCATGAGCCGCAAAATGGGCAACAGCGGTCCCCGGTAGGTGAATTTCTCTCCCTGGCCGCTCTCGGGAAAGGCCGAACGAACCGGCTCGGGAAAGGCCGCCACGCCCCCCGAAACATATGGAGCCTCTGGTACCCCGGGAGCAAGAGGAACAAAATCTTCCTCACTTCCGGCGGCCCCCCGCATCCGGGCAGTGCGTGCGGTAAACCCTTCAGGGCCGGACTCGATGATAGCCAGCAGAGCCATCAGAACATCCTCTTCTTCCACACTGAGCTTTGGCCCGGTATACAGGATATCTCCCCAAGGCCCGGAAGAAATCCGTTCCTTGAAGAAAAAAATCCCGGACGCCGCTATTCTGTTTTTCTCGTGCGAGGGGACGTTCAAATCCCGGACCAGCCTGTCCCTGCGCCCCTTCTCAAGATTGTTCATAGGGAAAAAGGGAGAAACACGGGCAATGCTGGTTGGGTATCCGCACCAGATGACAGAATTCCCCTCCTCCGTGGGCGCGGCTGAAGGGAGAAGAGCCTTTTTCGGTTTGGGCGGAACGGCTCCGGCTGTCTGCACGGAAACAGCCACAACGGCCCGGGCCGCTTCCTGAGCCTGCTCTTTGGCCAAGTCCTCAAGGCTGACCGGGGCCGGACGCCTACGGGATTGTTGCGTAACGTGAGCGGCCCGAGCAGCCCCCTTTGCCTGCGGGCTGCCTTCTCTGCGCCACTCCTCAATGATTGCCAAAAGAAATGGCGGGATAGCATCCCAGTCCAACGCCTCCACCTGTGCAGCAAGCGTAGGATTATAGAAACGGAGGCGGTCCAGCTCCTCTTCCGAAAGAGGCCCTGTTCGCGTTTCAAGAAAGCCCTTCAACGCCTCTCCCACCGGTTTCATCTTGTTGGTCATACCTCAGTTCCACAATTCAGAAGGCCCGGACGCGCAAAACCAGCGACAAAAATCCTATCGTTCCGAGCTGTAAAGGGATCTATCGAAGAAAGACATGTGACATTCAGAACAAGAAAGACATGCCCCCAGAGAGGAAAGAACGTTTTTCCGATTTCATCTAAAGACAATGCGCGTGCACCGTATCTATTTACCCGCTTTTATATGGGATGATTATTGACTTTTTTACCCTATCATGAAAAAAACGCAGTACACAGTATCCAAACAGGAGGCTCTCATGGCCGCGAAAGTGATTGCTTTTGCAAACCACAAAGGTGGTGTCGGGAAAACGGCAAGCACTGTTAACGTAGCGTATTGCCTTGCCAAACGCAAACGCCGCGTCCTCGTTGTGGACTGCGACCCCCAAGGAAACGCATCCCTGACCCTCGGGACGGTTTCTCCCTATGAACAACCCCGGACGGTCGCCAACCTCTTTACCGGTTCCTCTTTTTCTGCGGCGGCAGTTTCCTCAAAATATGAGGGGCTGGATCTCATCCCTGCCAATCTGAACGTATACGCTACGGTAAGTACGCTCTCCAATTCCATCAAGCGTTTTTTTGGGTTCCGGCAGGCTCTCGATAAGATGGCTCAGGATACCTATGATTATATCCTGTTGGACTGCCCGCCTACCATTGAAGGGGCCTTGCTTACCAATGCCCTTGTTATTACTGACTATATCATTATCCCTGTGGGCGTTGAAGATACCTATGCCCTTTCAGGCGTAAGCCATCTCATCAAGGTTGCGGAAACGCTCCGCGCCGATACCGAGTCGAATCTCGCCATCATGGGCGTTTTGCTGACCATGTATGATGGACGAAACAACGCGGCAAAGACTATCCGCAACGTGGCTATCGGCACATTCGGGGAAGAAATGGTCTTCCGCACGACAATCCCCCGCAATACCACACTGAATAAAGCCGTAATGAGCAATCTCGCCGTTTGTGACTACGATGACGGCTGCTCTTCTTGCCGCAGCTATCGCGAGCTGACGCAAGAAATCGAAAACCGCCTGGACCCCAAAAACAACTAGCGGATTTTTCACTCTCTTTTCCCGCAACACCATTGAAACGTCAGCGTGTGCACCCATCCCGGAGCAGGGATGGCTTGCCGGCACGCTTCTCTGTTTTGTAAGGAACTGACATGACTAAAAAACAAAGCATGCCGGACTTTACTTCAGCGTTTACCTCCTCCCTGAGTGCAGACCTCAAGGAAGCTGCCGCTAAAATGCGCAGGATGAGCCAGCCGCCGAAGCATCCCTCCCAACCTGAAGAAGGTATCAAAAAAGAGACGGCTCCCGTATCCAACCAGTCACATTCTGCCGCTCCACAGCAAGACCTCACCCCCCCAGAGTCTATTACGGATGTGACACCCTCTCCAGCAGACGATAAAACGCCGCCCTCCCAGCCCGGGGCAAAGGAGGAGACAGAAGCCTATACCGCCCACAAAGTTACCGTTCGGCATCTTCCCTACACGGAAGAGCAAGAAGAGGCCTCCTCTGCTCGTCCCCACACACCGGAAAGAAGCTCTTTGGATTCAGGCCTGAGCACAACCCCGGCTCCTTCTGCGGACAGCATTGCTGACACCCTTCTGCCCATAGCCCCTCTCCCTACGGAGACAGCCACAAACAGTCATGAGCAGTCACTGACAGTAGATGCAACCGCTGACACAAAAAGCGACAAACAGTCACAAACTGTCATCAACAGTAAATACACAAGTCATCAAGACAGGCAAGCTCCATCTCGCGATAAAGAGGACTACCCTGAACAGCCATCAACTGTCACTGACAGCTGCCGCAAGAAGCAAGGAGAGCGTTTCTCCGCTGGTTCTTCCAACAAAGAGCACACGCCAACCGTAAACCCAGAAAGCTCTTTTGACAGTCACAAACTGTCATCAACAGACACCGCTCCTGAACAGCAAAAGGCTGTGGATGTAAAACAAAGAGAGAAACCAAAAGGAGATACGAGCAGACCTTCCCTTGCCTCAGCCACGCTTCAAGAAGCGCATATCGGTGGCGCGCGACAAATCATCCTGGACGCCCTGCATGAATTGCAGCAACACACTCCCCGGATCATCGTCAACCTCAAGCGGCTGGCCCCTGCGCTTGGCCTCTCATACGGAACTGTCCGCAATACGGTCAGCCGTCTGGTGCATGAAGGAGTCATCTGCACCACACAGGTTCGTACTGGAGATGTGCACGGCGTTTGCATCGAATTCATTGATGACTATCAATTACCGTCAATGACCGTCATAAGCCATGCCACCCAAACGCCACAACTGTCACTGCAACAATCACCAACAGAACATGACCGTCATCAACAGTCATTCAGCAAAAAAACGATATGGGACAGCGATGAAGACCTGATTGCCATCCTCTGGCCCCACGCCGCGAAGGCCGGCTTCAAGCCGCTTCACCTTTCAGAACTTCACCAGGCGTATCACGTTCAGGGGTGGGAGGCCGACAACGTGGCTCGTTGCCTTCGCTACCTCGACTGGGAACTTTCGCATGGGCGTCCTTCTCCCGCCGCACATGTTACCACATGGCTCCGTACAATGCAGCGGCAAGGGCACTACCCCCGTCCTGAGGGGTATGTCGATCCTGAAGTAATGCGTTTACGCCAGCAGGCAGAGGAAGAGCAGGCTCTCGCTGACGCTAAGGCCGCACTCAAATAACACCGCCTTATAATACTTTTTTTACCCTTGCTTTCGGCATAATGCCCACTTTCGGCATAATGCCCTCCCAAAAAAGGTAAAATCCCCACTCTCCATAGGCACAATGACCACTCAAACACGGCATAATGACCACCCAATAGCAACCTAACCTGTTATTATACAAATAAAAACACCCTAGCATAAGGATTACAGGATCTAAAAGGAAAACAAAAAGAGCTTTTTTTCTGATTCTAAAAACGCTGTCGGGAAACTCTATGAAAATAGCCGCGTGCGATTTTGACGGAACCTTATATCGAAATGGCAAAGTAACAGAGGCAGATTTGGCTGCCGTTACCGAATGGAGAGAAGCAGGAAATGTTTTTGGTATTGTAACGGGACGAGGCAAGGATACGCTTCTGCGAGACATGACCCGCTTTTCCATTCCCTATGATTTTTTCATTTGCAATAATGGAGCCATGATCTGTGACGCTCAGAGCCAGACCCGATATGTGGCTCCGTTACCGCAAGCAATACGCCCCATCCTTGCCAACCATCCGGGGATACAGGCAAGTGCGCAATGCACCTTTTTTGCCAGCGCATCCCAGTTTGTGCATTCAGGCAAGCCTCCTTACTGGATTTTCAAAGAATATGCGCTTCCCCCCATGGCCCTTTCGGAGGCACTGGTTCTGCCGAATTTGCATCAGGTCAGCATGGCGTATGCCGAAGCTGATGATCTCAAACGATGGGCGAAACTGTTTGGGGATTCTTGTGGAGAGAATGCGGAGATCCACAGCAGCACAATCAGTATCGATATTACCGCTCCGAATGTAGACAAGGCTTCAGGAATAGAGAATCTGCTCCAGATACAATGTTGGAATGATGTTGCAGAGGTTCTTGTTATCGGCGATGACAAGAACGATCTGCCTATGATACGTCATTTTTCCGGCTATAGTATGGGTAATGCATCCCCCGAAATACAGGAAGCATCTTCTGGAGTCTTCCAGTGTGTAGGAGACATGCTCAAGGCGTCCTTGTAGATTTCCCTCCTCAACAAAGGATATAAGATAAGTATATAGTTAGGTTGACAATATAAAAAATTGGCAATATCTCCTAATAAGGGAAAAGGGGGAGCCGCAGGAAACAAAAGACTGCTCCGGATAGCAGAAACGTGTCTCTTGCAAGCATGCAAAGAGTCTTTTCTTCACCCTTCACGAGACTCCTTACCTCTTATATTTACAGCATAATCACAGTTTTTACCTACAGAAGTGCAGATAGGTAGCCGTATCCTTTGTTGACGGATTCTTTTGAAGAAGGATGGAAGAAAATGGCAGAAATATTGCTTCACAAGCCTGAACAGGGCACCCGAGTCCTTGTCTCCAGCGTACAGGGCGCACACATCGTGCTGGATTTCGCCATTGCCGATGCAACACGCGAACGCTCTGGCAATGATTTGATTTTTCATTTTGACGATGGAAGCAATCTGGTTTTGCGCGATTTTTATGTCGCCTATACCAAAGATTCAATGCCTGACTTCATCATAGAGGGTACGCCTGTTTCCGGCGAGCAATTCTTTGCCGCGCTGAACGAACCGGATCTTATGCCTGCTGCCGGGCCTGTCTCCTCTCCAAGCGAAAGCGGAGGGCGGTTTCACCAGTTGAGCAACGCGGCCTTGCTCGAAGGCGTGGATCGGCTTGGAGGGCTGGATCTGGGGCTGAGCCGTGAATTCTATCCTGAACGGGAGCTGATCGGAGGGACGCAAGGCAGGGCCGCGGAACGTGCCGACGCAACACCCGAACCTTCTGGCGAAGCCGTCCGCCTGAATCCGATCGGAAGCCTCAATCTCGTCGAAGAGGGAGTGTACCAGGGAGGGAACAATCCCAATCCGGGGACTGTCTCCATGTCCGGGCAGGCAAGCGGAAACGGAGTAATATACGGTTTTCTGGATGCTGGCGGGAATATCGTTTCCCAGATCGTAACCCGTTACGGCGTATTGGAAATAGCTGCCGACGGCACCTATCGTTATGTGCTGGACAATGCTTCCCGGCCTCTCGACAGCCTTGCGCTGGGAGAAATACGCACAGAAATTTTTACGGTTGTTACCGTCAATGCCAATGGGGAGCGGGCCACCCAAGAGCTGACCGTCACCATCACCGGGACCAACGATCGCCCCGAGCTTTCGCTTGGCGCAACGCATCTTGAGACCATCGAGTCCGGCGTGGGCCGGATCGACGGCAGCACCTTTGTCGATGCTCCCGGCTCTGCCGCCGAGAATCAGGAATACACCCTGCACGGTTCCGCGTCCGGTACGGCGGCGGGAACGGATGTGGACAGCAACGCGGTGCTCACCTACGGGGCCGCTCTGGGCGGGGGAACGCCGCAATACAACGCGCAAGCCGCCTCGTCCGCCTCGGGCGGTTCCATCGTGATCAACGGCACCTACGGCAAGCTGACGCTGCATTCGGACGGTTCCTATACCTATACCCTGTTCGCGGACGGCGCGACCAACGCCCTGAATGAAGGGCAGACGGCTTCGGAGCAGTTCACCGTCTACGTCCGCGACGAACACGGGGCATGGGCCTCGCAGCCTCTGAAGGTGACGATTCACGGAACCAACGATCGTCCCGAGCTGTCCCTTGCCGGACTTGGGCAGAACATAGCCGAGGGCAATCCCGGTGACGCGGCCTCCGTCAGCGGCACGTTTGCCGTGGCTGATCCGGATCAGGATGCGGGGCAGGGCAGGACGTTCCTGATAGCCGCCGGTTCGGGGACGGTGCTGACCTCCGCCGAAGCCCGCGTGCATTGGAGCAGCCTTGCTTCCGACAACCAGCCCGCCGCGGTAAGCACCGAGTACGGTACGCTGAGCTTGCAGCCGGATGGAAGCTGGATCTACACGCTGAACAACGACAGCCCGCTGGTGCAGAAGCTGAACGCCGGGGAAACCCGGACAGAAACGTTCATGGTGACTGTCATTGACGAGCACGGGGCCAACCATACCCTGCCGCTGACCGTCACCATCACCGGGACCAACGATCGCCCCGAGCTTTCGCTTGGCGCAACGCATCTTGAGACCATCGAGTCCGGCGTGGGCCGGATCGACGGCAGCACCTTTGTCGATGCTCCCGGCTCTGCCGCCGAGAATCAGGAATACACCCTGCACGGTTCCGCGTCCGGTACGGCGGCGGGAACGGATGTGGACAGCAACGCGGTGCTCACCTACGGGGCCGCTCTGGGCGGGGGAACGCCGCAATACAACGCGCAAGCCGCCTCGTCCGCCTCGGGCGGTTCCATCGTGATCAACGGCACCTACGGCAAGCTGACGCTGCATTCGGACGGTTCCTATACCTATACCCTGTTCGCGGACGGCGCGACCAACGCCCTGAATGAAGGGCAGACGGCTTCGGAGCAGTTCACCGTCTACGTCCGCGACGAACACGGGGCATGGGCCTCGCAGCCTCTGAAGGTGACGATTCACGGAACCAACGATCGTCCCGAGCTGTCCCTTGCCGGACTTGGGCAGAACATAGCCGAGGGCAATCCCGGTGACGCGGCCTCCGTCAGCGGCACGTTTGCCGTGGCTGATCCGGATCAGGATGCGGGGCAGGGCAGGACGTTCCTGATAGCCGCCGGTTCGGGGACGGTGCTGACCTCCGCCGAAGCCCGCGTGCATTGGAGCAGCCTTGCTTCCGACAACCAGCCCGCCGCGGTAAGCACCGAGTACGGTACGCTGAGCTTGCAGCCGGATGGAAGCTGGATCTACACGCTGAACAACGACAGCCCGCTGGTGCAGAAGCTGAACGCCGGGGAAACCCGGACAGAAACGTTCATGGTGACTGTCATTGACGAGCACGGGGCCAACCATACCCTGCCGCTGACCGTCACCATCACCGGGACCAACGACATCCCCGTCATCGAACCCTCTGGAGACTTTGCGCTGGAACTCAAGGAGCAGGGCTTTTACCAGCCCGTTCCCGGCGGGGAAGGCAACACGCCCACGGCTCCCGGCGGTATCGGCAACGGCCAGTCCCTTGATACGGTTTCGGGAAAAATCACGGCAACGGACGTTGATGCCGAAAACGGCAACGGTTCGGCGGATCAGGGGATAAACGGTCTGATCTTTGGCGTTCAGCACCAGTCTTCCGTGCTGGTGACGGGGGCAGGGCAGGAGGCCGTTTCCGGTACCGGAAGCGCAGGTACCGGCAATGTGGCGTATACCTACGAATCCAGCTATGGGACGCTGACCTTTCATGTGGATGGAACCTATACCTACACGCTCAAGGATACCCCCGATTCCGCCGACACCGCCAATGCCGTCAACCGTCTCGCACTCGGGCAGACGGTGGTTGAAACCTTTACGGTGACGGTAACGGACGCCTCCGGTGGCGTCAGTGCTCCGAAGACGATCACCATCACCATTCACGGTACGAACGATCGCCCCGAGCTTTCCCTTGATGCGGCCCAGCTCAACGTCATCGAGTCCGGCGTGGGCCGTGTGGATGAGAAAACCTTTGTCGATGCCCCTGGCTCTGCCGCCGAGAATGAGTCCTACACCCTGCACGGTTCCGCGTCCGGCATGGCGGCGGGGCTGGATGCCGACGCAGGCCATAGCCTCTATTACGGCGTCGCAGCCGGAAACCAAACTTCGACCTACGATCCTGCCGTGTTCAATACGCAGGATTCCACCGCGGGCACATCCTCTTCCATCACCGCCTCCGGTTCCTATGGGACACTGCGTATCAATGCCGACGGAAGCTATACCTATGCCATGTACGGTGAGGACACTCCGGTTTCGTTTGAGCTGAATGGGAAGGCATATACATCCCTCAACCAGCTGAATGAAGGGGACCGGATTTCCGAGACGTTCACAATCTATGTGCGTGACGAGCACAATGCATGGACGGCACAGACAGTGACCGTTACCCTGCATGGAACCAATGATCTCCCGACGCTGATCCTGAACGACAATGATCAGGGGATCACGCAGGGAGATTTGTTGTCGGACGGCGCGTATGTGGTAAAGGGAACCTTTACCGTTCAGGATGCTGACCAGGATGCCGGGACGCATCAGATCATCAAGATCGCCAACGGCGGGACGGGAGATTCGGACACGCCGGGAACCGCAACCCCAGGCGGGATCGGAGCCGCACACGGCAACGCGACCTATGTGACCGGTTACGGTACCCTGACCGTGTATCCTGACGGAACGTGGGACTACAAGGCTGATCCTGATGCGGTGAAGGGGCTTGGCGCAGGCGAAACCAAGAGCGAACGTTTCAGCGTGACCGTCATTGACGAGCATGGAGCCAGCTCCACGCAGACGCTGCATATCCTGCTGACAGGAACCAACGACGCTCCGGTCCTCGCTGCGGACAGCCTTGAAGTGAAGGAATCGGGCGTTTATGACAACCCTGTCCTTCCCACGGATGACAATACCCGGACAGAGAGCGGAGGGACAGGCGCAGGCCAGCATACGCTTTCCTTTACAGGCCAGCTGTCCGCGACTGACGCGGACCTCAAGGATACCCTGACCTACGGCATTTCCGGGCTGGGAGCTGGCGGTTCTTCCTCTCTGGGCGTATCGGTCTTGGGCCGTGATCCTGATGCGTCGGCGCAGGTTACGGTTGAAATCCTTTCAGATACTACTGACGCCGGCACTCGGACCGTTGTGACCAATTACGGCACACTGACCCTGGATACGCGGAGCGGAACGTTTGTCTTTGACATTTCCGGTTCCAGTGCCGACGGTCTGGCGCAGGGAGAATCCCTGACCTTTGACCTGCGTACAACTGTCAGTGACGGTCACGGAGGGTCATCCGAAAGCACCTTGTCGATCACCATCAAGGGCACCAATGACCGTCCGGAGCTGACCCTGACGGCAGGAACGCACGGCGTTGTCGACGCTGAAGGAGGCGCGGCCTTTGCCCTTGCCGATACGTCCGGCCCGGATGCGGGAACAACGATCGGCGGCACGTTTGCCGGAACGGATGCGGATCGCGGTGCGAACCTGTCCTACGGCGCGGTGTTTGGCCGTATGGATACGGAAGATGCCGCCGGGCGCGATCTGGCGTTCGGCAACAGCGGAATGGGCAGTCCCGTCGGCCTCCAGCCGGACGGTTCCGTCAGGGTGTCGGGCACCTACGGCACACTGGTGCTGGCGAAGGACGGCACATACACATATACGACCAACACGCTGGCCGACAAGCTGGCACAAGGGCAGAACGGCCTTGATACCTTTACCCTCTATGTCCGCGACGAGCACGGGGCCTGGACGGCAAAGCCGCTGACCGTCACCATCACCGGCGGAAACGACGCCCCCACGCTTTCCCTTGATGCGGCCCAGCTCAACGTCATCGAGTCCGGCGTGGGCCGTGTGGATGAGAAAACCTTTGTCGATGCCCCCGGCTCTGCCGCCGAGAATCAGGAATACACCCTGCACGGTTCCGCGTCCGGTACGGCGGCGGGAACGGATGTGGACAGCAACGCGGTGCTCACCTACGGGGCCGCTCTGGGCGGGGGAACGCCGCAATACAACGCGCAAGCCGCCTCGTCCGCCTCGGGCGGTTCCATCGTGATCAACGGCACCTACGGCAAGCTGACGCTGCATTCGGACGGTTCCTATACCTATACCCTGTTCGCGGACGGCGCGACCAACGCCCTGAATGAAGGGCAGACGGCTTCGGAGCAGTTCACCGTCTACGTCCGCGACGAACACGGGGCATGGGCCTCGCAGCCTCTGGAGGTGACGATTCAGGGCACCAACGATCGTCCGGTCATTGAGCACGGCACGAATACCGATGGGAACCTTTCCGGCGATACGCTCGTCTTCACCCGCACGGAGGACAACGGCGGTTCGCTTGCCCCCATTACAGGAACGCTCATTGCCAGCGATGCCGACAGCGACAATGGAGCGGGAGCCACAACCGCCGAGACATTGGAGACAGGTCTGGTTTTCTCCATTCAGGGGATGACCAGCAAGGCCACTGACGGAACGTCGGGTGCTCCCGTTGCCGTATCGACGATCTCCTCGGATGGATCGACATATGTGACCAATTACGGGACGCTGGTTCTGAACCGGACCACGGGAGCCTATACGTTCACTCCCAATGAGGAGCAGGTCAATAAGCTGGGGGCAGGGCAGAGCATTTCCGAGACCTTCACCCTGCGGGTGATGGACAAGCACGGTGCCTACAGCGACATCCCCATCACCATCTCCATTGCCGGAACCAATGACGCCCCGGTGATTGCACAGACAACGAACGCCCTTTCCATGACAGAATCGGGTTTTGATGCTGAGAACAGTCCTGTGGGTAACACCAGCAACCTGACCGGACGTGTGGGCGCGTCCGATGTGGATAGCGGCGATAGGCTGACCTACTTTTTTGCCACCCCCCCAGCGGTTGGGGATACTATCGGAACCCTGACCCTTGCCGATGGCACGACAACGAGCCTGACGGTTACGGCAGTCGACGGCCTGAAGATTTTGACCGAGTACGGTACGTTCACGCTGAACGCCTCTACGGGCGACTACCGCTTCTCCCCGACAGGCGACAGTGGGGACAACCCCCTGAACCGGTTGAACCTCGGCGACAAGGTGGAGCTGCAGTTCTCCATTGGCGTCAAGGACAACCTCGGAGCGAGTTCGCAGGCTACCCATGAGGTTACCGTAACTATCAATGGATCGAACGATAAGCCGCAAGCCTCGGTGAGCGTGGCTGCCCTGAAGGAAGCAGGGGTTCACGGCGGGAATACGGAAACGTCTGAAGGCGTTGTGACGGACAAGTTCGGCCCTGTTCACGATCTCCGGACGGAGGGGAAGTTCAAGCTCGACTTTGATTATGATGATGCAACCGATCCCGGCTTTGGACTCGGAGACAAGCAGTTTGCCATCAAGCTCGAACACTCCTCCTGGGTAAATACCGTCGAGAATCAGGGGGGGAGCTATACGGCCTCTTACCTGCTCGGCAATGCCGGTGACTTCAACCATATCTGGTCTGCCATGACCGGCAAGGCTTTCCCGAAGGAGCTGCTCGCTCAGCTGAACGAGCTGTTCGCTGCGGAATTGGCGGCACATAACGTCAAGAGCCTGACGGAGGACGTAACTATAGCAAAGGCGTTACTAGGCTCTGTCGCGCTGGCGACCTTCACCGTTCAGGCAAATGGGAGTTATGTCTACGCATTGGCGGATTCCGGGGCCGGAGGCCTTATCCTCAATATGCTCGGACAGGGATACGCCTCGAACAGAACGCTGAACTATTCGGTAACGGATCCGCATGGCGGGATCTTCAAGGGTTCTTTCACGCTGAATATCTATGGAACCAACGATGCCCCCACGCTGAAGCTTCAGGCCGGGGATTCTGTCTCGGTTGCTGAAGACGGTACGGCAACCCTTACCGTTGGGGCGGACAACTCGGGTTCGGGCATTGCCCTCGGTGCGGATGCCGACAGCGGGCACAGCCTCAATTATGGTCTGGTGCATGACGCGGAGGCTCCTGACTCGCTCACGGGAATCACCTTTACCAATGGGCAGGGCACGTCCTCCTCTCTGGCGGGTGAGCACGGAACCCTGACGATCACGCTTGGTGCCGATCAGCAGGCCACCTATACCTACAAGCAGAATGCCGATCTCGTGAACGGCAAGGTTTACACGGATACGTTCATCATCCTTGTCAAGGATGAGCACGGGGCCTGGACACAGCAAAAGGTGAACATCAATGTAACCGGGGCGGCTGATGCGCCTGTATTGGTAAAGCCGCTTGCCGCCTTGGTGACGGAAATAACCGAAGCCGGGGTCATCCTCGGGACGAATACCGACGTTGGCGCAAAGGTGGAAGTCGGCGGCAAGGGGCAGCATGACTTTGGTGAGGGCTTGCTCGGCTCCTTTGTGGTGCGGCAGAGTGACGTTGCCGAAGGCCACGGCTCTCTTGTTGCCGGATTTGTTCTGAATGGACAGTTTCATACGGGTTCGATTGATACTCCGTACGGCAAGCTGACGGCGACGGTCACGACGGATGCGACCACCGGAACGGCCACGGTATCCTATTTCTTTGTCATGCCTGAGGAAGGAACGTCCGAGTATCAGGCCTTCAACAAGCTGACGGCGGATGACCGCATCAAACTGTTTGCGGATTTCAAGGTCAGCGTCTACGACAGCACGCACGCGCATTTGGTTGGTGCGGATTCCGCTGGTACCAACGGGGTTTTTACCGTTAAGGACCCGCAGTGGCTTGTCAGCCAGAATACGGACATATACGTCCACGGCTCGAACGACCGGCCTTTTTTCACCGCAAGCAATGGGTCGAACGATTATACAGCGGTGGGTGCGCTATCCAGCGAAGTCCACGAGCACAGCGGAATCTTTAACGGGCAGCTCTACGCCAACGACTTTGACAATGTGAAGAACTCACTGCGGTTCAGCGTCAGGGACAGCGAGGGGAACCATGTTCAGGTCTTACAGGGCGAGTATGGTATCCTGACCGTTGACCCGCGCACGGGTGCGTATACCTACGTCCTCAAGGAAGGCGTCAGGGAGCGGTTCCAGCATCTGAATCCGGGCGAGTCTTCGGGCGTCCTCGACAGCTTCAATATTGAAGTCCGTGACCCCAATGGGGCCTGGTCGGACGCTTCGACAACGCTGAATTTCTCCATAAAGGGTGAAGCCGACGCCGCCTCGATCAGCTCAAACGCCTTGTCCATACGGGAAGACGGCGGTGCTCTCGTGACACCCGGCGATTCTCCCGAGAGCGGGACAGGAACCCTTGCCCTCAAGGCCGTTGACACGCAGGACAAGTTCGATGCCGAAAGCTCTGGATACAGGCAGTGGACCATCAAGGGAAGCGGCGGAA
>CAZIFC010000001.1:0-245625 GCA_964538355.1 uncultured Lawsonia sp. | reverse complement strand
TTCGATGCCGAAAGCTCTGGATACAGGCAGTGGACCATCAAGGGAAGCGGCGGAAGCGGCGGAACTGACGAAACCGTCACGTTGCAGACTGCTTTAGGGATGAAAACGACTGTCGAGGGAACCTACGGACACTTGGAGCTGGTCTCCAACGGCGACGGAACGTGGAGCTACAAATACGTTCTCGATGCAAACAGGGATCAGGCGATCCAAGGCCTGGCTGTGGGGGAAACAAAGCCGGAAACCTTTACGGTTACGGCAACAAACGCCAAGGGTGAAAGCATCACCCAGACCATCAGCGTGACCATCCAGGGCACCAATGATGCCCCGGTGATCGATGTACAAAGCTCCGCGTTGAAGGGAGCCGTCAAGGCCGGGGTCTTTGAGAAGGAGGGTGAAACGTCGGATACCGAGCATCCCGGCGTGGTCTTTACCGGATCGGTCAAGGGAACGGATATCGACCATGCGGCAGACGGAAGCGAAACCGATACGCTGACCTACTACTTCATCAAGGTGGATGCCTCGGGCCAGCCGCTGAAGGACGCTCAGGGGAACTTTATCCTGACGACTGTGCTGGATACGAAATACGGTTCTTTTATCATCGATCCGGCGACAGGGGCCTATACCTACAAGTTCGATCAGGCTCGATTCGGCAGTGAGGACCTGACAGGCAAGTCGGACAGCGCGCAGGTGATTGCCGTAGATATCCATAAGGCCCAGAGTGAGCCTGCGCTCATCACCATCGAGCTTGAAAGTGCCGGCAGCGGCGGGACTGGCCCCGACATCGAGAAGTTGTTGGGCGACAGCGATCTTGCGGGCACGGCGAAAGAAGATGGCGGAACAGCTCCCAGCTCCGACGCCACAAACCCGACGCAGAGCTTCACCGGACAGCTGAACGCCGTACGGGAGCCGGGAGAGTCCTCGGATGTTACGCCGGAACGTGTTTTCAGCCTCGTTGATGCGGACGGAAACAATCCTGTCCAGACCCGGATTGACGGCGAGTACGGCTTCATCACCATCGATCCCTCCACCGGGAAGTGGACGTACACGCTGTACAACGACAGCGACGCCGTACAGAAGCTTGGCGAAGGCCAGACCGTACAGGAAAAGCCTTTTTATATCGCGCTGGACGGCAAGCTGTTGATGAAGAACGATGGCTCTCCCATAACGATTGATATCACGGTCAAGGGAACCAACGACGCGCCGGAAATCACCGGGCATACCAACATTAGCCTGACCGAAGAGGTAGGGGGAGCATATGCCGGGATCGTTACGGGACGTGTTAATGCTGTCGATAAGGACAACTTTGTTGATAGCAGTGGTACGCCTGACGGAACGGATCAGGATCGCCTGACCTACACGATTACGGACGCGGACGGCAAGCCGCTTACTGTCACTGACGGTCATTCTGTACGGTTACGGTACGGAACCGTGAGCATCAACGCGAACGGCGAGTACACCTATACTGTCGGTGGCGGCACGGATACGCTTGGGCATTTGCCCTTGGGCAGCGTTGCCGAAGACGATTTCTATGTGACGGTGACCGATCCGCACGGAGCCAAGGTTACGCAGAAGATCGACGTGACCATCAACGGCGTGAACCACGCGCCTACGGTCACTCCGGGAGCTGCGCTTGAGGTGACGGAAGACGCGGCAAATACGGTTGTTTCTTCCAGTGCGGGCAATGTCTCCATGACGGACGACAAGAACGGAAACGCGCTGTCCTTCTCAACGGACGAAACCGGAAACAACAAGGTTCAGCTTATCAAGGATGCGGAAGGCTACGGAACGCTTCAGCTCAAGAGCGACGGCTCCTACACCTTCACGCTGAATAACCAGAGCGACAAGGTACAGGGCCTTGGAGCCGATGAGACCGTGACCAGAACCTTCACGTTCTGGGTTCACGACCGGGAAGGCGGGGCAACGCAGGTCAGCATAGCCGTGAATATTCACGGTACGAACGACCAGCCCATTGCTTCGGTGGATCGCGTCATCGTCATGAACGAAGGGGGCAACTCCGGCTCTACGGGCATCACCGCCAGCGATGCGGATACCAACGACACGTTGAGCTTCGGATTCAGCGCGGAGGCCGTTGCCAAGCACAATGAGGAGCATCCCAACAATCTGTGGACAATCAATGATAACGGAACGTTGTCCACGGAATACGGAACCTATCGCATTGACACAAGCGGCGGCAAGCCCACCGTTGTCTTTGAGATCGACAACACCGCCGATGCCGTGATTGCCCTGGCTGACAAGCAGCTTGTCCAGCAGACCATCAAGGTTGATGTGAAGGACAGCAGCGGAGCCGCCAACAATACGGCAACCGTAGATGTTACCGTCAACATTCAGGGCGAGAACTCCGCCCCGGTTCATCTGGTTCTCTCTGAAGCCGCCAACAGCACGCCCTTGCCCGAAGACAGCGGCGGAACCTTTACCGGCAAGGCCCGGGCCCTTGATCTTGATACCGAGGCCAAGCCGTTCTACGGCTTCCTTGTGGAGGGCAAGATTGTCCAGAGCGTTTCTGGAACCTACGGAACCATTACCATCGACAAGACAACGGGCGAGTATACCTATACGCTCAATGCTTCCGCCAGCAACGCCACGCTGAATGCACTGGCGCAGGGTGATAAGGCTTCGGATTCGTTCCAGATCGTCGCCATAGACGCGACCGATCCCGCCAAGATCTCCAGCCCGCAGACCGTGACCGTCAACATCGAAGGGCAGAACGACGCTCCGGTGATTACCGGGTATCAGAACCTTTCCCTGAGCGAACTGTCGGGCAGTTCTACAGGTACGGTTTCCGCCACGGATGTGGACAGTAACGAACAGGAAAGACTGCGCTATACGGTTACGGACGAGGACGGCAAGGCACTCACTGTCATTGACGGTCAGGTACAGTTACGGTACGGAACCGTGACCATCGACGCGAACGGCAAGTATACCTACACGCTCGGCGGCGGCAGGGAAACGCTTGATCATTTGCCGTCGGGCAGCGTTGCCGAAGACGATTTCTATGTGACGGTGACCGATCCGCAGGGAGCCACGGATATCCAGAAGATCGACGTGACCATCAACGGCGTGAACCACGCGCCTACGGTCATTGCGGGAACAGCGTTGGAGATTACGGAAGACGCCTGTCTGGTGGTTGCTTCCGGCGAGGGCAATACATCCATTACCGACGACAAGGACGGCGCGTCGCTGTTCTTCTCAACGGACAAAACCGGAACCAACAGGGTGCAGGAGCTTGCCGATCCCGAAGGCTACGGAACGCTCCGGCTCAACAGCGACGGCTCCTATGCGTTCACGCTGAATAACGAGAGCGGCAAGGTGCAGGCCCTCGGAGCCGATAAGACCGAGACCAGAACCTTTACATTCTGGGCGCATGATCAGGAGGGCGGGGCAACACAGGTCAGCATTGATGTGAAGATCCACGGCACGAACGACGCTCCGGAGATTCTTGCGGTTGCAACACCGGATGGACAGCACGGAACGCTCGTCTTTTCCGATGTGGATGCCGGAGATACGCACCGAGTAACCTTCAATGGGCTGTCCGACAGCGATGGCTCCGCGCTTGAGGTTGATCTGAATGCGGCAATGGGTTCGGTTGATGCCTATGCCGGAGGGGAAAGGATCGGAAGCCTGAGCCTGACCTATAACGCCGAGACGCACACCTTCGGCTATGCCTTCACGCCGGACGCTGAGTACCAGGCTTCGTTTGCGGGGGATAAGGAGCATACGTTCACGTTGTCGGTGACGGATGGATCTTCTTCCGTAGGGAGCAGCCAGTTCAGCATCGCGGTTGCAGGAACCGCGGAACCGGATACGCCGCCTTCCGTGCCGCTTCCCGGTGAGGGAGAAGGGGATGACGCTTCCGGCTCCGGTGCTGGCACGACAGACGGTGTTCCTGGATCGGGTGGAGAACCCGGTACGGATGACGGTTCCGATTCGACTCAGGACGGGACCACGCATCAGCCCCAAGATCCTGCTGTGGCAGGCTCCGGGATGGAATCCGGCGGGCCGGAGCATACGGGAACAGGGGAGCACCCCACACCCGAAGCCCCGTCCGGTTCCAATACGACGGAAACCGGATCAGGCGAAGACGGGGGCACCCTTGCGCCTGATGGCGGAACCGGCGCGGGAAGTGCCGATTCGGGCCAGCATGATCCGTCACCCTCGCTGCCCGCGTCGTTGTTCTCGAACGATGAGGATATGCCTGCCACACCCCTTGCCGCGCCCCTTGCTCCGCAAGAAGGCACTTCCGGCGGGGAGGCGTCTCCCAACGTTCCGTTGCACGAACTCGGCAACGAGCTTTTTGGAGACGGAGGCGTGTTGGAGCTTGACTCTCCGCCCCACAGTGCATCGGCAAATACGGAGCCTGGTGGCGTTCCCGTCGGCCTTTCGGAACCGGGAAGCATGCCGGGGGTCCCGTCGGCGGAACCGCTTGACAACAATGGGCTTCATGAAATTGTGGGCGGCTCTCCCATCGTCACCGAAACAGGATCTGAAAACGACCTGACGCACCAGATTGCGGCAAGCCAGGTGCAGAACGGCAACGGCTAGGCTTTTGCGCCGACACCTCTTTCAGGCCCCGGGAGCAGGTTCCGGGGCCTTTCCATATGGCGCAGTTTGCTCGAAAAAGGCTGTTTGCCGGCGGCAGGGGGAGGCGTGGGTTGCAAAGCTCCCCCGTCTGCGGGGAGACATAAAATCTAGCCTTTCTATGTAAAATAGCCTATACTGCCTATGTAATGAGAATAAGGGGCACCGTTCAGGAACGAAGCTGTCTTCGCTTGCCCGGAGAGGGCCGTTTCTGGAAAGTGCGCCATTTTGGGATTGCAAGCTATGGGAATACTGGAAAACGGTATGTGGAAACGAACGGGAGTCATTCTTTTTCTGATTCTGTTCCTCTTGCTGAGTTTCTGCCGGGGGCAGAATGAGGCAGAAGGGGAAAAGAGGTCTGTTGTCACCGTTTCCATGTTTAATACGGCAAGCTTTCCAAAGTGGCGAAACTATGTCGAGCAGAGCCTTCCGGATATTTCCATCGTATGGGTCAACAACCCGAATACCATGAACAGCCTGATTTATCAGGCTAAACACGATGCCCTGCCCGATATCTTCGCAGTCCGCCGCTTCGAGAGCGATCTGGCCCTGCAACTGGCTCCTTTCCTTTTGGATTTGAGCAAAAGCAGGCTCGCCTGCCTGTATGATCAAAGCGTATTGCAGCCTTTTTGGAACAAGGATCGCCTTCTGTGGCTGCCGGCACCGGGGCAGCTGAGCCTGCTGGTTGCCAACAAGGCCGTTTTTGACTCCCTCGGCATGGATCTCCCCGTGGACTGGAAGAGTTTTGTTTCGGCCTGCGAACAGCTTGAGGCCAAGGGGATTCGCTCGCTCGTCTGCGACTTTCGGACAGGGTGGACGGAAACCCTGCTGGTGGAAGGGGTCGGCATGGACGGCTACCTGCTGACCGAACAGGGGATGCGCTGGAAAAAAGACTTTGAGGGCGGCGATACCGATGCCTTCGACAAGGCCTTCCTCAAGGCTGGAGAGAGATTAAAATCCCTTGTGGATAAAGGCATTCTGCGAAAAGAGGATCTTGATATAGAAAAGGATACTGCCTATCCCAGGATGCTGCTGCAAAAACCCGGGATGGGGCGTTTGTCTACAGATAAAAAGATAGATGAAGCCAACAAGGGAAGCTATGCGGCCCTTCCTCTCATGGGGGATACCCCGGAGGAAAACGCGCTGTACAGCTACCCCGTCTTTATGCTGGCTCTCTCGGGAAAGCTGGCGGTGAATCCCAAGAAAGAGGAAAGTGCTCGCCGGGTGCTTGAAACCATGCTCTCCAAAGAGGCGCAGCAGCTTCTCAACGAAGACGGCGAGGGGCTGGTTTCCTATATGCCGGGTGTCGCCTTGCCCCATTCGGAACACCTCAGGAATATCAAGCCCTATCTCGGGAAGAGAGTCATTGTGCGCGTGTTGACCTCGACGGCCTTTCAGTCCATGCAGGCGGCCGTGCATGGGCTCATCAGGGGAGAGCTGACTCCACAAGCCTTTCTAGAAACGCTCAATGCCCGGCCCAAGAACGAGGTTGCGGAACCTGTGCCCGCCATCCCCGTTTCTCAGACGCTTTCCAATGCGGTTGACAGCAATATGGTTTCTCCGGCGGCGTCTGTTATTGCGGAGGTCATCCGGAAGAGCACTATGACAGACTGCGCATCCATTGATGTGCGAATGGTGTACAGCTCGCTGTACACGCCGGAGTTGTCAGATGCGGATGTTGATGCCATACTGAAGGATGAAGAACTTTTTATTATAAAAGCCACGGGAAAAGAGCTGAAAGACCTTTTTACGCAGCTTTTGTATGCATCAACCTGTTTTGAGTATGACACGATAGATACGGTTATCGAGGCTCCTGCCTTTGCCGGCATGGAGATGAACCTCGACAGAAGGCTTCTTATTTCCAAAATACGGAACAGGTACGGCCTGGAGCTTGATCCCGAACAGACCTATACCCTGTGCGTCAGCGCGAGCATCCGCCACGCGCTGGTGTATATGAATGCGGCTGATCCGGCGCGTTTTGTCAAACTGGGTATGACGACGCAACAGGCGTTCAGGGAGCAGATCCACAGGGCCGGAGAACTGCCCGTTCCGCAGCGGTATTTCATACCCGGATGGACGAATATCGAACTATGAAAAATGATTATATTACACTTCGTATTCTTAATATAGCGATATTCGTGACCGTAGGTTTTTCGCTATTCCTGTTTATCTTTTCCATCTATTACATCTTGAGCTTGAATACAAAGCTGGAACTGCTGGAAAAGCAGCGCAATCAGGTAGAAAAGTCCGCAAACGTCTTTGTTGAAACGTCCTCCCTTCTCAGCCGCTTTGTCTGGAAATTTGCCGAAACGCAGGACAGCGTTTTTGCCAAACAGTATTTCAATGAATACGGCACGAACAAGAACAGGGAAAAGGCTGTCATCAATATTCTGATGTTTCCCCTTTCCCCGAATGAACGCTCCCTGCTTTTGCGGGCAAAAAAGGAATCCGACGCTCTGGTCTATGGGGAAGTGTGGGCGATGCGCCTCATCGCGGACAGTGCCAAGCTGACGGGGATGCCGGAGGCGGTCAAAGACTTTCCTCTTGCGGTCAATGAGCAGATGCTTTCCAGTGTTGAAAAAAATATCAAGGCCACTCGTTATCTGTTCGGTATCGAGTACAATTCGCAGCGGCAGGTGATCATCGATCTCGTGAGGATACTCCGCCTGTCGCTCAATAACCGGTACGCCAACAACGCGCTGCTCATCATCGAAAGGATAACCACCTTTTCGATAATGAGCGGTATTCTGCTTGTTTCGGTGCTTGTCATTCTGCTTGCCGTCATTGCCTATCACAAGAAGATAGAGGAAAAGCTGCGCCTCAAGCTCCAGAAGACGGCTGCCGTCGCCACCAAGGCCAACCTTGCCAAGTCTGATTTCTTGTCGCGGATGAGCCATGATTTTCGTACGCCCATGAATGCCATCATCGGGCTTTCGCTGAAGGTTCAGGACAGAACTCTTGCGGATGCCGAAATGTGCCTTGAGAAGATCAACAGCGCGGGGATTCATTTGCTCCAGCTTATCAACGATACGCTGGACATGAGCAAGATTGAAAGCAAGAAGCTGGAGCTGAAGCCAGTGCCGATTTCTTTTGAAGAGATCCGGCAGACCATCAATACCATAATCCTTCCGGCTGCACAGGCAAAGGGTATCCGGTTCATCATTGACGCCGGGGAAAGCCCGCTCCCGATCGTGCTGGCCGATCGTCTGCGGATGAACCAGATCCTGCTCAACCTGCTGAACAATGCCGTCAAATTCACGCCGCAGGGCGGGGTTGTCTCCCTGCTCGTTCGGGTATTGGAACGACGTGAGGGCAAGATCCGGTACGCGCTGATTGTCCGGGATACCGGCAAGGGGATCAACGAGGCGTTTCAAAAAAAGCTGTTTGTGCCTTTTGAACAGGAAGATTGCGAACAGCAGGGAACGGGACTCGGGCTTGCCATCGTCAAGAATATTGTGGAATGCATGGGAGGAGCCATTGACTTTTCCAGCAAACCCGGCAAGGGAACCGAGTTCGTCGTCACGCTGGAAAGCCCCGTTGCCGAGGGGTACACGTCACAGGCGGTCGTCAACGCCTCTGCCTCCGGCTCTTTCGGAGATCTGCATGTCCTGCTCGTCGAGGATCATGACATCAATGCGCTGGTGGCTGTCCGTTTGCTGAAACAAAAGGGGATTGTGCCGGAGCGGGCCCGCAACGGGCAAGAAGCACTCGACATGTTCATGCGTTCTCCCGAAGGCTATTATGATCTTCTCTTGATGGATATCCGAATGCCGATTATGGATGGGCTGGAGGCCACCCGGCGTCTGCGCGCCCTTCCTCGCCGGGATGCCGCGACTGTGCCGGTCATTGCCATGACCGCCAATGCCTTTGACGAAGACATTGAACTGAGCCTGCGCTCCGGGATGGATGCCCACGTCTCCAAACCCATCAAGCCGGAGCTTCTGTTTGCCGCGATAGAAAGAGCCGTCATGGGGAAAAAGGCCGATGCCGAGGCTTCTGGCGGGGCTTTATAGACATTCCCTTTGAAAACAGGTAAGTTATAGAGTGCCTGATGTGTTTGCTGGTTGCTGGGGTGTTCCCGTGCAGCCGGTACGTTTTGTTGTGCAGAGAAAGGAAAAGGGAGTTTAGGGAGCGCGGAGCCAACGTATTCGATATACGATATTCAAACAAGAAAGAACCTTTGCTTGCCCCTTTGGTTATCCAGCTTTTTTTATCATGGTGGAACCCTTTTTCTCCACGATAGAAGAGGCCATGAGTGGATTACAGGGCAATTTTTTATTGGTGAAAAGGGTGGCTGTTCTGCCCGTACTGGTTGCTATGAAAAACATACGTTCAAAAAACCTGCATTCCCTTCTTGAGGGATATAGGGCCTGGGACGCGGCAAGATGTATAACGCCGAAACGGTTCATACGGAAAAAATCGAAGGGGAATGAGAGATGTATGGTAAATCTTTCGCCATGTGTTGTCTGACGGCTGTGTTGTGCGGCGTGTGGCTGCCGGACGCTTCTGCGGCTCCCGGCCTCAAGGGGACGCCGGGAACTTTGGCGCAGCCGCGGGAAGGTGCGGTGACGGTTCGTCAGACAGTGGAGGAAACGCTGCTGAACCACCGCGGCTTGAAGATCCTTCAGGAGAATCTTGATGTCGTGCGTCATGAACTCCGCCGTGCCAAAGCCGGATGGGGTCCAAGCGTGGATCTTACCGGGAAGTACGGGGCCAGCCAGCTGAGCGACAGCACTACGCGTAGTGCCGGGTCGGACAACGGGATGTATCCGACAAGCAGCATCGGCCTGACCCTGACTCAGCCGTTATGGGATGGCTTTGCTACCCGCAGTCGGGTGCGGACCGGGGAAGCGACTGTGGAATCGATGGAATACCGCGTGTTTGACAATGCCACCTCGTTCGGGATGGATGGTCTTATTGCCCATGTGGATTTCTTGCGGCGTCGGGAAATCCTCCGTCTTGCCCGGGCCAATGTAGCCAGACACAAGGAGATTCTCGCTTCCCAGAAGGAACGGCTGGAGCTTGGCGCATCGAATTCGGCGGATCTCACCCAGACGGAGGGGCGTCTTGCCCGCGCCATGTCGACCCTGACGCAGGCGGAAGCCTCCCTGCGCGAAGCGGAAGCCTCCTATATCCGGCTGACCGGCAAGCCCGTGCCGCCGTCGCTGGCGGAAGTTCCCATGCCGGACGGCCTGTATCCTGATATCGATGCGGTGATGAAGGCGGCGGAGCAGCACAACCCCAAGCTCAAGGCCTATCTTGCGGACATCCGCGCGGCCCGCGGTGAAAAGGAGCTGGCGCAGTCCGCCTATCATCCCAAGATCAGCCTTGAAGCCGGACCCACCTATTCGGATCGCGGAGGCTCTGGCAGCCAATGGCGGAGCGGCTTTGACGTGGTCGGAACCGTACGCTGGAACCTGTACAACAGCGGTGCGGACAAGGCGGAAGTCCAGGCCTCGGAATCCCGTATCCGGCAGTCCCGCCAGACGGCCTATAACTTTTTTGATGAACTGAACCTCGAGATCGCCAATACATGGACCCGGTATCTGTCCGCCGTGGATCAGCGCAAGTATTATAGTGAAGCTGTTGTTTTCAATACGCAAACACGAGATGCCTATCTGGAGCAGTTCAACCTTGGCGAACGCAGCCTGCTGGACGTGCTGGATGCGGAAAACGAGCTTTTCAACTCTGCCACGGAAGAGGCCACGGCGCGCGGCAACGAGATCGTGGGTGCGTATCGGCTGTACGCACTGGCTGGAGAGTTTTTGCCCAAGCTCGGTATCGATGCAAAGCCGCTGTATGTCTCTCCGCAGGAAAAAGGCCAGACGCGCTGATTTTCTACCCATCCTGCAAAAAGAAGGCTCTCCCTTTGTTCGGGGGAGCCTTTTTTGTGGTTTTTTGAAGGCGGAAACGGATTTCTTGAGCCGGCATTTTCTTCGTGAAAATTCTTGCATTCAGGCCTGTACAGCCGCCATTGCAACTGATAGTGCTCATCGAAACAACCTCGCCATCCGTTGAAAAGGCTTTCGGCACCTGTATGCAGACAGCTTCACGGAGCCTGTGTCGGCGCAGACCAAAGCCTTGTCCGTCTCTTTATCAGGAAGCACCATGTTTGAAAGTTACCCTCTCGTATTTCTGGCCTGGCTTATTGGCGGATTCGTCAATGGTGTGAGTGGAATGGGCGCGGCTATGGTCGCCCTGCCGATTATGGTCTGTGTGATGGATATGTCCGTCGCCGTGCCCGCAAGCTGTTTTACCGCGCTGGTTGTGGCAACGCAGGTTGCCTGGATGTATCGCAAAAGCTGTCGGTATGCCTCGCTTCCGTTCATGCTGGTCGGCTGCCTTCCGGGGGTCGTGGGCGGGGTGCTCATCCTGCGGATCATCCCCGGCATATGGCTTCAGGCTCTCCTGGGTGTGGCGTTGATGGCGTATGTCGTGTGGCAATACCTCCACCGCAAAAGCCCGGGGCATCCCGAATCCCGCACCGGAGCCTTCCTTTCCGGTTTTGGATCGGGCTTTGCCAACGCATCCATCAGCTTCAGCGGCCCGCCGGTTGCCATGTACGCGCTGTATGTCGGCTGGGACAAGGACAGCGCACGCGGCACGCTGGGAATGTTTTTCCTGTGCATCAACATCATTACCTGTCTGGTCATGGCTGGAGCGGGTCTCTTCACGGCCGAAGTGCTCCATGCCGCCCTGTATGGCATGCCGGGAGCCGTGGCGGGGCTGCTGGCTTCCCTGCCTTTTGTCCATGCCATCAAGGAGCAGGTTTTCCAGCGCATCCTGCTGATCATGATCGCGCTGGCCGGGATGATTTGCATCGTCCGTTCCGCCGAGACGGTTTTATAGCGGCCGAAAAGGTTCCGGACCGTATCCGCTGGCGTGCCTCCGTGCAGAAGGCGAGGCGGATTGCGGGCCAAAAGAAAAGGCGGGAACATCCCGCCTCTTTCTTGTTTTTGGATCAGGCCGTCCGGCGGCGTCTTCCTCTGGAAGAGCCGACCTCGGGCAGCATGCCGTCATCCGCAAGCTCGTCCGTATCGGTATCCGGGAGCATGTCCTCGGCTTCTTCCGGGACAGCTCCGGAGCGGCTCAGGTTTTTGCGGATACGGGCGCGTTCTTCGGCAGGCTTGGCGACAAGGCGGATCTGCGGGACAAAAATCTTACTGACAAAGAGGACTTCAGCCACATCTTCCATCATTTTCCAGTCGAGGTTTTCGGGATCGAAATCTTCACCCGCGTCGACCAGCCTGCCGTCGTTGTACTTCAAAATATACATTGCAACTCTCCTTCTCTTCTGGATCAGGGTGGAACCCACGGGATCGATCATGACGAACGGCGATTGGGCAAGCAACTGTTGCTTGTCTTCACCGATAGCGGGGCAGGGGAACCTGGCGCACCGCAGGCAACTCAACAGAGGCTGCCAGTACTGGCGTTTCGGGCACCAGTGCGGTTTTTCGGTAGGATCGACATAGATGCCTTCAAGCGGTTCGGACGACGTCGAGGAAGATTCGGCGTGCTTTCGGGCTTTGGAACGCTTCTTTCCGTCCTTGTTGTCGTAGGAATGGCTCATGCGAACAAATCTACGCGAAAAAGGAAAAACAATAAACCTTCAAATCCGCCTTGCCTTTCCCAAAAAGCGGCTTGAGCATACAGATGGTTTCGTATACCACGGAACCATCTTCGATATGGCAAAAGGGCAAGGCCCTGTCCAAAAGAGGGGGAAGCGATGGGCAATACGTTCGCCAAGGGGCCGCTGCTGGTGTTGTTGGGCGGGTTGTGTTTCAGCACCACGGGCACGGTTCAGGCCCTGTCCCCGGAAGGGGCGACGCCTTGGGCCATCGGCACGCTCCGCATGGCGATCGGCGGGCTGGCCCTGCTGGTGTGGTGCCTGTTCCGGGAGAGGCGTTTTCCGCAGTTCTGGCGTTGGCCTCTGCGTTGCCTTGTTCCCGCCACGCTGTCCCTGCTGGTGTTTCAGCTGTTCTTTTTTCGGGGCGTGCTGGAGGCGGGCGTCGCGGTAGGCACTGTTGTCGCCATAGGGTTTTCGCCAATCGTCGTGGCGGTGCTCGGATGGTTCTTCCTCAGGGAAAAACCAAGCCGCAGGTGGTATCCCGCCACGGCCCTGGCCCTGCTCGGGCTTGTGCTGCTCAACGCCTCTTCTGTGGAAGAGGCCAGTTTGACACGGATGTTTTTCCCGCTGGCGGCGGGATTTTCCTATGCGTGCTACTTCGTGTTCAGCAAGCCGCTGGCGCAGATTGCCTCTCCAACGTCCGTCATGGCCGCCTTGTGCCTGCTGAGCGGGGCCTGTCTCCTGCCGACGTTCTGGATGTATCCCATCGCATGGATCGCAACGCCGACAGGCTTTCTGATGGCTCTGCACCTTGGGGTGGTAACCGCGGCCCTCGCCTTCGGGCTGACCCTTGCCGGACTGAAGACGACGCCCGCATCCACGGCGTCCACGCTGAGTCTCGCCGAGCCTCTTTCCGCGGCCTGCCTCGGGATTTTCTTTTTGCAGGAGCCGCTTTCCCTGCCTGCGGCGGCTGGCATGGCCATGATCTTTTTCAGTGTGCTTTTTCTTGTTGCCGCGGGCAAAAAAGAGGCCCCCTTGCCGGAGGCCAGCCGAAACGTCTAGAAGCGGAGCCTAGGCGTCCGGGTCTTCATAGATGGCTTCACCATCCTTGACTTCGATGGTTACGACCTTGGACGTGGCGGAGTTGTTTTGCACGTCCGTCATTTCAAACATGAACATGAAGGTGCCGTCGCCCATGTCGATATCTTCGAAGGCCACGGTTTCTCCAAGCGTGAACGTTTCAACCTCGATATCTTCAAAGTCGTCGTCATCGCCGGAGATGCTCATGGCCTTCAGGATGGTCGCGACCTTGTCCCCTGCCTTGAGCCTGATAAGCCCCTTGTCCGCAACGTTGTTTCCAAGAACCCGCCGTGCGCCGAGAATGCGGTAGGCCTCTTTGGAAAAATCGTACACCACGATCAGGTTGCAGCGTTCGCCGTTGAGCATGATGGGCACGGCGTAATGGTTGCAATCTTCCGCCTCATTGGTGATTTCAAGATAGACCAGGTGTTCGTCCAGCGCAGCCCAAACGCCTTGGAAATTGTCCCGGAAGATACCCTTGTCCCAGTCGGCTTCCATGTTGGCATCCTTGCCCAGCAGCAGGATGAGATCGTCTTCCGTACTGTAATAGGCAAGATAGAAATGCACGCTGTCCAGAAACGTCACGCGATCGGGGCCAAGCCGCAGCTCTGCGCCCTGGCTTTCGGTAAGCGTGACTTCAAAATCCTCAAGTTCTGAAATATCCAGCTTTTGCAGTGGAGCGAGGGAGCCGAGAACGGCTGAGGTCGCCTGCCCGAACATGGCGGCAATGCCCGCAACCGTGCCCCCGCCCTGCGGCTGCCCGCCGAGCAGTGCCGACAGGCCGGCAAAGCCGGAGGAGCTTCCCGAACTTCCCGGGGAAGGTACGGAAGGAAGCTGAATGCCCGTGGATGGCTGGTTCCCCGTCAGGCCGGACAGCCCGGAAAACCCCGAACCGCCGCCAGAGGGAGCCTCGGGGCTTGCCGGGATGGAAGGCGTGGGGATTGACGGTGACGCCGAAGAAGCGGTTGCCCCGTCATCCTCTACGGCGGCGGAGATGTCGTTGGAAATGCGTTCCAGATGGGCGATGGCCTTGTCCGTATCGATAAAATCAAACTGAAGCCCGTTGAGAATGAGGAATGACGTGATGTTGCCGAGGCTCATCATGGTTTTGAAGCTGTCCCTGCTGCCGTCAAAGGGGTAGTAGCAGGACAGGCCCGAAGGCTTTCGGTACGGGCCGCTGACCTTATAGATCACAGCCTCGTCAAGGGCCTCCAGCACGGCATCGGTGAACTCGGGCAGCTTGTCCTGCATATTGCGTACAAAGGAGCCGATGTCGAGCATGTTTGTAAAGCCCTCGGAACGGGAATTCATGTAGTTTTCCGATGACTTGGCCTGACGTCCCATGGACGCGTAGAATCCCGGATCATCCACGGCGGCACTGACGGCCTCCAGCCCGAGAGCGTTGTAGGCAAGATTCAGCATGGGGAGTTTTGCCATGTCGAACAGGGAGAGAGTCGCGCTTGCTTCCGTTCCTGCATCCCTGCACCCTTGCATATAGGTATCGCAGATGATTTTGCCGAGTTCCGCTCCGCTCATGGAAGGCTTTTTCCCCAGTGCGCCGAGCCACCCGGTATATTCCCAGCCGTTGCCGGGTTCCAGTTCCTGCGAGGCGACCATGTAACGGGCAAAGCCGCTGATGGCGTTGGCGGTATCCAGCGTTGCCATCAGGCAGGTGTCGAAGCCGATGATTTCAAAGGGCGGCCTGCTTTCCGAAGCCCGGTGGACCCGTTCGAAGGCCTGCCGTACTTCCTTGAGCGAGAGCGCGTCGCTATCAAAGTTTTCGTCGTTGGCCAGCCCGCCTACGCTGCCGTTCCCGTGGTTCCAGAACACAAAGACCTGCCGCTCCGCCGCGTAGCCGTCTTTGCAGAAAGCGAGAAAGGAAGCCAGCGTGCCGGCATCGCCCATGCTGGCTTGCGGCAGTTTGGCGACCTGCTCCAGAACGCCTTTCCTGTAGACATACCGTCCTATATGGTTGGAGCTGATGCCCTTGGTATGCCATGTATCTGCGCCTCCGGTCTGGATGACGACGGTTACATTGTCGGGCAGCCTTGCGGCAAGCAGCTCTTCGAGATCCTGCGAGGCGGCTCCGAAGCGTGTTTCCAGATCGCTCCCGCACAGATACCAGTAGATGGCCCAGCTGTCGGCAGCCAAGGCCCCGGACGGACAGGCAAGAAAACACAGGAACAAACAGAGACGAAAGGCACGGTTGGGCATCTTTACCATCCATAGTGCTGCATAAGGCTTGTTACAGAAAGAGGAAGAAAAAGAGCACGAGCTGGAAAGCCAGTGCGATCCCGAAGGCACAAAGGCGGCGTGGGCATGCAGGCAGCTGTGGAACGCTGTCTTTCCACAGGGAAAGCATTCCGTGCACGACCCGTTTGAGGGGCCAGACAAGCAGAAACCACCAAAGCAGTGCGCCGCCGAAGAGGAGCTGCAAGGACTCCATGCCGAACAGAAGATCTATCCGCTCCTGCTGGGAGAGCGTGCCAGAGGAGAACGTCTGCTCCATTGCGGTAAGCCGTGCCATGGTCGCTTCGTCATTGCCGATGGTATAAAAGAGCGAAACGAGCGCGATCAGCCCGATCAGGTGAAGCAACAGCATGAGGACGAAGGTGTGGATGATCCATGACGTGTGATCGTAGGTGGCGAGTGCTCCTGAACAGGACGCCTTGCGGCGTTGCCAGCAGGCCAGGGCGCAGGCGACGGGGGCCGCAAGATAGGCATATCCCCAGAAAGGGCCTCCCGAAGAGGCTGC
Organism: uncultured Lawsonia sp.; assembly: GCA_964538355.1. Lineage (GTDB taxonomy): Bacteria > Desulfobacterota > Desulfovibrionia > Desulfovibrionales > Desulfovibrionaceae > Bilophila. The sequence continues at coordinate 229,627 of CAZIFC010000001.1, read as the reverse complement.
CAAAAGGATATACCCGATCCAGCAAAGGCGATTCCCTATAGGGGGTGGCATGGCGTTCTCCTGCCGCGGGTTCCGGGCTTTCGGCGAAACAAGGATGTCCTCAGAAGGGCAAGGGGCACAGAGAAAAAGCTGCCAGCGTGTGGCCGCTACGCCAAAATGACCTTGCAGCAGGTGGTGTTGCGAGGACGGAGCATCAGTTTTTTTCCGTCACGGTGACTTGGCCCTTGTCTTCCACAAAAACTTCAAATTGCAGGCGTCCCGGCGTATGGGTTCCGAGCATGCGCGAGAGCACCGGCGTCATCCGTGCGAGCAGATCCCGGAAGTCGTCGTGCCCTGCGGAACAGGTTGCGGAGGTCCGCCAAATCGGTTTTCCAGCCTTGCCTTTTGCTGATTTCTCGTAGGCCTCTATCAGCATGCCGGCGGTATAGGTCGTGACCGTCGTCAGGGTAGGCTCTTCAACCTGCACATATTCCACGCGCTCTTTCTTGCCATCCCGGAGAATGACGGGCTGGGACGTCGTGCGTGTCCCGGTCTGTACCGTCACCTGCGGCTCTTCTTCCCAATAGGAAATGCGGGCGATATTCTGGGCCTCGGAGCGGCTGGAAACCACGTTGTAGCCGTGTATGGCAAAGGCCGGTTCAAGCTGCTTGGCTACTGTACGGAAAAGCAGATCATCCTCGCCCACATTTTCGTTGCCTGGCTCCAGATAATACTTGCCCTGATGGGATTCGTAGCCGTCGCTCCGCAGGGAATCTACCGAAACGGTATAGTATGTGCCGCACCCGGACAGAAGCATGCACATGAGGAACAGAAAGGAGGGCAGGAGTGTTTTGCAATTGAATGCGCCATGTTGATACATCATAACGTCCTTTGTGTTCTTCAGTCTGCTGTCTGAATGGTTTGTCCTTGGGAAGAGGGGCAGGCTTCGGGAAGGAATGGACTCCCCGAAGCCAAGGCTCCTCAAAGAAGGAACGTGGTCAGCGGGATAAACAGCTGGATGATGATTGCCAGCCCCAGAGCCGGCAGGCTGCCGGAGCCGGACTCCAGAGGGCACTTGCGGGCATGCAGGGCCAGAATGCCATGAAGAATGCGCTGGAAAGGCCAGATCATCAGCGTGAAGGAAAAAGCAAAGATTCCGATGATGAGCATCCGGCTGCCGGGAATATTCCAGAAAGCCAGCATCTTTTCCTGAGCCGACAGGGGACCGTCCGCGATGGCATTCAGCTCGTCGGCGGCGTTTTCACCCATGAAGGCCACAACGGAGAGCAGGGCCACGGTGAAAACGATAACCAGCAGGAAGCCCAGCCACAGGGTGTTCACCTGCCACGAGGCGTGCGCGGCATTGAAATCCCTTCCCTGTTTGCGGGCACGGCGGCGCAGGATGTAGCCGAAAAGAAAGGCGGCAAGAGCCAGCAGGGAAAGAGGCTGCAAATATGCCGAGAACGAGGCGAGAAACAGCAGGGCGTAGTTGAGCCACAGGCCGCCTGTGGCTTGGGGGTTTTGTCCTTCCATACAAATGCTCCTTACATTTTCCGCTCCTCAAGCTCTCCTTGCACAAACCGCCCGGGGCAGGGGTTCGCGGAGCCGCTCCGCAAGCAGCCTTGGAGTGAGGGCCATACCTTTCTCATCTAAATGCATGGGGATTACCATCCCCCGTGGGGATGTTTTTGACGGGGGAGAGCCTCCTCCTTTTGGGTGAGGAGAGGGAAAAAGTTGTGCAAGAGCGAGGGGTGGGAGCGCAACAAGGCATTGACTCGGCGGGGGAATACGCCGTATCTCCCTCGTATAGAGATCAGGGAGAGCCATGTCCGCATTTTTTCGACTGTCCACTCGGACTATCCGCATCCTCGCGGCAATACTGCTTATTGCCTGCGGTGAAACGATACTGTATTTCAGTTTCAGGGCACCTCGCCTGCTTGTTGAGGAGCCTTGGAACCGCATGGACGTAGAGCAGGCCTGGAAATACATCCGCCAAACCGGGAACCTCGTGATTATCGATGTCCGCAGCCGCAAGGAGTTCTCGGCAAGCCATGTTCCCAACGCGGTGAACCTCCCGCTGCACTCCTTGCCGCAACTGGCAAAAAATCTTCCTAAAGAAAGCCCAATACTTGTCTATTGCCTTCAAGGGTATCGGTCTCTCCAGGCATACAAGGTTCTCAAAAAGATCCGCCCCGACATCTCGGATGTTCGCTATGTCGCAGGCTGGCTCCTCTCGCTTCCTCCCTACTGATGCCCCGCGTCGGGCACTGCCTTTTCTTCCCTCCCTCTCGCCTCATTGAAAAACAGGGCGACCAGCACGATCCGGTTGCGGGTTTCCGTCTTCCGGAGCAGCTGGCGCACATGGGTTTTGATGGTGTTTTCGGAAACGTGCAGGGTTTCGCAGAGCTTTGCCGTGTCATAGCCTTTTACAATAAGGTGCAGCACTTCCTGTTCCCGTGTGGACAGCCCGTATTTTCCTGAAAAATGCGCGACGGAATCCGGGGCCTGAGCGGGAAGGGGTGGCGTTTCATCCTTTGTTGTATGGATAATGCCTGCAAGCGTCAGTGCATACTGAATGCGTGAGCTGATGTAGCTGAAGGCGGCGGTCAGGAAGAAAGCCCAGAACGCGATGTAGATCGTTCCCGGAAAACTTTCCACAAAGAGGAGCGCGGTCATGAAGGAACTGAACATGCCCAGAAAGGGGAGCGAGGCGATGAGGGGCAAGCGGGAGGAGTTCTTCCCTATTTGTGCAAACACAAGAACAAGGTAGAGCAGCGCGGCCCCCCGGCAGGAAAGCGCGACGATATAGATGATCCAGTAGAGGGCCGTCCCTTCCGTCATGGCGACGAGCGTGGGGGAAAGGATTGTCCCCCCAAGGCAGGCGAGGAGAAGGCGCATGTCCGCTCCCCGTTTGTCGATGAACAGGCCTGTCAGCGGGTATACGGCCCATATGTAGAGGTGGACTTGGGCGGGGATGTGGAATGTGGCCTCGTGCATTCTGTAGAAGACGATGTCCATGAATGAATTGGTAAGGAAAAACACAATGGTAATGGCAATGAGGTACCAAAGGGATTCCCGGGCCAGCCGATCCAGCGGGACGAGTTTTTTCTGCGTTTCCGGGGAATCCGTTTCAGCCCAGAGGCAGAGAGCGGCGATAAGCCCGCCGAAGCCTTGAAGGGCGATCAGAATCCCGCACAGATTGTTGGAAACCAGCGGCTCCGGCAACAGATAGAGGAACAGCCAGAAAAAATCTCCTACGGCAAGGGCGGTGCCGAGGTGAAGGCCCGGCGAATCACTGGCAGAGAGCAGACGTTTCAGCAGCGGCGGGAAAACAGCCCCTCCAAACAGGCAGGCTCCATAGCTGAACAGGTGGCTTGTTTGCATAACGGCAATTGCCCACGAAAAGACGCTTGCCGTGGTCAGCAGGAGTGCGGCAGCGGACTTTATGCCTCTGGAAAAGGGGGCGGAAAAGAAAAATCCTCCGCCTAAAATTCCCAGAAAGAAGCCCGTGATGATGCCCGGTATGGGAAAAGGAACGGCTCCCAGACCCCGGCCTTCCAAAAAACAGACGAACTGGACGGCAAACAGGCAGGCCACACCCACCAGTGGAGCGGATACCCCTGACAAGGCGTTCGAAAGGCTCAAATATTGCTTCATTTATAATTATACTATGTTACGAGTATTCTTTTTTTGTGGGAACGGATGCTCATCCAAAAGGGTGAAGTCTTTTTCGGAAAAAAACATGCTATCAGGTGATGGATTTTCAAAGGCTGCGGCCCTATAGCCTTAGCATGCATACGGGTACCGTATCTTCTTCGTTTACCGGAGTCCAGAGTATCCCTGCATTCGGAGGCATTATGCGCTCGTTTCTTTTGGTGTGTACGGCCATGCTGGTACTGGCTCTTCCTGCTCAGGGAGCAGAGGTTGATTGTAGCTATTTTACAATCGATATCCCCGCGGACTGGCAGACAGTAGAAGCCCCTGCCGAAGACGAGGACGGGTTGTTTGCCGCCGTATTCGGCAATAATGCCAGAACCGCTTCCCTTTCCCTTGTAAGCGGAAGCTCCGAAGGGAAGAGTGCCAAAGAGCTTGCGGCTCTGCTGGCTCCCTCCGCAGGTGCAACTGAGGAACCTTCGGAAAATGCGGGGCAGTACGGCTTTCCGATTGCCTCCAACGGGATCAATGGCTTTTGCATTCTCACCGCTGGAAACGGTCGTTTTCTGCTTTCCTGCATGAATGGAGAAGTGCCTGTTGCCGCCCGGATCGTTGCGACGATCAAGAGCGCAAAGTATCCGGAAATTGTTCCTAAATAGGGTACAACCCCGATTTTCGGGAAAAGCAGGGCGGAACTCTTCTTCCCTGAACTGACATCAAAAACGTTTTTGAGGAGAGAACATGAAAAAGATTCTTTTGTCCGCCGTTGCCGCTGCTGTTCTTTGCGCCGCTCCTTTTGCCGCCAAGGCTGTCGATCAGGATATGGCGAAGATCACGTGCAAGGATTTCCTTGCTGACAAGGCGAATATGCCCATGATGATCATGTGGATTGATGGCTACATGAGCGCGAAGAGCGACAATACGCTGATGAATGACGAATGGATTGAAAAGCTTGGTATGCATCTCGGCATGTTCTGCGGCAAGAACCCCGGCAAGACCATCATGGAAGCCATTGAGGCCATGCCCGCTGAATAAGCCTTTTCTGAAGGCTGGTTCTGCACTTTTTCCTACTCCTTATCCTTTATTTGGGGATTCCTTATGAAAGCTCTCCGTGTACTGCTCGTTGCCGCCATGTTGGTGTGCGCTCTGGGCCTTTCCGCCTTTGCCCAGCAGATCGTTGTTGCCAACGGCACCGGCTTCACCATCCATCAGCTTGGCCTCATCGATTCCAACGCCAGCGGAGACGCCCAGGATCTGCTTGGCAATGATACCCTCGCCGCGGGTGAAGGCCTTCAGATCAATATCTCCGGCAGCCCCAAGGGCTGGGAGCTGATCGCCGTTGACGGTGAAGGCAATCAGGTAAACTGGCAGAACCTTGACCTTAGCGGCGTCAGCAAGATCACCCTGCACGCCGACGGCAGTGCCGATCTCCAGTAGCCTTTCCGCATATTCCGTATACCGCGCCCGGGGCTTTGGCCTCGGGCATTTTTGTACCCGAGGATAGATCGGTTCATAGGGAAGCAATCCGGCTCTGTTCGTGGAGTGGATTTTTTTGAGTTTGAAATAAGTAGAGGCGGCTCCGGGCGTAATACCCGGATGCTCCCTGATTTGGTCCTTAAAACATGGAGCAGTATACTATATGAAAATGAAAGGAATAGGTTGTCTTGCGCTGGTCGTCATGTTGCTGTTCCCCGCCTTCGTGCAGGCAGAAAGACTGCATATGCTCATCATTGACAGGGATGCAACGGGTACGAATGTGCGGGAATCCCCGGCAGGAAGGATTGTGGAGACCATCCCGACGGTAACTGCGCATTCTGACAATGCTGCCATCGCGCGTCGCTCTGTGGATGTCACGGGGCAAAAGGGTGAATGGTTTTCCGTAACGTATGGTGAAGGTAAAAAAGGTTGGATGCACCAGAGTGTTCTCGGAACCTGTGCTTCTCCCACCGAGGAGGGGGTGCCTCCGCTCTTTGCCGAACCCCGCGCGAGGGCAAAGATACTGACTATGGTACCGGACATGACCCGTCTTTCCCTGCGCGGTATTGCTTATCAAGACCAAATGAATTGGGCCAAAGTGAGCTGTACGATAGCTGGCAGGAACTACATAGGCTGGCTTCCTGAGCAATGCATGTTTTCAAATCCATACAGCTCTTGTTGGGAGTAGTCATGCCAAGAAGGGATGCTGTCGGCATAAAAGCCCCCTTCTGCTTCTTCTGATGGAGGGTACTACCCTTATGGAAAAGAGCCGCTCGGATGCAAGAGCGGTTCTTTTCCATATGAGTTTGCTCTGAAGCATACGTCTCTTCACCGCCTCTCGTTGGCTCTGGGGAGAACGCCAGGTAGAGCTGTTATCAGTGTTTGCCGTGCAGAAGAAAAAATCTTTTCGCCGTAATCATGCGTACGCCTTTGCCGTCATTGTTCATGTATAACAAGATGAATATAACCCCTTTTTGGGAATGCATTCAGCAGGGGCGGAGTCCTAGCCCATTTTCCCGATCAGGTTTTCCAGATACCGGGACTTCAGCTGCGCTACGGCAAGGGCCTTTGGCGCACCGGGGAGCTTCATGATCGCACCGATGACAGCCGCCATCACGCGATGGTTGCCCATTGCGTCATTGTCTTCGATAAGCTCCCTGAGCATCCCGCGTTCCGCAGCCATGGCGACCACCCGGTTGACCGTATTGAGCGGCGTGATGGAACGCTCGGGGCGGGCCTCCAGCCGGATATGCGACGAGGCGCAGGAACGCACACAGACCCCGCAGCCGATGCAGCGTTCCGGATCGATGAGGGCAAACCGCTTTCCTGCCGGGCCGTCTTCCATCTGGATGGCGTTCACCGGACAGACTGACACGCACTTGCCGCACCCGCGGCAGGTTTCTCCGGTTTGGGCAATGAAATTGGAGTGAATGGTCCGGGCAATGGCAAACCGTTTCACCGCGAGCAGGGCCTCGCAACAGCACCCGCAGCAATTGCAGATGAAATTGACGCCTTCCCGGGTATTCTCCCCGAACTGGACAAGGTTGTGCCCCTGTGCCGCAGCCAGCAGATCAAGACATTCGGCAGCGTCCACCTGCCGCGCGTGCCCGTACTTGATAAGCGAACGGGCGGAGGTGTTGAACGTCATGCAGATATCGAGAGGCGCATCGCAGGCGCGGCCCAGGTGCTGCATTTTGTGGCGGCAGTAGCACATGCTGATGCCGATGTGCGAGGCTGTCCTGATGATGTGCGAGGCGCGTTCGTAGTCGAGGACTTCAAGTTTGTCCTCCTGGGGAAGGGCGGCCTCCTGAACGAAGACGCGCCCCAGCGGTGTGCCGTTTTCCACGAAGAGCGACTTGACGAAGTCCTCTTCAACATTCAAATAGTGGTAATACAGCTCCGCCAGGGCCTGCTGATCCACATCCCCGCGCACGCGCATCATGGAAAATTCAAAAAAGCCGGCCATCGGCGGCGGGAGACAGAAACGCTGTTCGCCGTTGATCTCCATGTCGAGCAGCATGGCCCGCCCGGCGAGATCTTCCAGCATGTTGCGTGCAGCCGTCTGGTCGAGCTTCCAGATTTCGGCTGCCCTTGCCACGGTAAAGGGCTTGATGGGCAATTGGGCAACCAGCCCGGCCTCCTTTTCGGAAAAAAGGATTTTCAGGATGGCAAAGAGGCTTGCGGAAAGGGGCGCGCCCTGCGGAAAGGCGTTCAGCCGGTCGGCAAGGCGGTCGTAAAGCGAGTTTGAATAGTGGTGGGCCATAGGGTTTCACCTCGTGTAAAGGGGAAGTCTTTCATTCCAGATTCTGCAAAAGAAGTCGCGGGTCAACCCGTATAGAATGATCTGTTTCTCGGAGCATTCCCTCTATTGCAAGTATTCTCCGCTGGTTGGAAAAGGTAAAAACGCCGTTGCATTTTCGTTTCCTCGCGGGAAAATTTGGAGTATGTTTCCCTCGCGTCGGCTTGCCGATGCCCAAACGAACCAAGGAGTCTGTCGTGTTCGCGAAACTGTTTTTCGTTCTGGCTCTTTTCGGGCTGCTCCATCTGGCTCCCGCCCATGCCGATGATTCATTCGAGGACGCTTCACAGGCACTGGACAACCTCGGAGATCTTGTCGAATCCGTGGATCGGGTGGGACGCTCTCTGGAGCGCATCATCCAGCCGCGGCAGGAACAGTTGCGCTGGTACGGAGGGGAACGCCCCAGAAGATCCGGCGGCTGGTCGCAATGGCGCGTTTCACACGATGATGACGACCGCGACGATGACCGCGACGATTAACGGTTCCGAGCCTGCGGCGGCCTCTTCGCCTTCCTGACGCCGGTTGCCTTTCGGCGAGGGATGTGTATTGTCTCCGTTACGGGATATTCCTGTCCTGCTTTTTTAACATTTTGTTTCAAGAAGGATTGTTTTTCATGCCTATCGCACCACTTATGGGCGTGTGTTCCAGTTCGCTCCAGTATCACCTGACCGATGACGGCCGCGTGACCGGCATTCGTTTTGCTGGCGGTTGCCCCGGCAATCTTGAAGCCGTTTCCCGCCTTGTTGAAGGCCTGCCCGCCGAGGAAGCCGTAGCCAGACTCGAAGGCATCCGCTGCGGCAGCAAGCCCACCTCCTGCCCCGATCAGCTCGCCCGTGCGCTCAAGCGAGAGCTTGCGGCACGCAATCAGGCCTAATCTGATAACGTACTTCGTATACACGAACAGGCAGCCGGATAGGATTCGGCTGCCTGTTCGTTTTTGCTGGGTGGATCAGGCTCCGGTTCCGTACAGCTCCCTTGCCGTGCGCGAAGGCCTGCCCTCATGCCTGTGCAGCACATCGCCCAGCGGGTGGTTGTGCACATGCCTATGGAACAACGAGGGGGAGGAGCTTGAAAGCTTGCCGTCCGCAAGAGTCAGATAGCCGGACGAGGTTTCCGCCAGAAAGTCCCAGTCGTGGGAAATGGCAATGCGCGCGTCGGGAATGCGGTTAAGGATGGCGATAAGCCGCTCCCGTGCCTCGGGGTCCAGCCCGTTGGTCGGTTCGTCCAGCAGCAGAACCTCCGGGGACATGGCCATGACTGCGGCAAGGGAAACCAGTTTCTTTTCTCCTCCGGAAAGGCGGTGCGTGAGGCGGCTTTCAAAGCCGTCCAGTCCGAGCCGCCGGAGCGTCTGTCTGGCGCACTCGGCGGCCTCCTCGCGGCCCATTCCCAGATTCAGAGGGCCAAAGGCCACATCCTCCAGCACGGTCGGGCAGAAAAGCTGATCTTCCGCGTGCTGGAGCACCAGCCCCACGCGCCGGCGGAGCATCCGAAAGCCCAGCTCGCCCTGCACCGCCTGCCCATGAAAAAGGATACGCCCGCCGGAAGGGACGGAAAGCCCCATGATCAGACGAAACAGGGTGGTCTTTCCACAGCCGTTTGGCCCGTAAAAGCCGAGATGCTCTCCCGGACGGAGGGAGAGGGAGGCCTTGTTCAACAGCTCGCGGCCTTCACGGTAGGCAAAGGTCAGCTGATCGAGTTCAAGAATGGGGGCGTCATACATGGGACAGCTCCTGAAAATCGTAAATGACCACGGCGGTCAGGCAAACCAGAATCAAGACGGCAAAGGCAAGATCCCGCCCGGTGGCCCGGAAGACCGCCGTAGACCGGAATTGCCCGCAAAAGCCCCGAAGCCGCATGGCTTCATGGACTCTGACGGCGCGGTCGAAACTCCGCACGAAAACCATGCCCAGCATGGAACCGACGGTCCGGTAGGTATGCCCATTCGTCCGCGGAACAAAACCTCGCAGCCGGGCAGCCGTGTGCAGCCGTTCCCATTCTTCCCCGATAACGTGGATGTAGCGGCAGGAAAACAGGAAGAGGAAGACGAGTTTCGGGGGAAAATGCAGCCGCTCCAGCGCGTAGCCGATGGTGGGGGAAGGCATGGTTGCAACAAGGGCTAGGAAGAGCAGCACCAGCGCGTTGGCCTTGATGGTGACGAGCAGGGCCAGCATGATGCCCTGTCTGGTGAGCTCCGCCCCCCGCAACGAGAGCAGGGGATCGCCGGGGACGCTGAAGGGAACCGTCAGCCAGAGAAAGAGGATAAACAGGTTGACGGCGAGGAGACGCCGCAAGGCTGGCATCAGGGGCGGGCGGCTTGCCGCAAACAGGCTGGCGGCTCCGGCAAGGCCCGCCAGGGCGGGAAGCGGATGTTGCAGCAGGGAGAGGCTGATGGCGCAGGCCGCCGCCAGTGCGATGCGGACCCGCGGGTCAAGTGTATGGATAGGGGAGTTCCCCACCGCAAAAGGTTCGTCGAACATGGCGGTTGCCCTCCGGCGGCTCTGCGCCGAGGTGAAAGGTTGTCTCCTTTTCGTCTCCTCCGGGCATACAGCTATCGAGCTGTTCTTTTGCTGGCTGTCCGCAATGCAACCAGCCTCAAGTTCTTCCCTAAAAGAAAAAATTTTCTATAACTATTAGTTTTGTCTGTATATTTATAACAAGCGTCTTTCCCTCCCGGGATGCTCTGGCGTATGCCCCGCATGGACAAAAGAGAAGATGCCTCCTCTTCTTTGGTCTAGAAGAGGAGGCATCTTGTAGAGGGGGGCTTTTTTAGAAGGAGCCATTTGTACCGGTATCCCCCATCACCGGTTCAGTGAAGAGGTTTGGTACCGGAGCAAAGCCTCCTCCACGAATCCAGGGCGATCTAGCTCTTCCTGCGCAGTACGCGGATGGCGGCTACGGCCGTGAAGCCGAGGAACAGAACCAGAAGATCATACGAAGGCGTGGAACCGACAGTGCAGCCTCCGCCGCTGCTGCCGCCATTGTCACCGCTGTTGCCGTTGCCTTCAGGCGTCGCGCCGTTGTTCGGCAGCTGTTCCGTGGTGAACAGGGACAGCGGATCGGCTATCTTCCCGATTTCCTCGGCACTGTCGTAGGCACCGTTATCGGCGATGACAAAAAACGCTACATAGGTACGATCCATATCCAGCTTCGTGGACATGTCGGTGATGGGCATGGTGGGGTTCTCAAGGCTGGCGACCCACCACTGGCCGTCCGCCGTGCCCATGTCGTCCGGAGACGGCTTGCCATACGTGTACGCCGTAGCCGTGTTTGCGGTCACCTTATGGAGCTGGAGGCTGCCGAGCGGCGCACCGTTTCCGAGGAAGTTCATCTGGAAGACCGCACTCTTGCCTTCGGTCACGTCAGCGATGAAATCGACCGTGCCAAGGCTCTTGCTGTCCTTGGGCAGAGGCGCGAACTGCTTGGCGGCCTCATCGGGGGAAATCAGCGTGCTCCTGACATTCTTGGGCATGCGGACATCGGCAGCCTGCTCGTAGCTGGCGGCAAACTGACCAAGGAAGATGTCCGAAGCGGGCAATACGCCGTGGACGACATTCCCGCCGACTACCGTTGTGGCAACGCGCATTTCCGCCAAATCTGCAGGAGCGACCTTGAAGGGGTCCTTGTCGAGGATGACGAAATCCGCAAACTTGCCTTCAGCAATGGAGCCGATACGATCTTCAAGACGGTTCTGGTAGGCGGGCACGATGGTCACGCCGTGCAGGGCCTGCAACACGTTGACGCGTTGGTCGTAGTTCCAGAACGGCTTTTCCGCGCCGTCCTTTACCTCGGGATAATAGGCGGTGGCGTCGAGATCCTTGCCTTCGCCGCTGACCAGTGTGCCGCCGGGGCCGAGGGCCGTCGGAGCCGAGATGCGGGTTACGGCAGATTCCAGGCTGCGGAGCGGCGAGATCGGGGTCACGGTGGTGTCGTTATGGAACGTGTAGAGGCTGTCCATAGCGACGCTCCAGCCGGCGGGGTTCATATTCTTGCCGCGTCCCGGGCCCATGAAGATTTCCAGATGGCGATCTCCCCAGAAATAGGTGTGGTTGATGAAGTAGGAGTTGATCATGTTCTGATCGCGCATCAGCTGTCCGTTGCCGAGGGCGGCACGCAGGTCGGTGTCCACGGCGGTACCGGACAGATTGTTGTACATGTCTTTCGTGGCGTCGAGCTTGGAGTAGTCACCCACAAGGCGTTCGATGTGCTGGCGTTCCATCATCTGCGCGTGGATCGACGTGTGGCGCATGTCCTTGACTTCAGGATGGGCGGCAACGGCCTTTTCCACCGCCGTAATGAAATCTTCCGCGGCCTGGCTGCCGTTGGTGTGGATTTCGAAAGGCTCGCCCTTGGCGTGGTAGAAGTCGACCTGTTCCTCCAGCTTTTCCTTGGTATAGGTCACCGCACTGGGCAGGCCGTCATATCCAGCCTCATATCCGCCCCATGCGGGGTTCCAGTAGCCGGGGGCCTTGAAATATCCGGTGTAGCCCTGGTTCGAACCGTCGTATACAAACTTCCAGGTGCCCATGAAGATGTGGTTTGCGGGCAGCCCTTCCGGAGCTTCGCCGCCAATCACATTCTTCAGGCTCAGGCTGGTGATGTCGTCGCCGACGGAAGGAGAGTCCGGGCCTTTTTCCTTGTAGTTCTTCCCGGTCCAGCCAAGGGACATACGGGAGATTTCGCCAAGATCGGCTACGCCAATGTTCATATAGGCGAAGGGGTGCAGAATGAGACGCACGCCCATGACGCCGCGCTGAAGGCCAGCCTGCACTTCCCCAAGGTTATACCCGCTATAGGTGAACTTGCCGTCGGGCCCCAGACCTGCGGGCATGGCGAAGACGCCCGCGCCCTGATCCGCAGTCGTCACGCCCGCCGCTGCGTAAACCTGCGACGTGCGGGCAACCGCCTTTGCATTCTTATCGGTAACGACCGGAGCCTTTCCCGCCTTGAGAAGGCCCATGGCGGCGGATTCAGCCAAAACGCCAGTCACTTCCCAAGAACCGTCAGCGGCCTTGCGGGTCCAGACGCCGGGATATTCAACGCCGTCTTTCACATAGACGCCATCCGCATTGATGTACTTGGAATCAATGCCGGAATTCTTAAGAGCCAAACTGTTTGCAACGCGCAGGTGCTCCGAGGTATGCAGGCAGACGATGGGGTGATCGAGGCTCGCCCTGTCGAGATCGTCCTTATTGGGATGACGCCCTTCCTTGACCAGGGTATCGTCGTATCCCACGCCGTCGATGAGCTTGCCCTTTTCAGTCTTGGAGGCCATCGCAGCCAGTGCGACGATGTAGTCTTCAATACTGTCCATGGTTCCGATGGGCGGACTGTTCAGGTTGACCTGAAAGAGATCGATGCGGCCCTGGTTGGGGAAGTGGCCGTGCCCGTCGACAAAGCCGGGCAACATGGTTTTGCCCTTCAGATCCACGTCCTTGATGTCTTTGATATCAAGATAGCCTGCCGCCTTGGCTTCCGCTTCCGTACCGACGAAAACAATGATGCCATTCAGCGTGGCGACGACTTCGGCTGTATCCGGGGTTTTCAGCTTGGACGGGCGGTGGAAGTCTTCAGTAATGGTATAGATTTTCCCGTTACGGTAAATGGTATCGGCCATTTTGTCGGCAGCATAGAGCTGCATACCGCCGCCGAGAACCATCGCCATGACCGCCGCGAAAGACAGCGCATGCTTCTTTACACGGTTTTTCATACATTCCCCCCTGACATTAAGGTTGTTCCGGAACGTAACGCCACCCTCTTTGCACAGCCACTGCCTGCGAACGGAAAGGCGTTCCCCCCTAGGGCACAAAAAAATCGGTCATGCACACAGGCAGACCGATTTTTCTCAGTGTAATGGAAAGGCACTCTCTCTGCATATGACAGAAAGATACAGGAGGTGGATGGCGTGCGGGTTTTGGTTCAAATCAAAAGAAACCCTTGAAAGGGGAAAAACCGGCATATCCGACCTCGCTAAGTACTTTAAAACACTTTTTTGTTATATTAAGCACAAAATAATCTGCAATGCAAGACTTTTGTTTTTAAAAAAGCATAGAGACAATGTTCTTTATATTTCAATGGCGATGACGCGTTTGCTTGCGGGCTACAGCCTTCATTTCGCCAATCAGCCGTTGCTTCTTGAAGGCCGCACCGTACAGATACCCATCAATGGCTGTATCCGGGTTCAGGTCAGGCACGCTTGGTACCCTTTTCTCGGCCATGTAGGACGCTTCTGTTCAACCGATTGATTCCGCTCTTTTTCAGGCCGCCGGCGTTCTGGCGTTTCTCTCCGCGATGGGAGCATATGAGAAAGGCACAAGGATGAGGACACGATGGCCCTCATCCTGTGCATACCCGTCTCTGCCTGTGTCATCGTAAAAAGCACTAGCCTATCTTCCCTCCGGGAAGCGGGATGCCGCGGTTCAGGCGGTCGCCGTTCGCGGCTCGATCAGGCGATAACCGGACCAGACGGCGCAGATACAGATGACCGTGTTCAGGGTGATGTTCACGCAGGCAAGCATGATGTCATCGGCATGATACAGGTTGAAGGTGTCGAGGGAGAAGGTCGAGAAGGTGGTGAAACCGCCGAGGAAGCCTGTTCCCAGCAGGCTGTAGCCTGTCTTGAAGGGCTTTCCGGTCAGTTTCATCCAGCCTTGCAGGAGACCCATGAGAAAGGCTCCGAGCATATTGATGCACAGAATGCCGAGGGGGAAGGTCATGGGCAGGGCGGCATCCATGATCCCGATATTGAGCCAATAGCGGCAGCCCGCCCCGACCGCGCCGCCGCAGAGCACGGCGATGGCGTTTTCAATGTACGACATGAGGGCCTCCTAGGAGATCAGCAGGAAAAAGCCGATTGCAGTGCCGCAGAGACACAGAACCATGTTCAGGAGCACGTTGAGGATGGCCTTTCCCGGAGTTCCGTCACGAAAGGCCGCAAAGGTGTCCATCGAAAAGGTGGAGAACGTCGTCAGCGCACCGAGAAAGCCTTCCGCAATGAAGTCGTGCCAGGGAATGGCCGGAATGGCTCCCATTTTGATGGCCCCGACAATCAGTCCCATGATGAATGAACCTGCCACGTTGACGAACAGCGTTCCGTAGGGGAAGGCCTTGCCGAACCACTCGGCGAACCAGGCCGAAATCTGGAAGCGGAGATAGGCCCCGACAGCACCCCCGCCCGCTATCCAGAGGGTTCCAGTCAGATCGGTCATAAAGCCTCCTGAATCAGGAAAGGCCGGGTGCATTCCCGGCCTTTCTCGAGGAAGGTTACATCTTGTAGGCGTCTTCGCCGTGGAGCGTTTCGTCAAGACCGGTCAGCTCCTCTTCTTTCGTCACGCGGATGGGACTCCATGCGCTGATGAGCTTCAGGATGAGCAGGGTCACAAGGAAGGAGTACACCGCCACGATGATGATGCCGAGAAGCTGCATGAGGAACTGGTGAATGCCCGCTTCAACCATATCAATGTTGCTGCTGGCGAGGATGCCCAGAAGCAAGGCCCCGGTCACGCCGCCCATGCCGTGGGCACGCCAGACTTCCAGCGCGTCGTCAAAGCCGATGCGTTCCTGAACGAACCGTGCGAAGTAGCAGACCGTCGCGCCAACCGCGCCGATGATGACGGCGGCCCAAGGCTCGACATAGCCCGCGCAGGGGGTGATGGTCGCAAGTCCGGCCACCGCGCCGACGAGAACGCCGGAGAAGGAGGGCTTGCGGGCATAGTGCCAGTCAAAGAACATCCATACCATCATGGCGATGGCACCGGCGATGGTCGTATTGCTGAAGGCATAGGCTGCCAGCTTGTCGGCAGCGTACGCGCCGCCGGCGTTGAACCCGAACCAGCCGAACCACAGCAGGCCCGCACCCACGGCAACCAGAGGCAGGTTGTTCGGGATGGTCGCTTCTCCGGGCTTCATGTCGTCACGCCGTCCGAGGAAGATGACCGAGGCAAGAGCCGCAAAGCCCGCGCTGACATGGATGACGATGCCGCCCGCAAAGTCCACCACGCCGATCTTGGCAAGGAAGCCGCCGCCCCAAATCCAGTGGCAGACCGGGATGTAGATGAAGATCATCCACAAAACCAGAAACTTCAGGTATCCCTTGAAGTTGAGCCGTCCCGCAAAGGCTCCCGTGATCAAGGCAGGCGCGATGACGGCGAACATGAGCTGGTAGGCAAAGAACAGGATAAAGGGAACCGTGCTCGCATAGACGGGGCTGGGAGCCGCGCCTACGCCGTCCAGTGCGAAGTGGTAGCTGATATCCCCAAACAGTCCGCCCACGTCAGGGCCAAAGGCCAGGCTGAATCCGCCGAAGATCCAGATGATGGCCGTAACACCCATTGAAACGAAATTCTGCATCATGATGGTCAGCACGTTCTTCTTATGGACCATCCCGCCGTAGAAGAGCGCAAGGGCAGGCGTCATCATACACACCAACGCCGTACACAGCATGACGAAACCGGTATCGCCCGTGTTGAGGGATGTCATGCGACTACTCCTTTCAGATTAAATGGTTACAGGTCATAATAGGCCTAGTTCTGATGCGTTTCCGGGAGCAAATCGATATTGGGCAGCAGGAAGATCCAGGCCGCGACGACAAAGGGGAAGGTCAGGGTCGGGATGCCGAAGACACTGAGCAGAACATTCAGTGCGCCCTGGGCCACGACGGTGAAGATGGTTCCGAGAATGGTGAAGCAGATGACGCGCCAGTTGGGCTTGTAGAAGGTTGTGCCAAGGCCGATAGCCGTCAGTACCGCGCTGAACTGGAACAGGCCGTCCACAATGGCTGTGGAGCCGCCGCCAAGGAGCAGGGCCGTGCCGATGGCAAGGAGCGAACCAACAAAGGCGAACACGGCAGCCCAGATGGAGCTGACGGCGAGACCGATGAGAAACAGGATCCCCGTGACGACATTGTTGATCAGGAACACTTGGGCTACGCCGGTAAACGCGGCCTTCCAGAACTGCTCCATGTTGAGGGCGAACAGATCGGTCAGAGGGGGCTGAACGGCAATGATGGGGTGGGGCAGGCCGACAATCTTGATATGCCCGAAGTTGTAGGCGGCAAGCATCAGGAACCAGGTGGTGATGACGAAAGGCCCGGTCATGGCGGAAACCTTCCAGGTCTTCAGGATGCTGGAGACCGCCATCATCAGGACGGTGGAAAAGATGGAACCCACAACAATGTAGCCCCACAGCAGCGCGGTAGGTTCAAAGAAGGTGGGCAGGGCACAGCCGACAAGGATGCCGTTGTACCCGTGCAGGCCGATGTTGATATTCTCCTTCGGGGCCCTGAGTGCGTAGGCGGTGAGGGTGCCCACCACCGTCCCGACCACCGCCCCGATGCCTACCGCGATCATGCCGGCGGTGTACGCGCCCCAGAATATGCCGAGAAAGAAGAACAGCCCGGTCAGCGGATTGTTCTGAAACATGACCTGCCCCGCTCCCCGCAGGCAGACGTCGATGAAATGAACAGCCGGATTCCGGGACGCGATGGCATCCCAGAGGTTTGGTGTATCTTGTGCGACAGCATTCATGATTCCCTCCGGGGCAAGGCCGGGTTAAGGGGAGGCTGTGGTTGACGCGGAAACGTGTGGTTCTTTCGGGAGGGCGGGAATCCCGGCCGAACGGATCACTGCCAGAGAAACGCCGGAGGCAGATCCTTCCCTGTGACGGCTTTTCGGGCGATCTGCCAGAATTCCCGGATTATTCCCCGAACCGATTCCGAGGTCATGCCGAGAGCCTTGAAGACAAGCCCGCACTCTCCGGGCAGGAGAGACGCGCCCCAGGCCAGCCGGGACGCGGGGTCCACACCCATGCTGACGGCTTCGCGAACTTCCAGAGCCTTTTCCCGTGTCGTCAGAAGGATGGCGTTGCCGAAGACCTCGTAGCCGCCCATGATGCCGACGCGGGACAGCTCCGCCGCGCGGGGGTCTACGATGAACTTTTCCACGAAGAGACGCTCTTCCGTTCCGCGCCGGACCGCCTCGATGGTGGAGGAGTAGAGGTCGAAGCCGAAGAGTTCGTCTTCGTGGTGGTATTTTCGTCCCGGAAGCACGACTTCGCCGTACAGCAGGCTCCCCGTCTCCGCGATGGAGATGCGGGTGTGCGAGAGAAAGCGCGAAGTGCGGTGCGGGATAAGCGGATCGGGCATGTACTCCAGATACCCCCCCTCCTCGACGGTCAGTTCCTGCATCTGCGAGGCGTAGTTGGCGTTCATCATGTGCACCTTGGTCGCCGACTGTGTGGTCACATGCGCGATGGCATCCTTGCCGACCTCGATTTCCAGGGCCATGCGATCGCCCTGAAGGACGCAGCCCGTCGTGGTGATGATGAATACGCAGGGCATCTCCGGGAGAGCCTCGTCCCAATAGAGTGCCCGCTGTACGAGGAAGGGAACCCGGCGATCCATGAACGACATGACGCTGCGGCCACCCTGTTCGCTGAACTCAAGGCGCAGGTAGCCGGTTTTGCCGACGATGCCGCTGGGCATCTGCGCCGGTTCGTCCTGATACGGGCGCAGTTCCGGGGCTTCGAGGCCGAGCCGGACAAGGGCGGCACTGGCACGCTCGGTACGGGAACGGCTGCTGAGCTGGCTCATGGCAACCCCCTTAGGCCGTCTTTTCGGCTGGCTTGAAGTCGAACAGCGCATCACGGATGATCATGTCCGCAAGCTCCTCGATGTTCCTGCCGGTCATGCAGTTGGTGAAAATAAACGGCTTGCCGTCGCGCATCCTTTTGGAGTCGCGGTCCATGACCTCAAGGCTGGCCTTCACATAGGGGGCCAGATCCTCCTTGTTGATCACAAGGATATCGGACTGGCACACGCCAGGCCCGCTCTTGCGCGGGATCTTGTCTCCGGCAGCCACGTCGATGACATAGATGAAGAAGTCCGCCAGCGCAGGGCTGAAGGTCAGGGTCAGGTTGTCGCCGCCGCTCTCGATGAAGATCACGTCGCTGTCGGGGAACTTGTTTTCCAGCTCTTCCACGGCGGCGAGGTTCATGCTCGGATCTTCCCGGATGGCGGTATGCGGGCAGGCTCCGGTTTCCACGCCCACAATTTTTTCGGCGTCGAGAACGCCCGCCAGCTCGCGCTGGACATGCCTGGCGTCTTCGGTCGTGACCACATCGTTGGTGACGATGAGAGGCTTCACGCCCCTGCGGATGAGAATGGGGGTAACGGCTTCAATGATTGCCGTCTTGCCGGAACCGACAGGCCCGCCTACGCCGATGCGAGTGATTTTCTTCATGGGATACATCCTGTTGGAAAGGGGTGGATAAAGATCGCGAAACCGTTGCTCAACCCATGAACAGCCGGACATGGGCACGCACATGGTTGGCCGCGAGAATGTCAAGCATGGGCGCGTAGCTGGACATCTGATCCAGCGGCGTCCGCATGGCTGTCCGGCACATGGCGTTGAATTCCAGGGTCAGGCTGTAGAGCACGCGCTGCATGTCGATGTGGCTGATACGCATCAGGCGCATGGCGGCGTTGAGAATGGTCATGGCAACGCCGTACTGGTGCACGACAAGCACCTCATCGAGCTGATCGGCGTCGAGCTTTTCCTGTGTGGAAAAGCCCATCGCCACAAACTGCACGGCAAGGGAGAGAGGGTAGGTTCCCGGCGTCCTGCCGTCCTTGATGGCGTCGCGCCAGCCGAGCACAAGGATGTTTCCGGTTATGTCCGCGCCCATTTCGGCAAGTTTTCTGCCCATGCGCGTGCTCATCAGCCGGGCCTCTTCGTTGAGCTTGCGGCACAGCACTTCATGGTCGATGCGGATCAGGGCTTCCAGTTCCCCAGCCAATGCCGCCCGCGTCGCCCAGACCACGGCCACCGCGTCGCCCCTTGCGGCCTGTTCCAGTGCGGAAAGCGTATACTGGCGCAGGGTTTCAACATCATGGACCGCCCCTTTCTGCACGGCGGATTCAAGGCCGTTGGAGAAGGCGAAGCCTCCCACCGGCAACATGGAGTCACCGAACTGCATCATGCGGGAGAGGGTGAGGATAGTATTCACGGGGTACGCTCCTATGCCTCAGTTGTGGGAATGCCCGGTGTGTCCATGCCCTTCATGGCTGTGCGTGTGCCCGGCATGGCAATGCGTGTCTCCGTCATGCGTGTGGTGGTGTCCACAGCAGTGCGCGTGCCCTTCCTCGGCGTGGGAATGCCCGCCGTTCATGGGCCGCTCCGTGCCGCCGAACAGCCTGCGGGCCTGCGCCGGCTCGAGTACGTCCAGCACTTCGGAACCCGCGGCGAAGCGGTAGGTGATATCCTTGAAATGATGGGTCTTCATCACGGAGTTCATCACAAGGCGGTTCACCGCCAGGGGGACGTACACAAAACCGCCCTGCACGATGGCGGGCCAATGCTGGTTTCCGAGAGCATGCCCAAGCTGGACGCACCGCTCTGCCAGCTGATCCGAAGGCAGTTTCTGGAGGTCAGCCAGATCCACGACCAGCACTTCGCACAGGTCAATCCGGCAGACCACGGCCTCCTTCGCCTTTTCGTCCCACAGGAGCACGTCCCCATCATGGAGAAAGGCATCCCGGTCGAGAGAGACCGCGATGGTCTTTCCTTGCGCGGTCTCCTTGCGGAGCCTGTTCTTTTGGGCGTCCCACTGGCTCAGCTCAAGGACATCAAGGGTGGCGTCTGCCAGTTTCGTTTTCCACACCGGATCGCTGCTGTTGCCGAGGATGGTTTCTACAAGCTGCATGGGAGTTCCTTTTTTGGGATGACTCCAGCCCCCCTTGAGGCCGTCGTGAACGGCAGCCCAAGGGCGTCTGAAGCGTGTATCGCTTGGCAATGTTCGCCGGAACGCACTTCTGTCGCGCGGCCCCTCGCCAGACAACCTTAGACAACCTTTTGCGGGCGAGGGTGGGGGAGGGCTTTTTTTCGAAAGGGGGCCTCCCCCAATATCCCTTAGCTAAAGAAGTACAGCTGACCGAGGGCTACCGTCTGGGCGGGCTTGATGGTGGCGTGTACGCCGTCCACCTTGACCGCGAAGGTTTCGGGATCGACCTCAATCCTGGGCAGGTTGCCGTTACGCACCATGTCGTGCTTGTTCAGGCCGCGGATGTTGCGGACCGCGGCCACACAGCTGCGCAGGCCGAGCTTTTCCCTGACGTTGCAGTCCACGGCGGCCTGGGACATGAAGGTGAGGCGGGTACGCGGCCTGGCGAGGCCCATGCCGCCGAACATCGGGCGGTAGTAGGTCGGCTGGGGCGTCGGCAGGGAGGCGTTCGGGTCGCCCATGTTGGCCCAGCTGATCATGCCGCCCTTGATGACCATTTTCGGCTTCGCGCCGAAGAACTGGGGTTCCCACAGCACGAGGTCGGCGTACTTGCCCACTTCCACGGAACCGATGAGGTGGCTGACGCCCTGCGTGATGGCGGGGTTGATCGTCACCTTGGCGACGTAGCGCAGCACGCGGAAGTTGTCGTTCTGGGGGGCATCTTCGGGAAGTTTGCCGCGGGCGGCCTTCATGGCGTTGGCTGTCTGCATCACGCGGAGCCAGTTTTCACCCACGCGGCCCATGGCCTGCGAGTCGCTCGAAATCATGGAGATGACGCCCATGTCATGCAGCACGTTTTCGGCGGCTACGGTTTCGGCACGCACGCGGCTCTCGGCGAAGGAGACGTCGGAAGGCACGTTCGGGTTCAGGTTGTGGCAGACCATGATCATGTCGAACAGTTCTGCCTGGGTGTTGATGCCGAAGGGCAGGGTCGGGTTGGTGGAGCTGGGCAGCACGTTGGGCTGGCTGGCAACCCGCAGGATGTCGGGGGCGTGTCCGCCGCCCGCGCCTTCGGTGTGGTAGGTGTGGATGACCCGTCCGGCGATGGCGTCGATGGTGTCTTCCACATAGCCGGATTCGTTCAGGGTGTCGGTATGGATGGACACCTGCACGTCCATGTCGTCAGCGACGCTCAGGGCGGCGCGGATCATGGCGGGCATGGCCCCCCAGTCCTCATGGATCTTGAAGCCGCACGCGCCGGCCTTGATCTGTTCCTCCAGCGGAATCTTGTTGTAGGCGTGGCCCTTGCCGAGAATACCCATATTGACGGGCATTTCGTCGATGGCCTCGAGCATCTTGGCGATGTTCCAGGGACCGGGGGTGATGGTCGTGCCGTTGGTTCCGTCGGTGGGGCCGACGCCGCCGCCGAAGAAGGTGGTCACGCCGTTGGACAGGGCCGCGTAGCCCTGTTGGGGCGAAATGTAGTGGACGTGGGAGTCGATGCCGCCGGCAGTGAGGATAAGGTGCTCGCCGGTGATGGCGTCAGTGGCGTTGCCAACGATGAGTTCCGGGTCCACGCCGTTCATCATGGACGGGTTGCCGCTCTTGCCGATGCCCACGATCTTGCCGTCGCGGATGCCCACGTCTGCCTTGATGACCCCCTGAACGGCGTCGATGACGGTCACGTTGGTGATGACGATATCCAGCACGCCCGCATCGCGGGAGAGGCGGGCGTCGCCGCCCATGCCGCCGCGCAGGGTTTTGCCGCCGCCGTACATGGATTCGTCACCGTAGTGGCGGAGATCCTTTTCGATTTCAACATACAGGTCGGTATCCCCAAGCCGGATTTTGTCCCCTACGGTAGGCCCGAAGAGGGCGGCATGTTCCTGACGAGAAATAGTCGGCATATCAAACTCCTTTCAGTCGCGTCGGTGGCGCGGAGCTACAGTTTGGCGTTCTTGAAGCCGAGCTTGTCGGCCCGCTCTTCATTGATGACGCGTTCGTGCACATCGCCGGTCCAGCCGTCCACGAGGTTGTTGAACCCGTAGGTGCCGGACGTTCCGCCGATGGACACCAGCGAAACGGTTTTCTCGTCGCCGGGTTCAAAACGGATGGCGGTGGTGGAGGAAATGTTCAGGCGCATCCCGTAGGCGGCGGAACGATCGAATTCGAGGGCGCGGTTCACTTCAAAGAAATGGAAGTGGGAGCCGACCTGAATGGGGCGGTCGCCGGTGTTGTGAACCTTCAGGGTGACAGTCTTGCGGCCCTCGTTGAACCGGATCGGATCGGAGGCGAGAATCGTGCCGCCAACCGGGGCTTTGGTATTCTGGACAGTGTTGGCCATGAGAGTGCCCCCTTTAGTTGATGGGGTTATGGATGGTGATGAGGCGGCTGCCGTCGGTAAAAACAGCTTCCACCTGCACAGTGGGAATCATTTCAACCACGCCTTCCATGACGTCGTTGCGAGTCAGGAGCTTGCGGGTTTCGGCCATGACTTCTTCCACGGTCTTCCCGGCGCGGGCCTCTTCAAGCGCGGCGGCGGAGAGCACTGCCACTGCCTCGGGATGGTTGAGCTTCAAGCCTTTGGCTTTCCGCTTGAGCGCGACATCTGCCAGAGTGTGGATCATGAGTTTGTCGAGCTCTCGAGGAGTAAGGTGCATACGGACCTCCTTAACGATGATTGGAAACTCGTTTAGATAAATAGTTGTTCCGCATAGCGAGAACATCACGCTGTGCTCAAAACAAAGATATCAATCCACGATTTTTATAAACAATGATAAAGGATGTTATACAAACTATATGTATTTATTATCATCGTGCTCATGCATAGACAGCGTTTTCTCGCTTGGATTCGGTTAGATTTATTATTGAAATGAGTATAAACAGTATTTTTATGATAATTATAAAATAATGATTGCATAACAATGATGGTTTCATCTTGTGTGTGATAGAAAGGAAACAATGGTGTCCTTATCAAGCATAAAGAAAAAAGATGATACAACTGCGGAGGCGGGCCATGCCGGGAAAAAAAGACTTGAGCGTATTGTTCGGAGTGCGCCTGCTGAGCGCGATGGGCGTGACCTTGATTCTTCCGGTCCTGCCGATCATGGCGAAGGCCTTTGAGCTGACGCTGGCGGAGGTGGGTATGGTGGTCGCGTGCTTCACGCTGGCGGAAGCGATGACGACGCCTGTCGCAGGCGTGCTTTCGGATCGGTTCGGGAGGCAGGCGGTGTTGCTGCCGTCCTTGCTGATCTTTGCTGGCGGGGGCATATTGTGTCTGTTCGCGGAGACATGGAGTGAAGTGCTGGCCTGCCGGGTCATTCAGGGCATTGGCGCGGGTCCGCTCGGGGTTCTTTATACGATCCTTGGCGCGGACATGGTGGACAAGGAGCACCTGCCCCGCATCATGGGGCGGTTGACGGCGGTGTCGAGCCTCGGCACCATTGTCTATCCTATAGCAGGGGGCGTGCTGGGCGCATGGTCTTGGCGTGCTCCTTTCCTCGTCTTCACGCTGGCCCTCCCGGTGGCGGCATTGTCGCTTTGGGTGCAGCTGAAAAAGCCGCAAGGCCCGATGGACTGGGGGCTGTACCTGCGGCAGACGGGGGGCATTCTACGCGAAAAGCGGGCCCTAGGCCTGTTTGCGCTTGCCTTTTTGTGTTATTGCGCTATTTACGGGCCTATCAACACCTGCTTCCCGCTTATGGCCGAAGCCCGTTATGGGGCTTCTTCTACGCACATAGGGCTGGTTTTTTCCTTCGTTGCCGTCGGTTCCTATCTGGCGGCCTTCAGTCTTGCCCGGCTCCATGCGCGCTGGTCGTTCCGGTCGCTCATGCTGGCGGCTGGGCTGTGCTACGCCGTGCCGCTGGTTTTTTTGCCGCTCATGCCCGGGCTGTGGGTTTGTGCGTTGCCGCTGTTTGTTTCTGGGGCAGCGCAGGGGCTGTCCCTGCCTATTGTGAATGACAACGTCGCCTTGCTTGGAACCCCCGGTGATCGGGCCGCCATCCTTGCCGTGAGCGAGACGTTTGTCCGGTTCAGCCAGAGTGTTTCTCCGTTTCTGTTCAGCCTTGTGACCATGCGCTGGCATTGGGATGCGGCCTACGCTGTTGGAGTAGGGGTAGGCACATTGATTTTGCTGGATTCTTTTTGCCTGTTCTCTTCCAGAGAAGCGGAGCGGAAGGCAAACCGCCCCTGAAAGAAGGACTTTTCGGGGAAAACCTCTTATTGACGGCAGGCTGTGGATATGGTGAAGAAAGGCCTTGACCATGTGCCGTTTGTCGCAAGAAGGATTTTTTTCGGGAAGTGTACCAATGAAATATTTGATGCAGCTTTGCAGTACGATTTTGCCCAAGCTGTCGGCCCGCGGTGCCATTATGGCGCAGGTGATCAGCTTTTTTCTGTTGATGCTGCCGGTGGTGGTACACAGCATCTGGGCCGAATGGCTCTATGCCCAGACCATGCAGCGCATACAGCTGGTCAATACGGCAAAATTGCTGGCGGCGCGTCAGACGGCACTTGTCCGGGGAGCGGAATCGCTGCTGCTTGCGCTCAGCAGCTCGCCTGCAATCCGGCATGGAAATTCAAAAAAGATTTTCTCCTTTCTGATCCATTTCAATCTGATACAGCAGGACTACGCCGGAGTAGCCCTCTTCCGTACCGACGGAAGCAGCCTCTTCAGCATCCTGGACGGCAAGCCACGGGTTCTTTCGCGGGATACGGCTCTGCATCGGGCGTATTTCCAGCAGGGCCTTTCCTCGTCGGGCTTTGCCATAGGGGACTCTCTGGAAATTGAGGACGGGCGGCTTGTTCTGCCTATGACCTTTCCCGTCACTACGGAAGATGACGGGCCGGTTTCCTATCTGCTGATGCTGCCGCTCAGTCTGGATCAGCAGCACCATGTGCTGGATGCCATACTGAGCCAGAACCGTAGCCAGGTGGCGTTCTTTGATGGGGTGCAAAAAACGCTGTTTCTGTATCCGGAACAAAAGAAGAGGAGTTTCTCCCCGGAATTCATCCGCCAGACCCTGTTGCCCCATGCTTTTCAATACACGGACGGTTGCACCTCGGATCAGGTTTTCGAATTCGTTTCGGATGACGGGAAAAGCCTTATCGGGAGCATGACCTCCCTCTATCAGGGGGAGGGGGGACGTCCCTATATGAGCATTCTCGTCTTTGACGAGCATATTTCATGGAATGTCTTCCTGCGGCAGCAGCATGTGCTCCAGCTTGCAGCCCTGCTCGGAGTCACGTTCTTCCTGCTGATCGTAGCGAGCTGTGTGGGCAAGAAATGCTTTGCCGACGGCCTCAGCAAGATGGCTGATGTGGCCCTTCGGACGGAAGAGGGACAAACCGACATGCGGTGTGGCCAGTTGAGAGGCTGCAAGGAAATCATCATTGCCGGGCGAGCCTTCGACAAGATGCTGGACAGCCTTCAGGCCAATGTGCAGAAGCTCAAGGTGCTCTCCACGCATGACGCGCTTACCGGGCTGTGGAACCGGCGCCAGTTCGATGAGGTGGCTGTCCAGGAAATCAATACCACCCTGCGCTACGGTCATCCGCTGTCGTTGGCGATGGCGGATATCGACTACTTCAAGAGAATCAATGACACACACGGCCATAAGTGTGGGGATGCTGTCCTCCAGGAGCTTGCCCGCCTTTTCCGGGAAAATATCCGTTCCGCGGATATCGTGGCACGGTTTGGCGGAGAGGAGTTTGTTTTCCTGTTCCCCCACACTGTTGAGGAAGATGCCGCCACCGCGCTTGATACGCTTCGCAGGCTTTGCGCCGGGAACAGGGTTGCCTATCAGGGACAAACCGTCCGCTATACGGTCAGCTTTGGCGTGGCTTCGTTGCCGCAGGATGCGGAAGGGGCCTCCGCCGACGTGCTGGAAGATCTTATCCGCAAGGCGGATGCCGCACTGTACGCTTCAAAGGTGCAGGGCAGAAACAGGGTGACGCGCTCCTCTTCACTGGAGAGCTAGCTGAAGGTTCCATACATCAGGGCACGAAGGAAAAAAGCGGGGCAACATGCTCCGCTTTTTTGGCAAGGATGCCGGAAGGATGATGTTTTGCCGGATAAGGGAAAAAGAGGGAGCCTTGCCCGCTCCCGTGATCCTGATCACGTCGAAAAGATCCGGAAGAGGATAGGGAAGGAAAAAAGAAAACCTCTTGGGAGGCATCATCATGAAAGAATATAGAAATATCATTCAGATAGACAGGGAACGCTGCAACGGCTGCGGGCAGTGCGTGCTGGACTGCGCCGAGGGAGCCATTGCCATTATTGACGGCAAGGCCACTGTTGTTTCGGACAGCTATTGTGACGGGTTGGGGGCCTGCCTCTCGGGGTGTCCCCAGAACGCGCTGACCATTGTTCGGCGTGAGGCCGATTCCTTTGATGAAGAAGCCGCCATGCGGCATGTCGCCAGACTGAAGGAAGCCGCAGCAAGTGCCGCGGCTCCCGCGGGGCATGGGCGTTTGGGGTGCGGCTGTGCCGGTTCGGTGGTGCAGGAGTTCGCGCCGCGCCGGGAAGCCGCCGGAAGCATGGCGGCGGGGCAGTTCTCCGAAGCCAGAAGGACATGGCCCGTCAAGCTGCGCCTTGTGCCGCCTTCGGCCCCTTTCCTCAAGGGAGCCGATATAGTGCTTGCGGCGGACTGCGCTCCGGCAGCCTCCAGCCGTTTCCATGCAATCGCTTCCGGAAAGAGTGTTCTGATCGCCTGTCCGAAGTTTGAGGACAATCAGGAGCTGCGGGAACGCCTTACAGCCCTGTTTGCAGCAGCGCAGCCGGCATCGGTGACGGTTATACGGATGGAAGTTCCCTGCTGCCGGGGGCTTGCGGCGGTTTGCCATGAGGCTGCTGCGGCCTGCGGCGCGGTGTTCCCGCTGGAGGCTATCGTCATGGGCCGAGACGGGATACTCCAGACGGACGCGAACCGCACCTTGTAAACACGCCGCCCCGGTTCTTCCCAGGATCGGGGCGCGGTTCGCGTGTGGAACCCATACTCGGCAGAGCGAACCCCGTCAGGAAGGGCGCGGGCGGAAGCGGGCGGGATTGTGCCTTGGGGCCGTTGTTGATAAGGCAGGACAAACGGTCCGGGCCTTTCCCGAACCGCACAAGGCGTCCGGCGGATTTCCGCCGGGGCAGGAGGTCGTATGGGTTTTTTTCTGGGGCTTTTTTCTTCAGCCACGTTCGGGCTGATTCCGCTGTTCACGCTGCCGCTGATCCGGGACGGGCTTTCTCCCGCCTCGGCGTTGTTCTACCGTTTTCTCATCGCGTCGCTGACGCTCGGCGGCGTGCTCGTCGCCCGGCGCGAATGCTTCCGGGCTGGCGTGCGGGATCTGTGCAAGCTGGCTGGCATGAGCTTCATGTATACCGCGGCGGCCCTGCTGTTGTTTTACGGACTCAACCATATGCCAAGCGGCATTGCCACAACGATCCAGTTTTTGTATCCGGTCATGGTCATGCTGATCATGATTCTGTTTTTTCATGAACAGTTTTCCGCCATTACAGCCTGTTCCGTCGCATTGGCCATTTCCGGCGTCGCCCTGCTCTCTGCCGGCGGAGGGGCCCAAACCCCGGTAACCATGCTCGGGGTGGGCATGATGCTGCTGTCGGCTCTGTGCAACGCGCTTTATATCGCAGGCATCCATGTTGCCGGAATCCGAAGCATGAACGGATTGGTCCTGACGTTTTACGTCCTGCTGTTCGGAGCGGTTTTTACGTTTCTGAACGCGGTGGGGACAGGGACGTTCCAGCCGTTGTCTTCATGGCGGGAGCTTATGATGGCGACGCTGCTCGCCGTGATCACCGCAGTGCTGTCCAACCTGACGCTGGTGCTTGCCGTGCAGCGCATCGGCTCCACCCTGACCTCCGTGCTGGGGGTTCTGGAACCGCTGACGGCGGTGTTTGTGGGCATCCTTGTTTTTGAGGAGCCTTTTACGCCCGCGCTGGCGGGTGGCGTGCTCCTTATCCTCGCGTCCGTGGTTCTGGTCATGCTCGGCAAGCAGATACAGGTTCTTGCGGCAAGGCTCTGGAACCGCTGAAGGTTCCGGTTCAGGGCAAGGAGCGGGAAGCGGCGGCCACAAACGCCATCAGGACAAGCGTGATCCCGAACACGACGGCAAGGCTGGTTGCTTGGGCTACAAACCCCATGACCGCAGGCCCGGCCAGAATGCCCAGATACCCAATGGTCGTGACGGCGGAAACCGCAAGGCTCAACGGCATGTCCTTTTGGCGGGCAAGGGAAGAAAACAGGACGGGAACGATGTTGGAAAGCCCCATCCCAACGACGGTAAACCCGGCAAGAGTGCCCAGCGACCACGGCATGAAGATCACCATCCCGAAGCCCGCCGCCGCGCAGAGGCTGCCGTAGAGCAGAACGCGGGCATCGCCCAGTATCTGCACGATGCGATCCCCGAACAGGCGTCCAAGCGTCATGGTTACGGAAAAACAGGCAAAAGCCATACCTGCGCGGGAGGTTTCCGCGCCCCGTTCGGCAGTCATGAACAAGGCTCCCCAATCAAGAATGGTTCCCTCGCTGAGATACAGGATGAAGGCCGCCGTCCCGATGATCAGCACAATGCCGCGCGGAAAGGCGAACATTGCGCTTTCGCTCCTGCTGCCATAGGGCAGGAAGTACCGGCCCGAGACCGCGAGCAAGACAAGCATGAGCAGGCAGACCCCCACGACGGCATGGGCGGGAGAGAACATGCCGAGCAGCAGGGACATGCCCCCGGCTCCGAAGATGCCGCCGAAACTGTACAGGCAGTGAAATCCCGACATCATGGCCTTGCCCGCGGCCTGTTCCACGAAGACGGCCTGAATCGTCAGAGCCACCTCCATCATTCCGGCGGACGCGCCGTAGAGCAGCAGGCAGACACCCAGCAGGAGGGTGGATTCCACCGTTGCCAGCAGGGGAAGGTTAAGCAGAAAGGCCGCCCCGGAAAGGATGATGACCCTGCGGCAGCCGAAACGCCCGGCAAGGGAACCGGCGAACGGCATGGAAAGCAGCGAGCCGATGCCGATGCACAGCAGCAATATCCCGAGCACGGATTCGTCGAGCTGAAGGCGGTCCTTGGCGTAAGGCACAAGCGTACTCCAGACGGCTACGCCCGTACCGACGATAAAATAGCCGATACGCGTGGTCCACTGTTCCGGCTTGCCGGGAAGCGGGTGTTCGGCGGAATGAAAAAGCGTCATGGGAAGGCTCCTGCGTCCTGTCACAAGGACGGTTGTCTGTAGGGGAAGGCCCGCGCTATGAGCAGGCGCGGCAGGCTGAAAGCGGAGGGCGGTGGCAGAACGGCTTCTATGGTTTCTCCGCCTTGTCCTCATCCTTCAGCAGGTGCTTTTCCAGCCCCGTGATGATGGCGGCGTACACGCTGTTGAAAGTCCCCATGTCTTCAGGGGGGATGGCTGCGATCACCGCCTGTTCGCATTGATCCAGTTCGCTGATGATCCGGGAGGCGAAGGATTCTCCGGCGGGGAGGATGCGTATCCGGGTTCGCCGCCTGTCCGCTCCGTCGGCTTCCCGCCGCACGAATCCCGCACGTTCGAGCTGATCAAGCAGCCCGGTGATGGTCTGCTTGGGCATGAAGAACGCCTCGGCGAGAGCCGTGGGTTCCGTGCCTTCCGGTGAACGGAGAACCGCGTCAAGGACGATGAACTGCGGATAGGACAGCCCGCGCCGCTGGAACCAGCGTGCGTACAGGCTGTTCTCTTTTTTTGCGTATTCATAATGTCGGTACAGGACGTTTTCTGTATGGGGCATGCGGCCTCCTTTTTTGTCCGTGTACGGATTATCTGTTGAGGGATTATCTGTCAAGCCCGGAAAGTCCGGATGCTCCTCTTTGGAAAAGAAAGAAAGCCTCCCGCGGCGGCACGGAGGCTTTCAGAACTATGATCGGAAAAGGCGGGGTCAACGGGGAGCCGTTTTCGCAGGCGTTCCGGTTTTGGCAGGTTGCCCGGAGGCCGCAGGCTTGGCTTCCTGTTTCTTCTTGGGCTGGCTGGGAGCGGCCTTTTGCGACGTTTTTGCCTCCTGCTGGCCCGCCTTCCGGGGAGTCTGCTCCTTCTTTTGGGCAGGCTTTTCCTTGCCGGCTGCGGAACCCTGCTTTTGGGGAGCCGGAGGAGCCGCTCTCTGGGGTGACGCCTTGCCGGGCTGGGCGTTGGCAGGCTTTGCCTGTGGAGGCTTGTTCTTGTCCGGTGGGGAAGCCTTCCGGGGCGGCTGGGCCGGCTGGCGTTCCTTCTGGCTCTTGCGCTCCTGTTCTTTCGCCTTTTGTTCCTTTGCCCTGTGCTCCTGCTTCACATCCTTTTTCTGGGCGGATTCAGGTTTGTTCTGGCGGACGGGGGCCACGGGCTGGGGAGCCTTTTTCTCCTTGCCCTTGGATGCGTCACGGGCCGGAGCCTGCTTTTTGTCCGGGGTTCTGGCATCGGCCCTTGTCTTGTCCTTGCCTGCGGGGGCCTGTTTTTCCAAAGCGGTCTTTTTCGGCTGCTCCCTCACCTTTTCCTTTTCCGGCGCGGGCCTTGAGGCTTGGGGATGTTTTGGGGTGGTCGAAGCAACGCGGTGCTCCTTGGCTTTCCCCTGTTCCTGCCGGGCCGGGGCGGAGCGTTGGGCTTCGCTGCGGCGAGCGGTCGTCCTGTGCTCGGCAACCGTCTGCTTGCGGGTGGCGGAACGTTTGCGGGTTACGGAGGGAACATCCCGGCGGACGTGGGAATCCATCGCCATGAGGTTCTGGATGGCTTCGGCATCGCTTTCTTTCGAATGGATGCGGCGTGCGCCGATGAAGGTGGACTTGAAATAAGGATCGGACAGCGGCGCGATGGAGACGCTTTTTCCGCGCCCCGGGCTGTGGATGAACATGCCGTTTCCCAGATAGATGCCCGTATGGTAGCCGCGCCGGGGATGGTTGAAGGCCACGATGTCCCCGGCCTTCATGGATTCGGAGCGGATGGCCCGCCCGGTGGCGGACTGCTCGCGGGCGGTGCGGGGCAGGCGCACGCCGACATTCCCGTAGGCCCACTGGACGAAACCCGAGCAGTCGAAACCGTCGGGGCTGGTTCCTCCGGGAACGTAGGGCGTGCCGATAACCAGTTTCGCCTGCTCGATAAGATGGAGGTTCGACAGGGGAACGCCTTCGTTCCGCATCTGGGCAAGGCTTGCCGTGCGGTTGTCGTAGGCGAAGCGTTCTTCCTGCGTCATGGCGGAACGCTCGGCTTTTTTCGCCCGGCTTTCCAGGTACGCCTCGAAAGAATAAGGGTCGTTGTAGCTTTGCTCGAACACGGGCTGTTTGGTCGCCGTGCAGCCGGAAAGGACAATGGCGGCGAGCAGAAGGACAACGGCATGGGAAGAGGGCAGACGCATGTTCATGTTGTCGGGCTAGGCAATTTCCCCTGTCTTGTCAAGGCGCGAAAGAGAGGGGATACGTTATAATTCCAACAGGCTGCCAAAAAGAAGCCGCCTTCTGAAAGGCGGCGGATGGTCAGTTCAGCAGGCCGATTTCCCGGTAGTATTTTTCCGCACCGGGATGGAGCGGAATGCCCGAGAGGTCGTTGACGGCCATGTCGCGGGTGACGCTTTTCATGGCGGCGTGGGCCTTGCCGAGGGAATCGAGGTTTTCCCAGAATGTTTTCGCCAGATCGTAGACGACATCCTCCGGCATGGAGGCATCGGTCAGCAACAGCATTTTGACGGCGGTTGTCTGGACGGGTTCGGTTTGCCCTTCGTAGGTTCCCGCAGGAATGGCGAATGTGGCATACCACGGATACCTGGCCTGTACCTTGGCGATCAGTTCGTCGTCCATGCCGACAAGCCGGGCGTTGGCGGTGGAGCACATTTCCGTGACGGCGGCGGTGGGCAGGCCCGCCATGATCCAGACGCCGTCAAGCTGCCTGTTCCGCATGAGATCGATGGATTCGGTAAAGCCCACAAAATGCGGCCTGAGGTCGGAGGGGTAGTCGAGCCCGGACTCGGTGAAGTGAATCCGGGATTCCACTTCGGTCGTGCCGCCCGCCGCTCCGGGAGCGAAGTTTTTGCCCTTGAAGTCGGCGAGGGTGTTTACGTTGCTGTCCCGGCGGGCGACCACCTGATTGGGATTGTAGTAAAGCCCCGCCAGCACGCGGACATCCGCATAGGCGCGATCCTTGAATCCGCGCTGCCCGTTGAGGGCTTCGTAGGTGATGCTTGATACCGCGAAGGACACCTGTGCGTTCTTTGCCTTCAGGAGATTGAGGTTTTGGATGCCGCCGTTGGAAGCCTGCACCCGGGCGTTCACATAATCAAGCCTGGTGTTCCACAGATTGGCGATGCCCGCGCCGAGAGGGTAGAGTGCGCCGGTCGTCGCCGCCGTGGGGAAGCTGATATTGATCCTGTCGCGTGCTGCGGACTGGGAGGGGAGGGCGAGCACGCCCGCACAGGTGACGGCTGCCAGCAGCATGATGAGTTTTTTCAATCGGTTCACTTTTTCATTCCTTAAACTAAAGGTTGCAAGAAGGAAAAGGAAGCGGAGGCTTGCGGGATCAGGCCGTGCGCCGTTTCCAGTTCCAGATACCGGCGACGGCGCACAGCCCGAGGGCGATCATGTCCGTCTGGAGTCCGGGATCGATGGCAAGAAAGGCCGCGGCCAGCAGCATCAGGCGCATGGCGGGGTTGCACGGCCCGAACAGCCAGCCCTGCAGGCCGGCGGCAAGTGCGCTCACGCCGAGGCAGGCCGTCACGAAAGCCCAGAGCGTCGCCGGTGCGGGGTTGGCGGTGCTGTACAGCAGCAGCGGATTGTTGAGAAAAAAGAAGGGCAGGATGAATCCGGTGAGGCCCAGTTTCATCGCCGTCAGCGAGGTCCGGGTCTGATCGGAACGGGCGATGCCCGCCGCGACGTAGGAGGACATGGCGACCGGCGGGGTAATGTTGGAGAGGCAGGCGTAGAACAGGCAGAACATGTGTGCCGCCAGCGGCATGACGCCCACGCCCGTCAGCACGGGGACCGCCACCGCCGCGACGATGACGTAGGCCGCGACACCGGGAACGCCCATGCCGAGGATGGTGCTCATGATCATGACGAATACGCCGCCGAGGTACAGCTGGCCCTCGCCCACATGCTTGAGCACCGCATAGCCGAAGGTCAGCCCCAGCCCGGTCAGGGACACCGTGCCGATGATGATGCCGATGATGACGCAGGCCGCCCCCACGCCGACAGCACTGCGCGCGCCTTCTTCAAGGGCTCGGAAAATCAGGCGCGGCGACATGCGGTTCTGCGCGGAACAGCGCGATCCGGCGGCGATGCAGAGCAGGACGAGGAGGACGGCAGCCCACGGAAGCCCTTTCGAGGCCGCCATCCAGCCGAGGCAGGCGGAAATCAGGAGCAGGATCGGAAAATACAGGCTTCTTGCGCGCAGGGCATTGGCTACGGAGGGAAGCCATGTCGCCCCTACCGAGGCGAAGATGGCGGCGGAGGCTGCAAACAGCGGCGTGTAGCCCTCAAACATCAGCCAGAGCAGGACGAGCAGCGGAATAAAGAGGTGCCCGCGTTCGCGCAGGACGCGCCCGGCCGCCGGGATATGCTCGGGAGAGAGTCCCTTGAGTCCGAGCTTTCGCGCCTCGAAGTGTACGGCCATGAGCAGGGTCAGATAGTACAGGAAGGCCGGAATCGCGGCCGCCAGCATGACCGTGGTATAGGGAACGCCGAGAAATTCCGCCATGATGAAGCCCACCGCGCCCATGATGGGGGGAGCAAACTGCCCTCCGGTCGAGGCGACGGCCTCCACCGCGGCGGCGAATTCCGGTTTGTAGCCGGTTTTTTTCATGAGCGGAATGGTGATGGCTCCGGTGGTGGCGACATTGGCAAGCGCGCTGCCGTTGATCATTCCCATGAGTGCGCTGGCGATGACCGAAACCTTTGCCGGGCCGCCGGCGGTGCGGCCTACCAGCGTCAGGGCAAGATCATTGATGAAATCGCTGAATCCGCTGTATTTGAGGAAGGCTCCGAAGAGGACGAAAAGAAAGATGTAGGTGGCGGAAACGCCCGCACCCACGCCCAAAAGCCCCTGGCTGCCCCAGAACATGTGTTCGACGACGCGATCCCATGTGAAGCCCGTGTGCCCGAAGGCTCCCGGTATCCATGCTCCGGCGAAGTTGTAAAGGAAAAAGACGAAGGCCAGACCCGCAAGGCTGCCGACGACCCGGCGGGCCATTTCAAAGCAGACGAGAACCCCGACGGAAGCGGCAACGTAATCTGCGGGCAGGAAATACCCGCCGCGCAGCGTTATGTCCGTGTAGTTGAGCACAAGGTATCCGAAGGAAAACAGCCCCGCCGCAATGCAGAGCGCGTCGAAGGGGGTGGGGCTTTTGCGGGTGCGGCGTTCCCCCTTCCATGTGGGATACAGGAGAAAGGAGAGTGTCAGCAGGAAAATGATGTGCCACGAGCGCAGTGTCATGGCGTCGAAAACCGAAAAGGTGGAGGCATACATCTGGAACAGCGAGAAGCCGACCGCCAGAACGGCAATGATTGTTGCCCACGGCCCGTTCCGGTAATGCCGGGTGCGCGATTCGCTCTCCCTTTCCTCCACCAGGGCCTGCGCCGAGGCCATTTCCAGGGCCCGCCTGTGGGCTTTGCTGGCGGCCTGCTCTTTTTCTGCGCTGTTGTTCATGGAGATCCCTTCCGCCGCAGCGGACCTTGCCTGTGAAAAGGCCGCGGACGTGTTGCCCGCGGCCTGCGTGTTTGCTTCTGTGTAAAAAGGCTGGCTGATACCAGCAGGAGCAAGCTGTTGCGTTTCCGCCCTGGCTTGTGCGATCAATATCCATGCCTTCCAAATAATGTCAATCCATTTTTCCTTGATGCCAGCGATAAAACACAGCCTTTTCTCTAAAATTCACAAAAAAGTCATTTTCATGGCGGCTGCGGCAGGCTTTCGCGACACCATGTCATCAAAAGGACGTATTCATTTGGGGCACATTTGTGGCAAAAAGGTGTTTGCCCTAACTAGCTGGAATACAATTATGCTTTGCTGGCCCAATCTCTCCGGGCCAAATCCCGTTTTGGGCACATGAAAGGTTTGCCTAGAGTTAATCTATTGATATACCATGTTGTTCATGGGCTTTTTGGGAGCTTGGGAAGAGTGTGACGATGCCTGAAAAAAATCAATCCTCCTTGAAGCATACCCGTTTTTAGGATAACGTCACGAAAAATGACAGGACCGCGCCATCTGTCATGATCCATTCCGGGACTGCCGGAATGGTCGCGGGGGAGTACGGGAGAACACTTTCCGGCAGCACGGCGTGTATTATGCCCTTGCAGGCATGTTAAAGGAGAAGGACCATATGAGTTGTACACGAAGAGGGTTCCTGAAAATGGCGGGGATGGGCGCACTGTGCCTGACCCTCAGCCAGTTCGGACTCAATCTTGGCGAAGCGCAGGCCTATGCCGGTTCGCTCAAGATTGAGGGAGCAAAAGAAGTCGTTACTATCTGTCCTTTCTGCGCCGTCTGCTGCCAGGTCATCGCGTATGTGCGCGAAGGCAAGCTGGTCAGCACCGAAGGCGATCCCGATTTTCCCGTCAACGAGGGGGCATTGTGCGCCAAGGGCGCGGCACTGTTCTCTATGTATACCAATCCGCACCGGCTCACCAAGCCCATGTACCGCGCTCCCTACAGCGACAAGTGGGAAGAAAAGGACTGGGGCTGGATGCTTGAGCAGATCGCCCGTCGCGTGAAGGATACCCGCGACCGTGACCTGATCCTCAAGAATGAAAAGGGCCAGACGGTCAACCGTCTCGAAACCATTTTTATGATGGGAACCTCGCATGCCTCCAACGAGGAATGCGCCGTCATCCATCAAGCCATGCGCGGCCTGGGAGTTGTCCATATGGACCACCAGGCCCGGGTCTGACACAGCCCCACTGTTGCGGCTCTGGCAGAGTCGTTCGGACGCGGTGCTATGACCAACCACTGGATCGACATCAAGAATGCCGATGCGGTGCTTATTATCGGCAGCAATGCCGCTGAACATCATCCTGTTTCTTTCAAGTGGATCATGCGCGCAAAGGATAACGGGGCCGTGCTCATGCACGTCGACCCGAAGTTCTCCCGCACATCTGCCCGTTGCGATTTCCATGTCCCGTTGCGTTCGGGCACGGACATCGCGTTCCTTGGCGGCATGGTCAACTATATCCTTGAAACGGACAGCTTCCTTCATGACTACGTCGTCAACTACACGAACGCTTCGTTTGTCGTAGGCAAGGATTACGGGTTCCAGGACGGGCTTTTCTCCGGGTATGACGCCAACGCCCGCAAGTACGATCAGAGCAAGTGGGGTTTTGAAAAAGGTCCCGACGGTGCTCCGGTGCGCGACTTCTCGCTCAAGCACGAGCGGTGTGTCTTCAACCTGATGAAAAAGCATTATTCCCGGTATACGCTGAAAAATGTCTCCGACATCACCGGCGTATCCGAGGAAAATCTGGTGAAGGTCTACAAGAACTTCGCCGCAACCGGCAAGGCGGACAAGGCGGGGACCATCCTGTACGCGCTTGGCTGGACGCAGCACACCACGGGTGTGCAGAACATCCGCTGCTCCACGCTCGTGCAGCTGCTTCTCGGCAACATCGGTGTCGCGGGCGGCGGCATCAACGCGCTGCGCGGCGAACCCAACGTACAGGGTTCCACCGACCACGCGCTGCTGTATCATGTCCTGCCCGGCTACATCGGTCTGCCGCTGTCCAAGTGGCAGACGCTGGCCGAGTTCAACAAGGACAACACGCCGGTGACGAAGATCCCCAACAGTGCGAACTGGTGGGGCAACAGGCCGAAGTACTTCGCAAGCCTGCTCAAGGGCTGGTATGGCGAAGAGGCGAAGCCGGAGAACGATTTCTGCTACGGCCTGCTGCCCAAGGGCGAGCCGGGAGCGGACTACTCCTATATGTACGCCATGGATCGGCTGTACCACGGGAAGATGACGGGCGGTTTCGTCTTTGGCGTCAACCCGATGAACAGCTTCCCGAACAGCAACAAGATGCGTAAGGCACTGGACAATCTTGACTGGATGGTCTGTGCCGAGCTGCACAATTCGGAAACCACGGACAACTGGCAGAGGCCGGGCGTGGACCCGAAAAAGATGAAGACCGAGGTCTTCCTGCTGCCTTCCGCGCACCGCGTGGAAAAGGCGGGGACCATCAGCAACAGCGGACGCTGGCTGCTGTGGTTTGAAAAGGCCGTGGAACCCGGCGGGCAGGCCCGCAACTTCGCCGACATGTTCGTGCCGTTGATCAACAAGCTCCGCGGCATGTACAAGGCCGAAGGTGGCAAGCTCCCCGAGGCCCTGCTGAAAATGAACTGGCCCGAAAAGTACGACCCTGAAGAATGGACGCGCCGCATCAACGGCACGTTCTGGGCCGATACCAAGATCGGGGACAAGGAATACAAGAAGGGACAGCTTGTTCCGACGTTCGGCAATCTGAAGGACGACGGGACCACTTCCTCCCTGAACTGGCTCTATACCGGCAGCTACACCGAAGAGGACGGCAACAAGTCCAAACGGCGTGACCCGTCCCAGACGCCCATGCAGGCCGCCATCGGCCTGTATCCGAACTGGTCCTGGTGCTGGCCGGTCAACCGCCGTATCCTCTACAACCGTGCCTCGGTTGACCTGAACGGCAAGCCGCTCAACCCCAAAAAGGCCGTTATCGAATGGGACGGCTCGAAATGGGTGGGCGACGTGCCCGATGGCCCGTGGCCGCCGCAGGCCGATGCGGACAAGGGCAAGCTGGCCTTTATCATGACGACGGACGGCTACGCCCAGCTTTATGGTCCCGGCCGCGTCGACGGCCCGTTCCCCGAGCACTACGAGCCGGCGGAAACGCCCGTGGCGGCGCATCCGTTCTCCAAGCAGCTCAGCAGCCCCGTCTACAAGTTCCATGCAAGCGACATGGACAAGCTGGCGAAGGCCGCCGACCCGCAGTACCCCATCGTGCTGACCACCTACAGCATGACGGAGCACTGGTGCGGCGGCGGGGAAACCCGCAATGTGCCGAACCTGCTGGAAGCGGAACCGCAGCTCTATGTGGAAATGAGCCACGAGCTGGCCAAGGAAAAGGGCATCTCCAACGGCGACGGCGTGATACTGGAAAGTGCGCGCGGCAGGGTGGAAGCCATTGCCATGGTCACGGTGCGTATCAGGCCGTTTACGGTTATGGGCAAGACGGTTCACCTCGTGGGCATGCCCTTCGCCTATGGCTGGACGACGCCGAAATGCGGCGACGCCACCAACCGGCTGACCCTCGCCGCCTGTGACCCGAATACGACCATTCCTGAAGTAAAGGCGTGTTGCGTGAATCTCCGCAAGGCCGACAAGCTGACGGAAATAGCGTAACCAGCATAGGGGGCGTCCGGTTTGCGGACGCCCCCGCCAAGGAGAATCGAGATGCCGAAAGCGTTTCTTATCGATACCACCCGGTGCACGGCGTGCCGCGGCTGCCAGCTGGCCTGCAAGGAATGGAACGACCTGCCCGCCAATGAGACGAAGCAGCGGGGAAGCCACCAGAACCCCCCGGATCTGAACCCCAATAACTACAAGATTGTGCGTTTCCATGAACATTTGGACAAAAGCGGAAACGTGGTCTGGAATTTTTTCCCCGATCAGTGCCGCCATTGCCTCACGCCGATCTGCGTTGACGTGGCGGACATGGCTGTCCCCGGGGCACTCGTCAAGGACGAGAAGACCGGAGCCGTGCTGGTGACGGACAAGGTCAAGCAGCTCACTGATGCGGATATCGCCGACATCACCAATGCCTGCCCCTACAATATCCCCCGCCATGACGTGAAGAAGGGGACCATCGCCAAGTGCAACATGTGCATAGACCGCCTTCAGGCCGGGATGCAGCCTTGCTGTGTGAAGACCTGCCCCACCGGAGCGATGACCTTTGGCGAACGCGCCGAGATCCTCGCCCTGGCCAAAACCCGGCTGGAAAAGGTTCGGCAGACGCACCCCAAGGCATTCCTTGCGGATCCCGAGGCGGTGAACGTTATCTACCTCCTTGCGGAAGAGGCGGAATTCTACCACGAGCACGCCACGTTCGGGTAAGCCCGTAACGTTCGTGCCGTCTTTTCCGTGTTTCGCATCACCTGTTTTCCTCGGGTGTCGCCCTTGGCGTGCCCGCGTTCGGAGTTCTCATGGCTGCATCTCGTCAAAGCGTTGCGGAAACCATAGCGGGCATCCTTGCCCGCAGGCCTGTTCTGGAACCTCTTCTGAAGACCTTTGAGCCGTTGCTGACGGCCCGGGCCGAGTTGCCCGAGACGCTGAAAGGCTCGTTGCAGGAAAGGCTCCGGCTGCCGGAATGGGGGACGGAACGTGCCTCGGAAGGGACGCCTCTTCTAGAGGGGGCTTCTCTGGATGGACTGCCCCTGCGGGAAGCTGCCGAAGCCCTGCTGCCGCTGCTGGAAACTCAGGTCGCGGTGCAGCCTTATGCGGAAAAGTTGCGGAAGTTCTTTCTCGGTGAGGAGGGAGCGGATACGGCGTCTTCGTTGAAGACGCTGGCGGAAGAGGCCCTGCGCGGCGACGGGCCTGCGCTTGAAAAGCGTGCGGTCGGCCTTGGCGTCCCTCCCGAGGTGCTGCTGTTTGCGTTCGGCTTCATGCTTGGGGCTGCGCTGGAGGCACTGGTTTCCGCGTCTCTCGGGAGCCATGACGCCCCGTGGGATGTCGAGGGGGCCTGGATGCACGGCTATTGTCCCGTTTGCGGTTCCTATCCTTCCATAGGCTATCTGGATCGTCCCGTATTCGAGGAAAAAAACGCCTACCTTGCGGGCGGCGGCGGGAAAAAGCATATGCACTGCTCGCTGTGCGGCACGGACTGGAAGTTCCGCCGGGGGGCGTGCCCTTCCTGCGGAAAGGAAGGTTCCGGCGTTATGGAAATCCTGCGGGAACCCAAGGACGCGCTGGGCGAACGCCTTGACTGGTGCACGAAATGTCGGACCTACAGTCCTGTCGTGGATCTGCGCGAGCGGGGCGACACGCCGCATCTGGATGCCCTGGCCCTTGGCATGCTCCATCTCGACATGGTGGCGGCCAAGAAGAAGCTCCATCCGCTCAACCCTTCATTTTGGAACACGTTTTAGCCAATCCCGGCGGTCTGTTCGGAGATCGCTGAAAGGGGTATATTCATGAAACGAGCACTCGTGGCGATGTTCGCCTTTTCCCTGATGTGCTGCGCGTCGGTGCAGGTTCTCGCCGAGGAGACGCAGGCCCCCGACAAGCCCATCCAGCTGAAGAGCTCCTCTTCCAGCAAGATGTGGGTGACCTTCAACCATACCTCGCATGAGGGGATGGACTGCGAAGTCTGCCACCACATGATGCCTTCTGATGCCGACACCCCCTATGTGTCGTGCGGCGCGAGCGAGGAATGCCACAACATCAAGGGCAGCAAGGAGCGCGACGTCCAGAGCCTGTTCTGGGCCTATCACACCAAGAGCGCGGAACGCTCCTGTTACGGCTGTCACCATGTGATGGTCAATCAGGGATGCCGCCCGTGCCATATGAGCCCGCAGGCCAGAGAAGCTGCGGAGAAATCCGGCAAGTAAAGGCAAAGCCCCGCAGGAACGCTCCTGCGGGGC
This sequence comes from uncultured Lawsonia sp., assembly GCA_964538355.1. GTDB lineage: Bacteria > Desulfobacterota > Desulfovibrionia > Desulfovibrionales > Desulfovibrionaceae > Bilophila. The sequence goes on along the minus strand of CAZIFC010000001.1, from coordinate 188,927 downwards.
TTTTGCTTTTTTATCGAAGGGGAATCATTTCTCTTCCAGCCGCTCGGAGAGGGCCTTGATGCTCGGAGCCACGGGGAACGGAACGGCCTTTTCAAAGGCCAGCCTTTCGAAGTCCGGGACGGGAAGGGGCTTTGAGTAAAAATAGCCCTGTGCGTAGGCGCAGCCCGCCTGAAGCAGAAAGGCCGCCTGTTTCTCGCTTTCAACGCCTTCCGCGATGACCTTGATATTCATTTCCTTGGCAAGGGCGATGCTGAAACGGATAACCGTTTTCCCGCGTTCGGTTCCGGCCACTTCGTTGAGGAAGCCCCGGTCGATTTTGATGACGTCTACGGGCATGCTTTTGAGCATGTTCAGCGAGGAGTAGCCGGAGCCAAAATCGTCCATCGAGAAGAGGAACCCGTCCGCCTTGAGGCGTTGCATGGACTGGAACAGGCTGTTTTCATTTTCAAGCAGTGCGCTTTCGGTGACTTCCAGCTCCAGCAGGCGGGGAGGAATATCGTAACGGCGGACAAGATCGAGCAGCTTGTCGCGCAGGTGCGGATCGTGGATGTGCAGGCGGGACATGTTTACCGAAATGGGGGACGGCTCAAACCCCAGATCGATCCAGCGGCGCAAGGTGATGCAGGCCTGTTCCCAGATGTATTCATCCAGACGCAGGATAAAGCCGTTTTTTTCAAACAGCGGGATAAATCTGGCGGGAGGCATAAGCCCTTCCGTCGGGTGTATCCAGCGGGCCAGCCCTTCCGAACCGATAATCCGGGATGTCGGAATATGCACCTTGGGCTGCAGGTACAGCACGAACTGCCCTTGAAGGAGGGCCTCGTGCATCTGGTTTTCGATGTTCTTTTCCTCAAGGATCTTGTCGCGGAGCTTTCCGTCATAAAAGGCGTAGAGCTGCAGGCAATTTCCCTTGATGGCCTTGATGGCGAGGTTTGCCCAGTCGCACAGGATGTTGATGGGCGTATTGATGTTGTCCACCTCGCAGATGCCGAAGGAGGGCACAATCTTGTAGGGCAGAGGGTAGCTGGCGAGATGCGCTATCATCTTCTTGATGAGGGTGATGACTTGTTCCCGCGGGAAATCCACGCACATGCAGAAGATGTCGCCGCCGAGACGCCCGAAAATACAGCCATCCGTCAGCATGTCCCGCAGCATGTCCGCGATGTAGACGAGCAGCTTGTCTCCTTCCTTCAGCCCGTAAATATCGTTGATGACCTTGAAGCGATCGATGTCCATGCGGATGATGCTGTAGTGCCGTTCGGGGTGCGCGTGAAGGAGCTGTTCCGTTTGGGCGTAGAAGGAGTACATGTTGTAGGCGTCGGTCAGCAGGTCGTATTCGGCGCGGTATTTGAGATCCAGCACGGACTGCGTGGCCTTGTCCACATCATTGAGCGTGCCGATGTAGCGTTTGGGTTTGCCGTTTTCGTCACGCAGGCAGGTGAGGGCCACCTTGCACCAAATGTATTCGCCGCTGCGCTTGCGGAGGCGTGCCGTCATCTCGGTGTGGGAGCTGGCACGGATTTTTTCCAAAAAGGTGTTGATAAGGTGTTTGTCGTCAGGATGGATGACGTCATCATCCCGCCAGGTTTGCAGCAGGTTCCGCTGGTTGTATTCGCCGGCAAAGCGTTCCTTGATTTTGGGGGAAATGTAGCGGGAATTGGTTTCCCTGTTCCATTCAAAAACCAGCGTGTCCGTTTGCTCCACGATGGTACGGTACCGTTCGTCGTCGAGCCGCTGCCGCTCAAGAATCATGTTCTGCTGGGCTATTTCCTCGGCCTGTTTCTTTTCCCCGATGTCCATGATGAAGATCAGATAGATCTCGTCACTGCCGGATTCCTGCGATACGGGAAACAGGGTAAGCGAAGCCCAGTGATAGGTTTCGTCCCTGCGGAGCTTGCGGAATTCCCCAATAAGGTATTCGCGGCCCTTGGCGAAGTGGCTGCGGATGCTGTCGATGTTGAAAAAGGCCAGAAACGTTGCCTTGTCTTCGGGGTAAATGATCTTTTCCGCGATAAGCTTGATGACATCGTGGAGCGCACCGCCTTCCTGGGGCGTCTTGTATTTCCCCTCCGCCTGATAGATGACGCGGTAGCTGTTCCGGGTGATATTCAGCTCATAAAGTTCGTCGTAAATGTTTCTGAGGGCATGGTCGTACTGTTCGCTGATGCGGCGGCGCAGCTCCTCTTCCTTTTGTTCGCTGATATCGCGGACGAGCAGCATGGCAAGTTCCGTCCGGCAAGAACCGTGCATACAGAGCGGGACAACGGAAGATGCTGTCCAGTGCCAAGCACCATCTTTTCCAATCCTGCGGTATTCAACGGAAATTTTCCGCTGCCCCTCTTCCAGCTGCTTTCGGAGATGTTCTCCGGTGAATGTTGAGAGAAAACGTTCGGTATCTTCAGGATGGATCAGCCGGCGGGCTGCCGCGCTGAGCTTTTCGGCCCTGTTCTCATCCAGCGGAATCATGACCGTCTTGTTGCTGTAGAGGAGGTGGGAGGTGTCTTCGGAGGGGTTGATTTCGTAAATTTCGGTGTAGGTATCGCGCAGGGCAAGGTTGAAGCGTTCCTCTTCGGTATCGCGCTCCCTTTCCAGACGCTTTTGTTCGCTGATGTCCCGGATAAGGAAAAAAGCGGTCATGTCCTCGCCGTCTTGCAGGAAGAAGACGCGGTTTTCCAGCCAGATCTCGCTGGTGTTGATGAGCCGGTATTGGGTCGTGAAAGTACGCGGGTTGTTTTGGCAGGAGTCAAAGAGAAACTGAGGCTCGGCAATGGCCTTGACCTTCGGGAGATCCTCCGGGTGAATATACTTGAGCGTTTGGGAAAGGAGAACCCGGTAATCCCCCTTGCTTTCAAGCTCCGGCAGCTGCGGGGCTGAAACGGCCCGGGTGTACTGCCATGTACGGAGATTGATTTCGATGATGCAGTCGCCGGACTGACGGAAAACGGCACTCTGGCGACGCTGAAGTCGTGCCGCAAGCTCTTCGTTTTCCTTGCGTTCGTTGATGTCCTGACAGAGGATGAGGAGTCGCCCATGCGAGCCAGGTATGGGCAGCAGCAAGGAGGAAATCCAGTGATAGTGTCCGCTGAGGGACAAGATGCGGTATTCGGCAACCAGACGCTGCCCGTTGGCGAGTCTGGCCCGGATATGGTCCGGCGTATAGTGCTTCAAGAAAATTTCGCGATCTTCCGGGTGGACGCTGTAGTGGGCTATGCGTTCCGTATCTGCCCAGTAATGAAATGAAAGTTCCGGCAAGATCAGGGTGTTGTCCTGATCCTGATACAGGATGCGTACGGAATCGGCATCCAGCATGATTTCGTAAATCTTGGTGTAGCTGCTCTGAAGCACCTTGTAAAAGGCGGCCTCTTCGTCTCGAACCTCGGTAACGTCTTGCAGGAGTATCAGAGCCTGCTGGCGGTTTTCGGGAATGGGGCGGATGACGGCGTTGATCCAGCGGTAGGGTGCGCCCTCAGCGAGCCGTTTCCGGTACTCCACCTGAGATGTCTTGCCCGCCAAAAGTTGTTTTGCCACGCGTTCGGCATCATAAAAGGCCTTGAACGCCTTGATATGCTCAGGATGGACGTGGCCACCCCGTTCACCGATAAAGCTCTTGAAGTCTATTGAAGACGCCGTAAGGGCGCACAGCGACTTGTCGTAGTAAACGGGGGAGATACGGGATTCTGCAAGATCCAGGCGGAATATTTCCGTATAGTTGCTCTGCAATGCGACCAGGTAGCTGTTCTCTTCCTTTTTCCTTTCGGTGACATCCCGTATCAGCAGCATCACCTCGCCGAAGGCTCCGCTCGGAACCGGGACGATGAGTGCAAGCATCCAGTGATAGGTGCCGTCGAGAGCCTGCTTGCGGTATTCGGCGGAAAGCTCGATTCCCTTGCTCAGCCCCTTGAGAATGTACCCGGCATTGAAGAAAGAGCTGAAAACGGCCCTGTCTTCGGGGTGAATGCGGCTTTTCATGACAGTTTCCAGATCTTCGTCAAAGGATCCGGTCACATCAATGGGGGCGAGCAGCTCCGTGTTGCAGAAAAGGCAGGTAATGCGGTTGGCCGGGAGATTGGCCTGATAGATTTTTGCATAGCTGTTTTGAAGCGCGATCCCGACCTGTTCATCCTGTCGTTTCCGTGCCCGTTCAGCCTGCTTTTGTTCCTCAATGTCGCGGATGCACAGCAGAATATGGCGCGAACCATCGTTCTGGGTATAGGCGAAGGCAACGCGGGATCGCCAGCGAAAGCCGCCGGGTTCGATGATTTGGTATTCGAGATGGATTTCCCGTGGCTCCCCTTCACCGGAGAACGTGCTGCGAAGGTTTTTGAGGGAGAAGTAACGGAGAAACGCCTCACGGTACCGGGGCGCAATGCGCTGGATCAGCCCTTCGGAATACTGGGCATATTCTGTTATGTGCGGGATAGTCTGCCTGTTGCGGCTGTTTTCGACAAGCAGCTCGCAGGTTCCGTCTCCCAGATCTACGTCGATGACATAGTGGTAGCTGGAGCACAAGGCTCGTGCCAGCGAGTCGCGTTTGGCCTTTGCCTGGCGTTCTTCCGGGGACTGGAGGTGCTCGGAGAGCAGCAGGACGTGAGCGGGTTTGCCCTCCCAGATGATTTTGGAGAGGGTCACTTCCGCCAGTCCGGGAAAAGGGGAATGTTCGAGCAGCGTCGTATACGAATCGAGGTTCCCGTGCGAAACAACAGGGCAGAAGGGGCAGATGTCCTCACGGTTCCAGAAGATCTGAAAGCAGTTCATCCCCGGATGGGCCTGGGGATGGGCCTTGGCGACGGTCTTGTTGAAGTAGGTAAGCCGATGGTCCTTGTCGATGACGTAGACGGCGGTGGAAGGCAGGTTGTTCAGGATGTTGAGCGTATCGTTGTGGTTGTGCAGGAGCAGCGAAGAAGCCTGACGCTGGCGGACGTATTCCCCGAGGAGCTTGGACATGAGTATGAGCGCGTCCACTTCCTGTTGGGTCCAGATGCGCCGCTGCCCCCGCTCTTCAAAGCAAATATGCCCGACAACGTGTTGGTCACGGGTGATGTCGCACTGGAGAAGGGAGGAAATGCTTTTGTCGTAGAGGAAGGTCTTTTCTTCCGGGTTCAGAGCCGAAAAGTCGCTGCAGTAATAGACGCCGTTGGAGTTCAGAGGCGTTGCCAGCTTGAGTTTTTCGATGGGGATGTTGCGGCAGGTGTCCAGTGAGCTCCACTTGGGATCGGAACACCATTCGTGCGTGATGCTGAAGGTCTTGCGGTCCAGCGAATATTCGAGGATGTGCAGCTTGTCCACATGAAGCGCATGGCCTATAAACTCCAAAGCCTTGTCGACCCCTTCCCGCATGTCGTTCACGCTGAAAAGGATATCGATGATGTCCACCATGATATTGTTGCGGGCGGCATTGTCCGCAACAGGCTTCGCGTGGTTCAGGCTGCCGTTTTCGGAGTCGGTTTCTTGCCCGAAGATCTCGTAACGGTTCTTTCCGTTTCCCTTGGCCTGATACAGGGCGAGATCCGCCTTGTGGAACAGAGCCTCATAGGGAATCGGGGATTCCGCGATGGCGATCCCCACACTGATGGAAATGTTCTTGCTGAGGTTGCCGGATGCGAAGAGGCTTTGGATAGAGGAACACAGCGTCTGCGCCCGCTCCCTGATGCTGTACAGATCGCTTACATTCCGCATGTAGACGTGAAATTCGTCCCCGCCAACGCGGCCGATGATGTCGCCCTGCCTGAAAATCCGTTTCAGCTGCCGCGCCGTCTCCATGATGATGGAGTCACCTGCCAGATGCCCCATGCTGTCGTTGACGCCCTTGAAGTTGTCAATATCAATCATGAAGAGGATGCCGCACCTGTCGGGCTGCACCTCGCGCAGGGCAATGCGGATTTCTTCTTCGGTCGTGGTCTTGTTGTAAAGCCCGGTCATGGAATCGGTGCGGCTTTTATCGAGGAGGCGAAGCTGCTCACGTTTCTGCACGTCGATATCCCGCAGGACGCCGACGGATTTGATGGGCGTTCTGCGCGCGTCATACAGCGTTGTCCGATAGAGCGCAAACCAGCGGGAACTCCCGGTTTGGGTAAGCAGGAGCTGTTCGGGGACGCGTTCGGGAGAGGCGAGGCTCCCCGCGGCATCAAGGGAAAGGAACGTATCGCGAAAGGCCGCACTGACCGGATCGATGTCCTCCCCGTCCAGGAGGCGTGCCCGGAAACCCCGGATGACCGGTGCCTGTCCGAACACTTCCCGGTACTTCGGCGTGTAGACGATGGTATCCGTCAGAAAGTCGTACTCAAAGGGAAGATCTTCAGAAATATCATCAATGAGCGAATACTGAATGCTTTCCAGATTGGGCAGGGACGCCGTGAAGCCGGAGTCTGCCGCCAGTGTGCAGAAGAGAAGGTAGACGGGATAGAGCTTTTCATGGAGAACCCCGTTCATCCGGGTGGCGGAGAAGCGGACACGGAACGGGTTCCCGTTTGGGGCGCAAAGAGAGCCTTCCCAGTCGAAGAAGGGGAGGGCGGCGTCAAGGCACTGCCGGAACGTGTCGGCATCCTCGGGGGCGAGGAAGGGAAGGAGAGCGTTTCCCCCTGTTTCGGGGTGTTCTCCGATCAGTGTGTAAAACGTGTCGTTTGCGGCAAGGAGGGTAAGGTGCTCATCGGCGGCGATGGTGGCAGCCGTTCCGGTTGTCATCTCTGGAATGTCCACGAAATCCTGAAGCCTGTTCATGCCGCATTCTCTTTATGGCTATTTCCGGTGTTGCTTTTTCCTCCGCTTGAAGCTTGCGCCTGTGCTGCAGGGATGGAAAAAAAGAAGGTAACTCTCTCTACAGGAAGAATTATAGTCTGAATGAAGGATATATATCAAGCCATTTCATGCGGGCGGCGCGTGATCGCCGGAGCCTGTTGCGGGAACGCAGAAGCGAGGAGAGGAGAAGCTGGACGGCGTTGCGTTTGTACGGCAATATCCGGCGGCAGAGGAAGAGCCGCAGCACGGTGCGGCGGAACTGCCTATTTCCGAAAAAAATTGGTAGGATGTATAGTACAAACCGTTTGGAGCAAGAGATGATTGAGCTGATGACTGATGCCGATTACAAGGAACGGATTGCCGCTTCGGACAAGGGTGTGCTTCTCTTTTTCAAGAAGCTGTGCCCCCACTGCAAGAATATGGAGAAGGTGCTTGAGAAGTTCGGCAAGTCCGGCGTAGCCCTTTATGGAATTGATATTGAGGAAAACCCGGCTGCTGCGGCGGCCCTTGGCGCGGAACGTCCCCCCACGGTTTTCGTAATCAAGGGCGGCGAGGTTCGGGCCTCCAAGGTGGGGCTCATGAATCCCCGCGAAATGGCGGCTTTTTTCGAGCAGGCGTAAGGATGGGGGGAGGCTTGGCCAACATGGCGGCCTTCCCTTCTTAAAGGATTGTCTATATGGAAGAAAGGCTTTGTGATCTGATCGTTCTGGGCGGCGGGCCTGCCGGGATGACGGCGGCGATATACGCGAAGCGCGCGAATGTGGATGTTGTGCTTCTTGAGACGAGCGTGACGGGCGGGCTGGTCAATTCGACGTATACGGTGGAAAATTTTCCGTCCTATCCTGAAATCCACGGCATGGAGCTGATGGAGAAGATGCGGGAGCATGTGGACAGCCTGGGGGTCGAAGTCGAGGAAATTTTTGAAATAACCGGCCTTGAACTTGGCGCGGGCGAAAAGATCGTGCGCGGGGAAGAGGCTGTCTACAAGGCCCCGGCGATCATCCTTGCGACGGGCCGCAAGCCCGTGGCTCTGGATATCCCGACAGAGTGCGAGCAAATGCACTTTTGCGCGATCTGCGACGGCGCACCCTACAAGGGGAAACGGGTGCTCGTGGTCGGCGGCGGTAACAGCGCGTTTGACGAGAGCCTGTACCTCTTGAATCTCGGCGTGGCGGAGCTGACGCTCGTCGAGTCCATGGATCGCTTCTTTGCGGCTGAAACGACACAGAAAACGCTCTTCAGCGATGCCCGGGTAACGGGGATGAAGTCCATGAAGGTTGCCGACGTGGAGCTTCGTGATGGCAGGCTTGCTGCCGCCGTGCTGGAAGATGTGCGGACAGGCGAACGGACGCTGCGCCCTGTCGACGGCATCTTTGTCTTCTTGGGGCAGTCTCCGAACAACGAATGGTTTCGCGGCAGTGTGGCCCTCGACGAGAACGGGTATATTCTCGCGGGAGAGGATATGTCCACAAACATTCCCGGTGTTTTCGGAGCCGGAGACATCAACAGAAAGCCGTTTCGCCAGATAACCACGGCGGTTGGCGATGGAACCGTTGCCGCTCTCGCCGCAGAACGCTGGTTGCGTAGCGGGAAGAAATAAGGTTATGCTCCTTCAGGGGAGACTGTTTGGGGAAAGACAGGCTCTCCGGGTTGTCCGCACTGTCGGACAACAGGGGAGAGAGGTCCCTTGGGGGGACGCATAAAAGGCCCCTTTCCGCAGCCATGCTGGAAAGGGGCCTTTGCTTTTGTTTGTGGAACGTGCTCCGACGTTCAATGCCGGTTACGGCAGGCGGCGTTTCCCCATGAGGGCAACCTCACCACAAGAGGGCTAGGCCGTCAGGGGCTGCGCCGGGAAGACGGTCTTTTCTCCGCGCAAGAGGCCGTCCGGAGCAGGCCGCCTTGCGGCCCGGCAGGTCATGCGGGCGTAGGCTTATCTTTCCGGGTGGCTTCGCGCACGGCATCGGCCAGCTTGAGGAACGCCGCCTTTGCCGGCGTGTCTCCGGGCAGAGATACGATGGGCTGGCCCCGATCGGCTGCGACGACGGTAGCGGGATCAAGCGGAATCGCCCCGAGGAAGGGCAGGTTGTCCTGTTTGGCCAGTGCCTCGCCCCCGCCCTTGCGGAAAAGCTCGATTTCCTTGCCGCAATGCGGACAGGCCAGCCCGCTCATGTTTTCCACGATACCGAGGACGTTGCCCTTGATGACTTTCAGAAAGTCCAGAGCCTTGCGGACATCGGCAAGGGAAATTTCCTGTGGCGTGGTCACGACGACGCATTGCGCGTCCGGGAGGGCGTCAAGGATGGTCATGTGCTCGTCGCCGGTGCCGGGAGGGGAGTCGATGAGCAGATAATCCAGTGCGCCCCACTTCACGTCGGCAAGGAACTGCTGGATGGCTCCAACCTTCTTTGGGCCGCGCCAGATGATGGCGGAATCCTTGTCCTCAAGAAACGACTCGATGGAAACCAGAGACAGGCGTTCTCCGCAGGGCACGGGGACAAGGCGTCCGTCTTCATTGTCCACCATGACGAAACCGTGGGAACCGAGCAGGTGCGGCACGCTTGGCCCGTGCAGATCCACGTCCAGAATGCCTACGTTGAATCCCTGCGCCGCCAGTGCCGCAGCAAGGTTGACGGTTACGGAGCTTTTGCCCACGCCGCCCTTGCCGCTCATGACAAACAGCGTATTGCGGACATCCTTGAGGTTTTCAGCCATGACCCTGCGCTGCATGGCCTCGGTCATGGGTATATCCATCTGGCCCTGCTGGCCCGAGCATCCTGACATTGTGGTTCTCCGTTGTTCCGTCCGCCGTGCGCGGGCGGAGTAGATCTGTTGTGCTGCGATAGGAACTTTTGGCGTTTCCGCAGAGCTTCCCGACGGGCTGGCGCGGCAAGAGGCACAACCGGAGCCTACCCGGTCGGGAAAGCCCGCCGGCTGTGGAATGCCTGGCGATCAGGCGTCCTTGTCCATGCTGTTGATGCCGTGAATGGCCTTGAAGGCTTGCAGGCTCGCCCCTGCATGGGGACCTATGACCTTCCATGCCTCAACATAGTCTCCGGCAAAGGGATATTCCGCGTTGCGGCCTTCGGTGGACAGCATGAATCCTTCCAGAAAGGCCGCCCGCCCGTCAGCTCCCTTGGCAAGCTGCTGTTCGATGGGGCGGATGTGCTTTGCATAGATGTATTTGGCGATTTCCTCATCGGAATGGCCCCATGAGCGGCCTTCTTCAATGGCGGACGTAATGGCACAGATGATTTCGTTCATGGCGTCTTCGTTTTGATACCGCAGGGAGCGGGTTGAGCGGTCCTTCGGCAATGGGGGCAGCGAAAAGCCGGTTCAAAGGCATCGCAAACCTGATAATCACCGCCTTCTATGATGAGCCTCCGGCTATTGACCAGACAATCGGCGAGTTTCTGGCGTGCGGATCTGTACATGGCTTGCGCGGTGGTCCTTGCGACGTGCATGCGCTCGGCGCAGGCCTCCTGATTCAGCCCTTCCAGATCGATAAGCCGGATGGTTTCGTATTCCTCAACCGTCATGGCGATGTTTCCGTCGTCTCCGGCCTGGCCAAGAGGCCCGAAAAGCGTATTCTGTGGCAGGCAGCAGACGCGCCGCCATTTTTTGGGTCTGGGCATGGCGATCCCCTCATACATCCGGGAATCCGCGCCGAGCCACGCGGTCCGGAGAGTGTTTTCGACATATGCCCTATTCCTTCGCCGCACATCTGTCAAGAAAGGGAACTATTCTGCGCGGCTCCGCTCCGATTCCGGAGTGTTTCGGGAATCCGGCCCTCAGGCTCCCAGTCCTTCTTCCAAAAGGGCGAAGGGGGGAATTACCCCCCCCTGACTTTTGACGACGTTCTTCGGTAGTATACTGATAGAGTAATAAAATCTATACAGAATCTTCGGCAAGGGCCTCGGCCCCACCGGGAAGGAGCTTAAGCCATGCCTGGGCTGCGGAGGAAAGGACGGCTCCGCGTCTCCAGACAAAGGCAGCCCTCCAGCGAAGCTCTTCCTCATCAAGCAGGGCGATCCGGATATTGGGAATCTCGCGGCGTTCCAGCTCCAGCCGCGGAAGCAGGGCCACGCCGATACCCGTTGCCACCAGCGTCATGATGAAGTCGAGCTGGCCGCTCCGCAGGCACTCATTGAGTTTCAGTCCCCGCTGGCGGCAGATGGAGCCGATGCGATCATTGAGGAGAAAGCCCTGTTCGAAGCCGATGAAGGGCGTGTCCGCCAGCTCGTTCATGGTCAGGCGTTTGCGATCCGCCAGAGGGTGATCCGGCGGCATGATGACCATCAGCGGCTCATCGCGGATTTGCAGCCACGAGAAACTCTGTGGAACGGGGAGCAGGGTGACGGCGATATCGAGATCGCCGGAAAGCACCATAGGCTCCAGAGACGCGCAGCCCTGCTCTTGCAGGGAAATGGTGATGCCGGGGTAGAGCTGGCGGTACTTGGACAGCAGATCCGCAAACAGAATACCGCTGGCGACAGGCGGAAAGCCGATGCGGAGAACACCTTTTTCCAGCTTGTGCAGAGCCGCGACGTCTGACTCAAGACCTTCGAATTCGTTAAGGATATTCAGAGCGCGGCGGTAGACGATATCGCCTTCCACCGTCAGCCTGACGCCGTTGTTGGTCCGCTCGAAGATGCGGACGCCGAGACGCTCCTCAACAGCCTGAACCGCCTTGCTGACGGTAGGCTGCACGGCATGGACCGTCTGGGCGGCCCGGGAAAAGCCGCCTTGTCGGGCGACTTCCACCAATATCTGCAAGGTTCTGATGTTGAGCATTATTCTATCCGTTCATGGCAGTGATGCGCTTTTTTCATTTTCCATCCGGTTTTTTTGGGATTATACGCTTGAGAGATGGTTCCCCTTCTCGCTTTGCACGGAAGGATGGGCCAACAAGTCTTGCGTGTCCGGCCCCGAGACAAATTCGGCGAACCCCTGTCAGGATTGTAGCCGGGTCAGAGCATATCGGGCTCCCTTTTTTAAGGGATTCCTTTACCTTGGGCGGCTGTGCCGCCCTTTTTCTTTTTTGTGCCGAGCTATTCCTTTCCCGAATAGCATAGTCCCCACCGCTGCGTGAGCAGAGCCGCCGTCTCGGATTGCCGCCCGGGGTCGCGAAGCCCGTGGAGTCCGAGAACTCCCCACGGGAGCGTGGAACAGTCCGCTGCGGCGGTGTCGGCAATACGGGCCATCAGGCCATCCCGAACCTCGTCATCCCGAATCAGGACAGCGGCGGTGCAGGCCGCATCAAACCGTTTTTCTTCGATTGCCCGGCGGATGATGCCCGTGAGCCGGGTGTCCTTGTCCGCGGGTGAGGAAAACCCGCCTGCGGCCGAGGCGATCCGGGATTTCCAGTCTTGCCCTTCAGGATCAGCCGCCAGATCGATGTGGATGGCCTGCGCTTTTTGCAGCAGCCCGGCAGGGATGTCGGGAGGAAGCGGCTTTTCGTCCCTGAAAAGGGAGACAATACTGATGCAGACGATGATAACAGCGCAGAAAATCAGGGGTATTTTCCATCCAGTTGCCCGGGTATCAGTCACGGTACGAGCCTCGTGTGTCGTATTGGGAAAGGGGAAAAGAGAAGCGGTATTGTCCAACACGGTGTATTTGCCTCTTTTTCGGGAGTACGGCAAACCTTCCGGAAGAGATTTTTTGTTGAAAACAATTGATAATCAAGCATGATAAAAGCACTATTCCATTTTGGAATAACCTTTATGGAAAATTTTCATTTTTATACCTCCCCCTGCCCGGAGTAGAGACATGGAATGCAATGGAGCCATCCGCATCCCGCGGCCTCCGGCCTTCTCCAGGGCCGTTGCGCCACCTGCGCTGTGCTCCCCATGTTTCAACAAGCCTCAATGAGGGGGACGTTCGTATGCCTTGGATTCAACAGTATGCGCCTGTAGGAGGCGTGGTCACGTCAGCGTGTCTCGCGGCTATTCCGCTGATCATCCTTTTTTACATGCTGGCAGTCAAAAAGGCCAAGGGGCACATTGCCGCTGCGGCCGGTCTTATCGGTGCGCTTCTGGTTGCCGTGCTTGTGTGGGGGATGCCCGTTTCGCTGGCGATCAGCTCCACGCTGAACGGTGCGGCCTTCGGGTTGTTCCCCATTGTCTGGATCGTCATCACGGCGGTGTGGGTGTACAACATGACCGTGGAATCCGGCGAATTTGAAATCATTAAGGATTCTCTGGCCCGCCTTACCGATGACCGCCGCCTGCAGGCGTTGTTCATCGCCTACGCCTTCAGCTGCTTTATCGAAGGCACCGCCGGTTTTGGAACGCCTGTTGCCATTGCCGCCGCCATGCTGGTGGGCCTTGGCTTCACCCCGCTGTGGGGCGCGGGCATTGCGCTTATCGCCAACACCGCTCCGGTGGCCTTTGGTGCCATCGGCGTCCCCCTGATCGTGGCCGCCTCCGTCTCCGGCCTTGACCAGATGACCGTCAGCGCGATCGCAGGCCGCCAGCTTCCGATCCTTGCCCTGATCGTTCCTCTCTGGGTCTGCGTGACCATGTGCGGATTCAAGCGCAGCATGGAAGTTCTGCCCGCCATTCTGGTGGGCGGCGTCTGCTTTGCCGGAGCGCAGTTCCTGTTGGCCAACTACCACGGCCCGACCCTGCCGGACATCGGCTCGGCGATTGCCACCATCGTGGGCCTTGTGCTGCTGCTCAAGGTCTGGAAGCCTTCCCGCATTTTCCGCTTTGAAGGGGAATCCGAGTCCAACCTCACGGGTTCCGGCTATCCCGCCGCCGTGGTTCTGCGGGCCTGGGGCCCGTACATTGTGCTGGCTATTTTCGTGTTCTTCTGGGGCCTGCCGCAGTTCAAGTCGATTCTTAACGCCGTTCCCGGTGCGAACCTCGGCTTTGACTGGCCCGGCCTGCACGGAGAAGTGCTGAAGACCGCCCCCATTGTGGCGCAGGACAGCGTCTATGGCGCGAAGTTCGCCTTCAACTGGCTGTCTGCCGGCGGTACGGCTATCCTGCTTTCCGGTCTGGTCTCCGTCCCGATGATGCCGAACTACAGCTTTGGCAAGGCGATTGCCTGCTTTGGCAGAACCTTCCGCCAGCTTATCTTCCCCATCCTGACCATCGCCATGATCCTTGGCCTCGCCTACCTCATGAACTATTCGGGCATGAGCTCCACGCTTGGCCTGGCCTTCACGCATACCGGCTGGATGTTCCCCTTCTTCTCGCCCCTGCTGGGCTGGCTCGGCGTGTTCCTGACCGGCTCGGACACCTCTTCCTGCGCGCTGTTCGGCGGCATGCAGAAGGATACCGCCGTGGCTGTGGGCATGTCGCCCGAACTTGCCGTGGCCTCCAACGCCTCCGGCGGCGTTACCGCGAAGATGATCTCCCCGCAGTCCCTGTCCGTAGCCACCGCCGCGACGAACATGGTCGGACAGGAAGGCAACCTCTTCCGCTTCACGATTGGGCACAGTATCGCCATGACGCTGGTTCTTTGTGTTCTGACCTATCTTCAGGCCGGGCCGCTGAGCTTCATGCTTCCGTAACGAGCCTTTCCTTTGTGCTTCGGCCTTTTGTAACGGCTGAAACGACATGACGAAAAAGCCGATTGGACACGGTTCCAGTCGGCTTTTTCTGTGCATGAGGCCAGGGCTGAAGCCTCTCTCCTTGAACGCTGAAAAATACTTTACGAGGATATTATCCAAACGATATCATGCGAAATAAGACAATAAATTGTCTTGCATGGCTTTTTATTTCGATGCATGCTGTATTTCGACTGCAAAAAAGGGTGGTTTTTTACATATATTCATCTTATACTCGAAGATTAGAGTACGCAGACAATGTGGTATATTGTTTGATGTTGACAAGAAAAAATGCAGGATGAATGGAAGAGTGCCGCTGTATCAAGATGCATAAGTTGGAGTAAATAATGAAGTATACGCTTGAACTCTTATTGAGAAAATACGTTAACGCCACATTTGAGAATTCTCCCCTCCGTTTCTTCATAGAAAGGACAGCTACATTTCTTTCTACACTCATGCCTGTCTCCTCGCTTTTCCTTTTCCGTGCCTCGGGGAACGTCACAATAAAACTTGCGGAATGCAACAAGACCCCGGGGGTCCATGTAAGCGATCGAGTGGTTATTCCGGCTGAAACCATGACCCGGCTTCGGACGGAAAAGCATTTTTTCAGCGGAAGCCTGTGCGAAGCCAAGATTTTTACGGGGCTGGAAACCTGCGTTTATGCAGAAATGCATCGTGCCCTTTATAAAATAGACACCTCAGCCATCTATATTCCCATAAAGTACAATTTGCTCAAGGAAACCCGCGTGATTCTGGTTGTAGCCTCTGCCGGGGTGGATAACTATACCCAAGAGCATCTTGATATCTGCACGACGTTGCAGCCTGTGTTTATAGACTGTTTTTTGAATATCCTTTCCGAGCACTCCCCGCAGACGGATGCGGGAGCAAAGGAAGGGGATAGCGCAAACATGCTCTCTTCAGAAGCGTTTGAGACGTTTGACGAGGTCACCGTGGGGCATATCCTCAAGGCGTTGAACCGTACCGGGGGCAAGATTTCCGGGCAGGATGGTGCTGCGTCCCTTCTCGGGCTGAACCCGAGCACCTTGTGGTCAAAAATCCGCAAGTACCACATTGATGTGAAAGGGTTGGAGCGGGAGTAGCCTCGTGAGAGGCATGGCGGCAGAAACAGCCGGTTGTTACCTTTGATGACAGTCAATGACTGTTTGATTTGTGTATCGAAAACATATTGGAAAAAATGAAGAATGGCTGTCACTGACTGTCATGGTTCAGAGGCTGATCAACAAAGGGCGGAAGATTCCGCCCTTTTCTTTTTTGTTGAAGAGGAAGTTTAATACTGTTTCCGGCAGACCGCGTAATAGGCGTATTCCACCAGTGAATTGATGTCGTAGACCGGCAGATTGATGGCCTGCTGGATGGGGGCAGAAAATGCCGACAGGTCCGTACACTCGAGCACAAGGGCATCAAGAGCTTTTTCTTCGGCAAAGGCGGCGGCTGTTCCGACGATTTCCGACTGGAGGCGGGCCATGTCGAAGTCGTGCCGCTTGCCCTCGATGATGGTTTCCCAGAACTCGGGATTGCCTTCCATCCCGCGGATAAAGACCGATTCCATCGGGGTGGCGCAGTTGGCGAAGTGCGCGGGAGTCAGAGCCTGTCCGCTTGCCGTCAGAACACCGATGTTGGCCTTTTCGCCGTGCATGAGCCGGACCAGCGGAAGCTGGAGCAGGCTGGACATGAAGACGGGGATGTGCAGCTCGGCGGCAATCTGGCTCTGAAAGCGGGCCATGAAGCCGCAGCTTCCGGTAATGGCCTGCACACCGTCGGACTCAAGTTCCCTGGCGGCCTGAATGAAAGGTTCCAGCAGATCCGGCGTGGGGTTGAAGAGCAGGCGCGGAATATCCACGCCACGGATCACCCGCGTGACGGTGGGAAAACCGTAGGTCACCGGATTACGCATATGACCGCGCGGCTTGGGAAACAGCGATTCAAGGCACAGGATGCCTATCGGCATGTCGTAGTACAGTCTTCCGCCTCTCATATCTGGTCTCCTTTGTTTGGGCTGACGGTTGATTCCGCCGCGCCGTGAACAGGCTCCCTCTTCCGCTTTCCAAGGTGTCCAAAGCTGTTCCGGCTGAAAAGAAAAGGGGAAAGGAGGAGGCCCCCTCTCCCCTCTGGGGGGCTATTTCTTGTTCATTTCAGCAATCCACTGGACGATGCCGGTGAGCACCCAGATACCGCAGACGATGTTCAGGGCGAAGGACGTATAGATGAGATATTTGCAGAATTCCATCATGGCGAGATTCCTTCCGGGCTACAGCGTTTCCGGAGCATAGGCTCCAGCGGGGGTGCGGTGCTTCATGAGCTGATGCATGACGAACAGGGTCAGGCAATTGAGTCCGATGCCGATCAGGTTGGCGGGAATGCCCAGCGGTTCGCCAAGCACCTTGTCGCTCCAGAGAAAACAGCTCAGGACGCCGATGGCCACGGCTGGAGCTCCGGCGTAGGGCGATATTTTTCCCCAGAGCAGACCGGCCAGCAGCGGCGGAATGATAGCCGAAGGCCACAGCTTAAAGACGTAGATCATCAGGCCAAAAACATCCTGGAACGTGAGGGCTACCAGAATGGATACGCCGCCTACCAGCAGGGTGGACATACGGGACTGGTGCAGCATCTGTTCCTGCGTCGCCCCGGGATTGATGAACTTGTTGTAGATATCGCGGGTATAGACGATACAGGCCGTGTTGATGAAGGCCGCGCCGGAGGACATCACCGCCGCAAGAAGCGCAGCCAGCACAAGGCCGGTCACGCCGATGGGCAGAACGTCGCGGATGAGGTTGGTGAACGCGAGGTCGGGCTTGACATCGGGCTGGAGGGCCATGGAAGCAAGGCCGATTCCGGCGGTGGTGGCGAGGAAGAAAATCCAGTGGACGGAGAAGATCAGCACGCCGGCCTTGCTGTCCTTGGCGGACTTGGTGGAGGCGTAACGCTGGATGAAGTAGGGGGCGCAGAATTCGCCGAACAAGAAGCTGAGGAACAGCCCGGCAAATTGCACGGGGCCCCAGTCCGCGAACACCTTGAGGTTGTTTTCATAGCGGGGCATGCTGTTCAGGGTGGACATCATGGCGTCGAAGCCGCCGAGGTGGTCAATAGCCAGATAACCGCACAGGCTCACGCCGATGATAATGATGACGTACTGGACGGCGTCGGTCATCGTAACGGCGAGCATCCCGCCCGACCATGTGTAGGCCAGGGTGATGACCGAAGAAATAAGCGCGGCGGGGATGAGATCGATGCCCACAGCCGTCTGGAGGATTGCGCCCATGGCGAGGATCTGGACACCGTACAGGCCCAGACAGAAAAAGAAGGCGACAACGCTGGAGACAAGGCGTCCGGCGCGTCCGTAATACAATCCGAACAGGTCGCCGATGCTGTACACATTTTTGATGCTGTGCACGCGCCCGGCAATGTAGAGTCCTGAAAAGATCTGATTGAGCACTACGCCGATAAGACCGGCGAACACCACGATGCCCGTGGTATGCATGAACGAGACGCGCCCGATGGTCGCGCCGCCGCCGCACAAGGTGGCGGCAATGGCGGCAAAGAAAATGGACATGGGCAAGCCGCGTCCGGCAACGGCGTAATCGTCGAAGCTGGTCACTTTTTTCATGGCCCAGTAGCCGATGTAAACCACAACAAAGAAATAGAGAATGATGATCGCGTAATCCAGCCAATGGATGGTCATTGGATGCTCTCCTGATACAGAGGGGCTCTCTGCGCGTTGCGTTGGCGAATGGGGTATGCCGAAAAGGAGGGGTTACGCAACAGGAGGCGCGGCGGGGAGAGGAAGGAACCCCCGAAGCCCGGTATTGGGGCGCGGCATTCGGGCTTTTTTGCGGAGGAACGGCGGCAGGAACAGGTGCGCCCAGAGTGCAGCTATAAGAATCGGGAACAGGCTTTCCCAACTCTGAAGAACCGAAATGGATATTTCGGGAGATGGCGGGGCGATGGCGGGGACGGTCGGGGAAAGAGAGGGAGATTCGGCTCGCGGGACAAGTTCAAGGCTTGCGATGCTCCCCTCCGCCGCGATGCTGGGGGCCACACAGAAGGTGGCCGTGCTCAGGCAGGCGACGTAGCAGACTGCGAGGAGAAGGCACAGGCCGCGCAGCCAGAGGGAGGTGTGGGGGTGGGAGCATCGCATGGGTGTTCTCGTGCCCCCTTCCCGGTTGGTGGGGAAGGGGGCGGGTTCCTTATTCGGATGCGTTGAGGTCGCAGTAGTTTTCGAGGCTGACGGGGCGGAAGGGCTGCCGGATCTGAAGCGTGCCCACGGCGTCGGGCGTCTTCGACTGGGCGGCTGCGGCGAGTTCCGCAAGGGCAGGCCCGCACATGCGGCCTTGGCACTGGCCCATGCCGCAGCGGGTGAACCGCTTGATTTCGTTTACATCGTTGAAACCTTCAGACACGGCCTTGCGAATGTCCCCGGCAGTCACGCACTCGCAACGGCACACCAGCGTTTCATCGGGAATAGTGAAGATTTCGGGATTGGGCGCGAATACGTAGCGCAGGAAACCTCGCGCGGCGCGGACGGTACGCAGTTGCCTGCGGGCGGGAGCACTGCGCCATGCGGCTTCGGCATCGGTAAGGACGCCAAGACGCCGGGCGATTTCAATGCCAGAGAGCGTTCCCTTGAGCAGGCTGGCGTCGCCGCCGTGCACATAGGTTCCGTCGCCGGCAATGTAGATGCTGTCCACGCTGGTGCGCCCGTTCTCGTCGATGACCGGATACCAGTACCGCTGGAGCGTGTCCCATTTGTGCTTGGCGTTCAAGGAGTTGAGCATATGCGTGCGGGGGATGATGCCCTCGTGCCGCAAGAGGATGGAGGCGGCGATTTCGTGGGTTTGCCCCTTCACGTCGTACATGATCTTTTCCACATGGTCGGAGCCGACGGCGCGGATGTTGGTGACGTTACGGATGATCGGCACCTTGCCCTTGAGGACGCGCATGGCCATTTTCATGCCCTTGGCGACATAGGGGGCGTCGAGTATGCCGGCGGGCATGAGCGCGCCGCCCATGATCCGGCGGGACCACCAGCCCGTGTCGAGCCACGCGGCGATGGGGACGCCCGCCTCCAGCAGATGCCCCGCCAGAAGCAGCAGCAAGGGTCCGTTGCCCGCGAGGACTACCGGAGCCTTGCCGTCAGCGGAAAGGCTCCCGCCGGAGCGCAGCAGGATGTCCGCCGCCCCCGCCCCCATGACACCGGGGAGCGTCCAGCCGGGGAACGGAACCGGGCGTTCCATGCCGCCGGGAGCGATGACGATATAGGATGCGCCAAGCTCTTCCGCCTTGCCGTTCATGGTGCAATAGACCTTGTGCGGCTCAAGGCCCCAAACGGTGGTGTTGGGGTA
Source organism: uncultured Lawsonia sp. (assembly GCA_964538355.1). GTDB lineage: Bacteria > Desulfobacterota > Desulfovibrionia > Desulfovibrionales > Desulfovibrionaceae > Bilophila. The sequence goes on along the minus strand of CAZIFC010000001.1, from coordinate 169,277 downwards.
GTAGGTGGCTCCGGATTCGCGGAAGCGTTTTACCAGCTCAAGGCCGGCGGCCTTGTCCTTGGGATCGAGGATGGCCTGCGCCATCGGGGTCTCGATATTGCGGAAGAGCTGGCCGCCGGGAGCCGCCTGCTCGTCAATAAGGGTCACGTCCAGTCCGCATTCACGGGCGGCGCAGGCTGCGGACAGGCCGGCTGGCCCGGCTCCGATGACGATGAGATCCATATTTCTGTCCATTATTCAGACTCCCCGGAAAGTTGGCGTCTCACGTCCATGCCTTCCTGAACGGTGACGAGGCAGGACTGCACATTCGGCTCGCCATTGATTTCCATGAGGCATTCGAAACACACGCCCATGAGGCAGTAGGGGGCGCGTGCGCTGCCGTCTACGGGGTGCTTGCAGGTGTGCCCTGTGTGGGCGTGTCCGAGCACCGCGGCAGCAACGCTGATTCCGGCGGGAACTTCCATAGGCTGCCCGTCAAACGTGATGTGGACGGTGGGGGTAGTTGCATTCTGCATGGCGTATTCCTTGTTCAGCACGAATAGCCGAAGCGTTTGAGGGTCATGCCCTGCGCGGTTTCGGGCAGTTCGCCGCCGAGGATGAAATCGGGGAGCAGGCGCGTATGGGCCGCAGCCATGGTCACGGCACTGTGCGTATTGATGAGGATGGCGTTTGGATGTCCGGGCAGGCGGCTGTAGATCGCCATGCTGTCGTCGGGCATGACCCGCAGGCCGGACCACGCCCGGATGAGCCGCTTCTTGCCGAGTTCGGGCCAGACGCGCATGGCCCATTTGCCTTCGGTCGCCACGGCGGAGGGGACGACTTGCGTGTGGTGCCCGGCCTTTTCGTGGCGGAAGCCGATGATGGTCGTGCCGCCGAAGGTCTGGGTGACACCAAGAACCGGGATAGGCATGACGTAGGGCATCCGCTCGACGAGCAGCACCTGCCCCTTGTCGGGGTAGACCGGCAGGGTGGGCATGGCGAACTGGACAAACCGGCGATTGGACAGGCCGGCGGCGAGCACCACCTTCTGGGCATCGAAAATGCCGTCCCTTGTGGTGACGCGATACCCTCCGGCATGGGGCTTCACGTCGAAAACCTCCGTCTGGCGGTAATCGACGCCGACACGGGGCAGGGACACCCGGAACGCCCGCAGCAGGGCCAGCGGATCGATGACCCCGTCCTCTTCACACCATGCCGCGCCGCAGACATCGGGGCCCCAGCCGATTTTCGGCAGTTTCCGTTCCAGTTCGGCCCGGTCGATCATGTTGCCCTTGTATTCGCCAAGGGCGGCACGGAGCTTTTCGATATAGTCTCCGCGCTTCTGATAGTCTTCCTCGCCGAGGACGGGAATCAGGCCGCCGGTATAGTTGACCGGGATCTTCTGGCCCGAGATAGCCTCAAGCTCGTTTGTCAGCTCGGGGTAGAGCCGCGATGAGATGAACCCCCATTTGGCGTAGTCGGGCAGGTGCAGAAATTTCGACTGGCACCAGATAAGCCCCACATTGGTGCGCGACGCCTTGTTCGTCTCGGTCGGCGCATCCAGCACGGTGACCTTCCGGCCCTTGCCGGCAAGACCGTACCCCAGCGCAGCACCGGATACGCCGCCGCCTACGATGATAATGTCCTGTTCAGTTGTCTGCATGAATGCCTCCCGGCGGTCGGGATTCGGGCTGCCGCCCGAACCTGCCCGGGGGGAATGATTCCCCCCGGACCCCCTCAGTTCAGCGAACGGCACGGAGCAGCCGTGGTGTCCGCCATACTTCGGGCGTCAGGCTTTTCGTGTTGGAAGCCTGACGTGTCTACCCTATGTTTGTTGATATGAACCCGTCCCCGGCATGAACGTTTGGGAGAGGGCTGGGCTTGGCGAGGGAGAAGCGTCTTTTTGAACGGGTTCCCTCCGCTCGCCATCCATGAATTCCACCTGTATGTTCAGCTAGTCTTTTTTATAGGCTATGCAGTCGACTTCGACGCGGAGGTCGCTCATCATGCTGGCCTGCACGCAGACGCGGGCAGGAGCGTGTTCCGCGGTGAAGAACTGGGAGTAAATCTTGTTGAATCCGGCAAAGTCGCGGGGATCATCAAGGAATACGTTGACGCGGACGACATCTTCAAGAGAATACCCGGCGGACTCGAGAACCTTCTTGAGGTTTTCAAGGGTCACGCGGGCCTGAACGGAAATGCTGCCGCTCACGATTTCGCCGTCGGCGTCGCGGGGAACCTGTCCGCTGACGAAGAGCCAGCCGTCGGCTCCGGCCGCCTTGGAGAAGGGAAGGGCACCGGGCTTTGTGGGGGTTCCATAACGCTGGATAGACATGAGTTGCTCCTTGATTGGGGGTTTGCGGTTTCGGAAGGGGGGAAAGCCTTCCTTTGCGCGCTGCCTCAAAGCTCTCTCTAGGGGGGGGAAAGAACCTTGAGACAGGGCGGAAAGGAGGGCCTCCGGGGAAGGCGGGCCTCCCCCGGTGCCTTCTCGTCCTACTTCTTTCCGGTCAGGCCGAGGTCGGTGAGCACCTTGGTCATTTCGGCATACTGTTCCTTCAGCTGGGCCATCCATGCTTCACCCGTGGCATAGTCGGGAGTGGCGTTCATGTTCTTGATGGCCTTGATATATTCGGGATCGCTCACGATTTCCTTGGAGATGGCGGCGAGCCTGTCGAGGATTTCCTGAGGCGTGCCCTTGGGAGCGGCGATGCCGGCCCAACCGTAGTAGTTGCCCTCGTAGCCCTGTTCGGCAAAGGTGGGGGCATTGGGATACACATCGCTCTTGGTGCCGATGGCGAGGATCTTCATCTTGTCGGCGGAAGCCATGGGCGCGTAGTTCTGGGGGAAGAGGAAGGTCATGTCGGCATGGTTGCCGAGCACGGCGGTAGCGGCTTCGCCGCCGCTCTTGTATTCAACCTGCTTCAGCTGGGTTCCGGTGCTGGTGAACCAGTTGCGCATGGCGAAGGTCAGCCAGGACGTGGCGGAGGGGCTGGCGAACACGAGCTTGCCGGGTTCCTTCTTGGCGGCGGCTTCGAGTTCCTTCAGGCTGTTCCACGGGGCGTCCTTGTTCACGACCACGGCGCAGTTGGCGAGCATGATGCGGGCGATATAGTCGAAGCTGTCAAAACCGTAGCTCGCGCCCTTGGCGGTCAGGGGAACGATGATGTTCGGCCCGGCCTGAGCCAGGAAGAGGGTGTAGCCGTCGGGCTTGGCCTTGGCTGCATACATGCTGCCGGTCAGGCCGCCGCCACCGGTTTTGTTCACGACGACCACGGGCTGCCCCAGCTTCTTTTTGGCAAATTCGGCCCACACGCGGGCCGTGAGGTCGGAGTCGCCGCCTGCACCGTACGGGCTGACAAGCTGGATGGGCTTGTTCGGATAGTCGGAAGCATGCGCCGGGACGGTCATAAGACCGCAGGCAATCATGAATGCGCCCATGCCGAAAAGAGCTGTGCGAAGGGTCTTGAACATAAAAGTCTCCCCTTGGTTGAGTGTTTGGAAACCAATCCCCTGTATGGATGCGTTGCCTCCCCGCCGTTCACCTTTGGGGTGAGGGAGGGCGGTACCGCTTTTCCGTAAGCGTTCCGTTCCGCGTATCGAATGCCCTGATGGAGGAAGAGGCGGGAACGGACGCCTCCTCCCCTGTTGTCTAGCCCTGCTGCGCGAGCTTCGCGATGGCCGAGCGGCGCATCCGGGCGCGTATGATGCTGAAGACGGCGGCAACGGTAAGCAGAAGCAGGACGACGGCGACCGGGTGCGTCAGGAAAATCATGAAGCTGCCGTCCGAAAGGGTCATGGTCTGGTCAAAGGCGGATTCGAGCAGAGGCCCGAGGATGAAGCCGATGATCATCGGGCCTGCCGGGAACTGGAACCGGCGCATGCCGTAGCCGAGAATGCCGAAGAGGATGAGGCAGAAGATGTCAAACAGGTTCTGGTTGATGGAATAGGTTCCCACGAAGGCGAAGATGGTCACTGTGGAGAAGATGATGTGCTTCGGCAGCTGCGTGATGCGGATCCAGGCCTTGAAGCCGAGCCTTGCGATGACGTAGAGCAGGATGTCGCAGAGGATGAGCGAACCGAAGATGCCGTATACCACCGTGGTGTTTTCAAAAAAGATGTTCGGTCCGGGAGTGATGCCCTGAATGAGGAACGCACCCATGAGTACGGCGGTCACGTCGTCGCCGGGGATGCCGAGGGTCAGCAGGGGGATCATGGCGGAACCGGTTACGGCGTTGTTTGCCGCTTCGGGGGCCATGACGCCTTCGATGGCTCCCTTGCCGAACTGTTCGGGATGCTTCGAGGTGCGCTGCGCTTCGGAATAGGCCATGTAGGCGGCGGGGGAGGCCCCCAGACCCGGCATCGCGCCGATGATGGAACCGATAAGGGAGGAACGGAGCAGGACGGGAATGCGGCTCTTGATTTCCTGCCAGGTCAGGCGTCCGTTTTCCCCGGAAAGGTCGAACTTTTCTTCGATGCTTTTGCGGATGCCGCTACAGGCCTGATGGATGACCTCGGGCAGGCAGAGCAGGCCGATGACCATCGGGATAAGGGCGATGCCCGACATGAGGTGTTCGTTTTCAAAGGTGAAGCGCATGGCCCCGGTCGTGCCGGAGATGCCCACGGTAGCCAGCAGGATGCCGACACCCGCGCAGAGGATGCCCTTCAGGATGGAGGAACCGGAAATGCTGCCCACGACCGTCAGGGCCAGCAGGATAAGGCAGCATTGTTCCACCGGGCCGACCTTCAGGGTCAGGTAGGAGAGCGGTGCGGCTACGCAGATGAGCAGGATGTTGCTGAAGGTGTCCCCGAAAACCGAGCCGACCAGAGCCGCGTTGAGGGCCTTGCCGGGCTTGCCTGCCTTGGTCAGCGGGAAGCCGTCCATGGCGGTGCACACCGCTGGCGGCGCACCGGGGGTATTGAGCAGCACGGCGGTGATGGAGCCGCCGAACATGCTGGCCTTGTAAATGCCGAGGAGCATGGGAATGCCTACCAGCGGGCTGACGTAGAAGGTCAGCGGCAGGAGGATGGAAATGGCCATGATTCCCGAAATGCCCGGAATGGCTCCGAACATCAGCCCGGTGAAGATGCCGAGAGCCACCGCGCCGATGGTCTCGGGCGTAAGGATGGAAACAAGCCCTGTCAAAATGTCTGCAAACATGTGCCTCTCCCGTGATTGGCCTAGCCGAACAGAACGCCGGTAGGCAAAATGATCTGCATGAAGGTAAACGCCACATAGTTGAGCAGCAGCGTAAACAGAATGTAACAGACGATGCCGATCAGCCAGTGGCGCAGGCCGAGCAGAACGGACACGAGGAACATGATGACGGGTGTGGAGTACACGAAGCCGATAAAGTAAAGGCCGGCAAGATACAGAAAGAGGATACCCACATAGCCGGCCAGAGCCAGAAAACGCCCGGCGTCCTCGCCGCTTTCCTGAAGTTCGAGACGCTCCTCGTCAACGGTTCCCGAAAGCATGTGGCGCACGGAGTTGAGGCAGTATCCGGCAAGAAGCGCGCTCACGGCGATAAGCACGATGGAAATGACAGAAGGGAAAAAGGCGGGGCTGATGGTGGAAGGCAGGGTTTCTATGACCCATTGTTCAATGTGGCAATAGAAATAGATGAAGAAGAGCAAGAGGAATAGGCTTATGCCTGATTCTATCCAGATGTTCCGTCTCAGCAGCCTGCCCATGTGGTTTCTCCCCCCAAAAGCGAAAAGGTTCTCGACGTAATCCGATTGAAAAAAGCTCTTTACCTTTTTGAAGCGGCGGCCCGCATTTGGCCCGCCTTTCGCAGTCTGCTTTTATTAAGCAGATATTGTGCCAAGATGTTACAATCGTGTGTTTATCATGGAAAACAGGACGTTAACTGGATAATACCAAAAAGGTGTTGGTATGGTTCTGTAACGAAACGTGACATTGGCAATGTTTTGTGGAATAAAAAAGCATCGCCTTATGCAAGGTGTACCAGTCTTTTTTGTCTTTTTGCCTCAAAAATTGTAATGTTTTATTACTGTGTAACGTTTTATTACAAAGGCCGTTCCATGCTGACGCAACTCTCCCATCCCGTCGATCATCAGTTCGTTCTGCGCAGTGTTCAGGATTTGGAAGAAATCATTCGCCGCTCTCTGGAAAGATCCGCCCGCTACGGCGTTGATCCGCATCTGGATGGTGCCCCCGAATCCACCCGGCTTTCGGATGAGCAGCTCCGCGAGCGCATCAACGGGCAGCGCGTTTTTTACACGCTGGCAAAGGAACAGATAGATTCGCTCTACCGTCTGCTCCGGGATACGGGGTTTTGCATGGCCCTTGCCGACGGAGAGGGGTATATCCTGTACGTTGTTGGAGATCCTGATCTTGTTGAACATTTCAAGCGGCGGCGTTGCATCCCCGGCTATCGCTGGACGGAGCGGGATATCGGGACTTGCGCCATAGGCTTGTCGCTGGAGGAGCGCGTTCCGGTGTTCCTGCCCGGAGAAAGAATGTATTCCGCGCAGGTCAGAAAGATCGGCAACGCCGGCGCGCCGGTCTTTTCTACGGACGGAACCCGGGTGCTCGGGGCCATTTCGTTGAGCAGCAACTCCGATCTGATGCACATCCACACCCTGGGGCTGGTGCGGCAGGCAGCGGAAACGGTGACTTCGCAGCTTCGAGAACGTGAGCGTATTCGCGAACTTGCCATCAAGAATCAGTATATGCGCGCGCTGGTGGAATCCGATTCCCGCGGGATCGTCACCGTCGATCAGGCCGGGCGAATCGTGGAAGCCAACGGTATGGCCAGAAAACTGTTGAAACTCCCCCGTGGGTGCGAGGGGAACTCCTTCGAGGACTGTGTGGGAGAGAGCTATAACCTCACGGACTACCTCAAGGAAGGCAGGGGGTTCCGGGCGCGGGAGATTCTGGCGAGACGCAGTGGAAGCACCCATTTTGCCTCGCTGGACCCCATTCGCCTGACCAGCGGCGAACTGGTGGGCGGGCTGTTCACCATTCTGGAAAAAAAGGAAATGATGCGTATGGCGGTGGAGATGACCGGCGTCCACGCGCATTTTACCTTCGACTCCATCCTCGGCACGAGTGCAAGCCTGCGAACCTCGCTGCACCTTGCCCATATCGCCGCGGGAAGTACGGCCCCCGTCCTCCTCTACGGGGAAACGGGCACGGGTAAGGAGCTGTTCGCGCAGGCGATCCATAATGACGGCGATCGCCGTAATCGGCCCTTTGTGGCGATAAACTGCGGGGCCATTCCCAAGGAGCTGCTGGAAAGCGAGCTGTTCGGCTATGAGGAAGGCGCGTTCACCGGAGCGCAGAAGGGCGGACGTCCCGGAAAATTCGAGCTGGCGGATACGGGAACGCTCTTTCTCGACGAAATAGGGGACATGCCTTTCGACATGCAGGTCAAGTTGCTGCGAGTGCTCCAATCCGGGGAAATCCAGCGAGTGGGCGGCCTGCGTACCGTGCCGGTGGATCTGCGTATCATCTCGGCAACAAACAAGGATCTCAAGCAGGCCATTGCCCAGCACAAGTTTCGGGCCGATCTGTATTACCGCATCAGCACCCTGAATATCGTAGTGCCCGCCCTCCGCGACAGGGAGGGGGATATCCTTCCCCTTGCCGCGCATTTTATCCAGCGTCACGAGATGCGCCTGAACCGTCCCTCCGTCCCCTTGCCGCCAGAGACGGCGAAAGCCATTCTGGGCTACGCATGGCCCGGTAATATCCGGCAGCTGGAAAGTGCGATTGAGCGGGCCGTACATCTTGCGGAAGGCGGCCCGCTGCTGCCCGAGCACTTCGGCATCGCAGACCTCGTATCCGAGGGAAGCGGGACCGCCTCCTCGGAGCGGAAACCGGCGCAGGCCACGCTGGAAGCTATCGAGCGGGAGGCCATCATCGAGGCCTTTGAGCGTTTTTCAGGGAATATCAGCCAAACCGCGTTTGCCCTCGGGGTCAGCCGCCCGACGCTGTACAGAAAAATGAAAAAATACGGTATAGAATAGGAGGGTTGTATGGAAAAATGTTTGATTTCGACCCGGAGCCGGGAGGAAATGGTGGATATCACGGAGCGCGTGCGGGCCGTGGTTCGGGAAAAGGGATGGAAAGACGGCGCGGTAGCTCTGTTTTGTCCGCATACGACGTGTGGGCTGACCATCAATGAGGGGGCTGATCCCGATGTGCGCCGGGACATGACGGCTTTTTTTGGCAAGCTGATTCCCTGCCGTGGCGACTGGCGGCATGCGGAAGGCAACAGCGACGCCCACATCAAGGCGAGCATCATGGGGCCTTCGCTGCTTGTCCTGATCGAACATGGCGAACTTTGTCTGGGAACATGGCAGAGCATCTACCTATATGAAGGCGATGGACCCCGAAACCGCTCCGTCTGGCTTCAGTGGCTGGCGGGTGGGGCCGCGTGTTAGAATCGTTTTCCGATGGCCTGCTTTGGCCCTTGGGAGAAGGGCCTGCACAACGTTCTTGTGCGGAAGAGCCGCAGTTATCGGGAATGGCTCTTGACACGTTCATTTTTTTCAAACATATCAGAGAGAACTCCAACCCATATACCAGGGCGTTGGTCCGCTCCTGCCAAAATGAGGCATGATGATGGATACCTGTTCTTTTGAAGATATTTTCCGCAGGTTTCAGAGCGTGACCAACACGAGCACGCAACAGGAACTGGCGGACGTTTTGGGCATCAAGCAGTCTACCATTTCCGAGTCCAAAAAACGGGGGGCGATACCGCCCGGCTGGTATCTGTCCCTGTTCGAGCGAGGAGGCGTCAATCCTGACTGGCTCAGGTACGGGAAGGGTCCGCAGTTCCTCCGCACGGCGGAAGGGCTTTATCTGGAGCCTGCATCTGGAGCCATACCGCCGAAAAACGGCGTCTCCCTCCCTTATTTCGATTCCGGCGGCATGTCTGGAAAGATATGGGAAAAACCGTCGGGATCTATCGTTATTCCAGAGTCCTATGCCGGAAGGGACATCCGTGTCCTTCGCATGGTGACAGATGCCTTTGCGCCTACCGTTCGACAGAATGCGTTTGTGGGTGTAGACGTTTCATGCGTCACCCCATCAGACGGAAACGTCTTTGCCGTATCAATGCCCGAGGGTATCGTGCTCAAGCGGGTGTTTTGCTACAGCGATACGTTTTTGTTGCGTACGGACGACGCCTCGCAGCCGTCCTTTTCCGTCCCTGTTGCGGAAGCTGGCTGCCTGATAGGCAGGGCCATGTGGGTATTTCAGGATCTTTAGCCTCTTCGGATGGACATAGGAGCGCGTTTTCGAATGGATATCGGAGCCTACTCTTTTGCAGAATTCAAGCGTCTTGCGGAAAATTTTCATGGTTATGCCGCGCCGGGTCTGCTTATCGGCGGCTATATGGTGGAAATGGCAAAGGCACGCATTCCCGAAGGGACGCTTTTTGAAGCCGTGGTGGAAACCCGCAAGTGCCTTCCCGATGCCGTCCAGCTGCTGACGCTGTGCAGCGCGGGAAACAACTGGATGAAAGTCCATAACCTCGGACGTTATGCCGTCTCCCTGTTTGACAAGCATACCGGCGAAGGCGTGCGGGTGAGCGTCGATCCTGTCCGGCTGGAGGCCTTTCCCGAGATTCGGGGCTGGTTCCTGAAGGAAAAGCCCAAGCAGGAGCAGGACGAGATCCGCCTGCTTCAGGAGATTGAAGAGGCCGGAGACACGATTTGCAAGGTGGAGCCGGTCACGATGAAGCGTCGTTTTTTGGGCCATACGCACATGAGTGCCATCGGGCTGTGCCCGATGTGCGGTGAGGCGTACCCGAAAGAGGACGGCCCGATTTGCCGCGGCTGTCAGGGGGAGGCCCCCTATGTCACCGCCAACCGGGTGCTGAAGACGCCGCCCACCCGGGTGGTTCCCGTGGAAGAGGCGGTCGGGAAGACCGTGGCGCACGACATGACCCGCATTGAGCCGGGAGCCTTCAAAGGCCCTGAATTCAAGGCCGGGCAGCGCATTTCCGTAGGCGATATCTGCCGCCTCCAGCAGATGGGGCGTTTTCATGTCGCCGTGGTGGAAGAAGCACCGGAAGCCGAAGGGCTTGTGCACGAAAACGAGGCCGCCGAAGCCTTAGCGCGGCGCATGGCCGGTCCCGGTGTGGCGTACTCCCTGCCTCCGCATGAAGGGAAAATCGATTTCGTGGCCGAACGACCGGGCCTTTTTTCCGTGGACACGGAGCGGCTGCTCCGCTTCAACATGCTGCCGGAAATCATGGCTGCCACCCGGCAGGATGCCACGGTGGTAAGCGAAGGCGCACGCCTTGCCGGAACGCGGGCCATTCCGCTGTATATTTCCCGTGAGCGTCTCGGCGAGGCCCTTGCCGTGCTCGGCGAGGCTCCGCTTTTTGAGGTGCTCCCGCTCCGCAAGGCGCGGGTGGGGATTTTGGTTACGGGAACGGAAGTTTTTCAAGGCATTATTGAAGACAAGTTTATTCCGGTCATTACTGCCAAGGCGCAGCAGTTCCACTGTGACGTGGTGCGCTCCATTATCGTACCCGACGACGCCTCCCGCATTCGCGAGGCCGTTGCCGAGATCCGCGAGGCAGGAGCCGATCTGCTTGTAACCACGGGCGGGCTTTCGGTCGACCCCGATGACATGACGCGCGGCGCGCTGATTGAGGCGGGACTGACAAGCGTACTGCACGGCGTCCCCGTGCTTCCCGGAACCATGAGCCTGATGGGGCACATCCCCGGCGACGCCGGACATCCGAACGGAATGCAGGTGCTGGGCGTCCCGGCCTGTGCCCTCTACTACAAGACAACATTCCTCGATCTCGTGCTGCCTCGCCTGCTTGCCGGCCGGGAGCTTTCCCGTGCGGAGCTGGCCCGCCTCGGTGAGGGCGGCTATTGCCTTGGCTGTAAAATCTGTACCTTCCCCAAGTGCTCTTTCGGCAAGTAGCCTGTCGTCAAAGAAATCCAGTAGCGTAAAATCTACTGGATTTCTTTGTTTGAGTCTGCTCTTACAGGCCATGCACACCATGTGCCCCCATCTTTTGGGATGGGGGGCGTGGTTCCTGTGATAGGGTTAAACGGTGTCTTCAATATGTGTTCAGTAGACGCCGGAGGCTTTTGCAGCAAGCGATTCGAGCAGGGCCTGCATCTTCTTGATCATCGGCTCTTCTTCCATGCCGTAGTCGCTGGACAAGAGATCCATGCGCGGGAACGCCAGCCATGTGCTCCCGTTTTCGTCTTCCCACACAGCTATTTTCAGGGGAAGCTCCAGCGCGATACTCTGGTTTTTCTGCATGAGCTTGGTGCCGACGGACGGAGCCCCGAAGACAAGAACCTGCGTGGAGCGCAGGCTGAGCGCGACAGCCTCGGCATTTGCGGCGTGATCGAACGTTGCAAACACCGGGATATTCAGTCGGGCGAGTTCCTTTTTCAGTTTGCCCATCGTCGTCGGGACATCGTTTACGGACTCGTACAGCATGAGCTTGCTGTCATTGTACCCCGTACCAAGGGCGTCCCCGAACGCGCCGGCGATCTTGCGGGCAAGGTTGGTGAAGTCCACGCCTTCCTTGTTCCCGAGCAGGGTGACGCATACCAGTTCCGAAGGATCGGTGAAGCGGCTCAGGAAGGCCGAATACCCCGGAACGCCTCCCTTGATGTCCATCAGGCCGCGGTGATGGTAAAACTGCCAGCCTACCATAGCCGGAACCTCGGCTCCTGTTTTCAGCTTGAACGGGCCGTAGAGGATCGCATGATTTTCGGGTTTCTCGACGAGAATGGAACCAGCGAGGCAAATATCCCAGTAACTGATATCCTCCGCCGAAGCCCAGATATCCGCAAAACCTTTTAATGCTGAAGAGTCTGGATTCGGGAGGCGTTTACCCGCGGCAGCATAGCCTGCGGCGTTTTCAGCGGGATTGACGAAGGGCTTCTGCTTCTTGAAGAGCGTGTGCAGGCTTCCGGGCGCGGAAAGGTCTTCCTGATGAAGCCTGCTGAGGTCTTCGGAAAAGCAGGTATGCTCCAGCCCCAAAAAACGGATTTGATGCTCAGTGATGAAGTCGTGATAGGAAACGCCGCTCGCCTTCTCAATGGCTTCGGCCAGCAGGAGGAAATTGGTCGCGCTCAGCTCCACATCCATATCCGGCTCAAAATGCAACGGAATATCGCGCACCGTTTTGAGCAGCTCCCTCGGTGTATATGGCTTCGTCGCGTCGTATCCGTTCTCGAACCGGTAATCGGCGATACCCGTACTGTGCCGCATGAGCTGCAACACCGTTATGTCCGCCCACGAAGATGGAATATCGTCAAGATACTGGGAAAGACGATCTTCGAGCCTCAGTTTTCCTCTTTCATAAAGCTGCATTGCAGCAATGGCGGCAAAACCTTGGGAGATGAGTCCCGCAGGCCAAATCGTGCGGGCCGAAGCCAGGCGTTGCTGCTCCACATCGGAAAAGCCATACCCGACCACGCGTGGAATGTAGGGGGCTTGTACAATGGCAAGCGTCAGCCCGGGAATCTGTTTTTCTTCCATGAACTCCCATATCATTTGGTCTATCGATTTTCCCAGATAAGAAACGTCGGCACTGCCTCTGCCTTTCGAGATGGTTTGCTGCGGCATGCTCATGAGGAGCCCTCCTTGCTTTTGCTTGAAGATAGGACTCCGTCATAAAATATTATATGATAATGACAGGTTGTTATACGCAAGAGTCGCGTGGCTTCCCTGTACGGCAGGCTCTCCGGCGGTGTCACCTTCGGCAGGCAATGCCTTTCTATTTCCTTTGAACCCCTAATGCGCGCACCGGCCAGCGGTTGGGTTCCATATAGAAAAAGACGGAGGCACAGCCCCCGTCCTTTTGCATATGAAACGGTATGGATTACAGAGCCTTAATCAGCATTCTGATGCCGACCACGATGAGCAGGAGGGCAAAGCATTTTTTGAGTTTGGGAACGGGAAGTTTTTGGGCGAGGCGTGCCCCGAGCGGGGCGGTGAACATGCTGACCGCCACGATGCCGAACAACGCCGGAAGGTAAATGTAGCCGAAGGAGTAGGGGGGCAGGTTTTCCGCGTTCCAGCCGTTGATGATATAGCCAAGGCAGCCTGCCAGTGCGATGGGAAAGCCGATGGCGGCAGATGTCCCGATGGCCTTGCGCATGTCCACATTGTTCCAAAGCAGGAAGGGGACGGACAGGGAGCCGCCGCCAATACCCACAAGACTGGAGATCACCCCGATGATGCCTCCGGCGAAACTCATGCCCACAAGACCGGGAAGGTGCCGGGAGGGTTTGGGTTTTTTGCCGCTGAGCATCTGGATGACTACAAAAAAGAGGAATCCCACAAAAAAGAACTGGAGGAACTTTCCGGACAGATGCACAGCCAGAAAGGAGCCGCAGAATGTGCCGATGAGAATGCCGGGGGTAATGTGCGTAACCGCTTTCCAGCTCACGCCCTTGTTGCGGCTGTGGGCCAGCGAGCTTGAAACGGACGTGAACATGATGCTGCCCATGGATGTGCCGAGTGCAAGCAGCATAAGGCTTTCAGGAGGGAAGTGCAGCCAGCCGAATGCGAAAACGAGCATCGGTACAATGACGATGCCGCCGCCCACACCGAGCAGCCCGGCAAGCACGCCTGCAATGGCCCCAAGCAAACAATAAACCACCAGTGACAGCAGCATACAATCTCCTCGCAAGCAAAAAAAGTTGGTGAACCGCCTTGCGGTATCCTTTTCGGGAGCACAGAGGCGCACATGACAGGCAGAAGCGTATGGCCCTAGTATGACTCTTGTTTGTGGATGTCAACCAGCCTATACGATTATCACATTGATATTATTCGTAATTATAAATAACGCCGTTGGCTCGGGACGCAAAGGTTTCCTCTGTCCAAACGGGGAGTCCCGCCTCGCGGAGCAGGCGGGCAAACACGCCTTCACCGGGAATCTTTTTACCGGAAAAGGAGCCGTCATAGATATCCACGGAGCCGCAGGAGGGCGAACGCGCCTTGAGGATGGCTCCGGAGCACCCTGCTTTGACGGTTCGGCGCAGGGCTTCTTGCGCTCCCTGAATAAACGCCTCGGTGACGTCGGTTCCGTCTTTTGACATGACCCGACCGTTGCGGATTTCGGCGGGTACGCGCGGCACAGGAAGGCCGCCGAGCGTTTCCGGGCAAACGGCAATGGCCTGTCCCGTGCGGATAAGCTCGCAGACTGCGGGATGGGGAGAGCTTCCGCCGTCATAGCGGCAGGGTTGCCCTGCGAGGCAGGCACTGACGACATAGCGGATCATGACTGTGGAACCTGCCTTTCCCGTAGCTTGCGGGCCTTGATGATCAATTCCGGGCGAAATTCAAAGTGCATCAAGTCAAAATGCTCCCATTTGCCGCCCCAGACAAAGCCGTTTTTCTCAAAAAGAGCTACAATGGCATGGGGATATGTCTTTTGCTGCGGATGCCGACGGAGCTTGCTCCATCGCCAGTAGGGGCCTTTGGAAGGGTTCAGATCTATGGCAATACCGAAGCTGTGTGCGCTCAGGCGGTTTGTTCCAGCAATCTTCCGCCAGTAGTAGCCACCCATCTCGTTGAAATAGCTGTCGAGAGCCGGATCAGTAGCCTGCGAATGCCACTCTTGGGCCACCCGCCCGAAGGCTTCGGCAGCGGGAGTGATAAGACGAACCGACCGTTTTGCATCAAAGGGAATTTTGACGACATGATGTTCAACACTGCGCGGCTTGTCTCCGTACAGCGCGTTGAGCAGCGGATAACAGCGAATACGCCCGGCTTCTTCATCTGGTGCGAGATCTGGGCGTGCAGGCTCCAGCGGATAGATTTGGCTCATGGAGTCTTCGATATCGGCATGTTCCAGCATTTCGGCATGGCTTTTGGCTTTGCCGTCGTCATAAAGTAGTCGGGCTCCGTTCCGGGTGAGGAGCCATGTTCGGCCCTCGGCGTCGGTTTCTGTTCCGGTAATGAATGCCGGATACGCCTCGTTCAGGCAGGCGAGATCCAGCTCCAGATCCGCAGCCAGCGCAGGAGTCGCCCAGAAGAGGCAAAGCGTGAGAAGAAGATACGGCATGGGATGTTCCTTGTTGTTCAGGCTGTTCAGGCTATCATGAATTGACGGAAAAGTCGAAGCGGGATGGCGTACCCGCAAGAATGTTTAGCCGCAACCATCGTTAACCAGCCTCCCGTAAGGACGCCTTCTCCGATTCGGCTTCGGTACACAGCAAAAACAGCCTGTCGCATGATGTGGACAGAGCTTTGCCGTCTTTTCTCCTTCCGTCTTTGCGTCTCTGAAGTCGTTTTTTGCGAACGGTAATTGCTGGGGGCTGCTCTCCGCTGTATGAGTCGCAGTTGACAATAAAATTCAAAATCAATATAAAAAACAACTTTTGTGCGGATATGCAGGATGGAATGTACACCGGCACATTTCCGGCTGGTCAAAAAAGGAGACAGCAATGACTTTTCCATACGGACGTTGGTTGCGGGGGTTGGCTCTGGTCGCCGTCTCCTTGCTAGGGGTAGCGTTGGCTCTCCGAGCTCTGGTTGCGCTGGTTGAGGCTCTCGCCGTGCTTGGGCTTGTTATTATCGTGGCCTCGGTTGCCTTGCCGCGCAGTATCGGATGGTATTGGCGGCAGGCTCGGCGTGAGTTATCGAAATGGTTGCAGGATCTTGGTACGCGACTGCGTGTTCCCGACCCGGAGAACCCTGAGGGTGACAGGCAGGAGTCTGGGCATCCGAAGACCTGAGTTTCCTATGGATTCCCGTTCTGTGACATGAACTCAGGCGTCCGCACACGAAAGCCCTTTTCCCCTGCCACCTGCCTGAGAAACAATCCTCCTGCTGAGATGATCTTATCTCATTATTCTTTCTGTATTTTTATTTGAGAATGCTGGGTCGCCCTTGCTGCGCCTGCCCCCTACGTCTTGAGGCATGGGCTGAAGCAGGATATAGCCCTTTCTAAGGGTTTTTCTCCATATTGGAGTAAACAGGGAACGCTTCTTTGAGAGGGGTGCTCCCGGGGACAATCAACGCAAGGAGCGCGCAACATGCCCAATTCAACGGAACAGCAAACTCCGGCCCCCGTCGAAAGCGAACTTATTTACGGGGTTGAATCAAAACCGCCGTTTGTCCCCTCCCTGTTGGCCGCCCTTCAGCATATTCTTGCCATGGTGCTCAGCGTCATGGCTCCGCCAGCCATTGTCGCGAGTGCGCTCGGCGTTCCTCCTGAGGGCATCGCCTACCTCGTCAGCATGTCGTTGTTGTTTGCGGGCATAGGCATCTGGTTTCAGGTTTCTCGGCCTTTCGGTATCGGCTCGGGAATGCTGAGTATTCAGGCAACGAGCTTTGCCTTCCCCGGAACCCTGATTGCTGTCGGGCTGCTCCTCATGCGTGAGCAGGGGCTGGGATGGGAGGAGACTCTCTCCACCTTGTTCGGCGTGTGCTTTGCGGGGGGCTTCGTGGTCATGGCCGGCAGCCGGATTATGCCGTTTTTGCGAAAGATCATCACCCCGACGGTTGCCGGCATTACCGTGATGATGATCGGGCTTTCGCTGGTCCGTGTGGGGGCCGTGGACGTTGCGGGAGGATTTGCCGCAAAGAGTGACGGAACCTATGGCGATATCTCCAATCTGCTGCTGGGTGCGCTGGTCATTCTGGTCATCGTCTACGTCAATCGCAGCCGAAGCCCGCTGTTTCGCATGAGCTCGCTTATCGTAGGCATCCTGAGCGGATTCATTGCGGCGATTTTTTTGGGAAAGGTCAGTTGGGACATCCTTTTTGAGCAACACACATGGTTCATCATGCCGGTTCCGTTCAAGTTCGGCTTTTTCGGCTTTGACTGGCAGACTTTTTTCGTGCTGTTCTTTTTGTTTCTCCTCGTGGTGATCGAGGCCATCGGTGATCTGACGGCAACCAGCCTTGTTTCCGAACAGCCCGTGCGCGGTCCGCTGTACCGGCGCAGACTGGCGGGCGGCATTTTGTGCGATGGGCTGATGACCTCTCTGGGAGCCGTTTTTGGCTGTTTCCCGATGGCTACCTTTTCCCAAAACAACGGCGTGATCCAGTTAAGCGGGGTTGCCAGCCGCAAGGTCGGCAAGTTCTGCGGCGTCTTGTTCATTCTCTTTGCGCTGTTTCCGGTCATCGTCTTGTTTTTCCAGCTGCTGCCCCGTCCTGTACTTGGGGGTGCTCTGGTGGTTTTGTTCGGGAATATCGCCTGCTCAGGCATCCGCATTTTGTTGCAGCATGAGATCAACCGGCGGGAATCTATTGTTATCGCCGTGTCCATCGGGGTTGGCCTCATGTCCATGACGGCACCTGATGCGTTTGGAAAGCTGCCGGACTTTCTCAAGATCTTCTTTGATTCCGCCATTGTTTCCGGCGGCGTTACGGCCATGATCATGCATCAGCTTCTGCCCAAGGGGATCTGCGCCTACGAAGAGGATGATGAGGAAGAGTGCAATCCTCATTCGGAATTTTTGTTCAACAAGCACGATTCCGGAAGCTCGGATTGATTTGCAGAAAACACCATCTATTTGCTATGATAGGGGAAGCGTATGGAAATCAGACGGGTACATGCGGTTTTTTTCAGCCCGACCGGGACGACTCGCACGGTTGTGCGGGCCATTGCCCAGAGTCTGGGCTGTGGTGAAACTGTGGAAACGGACTGGACCTCTCCCGCGGGGCGTTCCGCCGTGCTGGAATGCGGCCCGGACGAGCTGGTCATCGTCGGTATGCCGGTCTATTACGGACGCATTCCCAGTCTCTTCCACCGGAGTTTGCCGCTGCGGGGGCAGCACACGCCGTTTGTTCCGGTGGCGGTATATGGAAATCGCCATTATGACGATGCCGTGCTGGAGTTAAAGACTCTCGGCGAGGCCGCCGGTTGTGAAACGTTGGGGGCCGGGGCCTTTATCGCGCAGCATTGCCTCAATCCCGTCATGGGTCATGGGCGTCCTGATGCGGCCGATTTTGCCGCCATCCGCCGTTTCGGGGAAAGGCTTCGGGACAAGGCCGCTTGTTCCGAGGGCGGGCTGGAAGCACTGGCTGTGCCCGGCTCCGTTCCGTATCGCGAGTACAAGCCGACGCCGTTTGCGCCCGTGTTGCTGGATACGGAAGCCTGTACCCGCTGCGGGGCCTGTGTCCGGGCCTGTCCTGTCCGCATCATCGAGCCGGAAACGCTAGCGGCTGCGGAGCCGGAACGCTGTCTGTTCTGTTTCGGATGCGTTCGGGCGTGCCCCGCTGGTGTGCGTGGGCCGCATCCTTCGGTTCAGGCGGCTTTTGCCGCACAGATGGCGGGGCTGGCTTCCCGCTGCGCCGAGAGGCGCGAACCGGAAATGTTTTTGTAGCCTTCCGAAAAAGAACAACAGAAACGGCACCCTGTCATGAGGACGGGGTGCCGTTTCTGCATGCGGGGGAAAGGGCGTCAGGCACGTCCGCGCTTGCGGAGATAGGCCTTGGCGGAATCTGCCATGATAACGAGTGAACCGCCCATCATGATGGCGTCCTTGATGACCAGCCGCCCTCGTCCGCTCAGATAGGGGAATCCGTGGTGGGCATCCCCGAGTGCCGGAACCCAGCTTTCGGGGGTCGTAATGAGGAATGAAAGCGTGACGAAGGACATGCCGAAAACGAGGAAACTGCCTATGGCTGCCGCTTGCGGATACCACGGGTGCAGGCAGAGCAGAAGGCCAAGGGAAACGATGATCGCGCCTACGATATAGCTGGCGGTATACGTTCCGTGCTCGGCATGCCACGCCTTGTTTTCAGGAACAAGTTTGCCCTCGGGGTTCATGTGGGCCTTGTAGTCCTGCGGCTCGTTCATCATGAAGCTCATGAAGGGGCTGTTCGCGACAAAGGGGACGATGCCCTCCGCCTCATACTGCGTGACCTTCAAACCTCCGATCCACAGCAAGACAACGATGATGCCGATGCGGGTAAGGGCGATGCCCCATGATTCCGTACGCGACATGGTTTCAAAGATGGATGACATGGGCGGCTCCTTTGGTTTTGCGCCTGGCGCGTTCCGTGGTGGTCTGCGAACATTTTGTAATAAACGTTCATTAAATAATAGGAGCGTTCCTGTCAACCCGCTTATAGAGAGCAAGACCGTCTTTTCAGAATAGTTTTTGATGAGAAGCGGCTTTTTTCCCGATGCGTTGGTGAAACAGGGGCTGCATGGATGAAAAGAGCGGCGGTTTGTGATCAAAAAACAGAGGCAACGCCATGCCGCCAAAACGGACACAAAGACAGGCCGCCATGCGACAGTGCATGGCGGCCTGTTCCTTGAATGGTGTATTTCTGCGTGCCGTTGGCTGCTAGCGGCGGATAAGTTCCATGAGTTCCGATTCGCTGAGAGCCGCATCCGTGCCTTCGAGCATATCCCCGGCAAGGGCGCGTTTGGAGCGGTGCAGTTTGAGGATGGATTCCTCCACGGTTCCCCTGGCCACCATACGGTAAACGGTTACGGGGCGTTGCTGGCCGATGCGGTAGGCGCGGTCCGAAGCCTGATCCTCCACGGCGGGATTCCACCACGGATCAAGGTGGATAACATAATCCGCAGCGGTCAGGTTCAGGCCCTGTCCGCCCGCCTTCAGGCTGATGAGGAAGAGATCCCCTTCCCCGGACTGGAAGGCGGAAACGGCGGCCTGCCGGTCTTTTTCCGGTGTGGAGCCGTCAAGATACTGATAGGCGTATCCGGCGGCATCAAGCCGTCTGCGGGCTTCCGCAAGGCAGCCCACAAATTGGCTGAAGACCAGGGCCTTGTGGCCGCCCCGGACAAGCTCGTCAACCAGCTCCATGAATGCAGCGAGCTTCGCGCCCGGAAGCCCGATGCCGGGTTCTGCCAGCGCAGGGACACAGCAGGCGCGTCGCAGACGAGTCAGCTCGGCGAGAATGGAGATCTTGCCCGGCTCTTCTTCGGCATCCCGTTTCTTTTCCAGAGTTTCGAGAGCCTTTCGGCGGAGTGCTTCATAAAAGGCGCGTTCCTCGTCCGGAAGCTCCACTTCAAGAATTTGTTCCGTGCGCGGCGGCAGCTCGGCAAGCACGTCACTTTTGGTTCGGCGCAGAATAAAGGGCCGAATCAGCATTCGGAGAGACTGGCGCGCGGCGGACTGGGCTTCGGAGATGCCGGCATCCTCGCTTCTTGTTCCCGCCATGCCTGCTGACGGTATGGCTGCGGCGGCAAAACGCCTTTGAAAGGATTGGCGGGTTCCGAGCAGGCCGGGATTGATGAGGTTGAAGAGGCTCCAGAGATCTTCAAGCCGGTTTTCAATGGGGGTGCCCGTAAGCGCGATCCGAAAGGCTGCCGGAATCTGGCGGCTGGCCCGGGAGCGGCGGGTATCGGCATTTTTGAGGGCCTGCGCCTCGTCAAAGACGGCGGTTTGCCATTGGCGGCTGGCGAGACACTGCGCTTCGGCATGAAGCAGCCCGTAGCTGGCGATGAGTACGTCGCCCGGCCCGAGAGAGGCGATCAGGGCGGCGCGATCCCCGGGGCCGAAGCGGTAGGGGGTCAAGGTAGGTGCGAAGCGGACGATCTCGTTTTCCCAGTTATGGCAAACGGAGGTAGGCGCAAAGATGACGGATGGCCCGGAGGCTGAACGCGCCAGCAGAACGGCAATGGTCTGCACGGTTTTTCCCAGCCCCATATCGTCGGCAAGGCAGGCTCCTGCGCCCCAGTTGGACAGCCTGGCCATCCAGACGAATCCGTCCCTCTGGTAGTCGCGCAGCGCAGCCCGCAGCGTGGAAGGGACAGCCGGATCTCCTGCGGACTGCACCAGCCGGAGCCGTTTTTGCCATGCGTCGTCACCGTGTATTGCCGCTCCGTCAAGGAGATCCCGCACGGTGTCCGCCGCCAGCGGATGGAGCCGCAGTTTCGCGCCGTCCCGTTCGGTCAGGCGATCCAGCCGATCGAGCTGTTGCCGGAACTGTCTGGTCAGCGCAAGGAACGCTCCGTTGCCGAGCGGCACGAATCGGCCCTTTGCCTGTCCGAGGCGTTCCAGCACCTGCGCCATATCCAGCACCAGCGATTCGTTGATGGCAAGCTGTCCGTGCAGCTGGAACCAGTCCCGCGAATGGCGCACATCCACCACAAGTTGCGAGGCCGAAACCTGCGGGCAAACCCGCAGCTGTTCCCCTTCGGGCCATTCCAGCTCGATGCCGGATCGCTCCAGTTCCAGCAGGCAGTCAAGGGATTCTTCCAGATCATTGATTTCCCAAGGGCCGATGCCGCCGCGTTCGCGCAGGGTCGGGCAGGAGCGCACCACGTCACGGGCGGCATGGACTTCGGCTTCAAAGTCCCGTTCCGTGCGGAGGGTACGGCCCTCGGACTCCGCCAGCGGCGCAATCGGGCCTTGCCCCACGGGAAAGGCAGGGGTATCCGGCTTTCCGAAGGGGCGAACGTGCAGGGAGGCCTCAATACCCGTTCCGAGGGGGCGCAGCCGCATGAGCAGCCGGGCTTCCGCCGGATGCGTTTCCGCCCGGATGACAGGCCGGACAACGTCTTCGTCGAGGCTTCTGATAAGCTCCAGCACCCGGGGTCCGCCCTCGGCAGGGATGTTCAGGCCATGCCGCCCGAGGAGTTCCGCGGCTTCTTCCAGCTTTTCCGGCAGATGGTAGAGGATATATGTTCCCGGAGCCGTCTCCGCGCACTGTATTTCCCCACGGGGCAGCCAGCGTGACAGGGAAAGGCTGTAGCCGTTGCGCTCTTCGCGCACGACAAGTTCCACGGGTTTGCACGCCAGCGTGACCGGGGCACGGTCTTGCGCCCGGAACAGGTTCGGATGCCCCGCCAGTGCCGGCAGAGCCTTGAAGGGATCAAGCTCACAGGACAGGCCGTTCCATGTTTTTTCCCAGCGCATCCCGGCAAGCACGGCCTTGTCCTGAACCGTTAGCCAGTCCAGCGTTTCGGCCTCTTCATGCAGCCGTTTCAGCGGGATGGCGCGCCCTGCTGTCCAATCGTCCCCCTTGGCGGACTGTTCCAGAGCCTCGATTTTGAACGTTTCCATATCGACCAGCCAGGCCAGCCTGCGTTTGGGGGCCGTCCGTTCCGGGGGGCGGAGCTTGTGGAGGAGGGCTTCAAAGACGCGCTCCCAGTCTTCCCGGCGATCCAGAAAATCCCCGAGGCGGACATGTTTGGCGGGAAAGTTTTCCGCCCACGTCTTCCAGCGGGTTGAAGGCTGAAGCATGGTCAGCGTTTCCGCAAGCAGGCAGGCGAGCAGGGGGAGGCGTTCCTTCAGCCGCTCAAGCTGCCGTTCCATAGCGGGAATATCGTGCGATCCGTTGTCAAAACCGGCGTCTACGGTGCGGAAGACGACTTCAGAGAAGGGATCGGAAGGCAGAGGCTCAAGCCGTTTGAGCGTTGCGGTATCGGAACGGCCCTCGGCATGCTCAAGGAGCAGCCGTGCCGCCATCAATCCCTTGTAGGCGGTTTGGCGTGGTGAAAGATCATGAAGCAGGGCGGCGCACTCGTCGCGGGCTTCCTGCTGTTCCGCACGGATGAGGGACAGCGCGAGGCACAGCCCGCCGATACCGGGCAGGGCGGCTTTGCGTTTTCCGCTGATCTTTCGGAGACGTCTGAGGGCTTCGCGCAGTGGGGGCAGGGCGTCCCCGCCTTCAAGAAAGGCAATGATGCCTTGCAGGAGCGGGCCTTGAAACTGGTTCCTGTCCAGCAGGAGCGGGACGAGCTGCGCGCGGGCCTCGGCATGGCGTCCCGAGAGTGCGTCGAACAGCACCAGCGGAGGGCAGGGCGGCAGATCGAACAGCGTGGGCCGGAGTTTCGGGAGCACCTCCAGCGCGTTGGAAAGGTTTGGGGTGACTGTTCCCGCCTCAATGAGCGGCGTCAGGTTGTTCGCAAGAATATCCAGTGCCATGCGCGGCGGCAGAGAGGCCAGCCAGCGAGGATCGGTTGGCGTATCAAGGAATTGCCCGTCAAAAGGATGTACCCCGCCTTCGCACAGGGAGGCCGCTTCTTCTTCGGCTTTGGTGTAGGCTTTCAGGTCGCGCTCATACACCGCAAGGCGCAGCCGCAGCGCAAGGGTATGGATGCCGGCCCCCCGGAGCAGAACCCGGCGCACAGCTGGAGCCATGCTGTTCAGGCCGTCGAGACAAAGCTCGTGCTCAAGCGCGGGAACGACATGCCCCTTGTCGTTGAGCAACTCCAGACGGCGCAGGGCATGGAGTGTGCTGTTGATGTCTCCGGGGTTCCAAACCTGACCGCGAGGCGGGGCGATGCGTGCTTCACGGAGGCATTCTCCCAAAAGGGAAGCGGAAAAGCCGCCGGTCACGGCCTTGAGCCGGAGAAGCTGGAGCGAAGCCTCGGGGAGTTCCGCGCAGCGTTGCCGCAAGTGTTTGGGCGCGGTGCTCATGAGGTTTCTCCAGATTGGCGCATCAGTGAAGCAAGGCGGCGTGCCGCTTCAAAATCGGCAGGATAATTGATGTTGAAGAACGGAAGAGCCGTTGGGAGCGTGTAGGAAATTTCCGTGCGGAGGTGTTCTGGAATCACCGTGCCGAGCTTGCGGAGCCTCTTTGCCTGTGCCTCCTCAAACCAGGGCAGACATTCCGGTTCGTAGATGGCTACCAGCGGTTCAAGGGTTCCGGTGTGTTCTTCCCGGTACGCCGTCAGTATGGTTCCCGGACACCGGGCCTTGCGTGCCGCAATCAGGCGGTGCAGCGTCGGCAGATCCATGAAGGGAAGGTCGCACGACAGCACCAGAAGCGGGGTGCGAAGGCGGCGCAATGCCGTCAGTATGCCTCCCAGAGGCCCCTGCCGTTCCACATCGTCGGGAATGGCAGGAAAGGCGAGGCCCTCAGAGGAACGGCAGGAGACAAAGACGCGCGCCGTCACCTTGCCGAGCAGCGCAAACGTGCGGGTGAGCATGTCCTTGCCGTCGTCATGAACCGAAAGCAGGAGTTTGTCGCGGCCCATGCGGGAGGAAAGGCCTCCTGCCATGACGATGCCGCAAAGCCCGTCCTCGGGAAAAGGAGAGGCGGGAAGGGCGTCCTGCTGCGCTTGCGCCATGCTTGTTGAATGATACGTCATGGTTGTCAGAAAAGAGGGAAGGTTTGTGATAAAAGATGCAATCCGGCGTGCCTTCTGATCTTTTTTTGGGGAAAAAGGCGGTAGAGTCCCGTTTCCGAGGCAAACGAGGCGCGGTGCAAAACAACCGGAAACAGGACAGCCCCCTGTGGAAAGCTGTCCTGTCCTCTGGCCTGCGGGATGGCTCCCGGCGGCTAGTTTGAAGTCTTTTCAGCGGCAGCCTGGCTCTTGGCCTTTTCGTGGCAGGGCGCACAGCCGCTCTGATCGCTGTCTTGGCCGCGTCTCTTGAGGTGACAGCCATAACAGGAGTTCTCGCTGTCCTTGGCGTGGAACGCCTTGAAAAGGCTGGGCGCAACGCCGTCATCCCCTCGGGGGGTGGAGTGGCATTCTTCGCTCGCGCCACAGGAAACGTATTTGGCGTTGATATCGGAAGGCAAGGCGTGGTGGCAGGTGACGCAACGCACCCGTCTATGGGATTTGTGGTTGAACACCACATCCATTTTGCTGTTTCCGCCGGTAGCCTCGATGGTGAGAGGATTGCGGATGATTTTGCCGACTTCCTTGATATCGCTCACGCCGGAGGCGGGTTCGTCAGCGGCGAAAGCGGGAGCGCACAGGAGGCAGGCCATGGCAAGCGTCAAACATTCCTTCTTCACGTTACATCTCCGAGTGCTGAGGACTTAGGCCACAGGTAGGCAGGTTTCGCGGAAGGCCCGGCTCCATGTTGTGGAGCGTTGTTCTGCGCGAAGTCGGCAAACGTGTGGTACAGGTTGGGAACTTTCGGGTAGGAGTATATCATGTGTACGATGCCGTTGTCATCAAATACGGCATTGGGAAAACGTTCTTTAGCTTCACGGGGCGTTCCTTTCCCGTCATGCCGCGCGCCAGCGTTCGTTCCGCAACAGGCATCCTCCGCGGAACTGTTGCCGTGTCTGATGAGATATCCTATATGGAGAGAAACACTTGTTCCTTGGGAGGGGCTGGATGGGGTCGACGGTACAGGACGAGCGGCTGAAAGCAAAGCTGGCTGTTCTTGAAAGCAAGGAATGGTTTCCACAAGAGCTGCTGACGCTGGTGGAGCGGGTTTCCTTCCGGCAGGTTGAAGCCCGAAAGGGCGTGGAGCTGTCCATCAATCCCGAAAACATCTGCGGGGAGTTCGGACATCGGCAAGGTGCGCCGCTGTTGGCGCGCGAGCTGTTTCCTCTTGATACCGCGGCGGCGGAACGGCTTTTTCGGAGCTTGCTGGATGTTGCCGAATCGCTGTCGCAGCTCCGTACGGCGTCGCAGCTGCTGCGGGATGGGATGGTGCGGGGCGAATTGCGGCCTGCGGAGCTGTTCCGGGAGTACGCCATGGAAAAGCCGGACGCTTTTTTGAAGTGGGCAAAGGCCGCCCCGGATGCGCCCAACCTGTTGCCTTTTTTAGTGTACAACAGCATGGTTCCGTGGCTTGAAGCCGCAGGAGAGCAGCTTTTTGCGGCGCATCCGCTTCCGTCCCCGTGGTCGCACGGGCACTGTCCCGTGTGCGGCAGCCCGGTTTTTATTGGCTATATCGAGTCCGGCTCTTTTGATTGCGGAGAGTCCGCCGGGGGCGATGCCGAAGTGCGTTTCCATACCTGTTCCTATTGCAGGACAACCTTCCGGGCAAAGTCGCGGCAGTGCGCGTTCTGTCTTGAGGATGACCCTGCAAAAATGGATTCCTTTACGGCAGATTCAGGGCCTGGCTATCAGGTGCATATTTGCCGAAGCTGTAAAAGTTATGTGAAAATTGCGGATTTTCGGGAGCAGGGCGAGCGGAATTTTATTCCGGCTCTGGATGATCTCCAGTCGCTTCCGCTGGACGTGACGGCGCAACATGAGCGTTTTCACCGTGTTGCACCTTCAGAGTGGGGACTCTAGCTGCGCCCCCCCTCAGGGGAGGGCCGCAAACTCCTTGGAATGTCTGGGCTTGACTCTGTTGGTTCCTCTCGTATCTTTGAGGAGCCAAGGCATTTGGCTGCGGCGCATTCCTTCATCGTTTGCGAAAAGGAGTTTTCATGAATATCGCGCTGGTGGCGCATGACAATTGTAAAAAGGATTTGGTCCAGTGGGTGCGCGGGCATGTCCATGAACTGAAAGGACATCGGCTGATTTGCACCGGCACGACGGGCCGTCTGGTTGGTGAGGCCATGCATGAGCTGTTGGGGGACGAAAGCCCTTCTACGCCTGTGGAATGTCTGAAGTCTGGGCCTCTTGGCGGGGATTTGCAGATGGGTTCCCGTATTGCGGAAGGCCAGATAGACGCACTGGTCTTTTTTTGGGATTCCATGCAGGCGCAGCCGCATGACGTTGACGTGAAGGCTTTGCTCCGTATTTCCAATTTGTATAATATCCCGACAGCCTGCAATGTGGCGACCGCGGACTGCCTGGTCTCTTCCCCGGCCTTTTTTCAGGAGCATCCGGCAGCTACCTATGATTTTTCATCATACACGGAACGCCTGCTCAAGTAGCTGAAAAAGAAATCCTGTCCGCGTGGCTTTGCATGGTTGCGCGGACAGTTTTACCGCTCAAAAAATCCCATAATCATATTTTATTATGTAAATTTTTAGAGATAAAACCATACCGAAGTCTGGTATCTACGCAAACTCTTTCTTCTCGCGCTAGTTTACCCCCTAGAAGCCCTGGGGCGCAGCCAAAACGCTGCGCAAGTTCCCAGAATCGCAACCAGAGCCATGCTTTGGATAGCTCGCGCAAGGCCATAGCCGTCGGCAATCCAGCCAAGAAGCGGAGCCACGATGCCGCCCATGCTGGTAGCGAGGCCAAGCGTTACGCCCGAGGCAAAACCAATATTCTTTGCAAGATACCGCTGACCAAGCACGACCATGGAACTGAAGGGTGCATAAAGCGAAAAACCGAGCGGCAGCAGCAGGGCATAGGCGAGAAGAAGGTTTTCCACTTGTCCGAAAAGGAAAATGCTGGGAATCAAAATCAGGCAGGAAAACCGGATGATACGCAGATACCCGAAGCGATCGGAAAGCATGCCGCCGATAAAGTTGCTGATGACCCCAAAGGTACAAAAGAACGTCAGCGCAAAGGCTCCGGTGGCTTTGGATTGCCCAAAGTGATGGATCCAGTAGAGCGGGACGAAGGTGTTCAGGCCGATGAACAGGATCGAACGGGAAATGATGGTCAGCGTAAGCTTGGAAAACTCTTTCCAGTTATTCTCTCCAGCGGGAGATTCTTCCGTGCCCGTTGCCGAATGTTGCGGCTGCATCCTGGACAAATGGGAAACCTGATAGAGCAGAACCGTGGAGGTGATCAGCGCGATCCCCCCGAACACAATGGTTCCATGCATCCCGAATCCGCTGATGGCTGCCACGGCAAGTATCGGCCCGAAAACAAAGCCGCTGTTGCCGCCAATGGAGAACAGGCTCAGCCCCATCCCCTTGGAAGCCCCTGAAACCCTGTTCGCGAAGCGTGCCCCTTCGGGATGGAAGAGGGCGGCTCCTACGCCGCTCAAGACGATGGCGGCAAAGATGGCCCAGTAGCCGCGGAACAATCCGACACAGGCCAGCCCGCCCCCGGCCAGCAATACGCCCAGCGGAATAAACCAGGGGCGCGACAACTTGTCGGAAAGATAGCCGAATGCAGGCTGGATGATCGAAGAAAGAAATGAGAACGCAAACATCAAACCTGCGGCGGCCTGATAGTCAAACCCATATTGGGTAATCAGGAAGGGCAAGATGGCCGGCAGGGCACCGCCGTTTATATCGCAGGAAAGATGACCGAGGGAGACAAGAAATACTTTTTTTTTGTCCATCAAACGTCTCCAGTGGAACGGATAGGGCTAGAGGTGACATCCATTCTGGAAAAGCTCTGATAAAAAGGCGAGTTTTTCCATCAATTTTCTTTTTATACAACGATGCCGAACACAAAAATCTGTAAAAACATGCATAATTAGACATTAGATATGTTTTAGGATATAAAAGGCAAAATCCTGAACGTAGAAACTTGTGCGTACATATTGCATTTCGTCAGGATGGCAAGGAAGAGTTCTTTCGCTTATCATGCGGTTTTCTTGTAAAAAGTAAAATCGACACCAAACGTCATTGCATGTGCTGAAATGAGCGGAATATCAGGCAGTAAACGCGAGAGCCGAAAGGATTGGGGACAGGATGGAAGCACAAGAATCGCAGACAACAAATGCCGCTCTTCCAGATGAAGAAAACGCCGATAGTATCATCGATTCTCCGTTTCGAAACAACCCGAAATCGGACATGCCTTCTTCTGGCCGCCCCTCTGTTCTTATCGCAGATGACAGCGGCGTCAACCGAGAAATTCTTGCCCGTATCCTTCGGGATGAATATTCCATTTTGACTGCCGAAAACGGGCTTACGGCCCTCAGCCTGCTTCGCCAGCAGGACAGGAATATTGCGGCGGTGTTGCTGGATATTGAAATGCCGATCATGGACGGGCATGAATTTCTGGAAAAAAAAGCCGAAATAGCGGAGCTTGGCAATATTCCCGTTATTGTCGTAACCAGCAACAATGACCCCGAGAACGAATTGAGGGCGTTGCGTGCGGGGGCCTGGGATTTTGTAACCAAGCCGTATAAATCTGAAATCATCCGCTTCAGGCTGAAGAACGCCATCTTGCGAAGCCAGCTCAGTGCTTTTGACG
Source organism: uncultured Lawsonia sp. (assembly GCA_964538355.1). Classification (GTDB taxonomy): domain Bacteria; phylum Desulfobacterota; class Desulfovibrionia; order Desulfovibrionales; family Desulfovibrionaceae; genus Bilophila. The sequence goes on along the minus strand of CAZIFC010000001.1, from coordinate 140,658 downwards.
AACTCAAGTATCTTGCCGAATACGATACGCTCACAGGCATTTTTAACAAGACAAAGTTTTTTGCTGCCACACATGAGATGCTGATGGCAAACCCTTCGGAATCTTTTGTCTTCATTCGGTTCGATATCGACCGTTTCAATCTTATCAATTCCTATTACGGCTCTCAGGAAGGGGACACGCTCCTCAGGTATATTGGGAAAATGCTTTCGCGTTTCGCGCGTCTCCAGACGAAATGTACCTTTGGGCGTATTGAGGCCGATGTTTTCGGTGTCTGCTTCCCCTTCACAGGAATGGCTCAGCTTACGGAAATCATTGACCGGGGCAGGGCATGTCTTAAAGAATACAGGCTGAACTTTGACATTGTGCCTACATGCGGCATCTATTTTGTGGAAGATCACAGCATCCCGGTAGACAGGATGTACGACAAGGCCAATCTTGCAGCAAAGCAGTGCAAGGGCGACTATATCAATAGTTTCAAGGTGTACGACGAAGAAATGGGGAGGGCTGTCGAAAAAGAGCAGGAGGTTACCAATGAGATGAATATCGCGTTGGAGCAAGGCCAGTTCCTGCCGTATTTTCAGCCCAAATTCAATTTGCGGACACGCTGCCTTGCTGGAGCCGAGGCCCTGGTACGCTGGCAGCATCCTGTCAAAAAGCTCATCAGCCCGGCTGATTTTATTCCCATCTTCGAACGGAACGGCTTTATTTCCAAACTTGATTATTGCATCTGGGAACAAACGTGCCGGCTTATCCGCTCTTGGTCGGAAAAGGGCCAACCGCTTCATCCCATTTCCGTCAACGTCTCCCGTGTTGACTTGTACAATCCGCATCTTGTTGAAAACATTTGCTTGCTCACCGCGCGGTACGGTATTCCCAGCACCTTGCTGAACCTTGAGATCACGGAAAGTGCCTACATGGATAACCCGGAAATGATGAAGAAAATAACCGGGCAATTGCAGCAGAAGGGCTTTTCTATTCTGATGGATGACTTCGGAAGCGGCTATTCCTCCCTCAATGTCCTCAAGGATATTTCGGTGGATGTCCTGAAAATCGACATGCGTTTTCTGTCTGATACGGCATCCCCGGAACGTGGACGAAGCATTATTACGTCCATTATCCGGATGGCGCAGACTCTGGGGATTCCGACTGTCGCCGAAGGCGTTGAGCGTGCGGAACAGGCTGACTTTTTAAGAGATATTGGGTGTGATTACGGGCAAGGATACTATTTTGCAAAACCCATGCCCGCTTCCGACTATGAAAAACTGCTCGCCAAAAACGGATAAACGCTCTGAGCATCGGTTTGCTGCTGCTCTTCTTTCTCAAGTACAAGCCTGAGAATTCATACAAGAGAGCCGCCTTGCCCTGTTGGAGGCAAGGGCGCGAGGTATCGTGGAAACACAAAGCTGTTTCTGCGGTCTGTTTTTTGTCAGCATAGGAGAAAAAGCTGTGGATAAAGTTGTTTCCCGGTTGCAGGCGTGGGGCTGTATGCTTGATGATATCCTGGATATTTTCCAGGGGGATGAAGAAGCCTACCTTGAGCTGGTCACCAGCGCAGGGAAGGACCCCGCGCTCGTTGCCTTGGGTGAAGCCCTAAAGAAAAGAGACGCGCTGGAAGCCTTTGAACAGGCGCATATGCTGAAAGGGGTATTCGGCAACCTTGGCCTGACGCCGATCTATGGGATTCTGGCTTCTCTTGTGGAACCGCTCCGGCAAGGCTCTCTGGATGGTACGGATGCCCTTTATGTTGATTTGATGGACAATATAGTACGGTTGAATATTATTCTTTCCAGTTGATATTTTCCTTGTTCTGGGCAAATGCCTGAGCAATACAGAGGAAACCATGCTTGTTACCGCGTTGGATTTGCTGAAACAGCTTTTCATCTCTCAATTTGTGGAACGTGACGCGGAAAAGTCACTCTCCTTTTGTTCCAGAAATATCCACTGGTTCGGCACGGCGGAAGACGAAGACGTGCATGATTTCGCTGAAGCAGCCGAGTATATTCACAAGGAAATACAGGCAAGCCCGGAACCTTATTCTATCGAATTCATTGATGAGTCAGGACAGGCCCTTTCGGGGGGATGCAGCGTTGCACAGCTGCGGCTGATCGTCTCCGGAAAAGGCCTGTCCATGTCTTGCCGCGTGACTGCGACGGCATGTCTTGAAGATGGTTCACCCAAGATATGCTCCCTGCACATGTCCGTTCCCAATAAAATGCAGGAGAAGGGGGAATATTTCCCCTTTTCTCTGGTGAAGACCTATGAGCAGTCGCTTTACAGCGATCTGCTGAATCATTGGATCAACGGGGGCATTCTTGGTTCCTATTGGGAGCCTGGCTACCCTTTATATATGGTTAACAGCCAGTTGCTGGCCTGCCTTGGGTATGCTGACGAAGCGTCCTTTATTGAAGCCTGTGCCGGGAGCGTGCTTCACTTCATTCACCCCGACGATATTGCCGCGCTGGAAACAGAGCGGTTTGAACAGCTGAAAGCCCACCAAGAATATCAAATATTTTATAGGATACGGCGAAAAGATCAAAACTATATCTGGCTGGAAGAGCACGGCAAAGTCATAACCGCTCCAGATGGAAGATCTGCCCTGCTGGGCATCTGCTTTGATGTCACCGCGCAGAAGGAGGCCGAACGCAAGCTTCAGGAAAGCGAACAGCGGTACAGGCTGGCTATTGAAGGGGCGGGCGTCAATGTCTGGGAATACGATGTCCTGAAACGTACGATTACCCAATCCAGCGGCTCCCAGAAACGGCACGGATATAGTATAGTAATCGAAAACGTGCCTGAATCCCTGATCGCGTCCGGGCATGTTGAGGCCTCCGAAGCAGAGTCCTTCCGTGAGATGTATCGGGCAATTGAGCGCGGAGAGGAGAAGCAGGTCGGGGGAGATTTTTGGGTTCCCAAGAGCAACGGGGTCGGACGCTGGTGTGAACGGATTTGCTACTCCGTTGTGTTTGATCAGAATGGAACCCCCATCAAGGCGTATGGTTCCAGCCAGGACGTTACGCAAGCCAGGCTGGTGGAAAAGAAATACCAGGACGAGCTTGCCTATTGGGAGAAAGTCGCCAACTCCATTCTTGCGACATGCCGGGTCAACCTGACGCAAAGATGCGTTGAGGAAATGCGTGTCGGCTCCACTACAGGCTTTGAAAGCCGATTTCGGAACACCGTTGATTTCAGGACCCGTGCGCTCGGCTTTTTGAAGACTACCCGGATTACAGATGAACAAAACCGGCTTTTTTTGCCGGAATCTTTGATTCAACAGTATCACAATGGCGTAAATGGGCTTGTACAAGAATTTCTTGCCACACTGAAGGACAACCGTACCGTCTGGGTGCGGGCCAACGTCAAGCTCATCAAGCAGCCGGATACGGAAGATCTTGTTGCCTTCTTTTATTATACCGATATCACAGATAAAAAGATTACCCAAAGCCTTGTGGAAAGCGTAGTCAGGCTGGATTATGACTATATTTGCTGGATTGATGTCAACAGCAGAAACTATCATCTGTATGCCAATACCAAAGCCTTTCAGATTCCTCCAAAGGTTGGCGATGATTACGGCGAGATCCTCGTAGATTCATTGGTAAAAAAGTGCTCCGCCAGAGATGCCGCCGTCTACATCGAACGGATGAGCCTTGAGTCTGTCGTCCGTGAGCTTGAGCAGAAGCCTATGGCGGTGTACGAACTGGATATGTGCGAGGCGGATGGAACGTTTCGCCGCAAGCAATTCCGGTTTGCCTACATGGATCGGGATGCTGGCTTCATCGTGATGACCCGTTCGGATATTGATGACATCGTCAAGCGCGAGCAATCCAAGCAGGATCTGCTGGAACAGGCTGTTATCACTGCGGAAGAAGCCAACAGCTCCAAGTCCGACTTTATGGCCCGCATGAGCCACGACATGCGGACGCCCATGAATGCCATCATGGGCATGGCCTCGTTGGGCATGGATGAATGCACCTCGGAGCGCATCCGTTCCTATTTCAGAAACATCAATTTGTCCGCAGCGTTCCTTTTGGGATTGATCAATGACATTCTGGATATGGCCAAACTGGAAAAGGGTACGATCATACTCCATCCGCGGCCTTATGCCTTGCAAGAGTTCATTACCCAGATGGAAACGACCATCCGCCCCCTGTGTGAGCGGAAACGGATCTTTTTTGCGCTTACCACGGAAAACATTCTTGCCGAAAGGATTCTGGTAGATCGCCTGCGTCTGGATCAGGTTTTTCTCAACCTGCTTTCCAATGCCGTCAAATTTACCCCGGAGAACGGAAAGGTTTCATTGCACATCAAAAACACTTCTGTGCACCATGAGGAGCTGGACCTCTGCTTTACCGTGCAGGACAACGGCATCGGCATGAGCAAGGAATTTCAGGAGCATCTGTTCGAATCGTTTTCACAGGAACACGCAACCACCACGGATGCGTCAGAAGGCAGCGGGCTTGGACTGTCCATTGCACAAAAAATGATTTCCCTGATGAATGGAACCATTTCTGTCACCAGCGAAAAAGGGAAGGGCAGTATTTTTACCGTAAAGCTGAAGGTGAAGACCTGCCAAGAATACCAAGATCAGCGTGAAGCAGCCGATGATATATCGGTATTGAACGGGAGGAGGGTGCTGCTGTGTGAAGATCACCCGCTCAATACGGAAATAGCCATGCGCCTGCTTCAAAAACGCGGTATGGTGGTTGACCACGCTCCTGATGGAAAGTCCGGCGTGGAGCTTTTCCGCAGATCCGCACCGTATACCTATGATGTTATCCTGATGGATATTCGTATGCCCTTCATGGATGGCCTGACCGCCGCCAGGACGATTCGTGAACTTGATCGTTCTGACGCCAGGACGACGCCCATTCTGGCAATGACGGCAAATGCCTACGCGGAAGATGAAGAAAAATCCCGTCAGGCGGGCATGAACGAGCACCTTGCCAAGCCCATTGAACCCAAAAAGCTCTATGCTGCCCTGCAAAAATATCTATAGGGCATAAAAACCCGAACGGCGTGTGCGGACGCTGTGTTCCGCGGTTGCTGTTCAACAGGCATGAAGGGGAGGACCCCCCTCATTCTTTATCTTCGGTAGCCATGTCCTGTGTAAAGAAGCAGTACGGCGAATGCAGGCTCTTGGCGTGATACATGGCATCATCAGCCTGCCGCAAGAGTATTTCCATGCTGGAGCCGTTTTCAGGATACAGGGAAATTCCGATACTGAGACTGAGCTGGTGCCTCTCCTTGCCGATAAGGACAGGCTCCTGTAGATAGTCCAGCAATAAATCCATACGGTTAATGATATCTTTTTTGGAGTCTCCCTCCAGCAACAAAACAAATTCGTCACCGCCGATCCGCGCAAGAAAATCACGCTTGCGGAGGAAAGGAGTCAGGCGAAGGGAAAAATTGCTGAGCAGGGCATCCCCCGATCTGTGCCCAAACGTATCATTGATACGCTTAAAGCCGTTCATATCGATGAAGCAAATCGCAAGCACACGCTTGTGGAGCCTCGCGTGGAGCAACGCTTCCGCCGAATACTCGGAGAAGCCCAGCCTGTTGGGGCGTTGCGTCAAGGCGTCTGTGCGCGAGATCGATTCAAGCAGCTGCTTTTTGTTGAGCAAACCGCAAATGGTTCCGGTAAGGAAAGTCAACAGCAAACAGATAAACAATCCCATGATGCAGCGGAGAAGAATCCAGTCTGTGGAAATCCACCCGTTCACAGGCCGTATATCCAATGTCCACAGCGCATTCGGAAGCTGTATCGAATATTCAAGAGCTGTTGCCTGTGACTTTAGAAATGAACGGCTAAGAATTTGTTTTTCATCTTTTTCAGTATGATAACGCCATAGCGTATAGGCATACCCCAGTTTTTCAAGATGGGGAAGCTCTGTCTGCTCTATGAGCATGGGAAAATTGATGGTCAGGCAGACCATCCCCCAAAAACTGCTGCGTTTTGGGCCCCAAAAGACGGGAAGCCGGGCAACGACCCCCAGCCCACCCTGAATCAGGGGAAAGGGGCCGGAAATCGTCAACTGCTTGGTCTTTTGGGCTAAAAACGCTTCCCTTTTCCTGTTCGGACTTTTGAGCAGATTATGTCCGAGAGCGAGATCTTCGTTTTCCCGGGGATAAATAAAACGGAGGATGCCATCTGGAGCAAGGGCAATGTTTCGCGTAAACGGATAGTTTTTTATGATATCACTAGAAACATGATCGAAGGCTTCTACATGTCCGTTACCCTGTATAATCAACGCTTCCATCATGTACAACATTGATGATGCATTATTGATGGCAGCAGAAAGTGTTGTTGCGTAATTCTTGGCTATATACAAGGCCCGTTCTTTTTCGATAGCCAGATGGCTCCTTCCTTCAATAAACAAAAAGAGAGATACAATCGAAAGAGAAACCAAAAAAGTTATGATACAGTATAGATTTACAGGATAATAAACATGTTTGGATGTCTGGCTGTCGCTTTTATATTTTTTCATAGAGAAGATACGATCCCCATAGAATATATGCTGAGAGGAATGGTATTTCTGTTCTCTCCCCGCGAAAGAATCTTTTTTTAGATATACGCTAGAATGCGTTACGGTGCAAAAGAAAAAAAATTCAATTTATTGATACCCCATTTCCAACACCGTTTTTTTTGCGTGTACATAAAAAGGGCTTGCCGGAGAGGTTTCAGGTATTCCCGCGGCCGAGCTTGTTCCTCATGAAAGCGCGTTTAAAGGCCGAAAAAGTTTTTTTGACATCAAATATCGTACATGGTGCTTGCGCCCGAAAAAGGCGTTTTCGGCGGTTTTAGCGCGTAGTATGGCGCATACGTATTCTATTTACCATAATCAGTGTTATGTGAAATAGAATGGACAGCCACTGCCGAATCCTCCCTCATGCTGCCCATCCCACCTCAGGTTTCGCATAACGCACCGGACGGCTTCTCGGCGCACACCTTTCGCGCAAAACTGCTGGACAAAAAAACTCTATGGATATACCTGTTTTCTTGACCAAACGCATTCTGCCGCGGCGGTAACCATTCCGTTTTTATACGCGGCCAATGCGCCTCTTTATACAGACGCAACCGTTTTCAGGTGCCCGAAACATTTCGGGATAAATGGGAAGTTCGTAAAAACCGACGCTGTCCCGCAACCGTGAGAGGGATGAACCCGCAACCATGTCACTGTGGACGTACCGTCTGCGGGAAGACGCGGGCAAAGAAGATCCTCGAGCCGGGAAACCAGCCTGAAAGCCAGTAAAGGATGGGTGCACCGCCATCCGGTCCACGGAGCTTTGGACCAAGGAGTTGCCATGATACCGTCTTTACGCACGGTTCTGGAGCATTGCCTGTTGGCTGCCGGAACTGTTCCGCCGCCCACGCGCGTGTTTCGCGGGAAACATTCCCCTTGTTCGAAGGGAGTTCTTGGCCCTTTTCAGGCTTTCCATGCCGTGTGGGGCTGTTTCCCCTTTCGCACGCGGAGTCTTTTCTCTCCGGAAGTATGACTGTCCGAACAGAGAGTTTGCTCTGACTTCTTTTTCATTCTTGCAAAGGACACACCATGACTCCGGGAAAACTGTACGGCGTGGGCATTGGCCCCGGCGATCCCCAGTATCTGACGCTCCGTGCGGCAGATGTTCTTCGTTCTGTCGACGTCATCTTTACGGTGATTTCACAGCAGGCATCCAGCAGTGTTTCACGATCTGTGGTTGAATACCTGAATCCTCGCGGAGAGATACGACTTCAGATATTTACCATGTCCCGCGATAAGGCCGTCCGCGAGGCTCAGGTCACGGCCAATGCCCAGGCTATTGTCGATGAGTTGCGGGCAGGCCGCGACTGTGCCTTTGCCACGCTCGGCGATGCCATGACGTACAGCACCTTCGGGTATGTGCTGAAGATCATTCGGCAGGCAATCCCTGATCTTGAGCTGGAAATCGTTCCAGGCATTACCTCCTTTGCCACCCTCACGGCCAAGGCAGGCACCGTTCTTGTGGAAAACGGAGAGCGGCTTCGCGTCATTCCCTCGTTCAAATCCGACATGGTGGATTCGTTGGATTTTCCTGCAAAATCCACAACCGTGCTGTTGAAGACCTACCGTAGCCGCAAGGCGTTGATAGAGCGTCTCCGCCGTGAACCGCATGTGGAAATCCTCTACGGCGAACAGCTGGCAATGGAGGGAGAAACCCTGTTGCGGAATCTGGATGCCATAGAGGATAGGCCGGAAGCGTACTTATCGCTCATCATGGTCAAAAAGCAATGAGCCGCAGGCAGAGAAGCCTCCCGCCTCCTTGGAGGAGGCCGAGCCGGGTCGTCTGGTTTGCCGTTGCCCTGCTCGCCGCCTGCTGGCTCACGTTGCATATGCCGGACTCGCGCATGGTGCGGAGCAACGCGGAGCCTTCCACAACGCTTTCAGCGCAGCCCATGCCTCCACCGGGAGCCTCGTCGTTTGCTTCCGGCGATGGGGAAAGCCCGGAAAAGGCCTCGCGCCACCGCGCCCCATCCTCACCTGTAGAAAAAATAGTCAGCAAGGCTCGAACGTTCGGGAGGCTGTTTGCCATTGTCGGGATAGCCTCTTTTCTTGGTGGACTGATGGAGGCCCGCCGCTGGCACATGGTGCTGGCCCGGATGATGGGCAAGCTGACCCGGATGGCCCGGCTTCCTGAAATCGTCGGATTGGCCATGCCGACGGCTCTCTGTTCCAATGCCGCCGCCAACAGTATGCTGGTCAGCAGCCATGCTGAAGGACGCATCCCCACATCCGCTCTTATCGCCGGAGGCATGGCCAACAGTTACCTTGCCTATGTTTCCCACTCCATCCGGGTCATGTATCCGGTCATCGGAGCCATCGGGATACCGGGAGTCCTGTATTTTGCCGTACAGTTCTCCGGTGGTTTCATCGTGCTGCTTTGTGTATTGCTCTGGAATCGTTGGCGAACTTCTGGCTATAGCGAGTTTGGGGCTGAGACGCTGGCTGAGGCCGCCCCGCGTGCATGGCCCGCATCCGTGCGGCTTGCGGCGGTGCGTTCCCTGACGCTCCTTTTCCGCATGGTATGTATCACGGTTCCGCTGATGCTGGGGATTGAGTGGCTGTTGAAAAGCGGAGCCTTCAGCTTCTGGGAACAGTATATACCGGATCAGGTAACCCGCTTTTTCCCTGCGGAGCTGGTTTCCGTCGTCGCGGCGCAAATGGGCGGGCTGGTGCAGTCCTCGGCCGTCGCCGCCAATCTCAAGGCGGAAGGATTGATTGACAACGCGCAGATTGTATTGGCAATGCTTGTTGGGAGCGCAGTGGGAAACCCGTTCCGCACCTTGCGGAGAAACCTGCCTTCCGCACTGGGCATTTTCCCGGTTCCGGTAGCCTTTGCCATTGTTCTTGGCATGCAGCTTTCGCGCTTTTTGGTTACAGTCATTGCGTCTGCGGGCGTTGTCGCCCTCATGCATTACATCCTGTATTAACCATAGGAAATTCATGATGATTCGCTGGGATTTGGATGGAATAAGCATAGAGCGCGAAAGTTTTCGCCTGATTGAAGAGGAATCCCCATTGCGGGAGCGTATGCCCATAGAAGAATGGCGGGTAGCCCGCCGGTTGATCCATACGACAGCAGACATGCACATTGCGGATACTCTGGTGTTTCGGCATAACCCTGTGGCATCCGGTCTTTGTGCTCTGAAAAGGGGCGCACCTGTCTTCTGCGATTCAAAAATGATCCGCTCAGGGCTGTCTCTTGAGAGGCTGCGAAGGCTGCACAGCGGGTATGATGCGGACAAGCTGCATTGTTATATAAGCGATCCTGATGTCATGGCACAGGCAAAGGCCGAGGGACGTACCCGGGCCTTGTGCAGTGCTGAAAAGGCTCGGCCCATGCTGGAGGGTTCGATTGTGCTTGTCGGCAATGCCCCGTTGGCGTTGGCGCGCATCGCCCGGTATATTCTGGAAGAGGGTGTTCGCCCTGCCCTTGTGGTCGGAATGCCGGTCGGTTTTGTCAATGTGGTTGAATCAAAAGAGCTTCTTGCACAGTGTGCCGTACCTCAGATTGTCCTTGAGGGGCGCAGGGGGGGCAGTGCCCTTGCAGTAACCACGCTGCATGCGCTTATGGAAAGCGCGGAGAGCGTATAGCCTTCCGAAAATGTGGGCAGAGAAAGCACGAAGCCGGGAGAGAACGTTCTTTCCCGGCTTCGTGCTTAGCGGCGGCAGGTTTCTGGCTGTACTTCGGCAACCGGGCTTTGGCCTTCGGCCTTGCGGTAGGCAAAGGCATAGGCCAGCCCGACGCAGCACAATCCGCCTACAATATTCCCCAGTGTTACGGGCACAAGATTGTTGATGGCAAAGGTGCTCCAGTTGAGCGCGTCCAGAGCCTCGGGGGACAGACCGGAAGCTGCGGCAAGCGCAGGGTCCGATTTGGCGAATATCCCTGCGGGAATATAATACATATTTGCCACGCAGTGCTCAAATCCCGAAGTAATGAAAAGCCAGATGGGGAAATAGATGGCAAACAGCTTGCCGATCATGTCCCTGGCTCCCCAGGCCATCCAGACGGCAAGGCATACCAGCCAGTTACACATGATCCCGAGATAGAAGGCTGGAATGAATTCCAGAGAGGTCTTGTAGGCCGCAATACGGATGGTGACCGCGCCAAGCTCGCCGCCCCCGCTCCCTAGCAGCCCGGAAATCCACGTCATGTGAGCAATGAGCACGGAACCCAAAAAATTGCCCAGATAGACAAAAAACCAGTTTTGAAGCAGCTCCCGCATACCGATGCGCTTTTCGGCCACAGCCACGCCCATCAGCGTATTCCCCGTGAACAGCTCTCCGCCGGCTATGACCACGAGGATAAGCCCCACGGGGAAAATGGCCCCGGCAAGGCATTTGCCCAGGCCGTAGCTTTCCGCGTGTCCCAGCAGCGGAAACGCCGCCATATTGGACGCTGCCGAGGCAAACGCAATGAAGGCCCCGGCAAGAATGCCGAGCAGCAGCTGCTTCCTCCAGCACAAAGACGCTTTCTTTTCGCCTGCCGCAAGAGCCGCCGATACCACTTCGGCGGGCGACAACATCATCGACCCATTGCCCATTCAGTGCTCCCTGCAAAACGGCAAGGCGGAAAACTCCGTGGCTTCGTGCCGTTTTTTCCATTATTCCGGCAGCGGCACCGGTCTGCGCGAGGCAGAGCCTCTTTCTGCATGGCGCAAGAGGCCTCCTGTGCGTGCCCAGTTCCTTTTCCGGCCTGCGCCCCTCCAAGGAGCCGTCGTCCGGTTTCCCCATCCTGCCGGTCTGCGGGCAAACGTCTCCCCAAAGAAGCCGCGCGCGTCTTGGCGTGCTTGATATGAACGATTGTCTTCACAGCGTCAACAGCGGCCCGGAGGCATTGCGCTGGCTCGTTTCCATTATCGCCCCCGAGGGGTTGCCCGGCCTTGACCGAACGTTGTTGTCTCCGTATAATAAAAAATGCCTTTTCAATGAGTTACGTTTTTCATCTTCAAAAAACGGTGGAACGCCTCCCAAGTCCGTTGTTCCGCAGGTTCTCCATTCCGCCCTTTCCGCCAAAGGCTGAGGCTCCGCCTCCTGATTGGCCCCGCCCAGTGTTTTTTTCTTGAAGATTCGCGAAAGTACAGATAGAAAAACAGAAAGGATTCCTTTGAGAAGCCTCGGGAGGGGGATAGCCTCCCAATCTGTTCCATCACTGTTTTCAGGTGTCCGATCTTTTCGGAATAATTGGGAAGTTCGTAAAAACCGACGCTGTCCCGCAACCGTGAGAGGGGATGAGCCCGCTTCAAGCCACTGTGGATGCCGTCTGCGGGAAGGCGCGGGCAAAGGGAAACCTCGAGCCGGGAAACCAGCCTGAAAAATCCATAATGGACGGGTGTAGACGTACCCTGTCCGGTCCACGGAGCTTTGGACCAAGGAGCTGTCATGAAAAAATCGTTTGTCATGGTTCTGTTATGTTGCCTGCTGGCTGCCGGAACTGCCTTCGCCAAAGAAGGAACGCTGCTCGTGGCCTTCGGGACGTCGATGGACAGCGCAAGGCCCGCGATTGATGCCATCGAACAGGCGTATAAAAACACCGGCGACGGTCCTATCGTGATGGCCTTCACGTCGGACATCATCCGCAACAAGCTGGCAAAGGAAGGCAAACCGGTTCTTTCCGTCAACGCAGCCATGAAGGAACTCGCGGCACAGGGCGTGGACGAACTGAAAATCCAGTCCCTGCACATTGCCCCCGCCGAAGAGTACAACCAGCTCGAGCGCATGGTCGTCAAGCACATCGCCTTGAATCCCGGCACGTTCAAGACGGTCATGGTGGGCTACCCTCTTCTTGTTTCGGAAAAGGATCTTGACGATGTGGTCAAGGTGGTGCTTTCTTCCCTGCCGAAGGAACGCAAGCCCGGCGATGCCGTTGTGCTCATGGGCCACGGCAACGATCGCGGCCCCGGGGATCTGGTGCTTGCCGCCGCTGTTACGGCCTTCCACAAGGCGGACCCGCATGTCTGGCTTGCCACCGTCGAGGGGGCGCACAGCTTTGATCGCGTTCTGGAAGAATTGAAGGCCACCGGCGTCAAGCGGGTTTGGCTCCAGCCCTTCATGATTGTCGCGGGCGATCACGCCAACAACGATCTTGCCGGGCCGGAAGAGGACTCGTGGGCTTCCCGGATCAAGGCCGCCGGCATGACGCCGCTCCCGCACCTCGTGGGTCTTGGACAGCTCAAGGGGATTCAGGATATTTTCCTGAACCATACCCGCAACGCCGTTGTAGACCTCGCCAACACGAAAAAGATGGATTAGGCGCGTGGGGGGAAACGCTGGCGTTTTGCCCCTCTGTCAAGGCCACGGTTCTTGTTGACGAAGGGCCTGCCCTGCGCCTGACCGGAGTAAAAAAGCTTCTGCTGGCACAGAGATGCGGCAAAGGAACAGGTTTCAAACCACACGCTGACAAGGCGCGGAGGGGGGGATTCCCCCTCCGCATTCCAGCCGACCCCGGAGTTCTCCGACAAGCCGGCAATAACCCCGCACCCCTATGGGTATTTCCATGAATCTTGCCTTCCTCGCCGTTTTGCCTGCCGGATTGCTCATTGACCGCCTTTTCGGAGAACTCCCTTCCCGCATCCATCCCGTCTGCATGATGGGAACACTGGCGGCCTGCATGGAAAGGCTTTTTCGCCGGGGCAAGAACAGCTGGATGACCACTTGCGCTGGAGCCTTGGCCTGCCTGTTGGTGGTTCTGCCGTGCGCGGCCATTGCGGGCGGTCTGGCATGGTTGGCCCAGACATACGGCGGGTTCCGGGCTGCGTGGTTCGTCTCCGTCGCCGCCGTAGCGGTGTGCGTCGCTCCCCGGAGCCTTGAAGAGCACGCCCTGCGCGTTGCCGTCCCGCTTGCCAACAACGATCTCGAAAAGGCGAAAAAGGCCGTCTCGATGATGGTAGGCCGCAACCCCGACCCCCTCGACAAGCACGGTGTGGCCCGCGCCTGCGTCGAAAGCGTTGCCGAAAACCTTGTGGACGGCATCCTTTCCACGCTCTTCTGGGCTGGAGTGGGTCTCTTTTTCTTCGGTTATGCCGGAGCTGCGGCCTTTGCCGTGTTTCACCGGGCCGCCAACGTGCTGGATGCGCTTTGGGGAAAACGCAATGAAACCTATTGCCGCTTCGGAACGTTTGCGGCCCGCCTTGATGATCTCCTGAATTTCCTTCCCGCCCGGCTCTCCCTGCCCTGCATCGCCTTGGCCTCGCGCATCATCCCGGCCCTGCGGCACGGTGACATCCTCCGAATCGGCTGGCGGGATCGCACCGCGCACGAAAGCCCCAACTCCGCCTGGAGCGAAGCCGCTTTCGCCGGAGGGCTCGGCCTGCGTCTGGGCGGGCCTGCCGTGTACGGCGATCGGCTGGTGGATCACCCCTGGATCGGAGAAGGAACCCCCGACGCCAATGCGGGGCACATCGCGCTTGCCGTGCGGCTCATGTGGCATACGATCATTGTTTTCACGATGGTTGAAATGTTCGTGATCGGCCTGCTGGGTACATGGTTTGCGGCATAAGTGCCGCAGCCGCTAGCGCAGCCTTTTCCTTGCGGAGCTGGTGGGGCTGAACCGGAATCCCCCCTGCGAAGAACTGAGGAGTCCCATGCTTCCCGAACACGCTCCAACCTTCCAGCCTCCGGCTCCGGCTTGGAGAAAAATCGACAACATGCTGTTGATGCGGCGGTTTCAGGAAAGCCTCGATTATGAGGATGCCACCGGATTCGTCGCCATGCAGACCGACCTCCTTCCCGATGAGCGGCTCATTCTGCGCTTTCTCATTACGGTGTACGATCATTCGCTGAATACTGTGGACGGCTACTGCCGCCACATTGCGTCCTTTCTCAATCACGCGCAAAAGAGTTCCCTCCAGGTCACCGCCCGGGATGTGGAAGGGTTCATCCGGCAGTGCCGGGCAAAGGGCCTGAAGCCGCGCTCCGTCAATACCATCATCGGTGCCCTGAAAAGTTTTTTCAACCGGCTGACGGTCACCGGGGCCATCCCGCTGAACCCTACGGCCTTTTTGAAGCGACGCCGTGCGGACAGCGGCTCCGTCTTGCCGGGCCATCTGTCGCACAGCCTTTCCGAAGGCGAAATGCTGACTCTTTTCGAGCGACTTGCCGAACACAAGGCCCCGGAACGGGATATCCTGCTCCTGAAAACGCTCTTCATGACCGGGCTGCGCGGCGAGGAAATCGTCTCGCTCCGCTGGCGGAACGTCATCGAATGGCAGGGGAAACGCTACCTTGATGTTCTCGGCAAAGGCAACAAGGCCCGGCGTGTCTATCTGCCCCGCGAACTGGACAAGGCCCTGCAGTCTTTCGGGATGCGGACCGGAACCGATCCCAACCGGCCCGTTTTCGGAAATCTCCGCAAGCCAAACCAGCCCATCCAGCGATATGCCCTCTACCAGATGGTCAAAAAGTGGCTCAGAGTCCTCATGGCCCGCCCGGAGGTTTCGCCGCACTGGTTCCGGCACTCCTGCTTTACCGCGCTGGCCTGCAAGGGTGTGCGTCTGGAAAGCATCAAGGCCCTTGCGGGGCACGCGTCCATCGAAACCACCATGCTCTACAACGAAGCGGCCCAGCTGATGGAGCCAGCGGGAACAGCGTTTGACAAGGACTGATGAACGCCAAGGGATTGCCGGGCAAGACGGCAGCGGGGAGAAAAACTCAAAGGCGGACGCCGTTAGTCCACCTGATAATCATCCATTTCACCAAGACGACATGCGAATGATACGGAAAGGATGCCCGGATTGGCTATGTTTTCCGCAGGCACACAAGCCCTTCACCAAGGAGCCGCAAGCATGTCGTACGATCCGTCCGCCCCTGCCGGGCTCTCTCCGCTGCCTTCCCCGGAAGAGCTGGCCCACGAATTGCTCCCGTTTCCTGTTCCCTCCATTGTCGAACGTTCTCTGGGGCATACGCTCGGACTGAACGAGCTTTACGAATTGTCCCGGAGTCTTCCGCCTTCCGAGGCCCCGGAAGATCTGGCCAGCCAGGCCCTTGCCGCGCTGGGAATCCGGGTCAGGATTGAAGCGGCTTCCGTCCCACAAGACGGCCCGCTGATTTTCGTATCCAACCATCCCTTCGGCCTGCTGGAAGGCTTGGTGCTTCTTGCCAAGCTCGTAGCCTTCCGGCCTGATATCCGCATTCTGGCCAACAGCCTGCTGAGTTCCATCCGGGGGTTGTCGAAGCGGTTCATCCCCATCGATCCCTTTGAAACCCACGGCGCACAACAACGCAACATGCGAGGGCTTCGCGAGGCCCTGCTGCACCTGAGGCAACAGGGCGCGGTGGTGGTCTTTCCCGCCGGAACGGTTTCGCATTGGCGCAAGGGGTGCGGCATCAGCGATCCCGATTGGCATGATACCGCCCTTCGCCTGTGCCGCAAGACGGATGCCACCATTGTTCCCATCTATTTTGAAGGCAGAAACAGCCTTGGGTTTTCGCTGGCGGGCCTGCTCCACCCCGGCCTGCGAACCCTGTTGCTCCCCCGGGAACTGCTCCGCAAGCGCAACACGACGGTGTCCCTGCGGCTCGGAACACCAATCCGCCGCGAGGTGCTCGAATGTCTGCCCTCGCCCCGTATCCAGACGGAATATCTGCGTATGCGCTGTTACGCCCTGCGTGAACGGAACACGGCGGAGCACTCTGCCGTGCGGCAGCAGCCGATCGCGCCTCCCCAGCCTCCAGAAACAGTGGAGCGTGCCCTGAACGAACTCCCGGCCTCGGCCCTGCTGCTCTCCGAAGGCTGCTACCGGCTGTATCTGATGCACGGCGACAGTTCCCCGCGCCTTCTGGAGGAGCTGGGGCGCACGCGAGAAATGACCTTCCGTGAAGCAGGGGAAGGAACGGGGAACCGCATCGATCTCGACAGGTTCGATAGCACCTATCATCATCTTTTACTTTGGAATGAAGAAGGAAGGGAAATTGCCGGAGCCTACCGCCTTGGCCTTGTTCCGGATCTGCTCCGCCACAACGGTCTGGAAGGGGTCTACAGTGCCACGCTGTTCCGGTTCGATCCCGTCTTTTTCGAACGGTATGGGCAAAGTCTCGAGCTGGGGCGGGCACTCGTCCATCCCTCCTATCAGAAGGATTTTCTGCCGCTCCTCCTGCTCTGGAAGGGGATCGCACGCTTTGTCCTGTCCCACCCGGCTATCCGTTACCTCTTTGGCCCGGTCAGCCTGAATCTCGACGCCGCACCCGCTACGCTCCGCATCATCACCGCCTATCTCGCCGGACAGCACGGCAGCCCGGAACTCGAACGCATTATCCGGGGGCGGGCTCCCGTTTCCGGCAGTGCCAAGGATGTTCCCGGGGAAGCCTTCATCCGGTCAGTGCGAGAGGGGCTGCTGGATTACAAGAGCCTTGATCGCCTTGTGCGGTCACAGGAACAGGGCCGGGGCATCCCCATACTGTTCAAGCACTACCTGAAGCTTGGCGGGCGGATTGCGGCCTTCCATCAGGACAGGAGCTTCAATTCGCTTGATGCGTTCCTTTTTGTGGACTTGCCCCGTGCTCCCGAAAGCATGCTGCAACGCTATATGGGGCGAGAGGAGACGTCCGGCTACCGTGCCCGCCATGCCGGGTGTGTTGGGTGATTCCGGAGTCCTCCAGAAGGCCCGATCCGTGGCGGAACTTCCCGTCAAGACACGGCGAAACGAAAAAATACTTCGCCACGCCAAGCCGTGCGGGGCTTGATCTCGACCCAAAAAACCGACAAACTGTTCACCATCACAAAGCCTCTCCTCAGATCCAGCCTCTCGGCAAACAACACCCTTCATAAGGAATTCGCATGAATGGATTGTCGCTTCAGCGTTCCGACAAACTGATTATCAGTGCCATCATCCTTGTTTTATTGCTCTTTGCAGGCTCGGAATCCGTTTCCGGCGGCTACAAGTCCGTCACGGCGGCGCACCCTTTGTTCGCGGGATTCTGTAAATTCGCCATCCTCGCCACGTTTGGAGAATGCCTTGCGGCCCGCCTGCACACCGGTCGCTACTACTCCCCGGACTTCGGCCTGATTCCAAAGGCTCTGGTCTGGGGCATCCTCGGAATATTCATTACGCTGGCTTTCAGCGTCTTTTCCAGAGGCGTGCCTTCGGCAATGGCCTCCCTTTTCGGCAATGACGCCTACACCTCGGCACTGGCGGGAGGAATCAGCCTGGATAAGGTGCTGGTCGCTCTGGGGATCAGCGTCTCCCTCAATCTGGTCTTCGCACCCGTCATGATGCTTGCACACAAGCTTTC
Organism: uncultured Lawsonia sp.; assembly: GCA_964538355.1. Taxonomy (GTDB): domain Bacteria; phylum Desulfobacterota; class Desulfovibrionia; order Desulfovibrionales; family Desulfovibrionaceae; genus Bilophila. The sequence continues at coordinate 122,911 of CAZIFC010000001.1, read as the reverse complement.
CGATCTGCATATCGCCTCGTGCGGCGGACAACTCCGATCCCTCATTACCAAACCGGATATTCCCTCGCTGCTGCGGAGCACCAATTGGGATATTCTGTGGTCATTCGTATTGGCCAAGACCATTCCGTACTTCTGGATTCCAGCCCATACGATAACGTTCATGCTTCCGGAAGCGTTTCGCGTCCTGTTTGCCGCCCTGCTCGGTGCGGCACTGGGCGTCTTCCTTGCATGGAAAAAATGACGCCGACCGTATCCCTGCCCAAGGGCCTGCCGATAAGGCAGGCCCTCTTTTGTAAAGAAAGAAACCTCCCGTAGGCGGGAGGTTCGTCGATGCATAACGACAAAGTTCACGGCGCATCTTTCACCGCGAGAGTCCTTTGAAGAGGTGTTCTCCTCTGGAGTTCAGAGAACCAACTTTGTTTGGGACAGGAGCAGTCTCCCGTCAAAAAGCCGTCGGGGGCGTCGGAGAAGAAACCCGATCTCTCTCCCGTTCCTTGATGTAGGCCTTCCAGCCAGGGCACCAGCCCGTATGCCATCGCCAAATCCGAGCCAGCAACGATTCCGGATGGCTTTCCGCATACTTCCGGAAACGGCATCCTTCACATCTGCGTGCGGAATTTTTCATGCATCCCCTCTTTTTCTTGACCGTCCAGCGTCAATCTCCCGTACAAGCGGAAAAACATTTTCTTGTGGCCTGTTACGCCGCCATCTTCAGAATTCATTTTGCCCGACTGCGTCGCTTCATGAGGCATCAATCAAAATCCCGATACGGACAACTACTCTTTTCGGCAGCATTGTCTGTTCCGTTTTCAAACGGACAAAGGAGCCTTGCGGTTGGGACACGCTTCTTTAGGGCAGAGCTGGCAGTTGTAGAATTTGCTGTCGGTCTGAAAGAACACGCCCGAAACAGTGTATTGGGGTCGCATCATCAGGCTGGGCAACAGGGTCACGCCCAGCTGCTCGGGCAGCGGAGCCAACAGTTCAAAAAGCGGCACCTGCTCCTCAAGGGACCAGACCTCCAGCGAGCCGGGATTCATGGCTGAAACCTGAGCAATACCATACTGCTCCAGAAGCGTTCTTTCCAGCATATTTTCGGCCCGCTGAACGGCGACCTCCCGCAGGGCACTGGCGAACACCTGCTCCAATGATGAAGGAAGGGAAAGGCTCCAGTCCGCCAGCTCCGGCCCTTCGCTCGCCAAATAGGGGAATGCCCGCCCCAGCCCGTCCACCTTCTTACGCAGCAACGGGCTGGAAAAGGTCACGTCTCCGATCCGTACCCTCTCTTCGTCCAGTAAGGTCAGGCCACTCAGCCTGGCAACGGCTTTAGGCTTGCCCACGCGCGCGGCTTCCTCCGCCAACCGACTCAGCCGATCCATGAACTTTGTCTGGCCGGGTCGGATGTGCAACCTGTGCCCCAGGGCTTCCAGATCAAATTCCAACGGCACGGTTTCGACGCGAATGATATTCTGAGCCATGAATCCCCTCCGCCAGTTACAGGATGACCGCATCCGGTTTTCGTTTTGGCCCAATGGAACGGCGGGAGGCGGAACGTTGGCTCCGGGGCTGCGGATTACGCCGGGCAGTCCACCGCGCAAATAGTGCCTTCGACATCCATATCGATCGTCTGCCCCGGCACGAGGTGCAGAAAACGCTCCTCGGATTGCCCGCCGTGCAGCAGCTCGACCAGATAGCCGGAAGCTCCCCATATTTCGGAGTACGGCAACAGCGTAACCTCCGCCACTTTTCGAGCCTCGTCCACATAGCCGTCCCCCATCTCCGACCAGCGGATATGGCAGGCGTTCTTGTAGTTGTCGAGCAACGCGTTTTCCGCCTTCATCATCCGGGCTGCTTTGGCTGCGCCGAATTTTTTTTCATACACGGAAAAACGCTTATACGATTCCAGATGAAAGGGGACCAAGAAGTATTTCAGCCACCCCGGGCTGATCCAGTATGTGGCACCTTCCCGGGAAGACGCGTTGGCACCCTTCTGGTCAAGCCCAAGCAACAGGGGAATGCAGTCATGCAGTTTTGGAAAGACCAGCGTGGCCCGGCTAGCGTGTACGCCGCTCAATCCACGCCCGCACAGCCCGTAGCCGCACAGAACCTTCAACGGCCCATCGTTCTCCTGTTCAAAGGTATCCACGAGTTCTTGAAACGTGCTGCGCAGCTTCTCCGGATAATCATGCAACCGCTGCTCCAGAAACGTCATGGGAGGCGGATTCCGCATGCCGGACGCGAGCACTTCCAGCTCGGGGCGCAGGACTTCACAGGCGATAAGCAATGTCTTCATAATATTCCGATGGGTTGCCGTCCAAAAAATGCGGGGCCTCTGTGCAGTGCGGTTTCACGCGACAATCCAAGGACGTTTCCTTATCGGGGACAGGAGCCTCTTCCCGAGGTTCGGCAGGCACTCGCCGCCACCGGCATGGGAGCTTTTGGCAGCGGAAGCTTTTGTCTGGGCGACGAGCGCAGCCGCATCTTTAGGATACGCCCGACTCTCCGGGAGGCGGAAAACCGATTTCCCGCAGGAATATTTCGTTGAATCCCGCATGGGTGGAAAGTTCGACGGGTTTCACGAAGGAGGCGATGCGGTCAGCCATCTTCCGTTCCCCCAGAGACAGCAGGCACAGGCCCGCCCCCTCCGCCGCCGCATTGCCGACGGGAATGATCTTGTCAACCGAAAGTCCCGGAAACATGCCAAGTGCGACGGCGTTTTCCCGATCCAGATAATTGCCGAACGCGCCCGCGAGATAGATCCGGTCGATCTGCGAGGCGTCGATCTTCACTTCCTTGAGCAGCACGGCTATGCCCGCCGCGATAGCGGCCTTGGCAAGCTGAAGCTCCCGAATATCCTTCTGCGTAACGGCAATGTCCTCTTCGTTGCCCTGTTCGCCGGCAAAGGCCAATACGAATTCCCGCATTCCGCCAACCGTGCGAAGCCTGTCCCCAAGAGGCAGGGAAAGTGCCGGGGAGTTTTCGCCCGCAAGCCGTCCCGAAACATTCAGCAGGCCGCAACGGAGCAGCTCGGCCACCGTGTCGATAAGCCCGGAACCGCAGATTCCCTGTGGGGGCATATCACCGATCACGCCCAGCTGGACAACACCGTTTTGGAGCACGACCTTCTCGATGGCCCCTTCTCCAGCACGCATGCCGTTCTGGATATGCGCCCCCTCAAAAGCCGGTCCCGCCGCTGCGGAACAGGCCAGCAGCCAGCCCTTGTACCCCAGAAGGATTTCGCCGTTGGTCCCGATGTCCACCGCAAGGGAATAGCCCTTCTGCTCCCACAGCTTCGTGCCCATAGCCACGCCAAGGGTATCCGAACCCACATAACCGGAAATGTTCGCAAGAACATGGACGGTGCCTTCCGGGTGCATGGGCAACCCCAGCCTGCAACCCTTGACCACGGTACGCGGACGGTAGCAGGGAATGAAGGGGGCCACAGACAGGTTTTGGGGGTCGACGCCCAAAAACAGGTGGCTCATGGTCGTGTTGCCCACGACAACGGCACTGTATACATGGCTTTCGTCAATAGAATGGTTCTGGAGCAGGCGACACATGATTTCGGAAATGCCCTGGATGGTCACGGCCTGCATCTTCGCGATGTTTTGACGGCCCATCGCAGCGGCGATCCGGCTCAATACGTCCGCTCCGAACACCCGCTGGGGGTTGGCTGTACCAGCGGCATCCAGCACCTCGCCGGAAAGCAGATCGACAAGGTAGACGGCAATGGTTGTCGTGCCGACATCAATGATGAAGCCGTACTGAAGGGTCTGCGTATCGCCGGGTTCGACGGCAATCAGCTCGTCCTCGACCAGCACCGCCGTAACCTCGAAATCCGCCTTCCGCACGATCTCGGGCAGGTTGCCCAAAAGGCCAAAGGCCACCTTCCTGTTCTTGCCCACATGAGCCAGAATGCGCTCAAGATCGGACGCCTGATCCCGCAGGCTGGGCTTGGACAACCGGATGAACTTCTTTTCGATCAGCGAATCGGAGTAGTGCTTTTCCTTCCGGAGGTTGGGCAGCCGAACCTTTCTCCGTACATCATCCCGTCCGGATGAAAGCTCAATGACCACATCCTCCCGAATCAGGCTCTGGCAGGCAAGAACCCTGCCGTCCTCGCGGGTCATGAGGAGCGAATCCCCTCCGGCCGAGGCCAGCGTTCCGGAACGCACCTTCACGGCACACTTGCCGCAAATGCCGCGTCCTCCGCATTCTGCACCTTCCAGTACGCCCGCCTTGAGCAGGCATTCCTTCAGGCTTGTTCCCGCTTCAGACTGGAAATGATGCCGCTTGCCGCCCGCTATCACGTCGATGTTCATGATGCTCATGTCCGCCCACCCCTGTTGCATGGAACCGTTCAAGAAAGCGAAAACGGAACCCTGCATTGCGTGTTCCAGGCCGCCGTCAATTTCTCTGCAATCTCTTCTCCCGCCTTGGGAATGATGACGATCTTCGATTCATTGCCCCTGACTTCCAGAGTCCTCGTCTCGACCTTGTCGTTGACCCCGTCCACATGGAACCAGCCATGCTCCGTATCCGAGAGGATTCCCTTGACGCGCAACGCGCCAGGAAGAATCTCGCGGACAAAGGCGGCCACCCTTTCCGGGGCCACGCCTTCCGTCGTCGTGATGACGTACTGGCCCGGCCTCTTGTATGGTTCCCCTCCGCTTCGCCTGACGAACCTGTCCTCCAGCGGAGAAGAGGCGGAGGGCATGGCGGAATCCAGCATCCCTTCCACTTGTGCGTAACTGGTTTCGATAATCTCGGCGTGCGGGTTGAGCCGCCTGATCTTTTCCCGAATCAGGGCCAGCGTTTCGCCGTCCGCAAGCTCAACCTTGTTGATGATGATCCGCTGGCTGGCAATGACCTGCTCTTCCACCGCGTTGATGTCATCGACCAGATCAAGAAAGCTCTCCGGGTCTACCAGGGCAATCATGCCCTGATAGACGTAATGGCCGCCGGTGAGCCGTTTCAAATCGCACAGGATATTCCTGAGCGGAAACGGATTGGCCATCCCGGAGGTTTCCACAATCACGACATCCAGAGAACGTTCGGCGAGCAGGACGAGAGCCTCCAGAAAATTTCCGGAAAGGCAGCTGCAGAAGACCTGCCCGTCGTTTAACTCTTCAATCTCAATGTCTTTGGCCCGAATGAGGCTCGAGTCGATATTGACCCGGCCCCATTCGTTGATGATGACGCCGATCTTTTTTCCCTGCGCGGCTGCTTCGTCGAGAATACGATTCAGCAGCGTGGTTTTTCCCGAACCCAAGAACCCGGTAATGAAGAGCAAAGGCACGGGACAGCAGGGATTGTTCATAGGGTTTCCTCGATCTGCCGGATAAGGTCGTCCAGATTGGGAATGAGGGAGGAGTATTTCATTTCGCCGTTGAGATACAGGCTGGGCAGCTGCTTCACGCCCATCTTCTTGATCCGGGAAATGTTTTCAGGCGTATTGTACATGTATTCCACGACATCGATCTTGTCGCCGAAATGCTTCTTCGCGTCTTGGGCGACGCCCCACATGTATGTGCACGCCGCGCACGCCGTGGAGTCCAGCGTGAAGGCTTCCCGGATGGGCGTCCGGCTTGCCGGAGTGATTGCCAACAACGTGGGAAGCCCCCGCCACGCCGGGATCATCCGCCGTGCGCTCGAGGCCGAACGCCTCCCGCCGCTGCTCGGGGCCTTGCCCCGGAACGAGGCATGGCGGATTCCCGAGCGTCAGCTGGGCCTGCTCCCCTCCGAGGAGGCCGGAACTACGGAGGCATGGCTCGATGCCCTTGCGGATGTTGCGGAATCCTTCATCGATATGGACAGGCTCCTGAGCCTCACCGAAACCCGCCGCCCGCAAGCCCGGGCCATCCTTCCTCCGCCCGGCATCCGGCCCCGGCGCATGGGCATCGCCAAGGACAGGGCGTTCTGCTTCTATTATGAGGAAAACGAGCGGGCACTCGCCGCCCGGGGCTGGAAACTGCTGCCGTTCTCTCCGCTTGAGGATACGGCCCTGCCGCCCGGCATCGACGCGCTGTACCTCGGGGCGGCTATCCCGAAGTCTTTGCCCGCGAACTTTCCGGCAACGTTGCCATGCGTGAGGCCATCCGCGCCTTTGCCGAGCGGGGCGGCGAAATCTACGCCGAATGCGGCGGCTACATGTACCTGTGTGATCGGCTCGAAGCCTCCGAAGAGGCGGACGGCACGGGCGGGAAGACGAAAAGCTGGCCCATGTGCGGCGTCATCGACGCCACGGCCCGCATGGGCGGACGCATCCAGTCGTTGGGCTACCGTGAGGCAACAATGCTTGGAGGTGCTCCGTTCGGACTCGGGAACGACGTTTTCCGGGGCCACGAATTCCACTGGTCGGACATCGAACTCCACCGCGACTACGCACCGCTGTACACCGTGCATACCGCCTCCGGGCGCGCGGATTCCGGCATCGTCTCCGGGAATGTGCGCGCCGGCTACACCCATCTGTACTGGGGCAACATCGGCGAGACGGATCGCGCCGGACGCCCCGCGCCCTCCGCCTTCCGTCCCGGACACGGCTCCGACCGACCGGACGAGTCCGGGGCGGCATGCAAAAACATCGGGCAAGTTATCCTGCTCAACGGGCCGTCGAGTGCCGGAAAAACGACGCTGGCGAAAGCCTTGCGGGATCGGCTGTACGCCATGCACGGCATATGCAGCCTCATGCTGTCCATCGATCAGCTGCTGCGTTCAGCCACGGGCGAGCATGAATCCGTTCTCGCGGGCCTTCAACAGACCGGCCTGCCCTTTATTGAAGCCTTCCACGCCGGAGTGGCAACAGCGGCGAAAGCCGGAGCATGGACCATCGTTGACCATGTCATCGGCGAGGACCCCGGGTGGGTCGAGGATCTGCTCGGGAGGCTGGAAGCCGTTCCCCTGCTGTCCGTTCAGGTGCTCTGCGACGGCGAGGAGTTGCGGAAGCGCGAATCCGGACGCTCCGACCGTTCTCCGGACTGGCCGCATGCCGAGCGGCAGGCCCGGCACATCCACATCCGGCTGCCCAACCAAATGGTGGTGGATACGACCTGGACCAGTCCCGAAGCCTGCGCCGACTGCATCCTCGCCGCACTGTCCGCCGAAAAAAAAGAGCCTTCCAGCCGTCCGGACGGGGACGCACCTTTTCCCACAACAGAGCGAGGTTCCCTATGAAGTTCGATGCACACGGCGGCGACCTTCTCGCCATGGCGGAGATAGCCAGGCGCGATCCCGCGTCCCTGCTTGATTTCAGTGTAAATGTCCGTCCCGAAGGCGCGCCGGAATTTCTCCGGGCCGCGCTGGTCAGGGCGAATGCGAGCCTCGCGGCCTACCCCTCGCCCAACGCCGAGGAAGCCCTTGTCGCGGCAGCGCGCCGTTACGGTCTGCCCCCCAGCCGGTTCGCCTTCGGCAACGGAAGCAACGAGCTCATCCATGCCCTCGCCCGCGTACTCAAAAAGCGCGGCGTTCCCGGTGTTTTTATCGTCGAACCGGCCTTCAGCGAGTACGCGCTGGCCTGTCGCCTTGCCGGTCTGGAAAGCAGCCCGCTGCGGGACGGCATCGGTTCCGGTGCGGACGGACGGCCTTCCGACGGGCTGCTGGACGGGCTTGCCGACGTGCCCTCGGGTGCGGCGGTGTTTCTTGCCAATCCCTGCAACCCTTCGGGCCTGTTCCGCACGCCAGACGAGTGCCTGTCCCTGCTGGCGGCACGGCCCGATCTGCTCTGGATCATCGACGAAGCCTTCATCGAATACGCCGGGCCGGAAGCCGATGTTTCGATCCTGCGCCGGATGCCCGCCAACGGTGTGGTTCTGCGTTCGCTGACCAAGTTTTATGCCTTGCCGGGAGTCCGCATCGGCTATCTGGCGGCTCCGGTCGAACTGGCTGAGGCCGTCCGCACCGAGCTGCCCGCGTGGAACGTCAACGTGTTCGCGCTGTCCGCAGCCGTCGCCGCGCTCAACGACACCTCGGACTTCGCGGAGCGGGCCCGCGCGGAAAATGCCGAACGCCGCGCCGATCTCGCCGCCGTCCTGTCTGCTCTGCCCGGTGTGGAGGTCTTCCCCTCCTCGGCAAACTACCTGCTGTTCCGCTGGAGAGAGGCCCCCAAAGACCTGTACGGCATCCTGCTGCGACGCTTCGGAATCGCCGTGCGCGACTGTTCCAACTACAGCGGGCTTGAGGACGGGACATGGTTCCGCGCCGCCGTCCGTTTTCCCGAGGAGCACCGCAGGCTCGCCGACGCACTGCGGGAAGTGATGGGCGCAGGCGATACGCCAGGGCAACATACGGAAGCCGCCGCCCCTGCCGCCGCGCCCATCCCCGAAAGGACGGAAAACCGGAAAGCGGACGAAGGCACGCGTTCTTCAGCGTCCCCTTCCCCTGCGGACTTCCCTACCTCCGGTGCCTCCATTTTTCCCGCCGGGCGTTCCTCCCGCCGCACTCCGGCCCTCATGTTGCAGGGAACCTCATCGAATGCGGGCAAGAGCATCCTTGCGGCTGCCTACTGCCGTATCTTCCGTCAGGATGGCTACAGTGTGGCTCCGTTCAAGGCGCAGAACATGTCCCTGAATTCGGGCGTCACAGCCAATGGCGACGAGATGAGCCGGGCGCAGATCGTGCAGGCGCAGGCGGCCCGCGTGGACCCCGACGCACGCATGAATCCCATTCTGCTCAAGCCGCATTCGGATACCGGATCGCAAGTCGTCATCCTCGGGCAGCCATTGGGCCATATGAACGTCCTCGAATATTTCAACAAAAAGAAGGAACTCTGGTCCGCGGTCACCGACTCTTACGATAGCCTCGCCGCCGAGTACGACATCGTCGTCCTTGAAGGCGCGGGCAGCCCCGGCGAAATCAATCTCAAGAGCCACGATCTGGTCAACATGCGTATGGCCGACTACGCCCGAGCCTCGGTACTGCTCGTCGGCGACATCGACCGGGGCGGCGTCTACGCCTCCTTCCTCGGCACATGGATGTCCTTCACCAACGCCGAACGCCGATTGCTCGCCGGCTATCTCGTCAACCGCTTCCGGGGCGACCCGTCCCTGCTCGGGCCAGCGCACGACTACATGCTGGCTCATACCGGCGTTCCCGTGCTCGGCACCATCCCCTACATCCGCGACCTCAACATTCCCGAGGAGGACATGGCGGGCTTCTCGTGGGGGCAGGAGATCGATTGCAGCCCCAAGAATCCGGGGACTCTCGATATCGCGGTAGTCATGCTCCGGCATGTCTCCAACTATACGGATTTCGCGCCGCTCGCCGCCGAACCCGACATACGCCTGCGCCCCATCCGTCGCCCGGAGGAGTGGGGCGAGCCGGACGTCATCATGCTGCCCGGCTCCAAGAGCGTCGTCTCCGACCTTGAAGAGCTGCGCCGCTCCGGGCTTGCGGACAGGATCATCGCGCACGCCGAGAGCGGCAAGTGGGTGTTCGGCGTCTGCGGCGGCCTGCAACTGCTGGGCCGGGTCATCCTCGATCCCGCCGGGGTGGAGTCCTCAACGCCGGAAGTCCCCGGGCTTGGCCTCTTGGATCTGCGCTCCACCTTTGCGGCCGACAAGACCCTCGTGCGGGTTGAACGCGCCGAAACGCCGCTCGGCCTGCCCTCCGGCGGCTATGAGATCCACCATGCCGTTACCGAACACGGCCCTTCCGCACTCCCCCTGTTCCTGCGCACCGGGCCAGCATGGACGACCGAGGCCGAACGCGCGTGCGGATACGTCACCGGACGGCGTTGGGCTACCTATCTGCATGGCGTCTTTGACGACGACGCCTTCCGCCGGGCGTGGATCGACCATGTGCGCGCCGATCTGGGCCTGACACAGCAAGGACGCTGCCTGGCGAGCTACGATCTGGAAAAGGCTCTGGACAGGCTGGCGGATATTGTCCGCGCGAATTCGGACATGGAAGCGGTTTACCGGAGCATGGGGCTGAAATGAACCTTGCCGGGCTGTGCTGCCAACTGCCCGAGGCCGCCAGCAAGACCCTCAAATCCAAAGGAAGGTACGATGAACAACCTGACGATTCCCGCCTATTCGGAACAGGCCGCACAGTCCGCGAAAGAACGGCTCGACAGTCTCGCGAAAGTCCCCGGAAGCCTCGGCAAACTTGAGGATCTCGCCATCCGCCTTGCCGGAATCACCGGGCACGCGTGCCCATCCTTCCCCAAGAAATCCGTGGTCCTGTTCGCCGCCGACCACGACATCACCTTCAAGGGTGTGAGTGCCACCGGACAGGAAGTGACCGAAATCCAGGTCCGCAACTTCCTCAAAGGCGGAGGCACCATCAACGCCTTTTGCCGGAACGCCGGGGCTAGCCTGACCGTGGTGGACGTGGGCGTGAAGGGCGATATCGACGGTGCCGAGGGGCTTGTCCGGCGCAAGGTCGTCCACGCGGCGCGTGACTTCAGCGTAGGCCCCGCCATGAGCCGTGAAGAGGCTCTGGCCTGCGTGCAGGTGGGCATCGACATGGCCCGTGAAGAAGCGGAAAAAGGAGTCTCGCTGTTGTCCGCCGGAGAAATGGGCATCGGCAACACCTCGCCTTCCTCCGCGGTTGCCGCCGTGCTGACCGGAACGCCGGTTGAGGAAGTCACGGGCTTCGGCTCCGGCATCCCGTCCGAACGCGTCCGGCATAAGGCCGAACTCATCCGGCAGGGCATCGAACACAACCGCCCCGATCCGACCGATTCCGTGGACGTGCTGGCCAAAGTCGGCGGGCCTGAACTTGGCGCAATGGCGGGCCTGATGCTCGGCGGTGCGTCGCTGCGTATCCCCGTGGTGGTGGACGGCTTCATCGCCGGAGCCGCCGCAGCCATTGCCATCGGCATCCGGCCTGGCGTGCGCGACATGCTTGTAGGGTCGCACTCTTCCTTTGAGCCGGGACACCGTATCCTTATGAATCACCTCAATATTCCAACGTATCTGGATCTGGGGCTGCGCCTCGGGGAAGGCACGGGCGCGGTGCTGCTCTATCCCCTTATCGATGCCTCCGTGCGTATTCTCACCGAAATGCGAACACTCAAAGAACTGGATATCAACCGATGATGCTCCGCGCCGCTCTCGGCTTCTTCACCCGGCTGCCCATTGGCTCCGCCCCGTTGCCCCCCTCATTCCGGGGCGTGATCGTGTGGCTGCCTGTCATCGGGCTGATCGTCGGGCTGATCGTGGCACTGGCAGTGGCCCTGACGACCCTGTTCCTGCCCGCCCCGCTCGGCGGGGTCATCGGGTGCCTCGTCTGGGTCTTCGTGACCGGCGGGCTGCATCTTGACGGTGTGGCGGACTGTGGCGACGGCCTCCTCGTGGAAGCTCCTCCAGAACGGCGGCTGGAAATCATGAAGGATTCCCGGCTTGGCACCTTCGGGGGAACCACCCTGTTCTTCGTGCTGACACTCAAGGCCGCGGCTCTGTGCACACTGGCGGCGGCGTTCGACGGCAGCTGGAGCGGCCTCCTTTCCCTTGCGGGAGCCTGCTGCATGGCTGGCGCACTGGCGCGAAGCATGGTCTTTCCGGCGATGCACATCCCCTCGGCCCGTCCGGGGGGCCTTGGCGAGGCTCTGCACGACGGAGTAACCAAGCGGCATGATCTGATGGCTCTCGCTCTCGGCCTCGGCATCTGTGCTCTCAACGGCGGACGCGGACTCCTTGCGCTGGTCGCCGCCCTGTGCGTAGCCCGGCTGTTGTTGTCCGCCGCCAAAAAACGGCTGGGCGGTGTCACCGGCGATGTTTTCGGCTGCCTCATCGAGCTGACGGAGAGTGTCGTCCTGATTGCCTGTTGTCTGCGGTGAGGTCTGGGGAAGGCGGCTTTTCAGCCGACTTTCAAAGAGCCGTTTGAAACCCCGCTTCCGGGAAGCTTCGATAAGCCATCAGGCCGGACTCGGGCTTGCCAATCGGTTGACGCCACGGCCCGCGCCGGGAAGGTCTTTCCCGTTGTCGCCGGACGCGCCGGCACTGGAGGCAGAGAAGACGGCGTGTTCTACGCCGGATAGGAAACGAATTGCGGGATTCCCGGCACCTCCGCCCGGCGCGGCAAAGGCTCCGCCTTGGCGCAGGTTCGCGGGAATCCCCGGAAAGGCTCACACTATCGTGACCTTGAGGTCGTATTTGGCAAAACGCTCCAGCGCAGCCGCGAGTTCCTCCGGCTGGTAGGGAACCATCGCCGGATCGGAAAGGTTCAGGGCGGCATACTTGCTGTGCCCGAACGTATGGCACGGCAGCACATCGACTTCGTTGTGCCCGTGCTTATGAAGAAACGCAGCCATCTGCGAGATGTTCTTTTCCGTGTCATTGACGCCGGGCATGAGCGGCACCCGAATACGCAACGCCTTCTTTGCCTCGAAGAGCGCATGCAGGTTCTGGAGGATGAGTTCATTGTCAAGTCCGGTCAGACGCTTGTGCTCATCCGGGTCCATATGCTTGCAGTCGAAGAGGAACAGTTCGACCTGACTCATGATTTTCTTGAAGCGATCCGGCTCGCAGACGCCACAGGTGTCCAGACAGATATGGTAGCCCCGGCGCATGGACGCATCAAGCAGCCCCAGCAGAAACACTCCCGCCGCCGTGGGCTCGCCGCCGCCAAACGTCACGCCGCCCCCGGAATTGTCGTAAAACAAGCTGTCGCTGTCCACGACGCGCATAACTTCTTCCACGGTCATGCGTTTTCCGGACATTTCCCGCGCCTTGGTAGGGCAGCTTTCCACACAGAGTCCGCAATCCTTGCAGATCGAACGATCCCGGTTGTAGACATCGCCGATTTTACGCACGGCACCGTTCGGACAAACCCGCTCGCAAGTGCCGCACCCCGCGCATAGATTGGAAAAAAACATGAGCTGAGGCTTGAAGCTCTGGGATTCGGGATTGCTGCACCACGGACAGCGCAACGGGCAACCCTTGAGAAAGACCGTGGTTCGCAGGCCGGGGCCGTCCTTCGTGGACATCCTTTGGATGTTGTACACTATTCCATCCATTTCCGTCGTCTCCTTATTACGGGGTAGGCATGTCTGTATGCAGGAACCGTTTGCCGTTACTTCTGTCCTTTTGCATTTTTGATGCCCGTTCCGGACGAACCGGAAAGCCCCTTTCACCCCCCCCGTACCGCCTTTCAGCCCCATGCCAAGAGAACAGCGTCTAATTGCACCATAAAAAACACAAAACAGCTCCTTTGCGCTCCCGGTTCAAAAAAAGCCCGCCCGTATTCCGACGCCGTGAATCCTCCCGCCGTTGCCGATTGACTCCCCAAGACGGGAGAAAGGCGAAGCGAGTGGCGTTTTCATACCCTAAAGAGACGCAAAGCGTACCGGGTTCGGTACAGATTGTGTCAGTATGGGAAGCAATCCGGTACAGATGCAATCCCTACGGGAAGCCTTTCTATTGTGATTTTTATAACATAACTGAAATCAATGGACTTTTATCTTCAAGCTCACTTTTTTCGGCTGTGGCAAACAATTTGCATCTATCAAAGCAAAAACACGCCAGACTCAAGGCATACATAAAAAGTAAAAAAGAAAAGGAGATTTATATGGGTTACTCAATTGATTGGAGCGATCTGGATCAGCGCATTCAGGATCAAAAGGCGGCCCTGCTTGATACTTCGCAGAACATGGACCCGGAACGCCTGAAGTTCTTGGTTGAAACCTACGACGAATGCAAGGGCGAAAGTGTTTTCATCACCCGCGCGAAGCTGTTTGAAAAGGTGCTGAACAACAAGAAAATCTATCTTGACGGCAACCCCATCGTAGGCAGTCTGGCTGGTGGTCGGGCCATGATCTATGCCTACCCGGAATGGCAGTGCAACTGGGTCAAGGACGATCTTGATTCCGAAAAGCTGGCCCTGTCCTCCCTTGGCGAAGTCCGTTTCTCCGACGAAACCAAGGAAATCCTGAAAAAGGTCTACAAGACGTGGAAGGGCAAGACCACCTACGACCGCGCCAACAAGCTCTACAAGGAACTGTACGGCGGCAACGCGGAACTGCTCGTAAAGTGCGGCTGGATCTATCCGGTCAACGACAACTCCACGGGTTCCGGCGTGGCCGACTATCCGGCGATGCTCACCAAGGGTATCCGAGGGATTCTTGAAGAGGTCGAAGCGGCGTACAAGGCCCTCCCCAAGCACGCCACCAACTGGACCAAGATCGAATTCTACCGGGCCTGCAAGATCGCCCTCAACGCGGTTATCGCGTACGCGCACCGCTACGCGGATCTCGCGGAAGAAACCGCCAAGGCCGAAACCAATCCCAAGAAGCAGGCGGAACTCATGGAAATCGCCGAAGTCTGCCGCCGGGTTCCCGAATTTCCGGCCCGCAACTTCCGCGAAGCCTTGCAGTCCTTCTGGTTCACGCACTGCTGTATCCAGATTGAACAGTGCGGCTGCGGTCACTCCCTTGGTCGTTACGGTCAGTACATGTATCCGTTCTATAAGAAGGATCTGGATGAGGGAACGCTCACGAAGGAGCAGGTGCTCACCCTGCTGAAGTGCCAGTGGGTCAAGCATCTCGAAATCGCCGTGTATCAGGGCGACGCCTACGCCAAGGCTTTTTCCGGTCATACGGGGCAGACCATTTCACTGGGCGGCTATACCGCCGACGGGGACGACGCCTCCAACGATCTGGAAGAGCTGCTCATGGATACCCAGATCGCCATGAACAACATCCAGCCCACGCTGGCCCTGTTCTACACGCCGAAGATGAAGCCGTCCTATCTCGAAAAGGCCGCCGAAGTCGTCCGCTCCGGCTCCGGGCAGCCCCAGTTCATGAACATGAACGCCGCCGTAGCCCGCTCGCTGGTCCGTTTCGCTTCCCGCGGCATCACGCTGGACGAGGCGCGCACGCTTCCGGTCATCTTCGGCTGCGTGGGCACCGGCATACAGGGCAAGGGTTCCTATGTGACCTTTGAAGGCCAGCCCAACCTCGCCAAGCTGGTGGAATTCGCCATGTACGACGGATATGATCCGCATACCCGCAAGCAGGTTTTCCCCAATGTGAAGTCCGCCGAGGAATGCGCCACCTTCGAAGAACTCTATGAAGCCCTGCTTCAGCACATGGACCATGCCTACGACGCCCAGCGCAAGATCAGCGACCTCGGCAACAGCACGCGCGAGCAGATCGTCCCCAACATCTTCCGTTCCTGCCTGCTGGACGGCTGCATTGAATCGGGGCTTTGCGAAGAGGCCGGCGGGCCCAAGTACTCACAGTCCCTGTGCATCACCTCCACCGGTATCGACGCGGTCAACTCCCTGTACGCCATCAAGTACTTGATCTACGACACCAAGCAACTGACATGGGAACAGCTGAAGAAGGCTCTCTCCACCAACTTCGAAGGCTATGAAGACATCCAGAAGCTGTGCTTCGAAGCTCCCAAGCACGGCAACGACATCGAAGACGTAGACCAGCTTACCCGCCGTTTCTTCCGCGACGTGGAGCGCATCTACCGTTCGCACGGCCCGGACTACTTCGGCTACGAAGCTCACATGGACCCCTTCTCCCTGTCCTATCACAACTACTTCGCCCCCATGACCGGCGCGCTCCCCAACGGTCGCCAGAAGGGTGTGGCCCTGACCGATGCGAGCGTCTCCGCCATGCCGGGAACCGACGTCAACGGCAGCACGGCACTGATCAAGTCCGCCGCGCAGGCCATCGACACCGTACGCAACAACTGTAACCACATGAATATGAAGTTCCTGCCTTCGGCTCTGGAAGGCCCGAGCGGTACCCGCATGCTGCTGAACCTGATCAAGACCTACTTCGACCTCGGAGGCGGTCACATCCAGTTCAACTGCGTGTCCTCCGAAACCCTGTGCGACGCACAGGAACATCCGCAGAACTACAAGAACCTCGTGGTGCGCGTCGCCGGCTTCTCCTCCTACTTCACCCGCCTGTACAAGGGTGTGCAGGACGAAATCATCAAGCGTACCGAGTATCAGAACGGCTGATTCCAATCCCAATGAAGGGAGCCGCCCGACTGCCGGCGGCCCCCTTCCCCAACCACAGTACGAGGATAAAATACATGCTGGAAATTACGATAGCACCTGAAGTTATCGCCAAGTTCAAGGAATTGCTGGTAGAAGAAGACAACGAAGACGCCGTGTTCCGCATTCGAGAAACCAAAGTGGGCGGTGGTTGAAAGAGCCACATGGAGCTCCGTGTGAGCCTCGACGAACGTGAAGATCCCGATGAGGAACAGGAAGTCGAAGTCGAGGGTATCCCCTTCGTCGTCAACGAGGACGTAATCGACTCCTACGGCCTGAAGTACACGATTGCCGTGGACGAACGTAATATGCCCGCGGTCAGTTCGGAACTGCAAAAGGCCAACCCCGCACCTGAGGCCAATGGAGCCGGTTCGGAAAAAGAAGCCTGCTCCCTGTCATAACTGTGACAAAGCTTTCCTCTCACGAGCTTTGTCAATCCCGGGCGACGCGGAGCCAGCTCCGCCGTCGCCCCCCTCTTTTGGTGGCTGATCGGGATTTATTCGAGTTGCGCGGACAGCGCACACCTTTTACATCGCGACGGACGAACGCGGCATTCCCATCCGTCCCCCACAATCCATGAATACAGCTGAACGGATACAACGGGCGGAAGCCCTGATGAGTCAAGGGAACCCGGAAGAAGCCGGGAAAATCTATGGCGAACTCTGCCGCATGGAACAGCTCACCGCGGCGGAGCGCGGCGTCGCCCTTTTCGGCCTCGGCACCTGCCTCTTTCTCCATGAATCCTATGCGGCGGCAAGTGTGCAGCTGCGGGAAAGCTGGGAGCTGCTGGTCGCCGCGCTGGGCATGCAAGATCCGCTCACGACGCGGACAATGGTTCTGCTTTCCCGCACGCTGATCGCCCTCGGCGATCTGGAGTCCGGCATGGAAATCGGACGGGGTGCCCTGAAAAATCTTGTGGAGCTTTACGGGCAGGATGCGGATCAAACGGCTACGGCGGCTTTTTTCCTTTCATCCGGAGCCTATCAGTTCGGACGGCTGGCCGAAGCCGAGGAGCTTGCCTTGCAGGCTCTGCAGGCATGGGAAAAGATTTATGGGCATGCCTCGCTTCAGGTGGCGGCCTGTCTGGACGCGCTGGGGAAACTGCGGAATGTCTGCGGCGAGAAGCGGGAAGGCACGGATTTCCACCGCAGGGCCTCAGACATCAAGAGGCAGGTTCTGGGCGAACACGAGACGACGGCGGCCTCGCTTGGGCACATCGGCATAGCCGAAGCGGAACTGGGGAACTGGAAGGAGGCGGAAACGCTCTTGACCAGTTCGCTTGAACAGTTCGAGCATCTCGGCGTGGAAAAAAACGCTGAGGGCATTGCGGCGTTTCGCGAAAAACTGACGGAATGCCGGAACATGCTCGCCAAGGAGCCGAACGATGGACAAGACTGAACTCATTGATGCAATCATACAGATCGAATGGCCCATGTTTGCCGGAGTGAACAACGAAGGAGGAAAGGCCGCCTGTCAGATGGATTCGGCCACCTTCCGGATCATGCGTATCAGCCAGTATTCCGCATGGGACGAGGCCCTGCTTGAAAGCTGCCTGGCCGATCTCGAGTCTGCCCGGGATCAGGGGCGGAACCTCATGACCGAAAAATACGCGCGCATGATGAAAACGACCTTTCCCGATGAGTACGCGGCTATCGAAAAATCGCTGCCTCCGCTCGATCCCGCCGCCGCACAGCAGATCGAGGAGATCGTGGCCTGCCATGTCCAGTGGAAAACGGTATTGGATGAAAAATACCCCCATCTGGGAGACCGCAGCCGTCCGGTCCGAACGCAGGAAGACAGAACAGGTCTCCCTTCCGTGGAAACCTATACGCGGGCCGAACTGCAAACCTGCTCGCCCCGCACTGTTGCCCTGTACCACGCCGCCACCATGAAGCGCGTCGAAAGGGGCGAAAGCGAGGCGGAGGAGAATCTGCTGAATCAGGTTCGGCAGTACGGCTTCTCGAGTCTGGAAGACGCGGAACAGTATTTCAGTACCCATGAGTAGCCGAATCGCCACCCCTCCGGTTGACGCCCGGCCCGCCGTGCCCTCTCATAAAAAAACGTTAGCGTAGCCGATGTTTCATCGCTCCATACGCACCGATGAAGCCCCATCACCAGCAACGCCAGCCAAGCATATATGTACTTGGCTGGCGTACTTGCGCTGATAGAGCGATTGCCTGTCCCTTGGAGCCATGTCTTGACGCCAATCAGGGAAGCGGCAATCGACCGAAGGGTGTCCGCGTTCTTTTCTCGCTTGATCCGCACCGGATATCTCGGCCTCAAGACACTAGAATCATCCATCACGCGTTGAGCTTCGATGAATGCTGCATGGAAACGAGCCGGCTCTTCCCGCCGATACAGGACTTCATTAATCAGTATACGTTCTTAACAACAGTATTTCCATTATAGAAACTGTCTGTTACTGTAATGTCTGATCAAACAAAATGCCATGCACAACCCAGGATGCCCACTATGCGTAACAGGCCAAATTCGTCATCCGCTCTGGAGTCGCTTGCCGAAAGCGCGTACGCCGATGTTTTTGAACTCCTGCACACCGGGATTGCCGTTATGTCGGCAACGGGTACATTCCTTTATTGCAACCAGGCTTTTCTGAGCATGTTCCATTTGCCCGCGAATATCAGGGGCAAACATGTTACCGACTTTTTCCTTACCGCCGAACAGGGCGTTATGACCACTATCCGCACGCGGAAGCCGACGTTCTGCTCCAGCCTGACCACCACCGACGCGCAGGGCATTTCTTTCCGGTATCCGTTGCTGGACGACAAGGGAAAGCTTTACGGCGTCATCATTGAAAGCATCTCCCCCAGCATCGGGCCTGAACGGATGCAGAAGTTTCTGGACACGATCCACGACCTTGAAGAAAAGAGCAACTATTTCGAGCAGAAAGTCCGTAAAAAGCCGGGAAGCCTGTATACCTTCGAAAGCATCATCGGCAGCAGCAATGCCATCATGGCGTTGAAAAAGAAGGGGAAGCTTTTTGCCAGAGGCAATGAGCCTCTGCTTGTGCTTGGAGAAAGCGGAACAGGGAAGGAGCTGGTGGCACAGGCCCTGCATTCAGCCAGTTCGCGGGCGGACAAGCCCTTTGTGACCGTCAATTGCGCGGCGTTGCCCCATGATCTTATGGAAGCGGAGCTGTTCGGCTATGAGGGCGGAGCGTTCACTGGAGCGAAATCCACCGGCATCAAAGGAAAATTTGAACTGGCCAACAAAGGGACCATTTTTCTCGATGAAATAGGCGAACTGCCTCTGTCCATGCAGGCGAAGCTTCTGCGCGTTCTGGAAAGCGGCGAAATCCAGAAGCTGGGCCACCGGGGACAGCTGCATTCGGATTTCAGGCTGATCGCCGCGACCAACAGGGACTTGAAGGAGTGCGTGGAAAAGGGCACCTTCCGGGAAGACCTGTATCATCGGCTGAACATTCTGGAGTTGACGATTCCGCCGTTGCGGGAGCGGGTAGGAGACATTCCCCTGCTGGTCCGCCATTTCATTGAGCTGCACGCAGGGGCAAAACGGGGCAGGGAAATTCAGATTTCCAATGAACTGTACCGCGCCTTCGGGCTTTACCCTTGGCACGGCAACATCCGCGAGCTGAAAAACGTGATCACATACGCTCTGTTCAACCTGGAAGAGGACGAAATGGTTCTGTCCACGCGCCACCTCCCCGAACGTTTTTTCCGGGAACTGCTTACCGGACAGCCTGCGATCAAGGAAAAGGAACTGTGTCCCGACAACCTGAACCTGGATGAAGTCGGGGCACAGGCCGAACGCAAGGCCCTTCTCCTCGCACTGTCCAGCACAAAATACAATAAAACGCTGACCGCCCGCGTTCTCGGCATTTCCCGAAACAAGCTGTACAAAAAAATGCGGGATTTCAACCTGCTTTCTCCCTCCGGAAAAAACGAGGGGAACATCTAGGAACACTGTCCCCCAACCAGCCGTAAACGTTCACATAGCCGTTTGTGTAGGATCTTTTCTAGGATCTTTTCTTTGCTCCCGCCCTGTATGGGCTTGTTCCGGAGCACGTTAGGCACAGGCTTTGTCACTTTGGTTACCCCTTAAAAGAACCACAATCCCCAGATGATCAGTTTGCCTTGCGTGAATTCATGTATTTTCTAACGCTGGATGTACTTTTTTATCGTTGCTTCAGTAAGCCCTACTGCACTCACATAGTATCTTTGGCCCCAATGTTCGATTGCCAAACTGGTATTTTTGATTTGCGTACTTATCAAAGAGCATCAGTGAACTTTTCCCTTTCAGATACTCCATGAAACTCGACACGCTAAGTTTTGGTGGGCTGCTCACAGCATGTGAACGTGATCGGGCGTATGGTGCCCCCTGTGATAGCAACTCCTTTGCACTTGCATAAATCTCGTAAATGTTCCCGAGTGCTTTCACGCAGTTGCGAGAATATTATTTTTCGTTTTACATTTTTATGTAACAATATATTATAGTTATATATCAACCTAGTATCGCTAAGCTTTGCTCCTTCGTTCCCAGAACAGGCTATACCAAAAACACCCTTCCCTAGCGTATGGGAAAGGTGTTTTTGGGTGTATAATTTTTGTCCTCACCCACATAACGAGTGATTTTCTACTTCAGGCTATCTTTTTCAACTGATTAACTCAATAAACACTATAATAATACTAGTGTTTCTTTTGTAATTTTGCAATAACGGCATCGGTTATTTCAGCGGTACTCGCCGTCCCGCCCAGATCATGGCCCAAGAAACGTCCTTCTCCAGTCACTTTCTTGATGGCGTCCACAATACGTTGTGCAGCGTTCCCATGCCCAAGGAAATTCAGCATCATAGCACCTGTCCAGATCATGGCGATGGGATCGGCGATACCTTGTCCCATGATATCAGGGGCCGAACCATGAACGGGTTCAAACATAGAGGGGAAGTTCCTCTCAGGGTTGATGTTCCCACTGGGAGCCAATCCAAGGCTACCCGTGATCGCTCCTCCGATATCTGTAAGAATGTCACCAAACATATTGGAGGCCACAGCGACGTCAACACTTTCAGGCTTGAGCACCAGGCGGGCGGCCATGGCGTCCACTAGCATATGTTCCGTGCTTACGTCGGGAAATTCCTTGGCTACACGCGCAAAACACTCATCCCATAACGTAAATGTATACCGTTGTGCATTGGATTTTGTCACACAAATAAGATGTTTCTTTCTCGATTGTGCTAGCTTGAATGCATAACGAATAGTACGTTCCGCACCAATTTTCGTAAAAATCGATGTTTCCAGTGCCAATTCAAAGGGCTGGCCGGGATGAGATCTGCCTCCTGCTCCAGAGTACTCACCTTCCGTATTTTCTCTTACAATGACAAAATCGATATCTCCGGATTTCTTACCCCCTAGAGGGCTCTTCACGCCGGGCAGCAGATACCCCGGGCGCAAGCAGATATACTGATCAAACTCCAAGCGGATTTTGATTAATAGCCCATGTAGGGAAACATGATCCGGCACTTGTGCCGGAAGCCCTACAGCACCAAAATAGATAGCATCAAAAGGCCGTAGCATATCAATGCCGTTTGCGGGCATCATACTGCCATTCTTGAGATAATAATCGCACCCCCAGGGGAAATACTCATAATTCAACTTGAAGTCGCCAGTCACTTCGCTAGCGGCCTCAAGTACGCGTACACCTTCTGGTGTCACTTCCTGTCCAATTCCATCACCCGGGATAACAGCAATTTTATACTCTTTCATAAATTTCATCCTTTAAGAGTTAAAGTTCTACATCAACCTAGAAAACTATTCCTCGTCAGGCCACGCGGCTTTTTCAAAGCGTAAGACCTGCTCCGCGGGATAGGCTCGCTTCCAGTAAGCGGCACATTCGCCCGAAGTAACACACCAAAAATCCGGGTTGCCCGAGATCGCCCCCATGAGCCTGTCCAAAACCATCCGGGCCGCCCCAAACTGCATCAGATAAGGCTGGATCACGAACGTGGATTGCCTCCTCCATGCCTGCACCCCTTCCAATTCGGCGGACCAGTTCTCCCACAGCGCACGGGTCCGCACGAGACCGCTCCCCTTGCCCACGCCGGGGAAAAACATGAAAAACTGCGCGTCCATCGCATAATAATAGGGCAGCATGAGCAATGTGCGCCGCCGATCATAATCCGTGATCCAGTAATGTGGGATGTCATCGGCCATGGAGTTGCCGAAATACCCGCACCCGGCTTCGAGCAATAGTTCGCCGGTTGCGCCGGAAATGGATCCGCCCGGGTAATCGTCCCCCGTACGCGGCAGCGTGAACCACCCTTTGGGGCGTACGCCCGTCAGTTCTGCAAGGCCGGAGAACGTCCGTCCGATGCGATCCCGCTCCTCGTCCAGGGTAAGCCCCGTCACATCCTCCTTGGCAAAGGAGCCGGCAGCGATTTCGTGACCTTCTGCATGGGCGCGGCGGATACTATCCGGGAACGCTTGAGCCATCGCCAATGACACGGCAAACGTAGCCTTCACCCCGTGGGCGTCCAGATAGTCGATGAGCCAGTCGCCGGATACGGCGTTGCCCCAGACCGTCTGAGCGTAGGCGATCGCTGCCCTGTCAATGCCCTCGGCCCCGGCGGGAACACTATAATCCACTACAACTGATACAGCGGCCTTGCCAGTGGGCCATATGATGTCTGAAGGAGAAACTTCATCCGAAAGCGTGAAATCATTTTTCCAAGGCATGGCGTCCTCCGGGATCAGACTAAAATCGACCCTTCGGCCGGAAAACGTTCAAGAATATACTCCGCAAGCCACTCAGATGTGGCGAATAGCACGTCGCCGTCCTCGCGAGTCCGGCGGAAAAATCGCCGTAGCATTTCGAGGCGACAAAGCCTCCCGCACAGGTGTGGGTGAATCACAATGTTCATGTAGCCGGTCGTCTCACGAGCGGCGGCATAGGCTTCAAGAAGCGTATGGAGAAACGCTTCGGGAGACTGAATGCGCTGCTGTTCGTTGCGGCTCCCGAACCATCCGAAATAGAAGAACATCGCATCATCATGGACAAAGCTAATCGGTAGATTGAGCATCCATTTGCCGATATTTTCGTAATAAATGTAGAAGGGGAACTCGCCCTGCGGCGTGTAGGAAACGTAGATGTAGGTGTGATCCCGGAGCGCGGCCAAATCGTGCTCACTGCGCGTGCCCGCTGGGTAACGCCCCGTCAGCCCCTTGATGAGTGCATCCGTCCTCTCGATATGGACAGCCTCCTCCTCAAGCGTCGGGGGGATATGGTGATCCCACATATGGTTGGCAATTTCGTGTCCTTCCCTCACGGCTCGCCGAAGTACTTCGGGATACAGGAGTCCTGTCTGGCCGGGCAGGAACAGCGTCGTCTTGATATCAAACTCGGCGAACACGTCCAGCAGCCGCCACAATCCGGTTCGGCCCCCGAACTCTCCCTGCGCACACCATAGTTTCGGTTCACGGAGGAATTTCCGGAAAACCATAGCGTCGAAATCGACAGTGAAATTAATGATGACCCTGACGCCGTCCGGGAAGACGAACCCTGGAATAGTCTTGATTTGCCGGGTTGTTTTGTTCTTGAGCATCAACGGAGCGTTTTCCATTGCCCACACCCCCTATGGATAAAACCCGTTACACTTCGGTGATCAAGCCACCAGAAAGATTGAGAGACTGGCCCGTCATATATGAGGATGCGTCCGAGGCCAAAAACAGTGCCGCCCTTACGATATCGTCCACGCTGGCCATGCGGCCCAGCGGAATACCCTTACAAATGCTCGCACGCAACGTTTCGGTCGGGACGCCCAGCCGGGACGCCTCCGCCGCCACACGAGAATCCACCATCTCACTCTCAACAGGCCCGGGACAGATGCTGTTGGCCCGGATTCCGTCCCCGGCGTATTCGACCGCCACAGACTTCAAGAGCATGATCAACCCCGCCTTACTAACGGAATACCCGCTGTACCCCGACAGAGGACGCTTGCCCGCCCCCGACGCGACCGCGACCACGGAGCCACCGCGTTCCCGCATGAGCGGCAAGAACGCATGCAACAAACGGAACGTACCGTGTACATTGATATCCTGCGTCCGCAGCCATGTTTCCACGGAGCCTTCCGCCAGCTTCGCTGGTTCGGGGAAAACGCCCGCGCATTGGATCAATATGTCCAGATTCGGGAACAAGCGGCTCACCGCATCCCGCATCTTCTCGACTTGAGCTGAGGAACACAGATCCGCCGTAAATGCCCGGATCGTTGCCCCCTCGCCTTCCAATTCCCGCGCTCGTTCGAACACCCCCCTGTCCCTGTCGGCGAGGAAGACGGATACGCCCTGCCGAGTCAGTTCCGCCGCAATGTGGAACCCGATGCCTCTTGCCTTTCCGGCCCCCATCACAAACGCCGTCTTACCTTTTAAGTCCAAATACATGACTACATCCTGGGTTGTGGGACGGACGGCAACGAAGGATAGAAGCGGCCCGTCCCGGAGAGTGGGAAATATCTGAAAATCTAGAACTGGCGCGGCCCCCAGATCTTCATTCTGTGCCCAGCGAACAGGATGGCAGCGCAAATGGCGATCATGGCCAGATGCAGGATAAGCATGCCGGAAATACCGAACCCGCCCGGCATGGTCACCGAAACAAGCAGGAATGGGAACATCGGAATAAGGGCGTACACGTTGTTCAAGCCTACCTCAGCGGCTGCTGGCGTCCTGAAATCGCTATCCACGATGCGCAGGAGAGCTAGGCCGCTGGCCGCCGTCCCGGTAATCAGCCCGAATACGACTAACACCCTCTCCAGCCCGAACGAACCGACCCGGCGACCAAGATACAGCACGCCCGCGAGCGTAATGATCGTACATGTAACGATAACAAGGAGAAACGGGACGAAATACTTCATGACCGTCGCGGCACTGACCGCCATGAGTGCTGAAATGATCATGTAGTCGATGGCAGTTCCGAGGATACGGTTCTGCGCGTCGTCGCTGTAGAAGGCACTTGCAGCAGTATGATTGACGACGAGGCGGACAAGCATACCCGCGAACAGCGCGTAAAGATAGATGAATCCGAAAGAGGCTGTCTGGTAGTTCGGCGGAAGAATGAAGTACTTGAGCACATAACAGACGATCCAGCCGATTCCGTACACAGTAGCGGCAATGGCGAAGTGCAGAGCGAAGGTATCCACATTGCCATTATGGGTCGTCAGGCGGCAGGCAGATACCTGCTTATCTTCCGGACGAAGGCCCTTCAGAAAATCGGAAGAAAGCTCCTTGGTACCGTAAGTCGCATACCCCCTGCGCAATCCCCAGTTCGCGAGGGGTACGCCCACGAAATTCGCAACCATGAACCCAGCTGCCGCATAGGCAAGCCCCATGGAAATGCAGTCGGGCAAGCCGTACTCATTTTGCCACGACATACCCACGGCCAACGCCTGCCCCGGGCCGAAGGCAAAGCCGAATCCGGCAAGGAATCCTGTCGCGGCGGTCAGGTCGGAACCGGTGATCTTCGTGTACAGTTCCGTGATCCCGTAGCCCACGGTCGCCTGAAGTCCGTAGAACAGCCAAAACAGCAGGTCGATCCATAGCGCGCCTTTAATGAGCGTCATGCTGCGCCCCTTGGTATGCGTGCTGAAACATCCGAGCCCGATGATCCCGAACCCGAAACTGAACAGGTGGAAAGAAATCATCCCGAAATCGCCGCCCTTAAGCGGCACCCATCCTTCCGGCGAAGGGTAGCCGATCAAGTTCATGTTCACCAACGCAAAGCCGAGCGTTCCGGCGATAATCCCAGCCGGGACAAGATTTTTCTGCAGAAACGCCACCTTGGCTCGCAGCCAGACTCCCAAAAGGAGAAGAAACGACATCCACATAACTGCCATCAGATAAGGAAGAAACGAGCTTTCCATGCTGCACCCGGAGAGTTGCGGGACGCTTCCTGACAAGGAGGAAGTGCGCCCGGGTTTCGAGGCCCTTCATTCGCCCGACGGCGACGAAGGAAAACGCCAATGACGCGATGGGAGGCAGTGGCCTGAGGACGAAAAAAGACTTGCTGCTCAGGCACTTCTCGTTCAGAAGACTCTTAGATATGAGCAAGCATGATGCCAACATGCTATTCCATAGAAAAAATGATATTTCAGCATGATATTGACAGGAACAGATTGGCACCATACCGTTTTACAAAAAACGGGACTCTTAAATCCTAAAAACAGGATTTTTTCCATAAAACGGGAATGTCCCCGGAGGTTCCGCCATGTGCATAGGAGCGATACCACTATCTGACCCCACGTTCGCCGCGTTGACGCTCTCGCTCCGCCTTTCGGCCTCGCCGCTCAGCGAGAGGCACCTCTCGCTCATCACCGCACAATCCGAAGAAAATGTCCGGCAGCTCCTGTCGGAGTTGGAGAGTGCGGGCCTCGCCGCCAGAACGGGCACGGCGTGGGTCTGCGGTTCTATCCCGCCTCCTTTGCTCGACGCGCTGGCCGCTACGGTCCGAGCCAAGATCCCTGACTCACGAATGTCCCACTATCTGGGGTTCCTCCTACCGGACGCCACGCTTGAAGAATGCGAGCATGTGGTGAGGTATCTGGATGAAAAAATGAACCAGCAATCCCCGGAGCACCTCCTCTGCCTTGAATTCGTTATCCGGTACCTGCGGGATTGGGGAGAAGTCCACGCCAATGCGGCCTTCCAAAAAAGCTCGCAGTACGCGGAGCTGGTCCTCGTCGTGCAGAGCCTGTGTCTGTTCCTCAACGATCAGCTACAGATGGCGGTCAAGCTGACGCCCATCGCCTATACTTTGACGCAGCAGTCCGGCAATGAACGCTTCAGGACGCTGGTGGCAATTTTCGGATGCTATCTCAAAGTATTTTCCGACGAACCGTTGCCGCAGGATATTTCCCGGTATGTGGAACGGCTCGGAGAGCTCCCGGATCTTGGCGGCAAGGAGATGCAGGACTGCCTACCGCTGTTCCAGGGCATCCTGCACTATGTGCGCGGCGAATATCCGCATGTCTTGAAATATTATGACCAAAAGCTGGACATCTACGGCTGGAAATACCGACGCTTCGCCATGCTGCTGGCATCCTGCGCCAGCCAGTCCGCGTTCTACCTGCGGCAATACCATCTCTCGCTCGGCATCAACGAATCGTCCCGGCGCACGGCGGCCCTCGCCGGCGATCGCATGCTCTCAACGTTCTGGATGCTGCATCTGGCCTTCGCCATGCTCCGCATCGGAGATATGGACGCTGCCCTCCTTAATCTGGACTGCCTGTTCATGGCACTCGGTTCCCGGAATTACAACAAGACCGCAGTCAGCACCGTCCGCGGCATCGCACTCCATCATTATCTGAACGGACGCCTCCGGGCTGCCCACGCCCTGCTCACCGGGCAGGCCGCAAGGGGTGTTTCCCAAAACGCACCGCATGTTCCCTTCGAAGATCCCCTCAACCTAGACATGCTCTATTCACTTGAAAAAAATGGATTTAATCAGATAGAACGCTATCCGCTCGACCTCACCATAAAGAAGCTCGAAGAAGGGGCTAACCGTCAGCTGCGGGGAGCGGCGTTGCGAGTCGAGGCACTTCGGCTGTGGGATAGCGGTGGAGATCCCGAACGGGAACTGGCCTTGCTACGGGAAAGTCTAGACAGCATTGCCGGAACCGGCGACCTCCGCGAGGAGGCCCTCAGTACCAATGTATTGGCGAATGTCCTTGAGCGCATCGGCGACACAGCCTCGGCGACTGCCCTGCGCGATCACGCCGAAGCCTGTTCCGGGATCCGCATCGACCGGAACGTTTCTTACCAGCAAATGGTCCTCCTGCTGACCCGCCATGCTCCGGGGAACAGGCTGCCCGCTCACAGCGGCGGGGCTTACGGACATCCGCAAGGCTCCTGTGTAGAACGCTGCCACCGGGCCTTCAATGCGCTCTCGAATGAAATGTGCCTGACCAGTGCCCTGCACCGTCTGGTCGCCATCGCCCAAAAAGAATTGAACTCGGAACGCGGGGCACTATTCCGGCGGGACGAAGGCAACGGGCTTGCCTGCATCGCCGCCATCAACCTGACCGACATGGAGCTGAAAAGCGAACAGATGCGCCCATGCCTTGAGTGGCTCAACAGCTTTTCCGCTTGCCGATCTGGCCCAGAGCGCGGCGAACAGGGACTCTGCCTCCCTCTTGACATCGGAGACTCCAGCCTGTGGCTACTCTATCTGGACAGCACCTTTACCGACGGCTCCTTCGCCCACTTGCATCAGCCTGAACTCCACACCCTGTCTTACTTGTTCGCCTCGGAAGTGCGCTCTGCCCTGCGTCTCAAAAAAGTGCGCGACGAGGAATCGCGCCACCAAAAGGAACGCTTCCAGTCCGTCGTGCTGCAAGAGGACAGAAACATCGCTCCTACCTTCGGAACCGGTCTCGGAGATCTACTCGAACAGGTCCGGCATGTGAGCGTTACGGATGCGCCCGTGCTCATATTGGGGGAAACCGGTGTGGGTAAGGAAGTCATGGCTCGGCAGATCCACTTGATGAGCCGCCGCAGCGGTCCCTTCGTCGCGGTCCATCCGGCAAGCACGCCCGAACACCTTTTCGAAAGCGAATTTTTTGGCCATGAGCGCGGCGCGTTCACCGGGGCCATCAAACAGAAGCTCGGCTTCTTTGAAATGGCCGACGAAGGCACACTTTTCATCGACGAAGTGGGTGACATCCCTCCGGCAATTCAAACGAAACTCCTCCGCGTCCTTCAGGAGCAGCGTTTTATCCGGGTCGGCGGAACGCGGGAAATCTATTCCTCCTTCCGGCTCATCACCGCCACCAATAAAAACCTGTGGCAGGAAGTACAGGAAGGGAGGTTCCGCGAGGATCTGCTATACCGTATTTCGGTCGTGCCGCTCATGTTGCCGCCGTTGCGCGAACGCAAGCAGGACATCATTCCGCTCGTGCAGAACTTCATGGAGCATTTCTGCCGCCGCTACAACCAGCTCCCGTTCGCGCTGAATCAGGAAGAAATCGCTCTCCTCCGTGGCTACGACTGGCCCGGCAACATCAGGGAGCTCAAAAACGTGATCGAGCGGGCAGTTATTCTGAACCGTCTTCCGGCCCTAAGCGCGCCCCTCTCGCCGCCGAACCGGAAAACCGACGGGGAAACGCCGCTGCGCCACAGGTTCATCGTTGAAGACCTCCCCACGCTCGACGAACTGGAACGGCGTTATCTTGAGCATGTTTTCAACATCGCCTCGGGCCGTGTGTACGGGGAAAAAGGCATGACGGAATTGCTCGATCTCAAGCGTTCCACCCTGTACACAAAACTCAAAAAGTATGGTATCGCACTGCGCTGACACATCCAACGTTGCTTAACTTTTTTCGCAGTTTGCTGTCCTCACGGTAGCATATGAATAAGCTTCATATGCTACTTTATGTCTTTATCAGTGACGTCAGGCTCAACATTATTCTTGGCACATATTGGGTGCAGCTTTTCCTCCTCAAAATGAGGGGATCCCCCTTAAAAGAACCGTATATTCCCAGCTGGTCAGCTTGTTTTGCATGATGCCATGCTTTTCCTAATAAGCATTCTTATGCAAAATGCGAATCGAGTAGCCGATACAGTGCCGCCACATCTATGGGTTTGGCGATATGCCCGCTCATGCCTGCCGCCACGGCGGCAGCCACGTCCTCGCTGAAGGCATTGGCTGTCATGGCAAGAATGGGGATGGAATTCGCGTCAGGATGCGCCGAAGCGCGAATAGCTCGTGTCGCATCATAGCCATCCATGACCGGCATCTGCACGTCCATCAGGATAACATCGTATTGCCCGGTTTCCGAAGCCATAAACAGGTCTACGCCCTCTGCCCCGTCTTCGGCACATTCAACCGTGGCCCCCGTCATTTCAAGAAATTCTTGGGCAACCTCACGGTTGAATTCATTATCTTCGACCAGCAATATATGCTTTCCCGTAAAATCATAATGCTGATGCGTCGTTGTTTGCCGAGGTTCGGCAGCTTCCGTTTTTTTCTTCGGGTCCGTAACGCGCGGTGCCAGTGAGGTGAGCGTATTGTAAATACTAGAAGCAAAAAAAGGCTTGGCGATGAAGCCGTTAACGCCTATGGCGCGGGCCTCCTCTTCTATTTCGCTCCAGTCATAGGCACTGATTATGATGATAATCGTGTCCAGATTGACCTTGCTGCGGATGTGGCGGACGGTTTCCATGCCATCCATATCCGGCATTTTCCAGTCTATGAAGCAGACATCGTAATCATCACCACTGTCATGTGATTCTTGTACAAGCTGTACCGCTTCCGCACCGCTGAGCACCCATCGGGTCCGAAGTCCCATTTTATCCAGCAACAGGGAGGCATGCTCACAGGTATCGTAGTCGTCATCCACGACGAGTACTTTAAGTGGCTCCAGCTCGCCTTTCGTTTTTTCCAGCTGCCGTCCGCTTAGGCCAAAGGGAAGTTCTACGGAGATCTCGGTTCCTCTGCCTTCCTCGCTTTTCGCGAATATCGTGCCGCCCATCAAGGAAACAATATTTTGGGTAATGGCCATGCCAAGCCCCGTGCCGCCAAATCTTGAAGAAGAGGTGGACGCGGCCTGTTCAAAAGGAATATACAGCCGCTTTATGAACTCCTGGCTCATGCCAATGCCCGTATCACGGATAACAAAGCGAAGCTGTACGGTATTGTTCTTTTTATAGAGCTGATGAACCTCCAGCCGGATGGAACCCCCGACCGGAGTGAATTTAAGTGCATTGGACAGGATATTGATGAGAATCTGGTTCAGCCGCAGGGCATCCCCGAGCAACTCCTCCTCATCAACCCCGGACAGGGACACTTCAAAATCAAGCCCGCGTTCCTGCGTCTGAGGCTGGATAAGATTGATCACTCCCTGCAGGGAGACTTGGAAATTGAAGGGTTCATGGGCAATGGAAAGCTTGCCTTCCTCAATTTTGGACATGTCCAGTACGTCGTTGATCAGACCGAGAAGGTGACGCGAAGAAAGCCCTATCTTGGTAAGGCAATCCTCTATGCGGGCACGTTCGCCAATCCGGGACAGGGCAATAGCCGTCATACCAATAATGGCGTTCAGCGGCGTACGGATTTCATGCGACATATGTGAGAGGAAACGGCTTTTGGCGGTGTTTGCGCTGCGGGCATTCTCAAGAGCGTCGTTCAGTGCCTGCCGATAGGTAAACTCCTTGGTCTGATCGAGCAGCACGATGATCCGCTGAATCAGAACATTGTTCATGAATACGGGGTAGACCCTGATGTTGAAACGACGCTTCTCCCTGCCAAACACGACGTTCCGTTCATTCATATATGTCGAGGAGGTATCGTCGAATACCGCGTGCAGCCAATCACTATCCTCAGGCTCCAGAAGCGAATATAATAGCTTGTAGTCATCCATGAAACAATTATTGGGTATGCCTATGACGCGTTCACTGTTTGAACTCACATACTTAAAGACTTTATCTTCGCTTGAAATGAAAAAGACTTCATCTATATTGGCCGCAAGCAGATTGAAGAGTTTTTCACGGTATACGCTTTCCTTATATCTATCCCGTTCCACCTTGCGCATGTGCTGGCTCAGCAGGATTATACTTATTCCTATACATAATGTGGCAATGATGGAAAAGACTCTCAGCGTGTCCATTTCCTCTAGGATTATATTGCTGCGGTTCTTGGCTCCTTCTCCGAGTTTACCAAGCAGTGCGTCCACCTTTTCAAAATGCGGGAGAACCTCACGGGCATAATACGCATTGATGTATTTGATATCCAATATCCCAAAAAGATTATTGACCATATCCTTCCGGGATTGGCGCAATTCGGTTATGCTTTTTTTCAGATACGCCAGCTCATCCTCCTCTCCCTGGAACTTGAGCGTGATTTCTTCCAGCGACTTATCCTGCATCGCCGTCTGCTCTTTGAGGAGCTTATATGCGTCGGCAATGGATATGCCGGGTGTGGCCAGAAGGGAGGGCAAAGAAATACGCATGGCATAGAGGGTGGTCCTCATGTCCTGTATTTTGCGCGAGACGGTATAGGGATATTGATAGAGCTGGGTTGTAGAGTCGCCTATCTTATACATGGAAAAACAGACGAACAGCAAATAGCAAACGGTAGCGATGCATATAAAATCAGTAAGCCATGTCTTTACAGAATGTGCACCCTGTTTCCCCGCAGGATATGGTATTTTATTGTATTCTTTCATTTAATTACCCAATATTATGTAGATAGAACAGGGTGTCCGCCGTTCCGTATGCTACACTCGGATCACACTGCAAATGGTCTCGTAGTTGCTGGCTATCTCCGGCATCATACCGACGGCTTCTTCCCATTCTCCGGCGCGGATATGACGCTCCTGGAGAGTCACAAGCCCCTGCATCGCCACACATCCTAGCGTGCCGCATACGCTTTTCAGTGTATGTACCGCTCTGCCAGCCGCTTCCCTATCGTTTGCGGTCAGGGAATCCCGCAGCATGGCATAGCTCTTTTCGCTGAGGAATTTCTGCAAGTAACGCTCAAGCATAGCCTCGTTTCCCATAAAGCGTTCGAGAGCCTCGTCCACCATAATGCCGCCGGCTTCAAGCCTTGCCTTTCTTGCCTGATCCATATCCTTCAGCCTCACTTGCACATTTGTTCCGGGCCGTTTCCGTAAAGAGCGCGCAGCTTGCCCTCGATTTCCCGAAAACATGCCAATATATTTGGATTAAACACGCCGCACTCACCTCCGACAATCATGCCAAGGGCCAAATCAAAGCTGAATGCCTTCTTGTAGCACCGCGGGCTGACCAGCGCGTCATACACGTCTGCAATGGAAACGATCTGTGCCCATAAAGGGATATCGTTGCCCTTGAGTCCATCCGGGTAGCCGCGCCCGTCCCATCTTTCATGATGGTATTTGGCAATATCGTAGGCATATGTGAAAAGCGGCAGTTCTCGCATCTGCGGGATTCTCTCCAGAAGCTGTGCCCCCTGTGTCGTGTGCGTTTTCATGATCTCGAACTCTTCGGGGGTAAGGCGGTCTGGCTTGCTCAATATGGCGTCGGGAATGGATATTTTCCCAACGTCATGCATGATCGCGGCCAAAGAGATATGCTCGATTTCCTTTGTCGAAAAATCTCTGCCCAGTGGAGAATTTTCAAGAAACAGCTTGGTGATGTCATGTATTTTCCGGATATGTTCACCGGATTCACCACTGCGAAATTCAATGGCTGTTGAAAGAGACTCTATCATCCCCATGTTCAGCCCAAGGATCCTTTTGGCCTGCTTCAAAAGCTGATCCTTTTGCTGCCCCACCACACTGGAAAGTCGTTTCCGTGCCGTAAACAGTTCAATGACGGAATTAACCCGACGCTGCACAATATATGAAGAAATGGGCTTAG
Organism: uncultured Lawsonia sp.; assembly: GCA_964538355.1. Lineage (GTDB taxonomy): Bacteria > Desulfobacterota > Desulfovibrionia > Desulfovibrionales > Desulfovibrionaceae > Bilophila. The sequence continues at coordinate 89,606 of CAZIFC010000001.1, read as the reverse complement.
CAATAACATCCATCACGCCGAGATCATACGCATGCTTGATGATTTTCGTATCTGTTTCCCCAGTAATAATAAATATGGGAATATGATTGACGACACCATCTCTGTTTAATTTCTTCAATACCTCAATACCGCCCATCACAGGCATGACAACATCTAAAAGAACAGCACAAATACGCTGCCTATATTCCCACATTTTATTGAGGCACTCTTTTCCATTCTCAGCCATTTCAATGGAATAAGACGCAGAAAAAATATTTCCCAATACACTGCGATTCATTTCATCATCATCGACAATAAGAATTGTTTTAGGAACATCTATCTCATTTATAAATGAATATTTCATAATTCCTTGAAAATATATAAAAAGTGTCGCACACCTTTCGTTTCTTGTCTTATTCTATAAGGCAGGAAACAAACTATTCCTAAAACCGATCCTGTTGCCTATTTTTTTGAAATACCAAAAAAAATTACTTATTACAACGCTTACAGCTACATATGCACGTAAAAATATTAAAAATAAAGGAACGTCCGTGCGTATCCGTGCGCTATAAAGCCAATTATACTTACTACTTGTTTAATATAACATACTCTTCGTATATGAAACGGATACAAAACTGCTAGGGCCAGCCGAATCAAGAAAACAGCTGAGATACGGAACCGTTCCATAACGATTTTCAAGAAAAAAGACTCGCTAAGGGGACTCTCTGACTCTTTACCGGTATCATCAGCTCCTTTTCGCCAGGAAAAACGAAAAAGAATTCGGAGCAAGTGGGTAAAAGAAAACCTCCCGCTAAACAGGAGGTTTTCTTTTGTATAGGGGATCTAGCTCTCGGAGAACGCTGTCTCCGAAACAGAAGGCTATCTCTGTTTCATATATCGTTTTTAAGCACCCTTCATGGCTCGCGGGGTCAGAACTCGTTATACACGACGTATGGTTCAGTGTGCACCTTAAAAGCGCGTACCAGATCATCGGCTCCATCGAGGCCGACTGCATCAACGAGGTTTTCAGCAAGCTGACAGCCTATCATGTGCGCCAGTTCGAGGCCTCCAATGAAAGGCAATGGGAACTGCTCCGGCAAAACAACTTTGTGGAATATTACGATGAAAACATCCGGTTTCATGGTATCTTTCTGTCCATGTCCGAAAACATCCTGCTGGAGCAGACCCTGATTCCGCTGCGCCGCCGGCTGTACGACTTCCCGAGACGCCAATATTCATACGAATGGGAATCGATGAACCTGATGACCCACCAACGGTTTATCGACTCCGTGCGGCTCGGCAACCGCGAGGCCGCCGTGAGCATTTTCCGCACCGAACACTGGTCGTACGATATCCATAAGAAATATTTCAGACTCTATTATAACTTCGATATCGCCGGCCCGCGCGGTCGGACAAAGTGACCGCAGCGTTTTAGCTAGCCTGCCGCAGCGTTGACCGAAGCACGGCCCGGAGTTCCCGCAGTGCGTCTGGATCGACAGATTCCCTTGGGCGCGGCTCCGTGACGTGATGGGAGGCGACAAGGCCTTTTCCGGGTGCCATCACGACGATTTCATCAGCCAGCAGCAAGGCTTCCGCCACGTCATGCGTCACCAGAACAATGCTCGTCTTGGTGCGGGCATGCAAGTCAGCCAAAAGCCGCTGCATCTGTTCGCGGGTAATGGCGTCCAGCGCGGCAAAAGGCTCGTCCAGCAGCATGGCCAATGGCGAAAGGGCCAGGGCCCGCGCCAACGCCACCCGCTGTTTCTGCCCGCCGGAAAGCTCCGCCGGCAGCCGGTCGCCGTACCCGTGAAGCCCTGTTCCGGCAAGAATGGAAAGAGCCTGCTCCCGGCGCATTTCCGGGGGCAAGCCTTTGGCCTCCAGGCCCATCTCCACGTTTTCCCGCGCGGTCAACCACGGGAACAGGGCCGGTTCCTGAAAGACCACGGCCCGATCCGGGCCGGGCCTGCGGCAGCTTTGTCCATCCAGCGTTACCGTTCCCGCATCCGGTGCCACAAACCCCGCGAGGATATTCAGCAAGGTCGTCTTGCCGCATCCCGAGGCCCCGAGCAGCACAAGGATGCCTCCTCGCGGAACAGAGATGGACACCCCCGGCAGAACGGCCTGTTTCATGCCCGGAAAGGTTTTCCAGATCCCGGAGCAGCCGAAAAAAGGAGATCCTGTCGCCTCAGGCTCACCGAGAGCACCGATAGAAGCCGTACCAGCAGCAGATCGCATAGCCACCCCGCAAGAGCGATAAAGAAAATGCCGGAAAACAGCAGATCCACACGGCCCGACAGCCGCGCATCCATGATCGTGGCACCAAGGCCGTCGGGAACGCCCGTAAGCTCGCCAAGAACCAGATAGGAAAAGCTCATCCCGAGCGCAATCCGCAGCCCCGTGCGGATCTGCGGCATGGAGGAAGGGATGATAATCCGAAAAAAGATGGCCCGGCGGGAAAGCCCGAGCATCTCCCCCGCCCGAATGAGGATTGGCGGTACGGAAGCGGACCCCGCCGCGGCGTTCAGATAGGCCGGGAAAAAGCCGGCCAGCGCGATCAGGACGGTGGTTGCCCGGAACCCGATGCCGAACCACAGCAGCACCAACGGCAGCCAGCTGATCCCCGGCACTGAGCGAACGCCGTTGATCAACGGGGAAAGCAGACGGGACAGCCACGGGTTGCGCCCCGAAGCCAGCCCAAGAAGCACGCCCGGAACGACCGCCAGCATATAGCCCCAGCCAACGCGCCCGAGGCTTGCCGCAAGATCTGTCCCGAAGCGTCCCGCATACGCGTCGGAAGCCTCAAGGCTCAGGCCGAGATAGGCCCGGGCCGCCTCCCATACCGTTGCCGGGGATGGAAGCAGATACTCAGGAGCAAGCCCGCAGGCCGTCGCCGTCTGCCAGAGGACGAGCAAAACTCCGGGAAGCAGGCAGGGGACAATCCCCTGCCGTACCTTGCCGATACCGTTTGCAAGCAAGCGACGCATCTTGGCGACCCCTCCAACAGCCGGCACAGGGGCGGACGCCCCTGCCTGAGGCTCAGGAGCTGTTCCTGCAACCTCCCGGCCTTTCATCATTCTGGGGCCAAAGCCTTGTGCCCGGCATTCTCGGCCCGAAGGACATCCACAAAACGCCGATCCACGAGCTTTGCATAATCCGGCTCCTTCTTGATGATTCCAAGCTCGTGCATCCGCTTGCCGAGCGCGGAGAGCTGGCGCACAAAGGCATCGTCCATATCCCACACCAGCTCGATATTGTCGGCGGCTTCATGCAGCACATCGCTTTCAAGACCGAACATCCGCGAGGCATTGTCCAGCCAGAACGCCTTGTCCGCCATACAGCGTTCGGTTGCCAGCCTATGCGCGCGCACCATCTTCAGAGCCTGCTCCGGGTGCTGCTCAATGAAGTCGCGCCGCATGAGCATACCGCTATTGATGGCCCCTATGCTTTCGCCGTAATACGGGTAGGCGAGGATTTCCCCATAGCCCTGCCGCTTCGCCAGGGTTGGCAGCGGCTCTCCAGAAAGATAGGCGTCGATGTCGCCCCGGCTGAGGGCGGTACCCATATCAAAAAAATCAATGCGGACAAGCCGGGTATCCTTGTCCGGGTCAAGCCCCGCCCGGGAAAGCGTCTCGCGGAGCAGAACCTCATGCATGGTTCCCGGAACATAGCCGATCTTTTTCCCCTTAAGATCCGGGAGCGTACGGATGCCGCCCCCCTTCTTGACCACGAGGGCGGAACACTTGTTCCCCAGCGAGGCCACCAGCGCGATCGGCTCCCCACGCGAGGCGGCCTGAATCGCCAGCGCAAGCGTGGTCCCTGTCATGTCGAGGCTTCCGGCAAGCAGCGCGGCCTTCTGATCCGCAGGGTTGGTGAACGGGTGCACGATCACCCTGGCCCCGTCCGCATAGGGACTGTACAGGAATGGCTGGATGGTCTGCGCGGTTTTCCATGTCCCGACGTTCCACGTCGATTCCGCCGCAACGGGCAGACTCAGGCTCAGGACGAACACAGCCGTCATAAACAGGGTACGCAGCATGATGTCTTCCTCGCTTTTGGGTTGGTTTGCGGAGTCCGGGGCAGCGTCAGGTTCGGACAGCGGGAGGCTCTTTCACCCAATACCCCGCCTCCCTGAACAGTGCTCTGGCCTCAGCCACGGTGAATCCCTGCCACTCGCCCCTACATTCTTCCTGATCGCGGGGGACGGCTCCGGTTTCCACTACCACGACGTTCGCCCCCCATTCGAGGGCTTCCCGGCGCGGAGGATGCACACATATATCCGGCATATTGCGCCCACCGCAGAGGCGGGTGACGGCGACAATCTGGGCCAGCCGCCTGTCGGACAGGGACGGATGCGCGGCAAACGGAGTTCCCCGCACATTGATGCGGGCCATCGCCCCGCCCAGCGCAGCCCTGTTGTCGAGAGCGGTGAGCAGGATGTCCGCAATTTCCCCATCCGTGTGCTCCGGCCCGACCGGTTCCACCAGATGCGCGAGCTTCAGCGCGGAGTCCCGCACGGCGTGCAGGGTGTCGAGCCGTTCTTCCGGGCGAAAACAGGTTGTCTTTCCTTCTCCGAGCCGGAGGGAGTGGTAGACAATGTTGATGCCCGCGGCGAGCATCATCTCGGACTCGCGCGCTCCGAACTCGCCGGTGTTCACGACCAGCCCATACTCGCCGGGAACGGCCTCGCGAACCTTCCGGGCCAACGCGCACAGCCGTTCGACCCCATAAAATTCCGTGGTCCGCAGCGTGACCCATTCGGCTCCGGCGGCGACAAAGGCTTCAGCGGCCGCAATGACGGCTTCGTCGCTCCATTCCCGAGGTTCGCCAACCAGACCCCATTTTTCCCCAAAGGAACAGAACGCGCAGTTCATCGGACAGGGCCTGCAGTCTATGCCGACGGCACTCCACACACGCCCCTCGTTCCCCGCGACAAGGCGTGCGACCTCCCGGGCTGCCTCTCCGAGACAGGCAGCCGCCTCGGATTCCGGATCAAAGGCCAGCAAGCGAAGCACCTCCTCGCGGGAAACCGGAGCACCTCGCAAGGCCCGTTCTTTCAGTACATCCACAAAAGCCCGATCATCCATGACGGCCTCACTACTGGTTCAGAGTTTTCGGGAAGGGGACACCGCGCCGTGGCGAGAGGCGGCCCCTGAAGCGTCTGGAAACGCCTACGGCTTCTCCAGCCGGAGGAGCCGTCCGGCGACAACAAGAAAGGCTTCCTGCGCTTCAGCGGAAAGGAGCTGATTGACCAGCCCGAGGCCGTCGTCATACACGCGTCCGATCCGGGAAGCCGCGATGCCGCCAAGTCCGGTTTCCCCAGAGACGAGGACCCAACGGCAACGGGAGGATCGCATCAGGGAGAGGAGGCTCTCGGCTTCGGCCCGGATTTCCGCCTCAAAGGCCACCAGATCCTCAGGATCGGACAGGCTGAACAGGATGTTGGAAACCCAGAGCGTTACGCAGTCCAGCAGGACGGTGGGCCTGCCCGGTGCATCCGGGAGGGCGGATAGGGCCTCCGCAATCTTTTCCCCAAGATGCCGGGGACACTCCAGCGTTCGCCAGTGCGCCGGACGGCGGGCCTGATGCCGCCGAATGCGTTCCGTCATGGCAACGTCTTCAGCATGTGCCACAGCGGTAGCAACATACAGGATTGGCCCGTCCGCCACACGCAGAACGTGTTCTTCCGCCCGGACGCTCTTTCCGCTGCGCGTACCGCCGAGATACAGGGAGACATCATTCATCAAGCGTTCCTTTATGGTTTGCAGCCTCACCCTTCAGGGAAAAGATCAGCCGGTGCAACAAGGTTCCCGTTCCTGCCGGGAAAGCCGGCTAGCCCCGCGGCTGAAAACCCGAAGCGGGTACGGCTGCGGATGGCAACCCGGAGGAGGTTGCCGCAAAACGCTCCCACGAACGCATGAGCACCGCGTGGGACTCGGTAAAGGCCGCGGCGGAAAACACCTCCAGATTGAGCACGCCCGAGAAGCCGCTCCTCCACAATGGGTGCATGACCGCATCCACGCACGGCTCCGGCATGAGCGCGAGGGAAACATGATCCTTGGGACGAGGCCCGAAACGCAGCCCCAGCTCTGTATGCCCAAGCAGCCCCTCTTCCCGCCCCGCTCCGCTTTCCCCGCGCGGCGCAAGCCCGTGCAGGTGGATGACCCGCGTGGAGGCAAGCCAGCCTTCGAGCACCGCCGCCGGGTCCCTGCCGTCCTTCCAGAAATGCCCTATATCCAGACAGCGGGAAAAGGACGAGCCGTCCAGCCAGCCATCCCAGAAATCGGACGGAAACCCCTCAAGGTTCTCAACGGCAAGCTGTTCCGGGGAAGGCAGGCAGGCAGCGATATCGTGGAGGGCTTCCCGCGTCCACGCCTGCTGATCGCGAGAGGGACGGCATCCGGTGCCGCACAGGGAGGGAAAATCGAGATGCAGGACAAAGCTGTGCGGCGCAAGCGGAGCGGCCCGTTCGACGGCCTGCCGCACCTTCCGCACCAGCAGCCTGGCCCGCTGCGGAGTGCCGCAGTCGGCATCGGTAGGCAGGTGCACATGAAGGGTTGCGCCTTCTCCGTCAATAATCTGCTTGATTTCATTGATTTCTTTGATGGAGGGCAGGTATTCCCCCCGTTCTCCGGTTTCGGCGAGCAACAAAGCCACATCGTCGCAGAGCCTGGCTGTAAAACGCACGGCAGGAACATACGACTCATGCAGCAGAAACGAGGTTCCACTCAAACGCAGATGTGGCAGGGAAAGACGCATTCAGGCCTCCTCATCGCAGACAACAGACCGCAAGCACGACGCATTCCGTCAGCTCGACAAGGCAGCCGAAGACATCCCCGGTCACGCCGCCGAGCCGTTTCCTTGCAGCGGAGAGCAACAGAAAAACCGTTAGTGAAGCCAGCGTCAGGGCGACAAGGCCGCGCCAGCCATTCACGGCGCAGAGAGCAAGGCCGATGCCGAGGGCCACCAGTTCATGCCGCGGGGTCACCCCTTCGCGAAGGGCCTCGCCCAGCCCGCCGGGACGGGCGGAAGGTACGCGCATGGCGGCAAAGACCATACAGCGGGACAGCGCGGCGGCAAGGCAACAACCGGAGAGCAATCGAAAAAAGCCCTGTTCCGCCATGCCGGACAGAGCTGCAATCTTCAAGGCCAACACAAGGAACAGGGCTGTTCCCCCGAAGGTTCCCAACCGGGAATCTTTCATGATTTCAAGGCGTCGCGCAGGAGGAGCCTCCACAATAAGGCCATCTCCGCAATCGGCTACGCCATCAAGATGCAGCCCGCCGGTAACGGCAACCCAGACAAGGCAGCCGATGGCTCCGCACAGGAGGGGAGGCAGGAACAGCGCGGCAGCCTGCAGGGCCACGGCGACAAGGCTCCCGATGAGCAGCCCGACCACGGGGAACCATACGATGACTCCCCGGAAGGTTGGCGGCAGCGGAGCCTTCCCGATGGGCAGGCGGGTAAAGAAGCCGAGCGCGGCACGCAGCATCATGATCAGTCCCTCCTGATGTCGAGTTCCTGAAGCGTCCGCATTTCCGTAAGTATCCGTACCGAGGCATCGATGATCGGGAAAAACAGGGCCGCCCCGGTACCCTCACCGAGTCGAAGCCCAAAATCGAAATAGGTAGGAATGCCCAGATGCCGCATGAGCATCTGGTGCCCCGGTTCAAAGGAGGAATGAGAGCCAACCAGCATGTCCCGGACGCCCGGATACAGCCCCACGGCGACGGCGGCAGCGGCCCCGGCGATAAAGCCGTCCACCACCACAGGAATGCGGAGAGAGGCTCCGCCGAGCATCAGGCCGCACATGGCGGCGATTTCCGGGCCGCCGACCTTGGCGAGCACGTCCAGCGCGTCTGCGGGATCGGGGGTGTTGAGGTCGATGCCCTGCCGGATGAGAGCCGTCTTGTGCCGGACACGCTCCGAGGAAATGGCGGAGCCAATGCCGGTAACGTCTTCCACACTGGCCCCCGTCAGCACGGCGGCGATGGCGGATGAAGGCGAGGTGTTGCCGATGCCCATTTCTCCGGCGGCAAGCAGAGATACCCCTCGCGCGGCCTCTTCGCGGGCCATGTCGATGCCCACCTGCAGGCAGGCTTGCGCCTCCTCGCGGGTCATGGCCGGGCCTTCGCTGAAATCGCGGGCGGCGTGGACAACCTTGCGGCGAACCAGCCCTTCCGCGTTCTCGAGATCGTGCTTGATGCCCACGTCCACCACGGTGAGCCGCGCTCCGGCGTTGCGGCAGAACGCGTTGATCGTTCCGCCTCCCCGAAGGAAGTTGCGGACCTGGATTTCCGTGACTTCCTGACCGGTTGCGCTGACCCCTTTCAGGGCGATATCGTGGTCGGCAGCGAATAATACCACGGACTTTTTGGAAAAACAAGGCGAGGCGTTCCCCGTGATGCCCGCCAGCCGGACGGCAAGCTCCTCAAGCTGCCCGAGACTCCCGGGAACCTTGGCAAGGCTGTCGAGACGCTGCCGGGCCGCCGTTGCCGCCTGTACGGAAACATTCGGAATATTCAAGTGTTGCATGAAAGGACCCTCCCCCTACAGCCCCATACTTTTGTAAATGGCTGTCATGTCTGAGTGTTCACGGACAATATCCGCCAGACGGTCCAGAGCGTTTTCCAGATCGCAGCTTGCGAGCTTCCGGCCTTGCGGGACAAGGCCGATATCCGCCCGCACATGGTCGATCCATGCCCGGCGGAAGTCGTCATCATCAAAGATGCCATGCAGATAGGTTGCCCAGCGGCGATTGCAGACATACCCGCAGACACGATCCGAACCGGCACGGCTCCCCTCCTCCCGAAGGAACAGCGGGAGGGCGTCCGGCCCGTGCTCCGTGAGGCCGTGGTGGATTTCATAGCCCGACGAGGGCACGCCGAGCGGCGTTTCCGCGTGCCGCACACGCACAAGCGTCTTGTCCGCAGCAAAGGTCGACCGGAGATCCATGAGGCCAAGCCCCGGCACGCGGGTGGCGGCAGACTCGATGCCGAACGGATCGAGTATTTCCCGCCCGAGGATCTGCAAGCCGCCGCAGATGCCGAAAAGCCATTTCCCTTGGGCGGCGTGCTCAAGAACCTTGTCCGCCAGCCCCGAGCGGCGCAGTTCCTCAAGATCCGGGACCACGCTCTTGGAACCGGGAAGCATCACCACGTCCGGGTTTCCCCAATCCCCGGCCCGGCGCACAGGCCGCAGACGCACATCAGGTTCGAGGGCGAGCGGGGCAAAGTCCGTGTAGTTCGACACATGCCGGAGCATGACCACGGCGATATCCAGCGTTCCCGGCTGCTTCTCCCCGCCGTCCCCGGCCTGCGCCCATGAAAAGCCCGCCATGTCCTCCTCGGGCAGATTCAGATCCCGGATATGCGGGATCGTGCCGAGGACGGGCACACCGGTATGGTCGAGCATGTACCGGTGGGCGGGTGCAAGCAGGGAGGCATCCCCCCGGAAGCGGTTGACGAGATAGCCCGCGAGCAGGCGGCGTTCCGGGGCGGAAAAGGTCATCCACGTCCCGAGAAACGAGGCGTACACGCCCCCCCGGTCAATGTCGCCGACCAGAAGGACGGAAGCCCGAGCGTGCTCCGCCATCCGCATGTTGACCACGTCGTGCTGCTTGAGGTTTACCTCTCCGGGGCTGCCCGCGCCTTCCAGCACCATCACATCATGTTCCGAGGCAAGCGCGTCGTAGGCGGAGGTGACCGTATGCCACAGATCCTTCTTTTTCGTGAAATATTCGCGGACGCCCATGTGTCCGGCGGGCTGCCCGAGCACGACGACCTGCGATCCCGTGTCCGAATGGGGCTTGAGCAGGATAGGGTTCATGCGGACGTCTGGATCGACCCGGGCAGCCTGAGCCTGCACAATCTGGGCGCGGCCCATTTCGTCCCCGGCAAGGGTGACGCCGGAATTCAGGGACATGTTCTGCGCCTTGAAGGGGGCCACATCATAGCCGTCCTGCCGGAAGATGCGGCAATAGGCCGCAGCCAGAACACTTTTGCCCGCATTGGAAGACGTGCCCTGAAGCATGAGCGCGGGCGTCTTCCGGGATGGTGCGCCCGGATAGGCCAGCGGAGGCCGGAGCCGTCCGGAACCCTCAAGAGCGGCAGAGCCGCCGGAGGCTGCGGGAGGGGCAACGTCCTGCCTCCTTTCCGCAGAGGGCATGGCGGCACCTTCTTCGGCCTGCCCGACGGGTTTCTTGCCGCTATCGCCAGCCTGCTCCATGATGCTGCGGAGGGCATCGGCAAGGCGGCGGTGCTCCTCCGGGAACCGGACGGCGGCCCGGAACCATGTCCCGTCTTCCAGCCCGTGGTAGTTGGAGCAGTCGCGCAGCGCAATACCGGACAGTTTCAGCAGCCGATCCCGCAGATCCCGCGGTGCGCCGCGCCAGCGGAACAAGACATAATTGGCGGCGGAAGGCCAGACCTCCAGCGCGGGCAGCCCGGCAAGCACCGCAGCCAGATCCGACCTGCGCCCGGTATTTTCCGCACGGGTCCGTTCGGCGAATGCGGCGGACTCTTCGCTCTCCGCAAGCACGGCAAGGGCGGCGGCAAGGGCAAAGGCGTTGACGTTCCATGCGGGCAGCTCAGCGCGCACGGACTCCGCCAGCGGCTGGGAGGCGGCAAGGTAGCCGATGCGGACTCCCGGCACGGCGTGGAACTTGGTCAGCGAGCGCAGCACAACCCCGTTTTTCGGCAGCCGGGGAAGGACGGAAACAGCCTGCTCTGGCCCGGCGTACTCGATAAAGGCTTCGTCCAGAACCCACAGGAGTTCGGGCCATGCCGCCATGAGTGCGAGACAGGTTTCCGGCGTGCGGAAAAAGCCGGAAGGGTTGCCGGGATTGGCAAGAAACACGGCGGTTCCCGGGGGAAGGCTCCCCAGCCCCTCCGCCAGCGAATGCTCCGCTGCCTCAAGCCCTCCGGGGAGGCGGGAAACCGCAAGCCCCGCCCGTTTGGCGGCAAGGGCGTATTCGCTGAAGGCCGGTTCGATCACGCAGACGCCGGGCGTACCGCGCCGGTACAGCGCACGCGCCAGCGCATGGATCAACTCGTTGCTGCCGTTGCCGAACACGAAGCGCGAGGCATCCAGCCCGTACCGCCGTGAAGCGGCTTCGGCGGCTTCCTCGGCATGGGGGGAGGGGTAGGCGGCAAGCTGCGTCATCGCCCTCACCAGAGCCGCCTGCACGAACTCCGGCGGGCCTTCGGGACGCACGTTGACGCTGAAGTCCAGCAGGGTTTCCGGGGCTCTCCCGGACAAGGCAGACATCCGCAGCAAATCGCCGCCGTGGGCTTCGGGTGTACTGGTGGTCATGAGGCAGTCCTTTGGTTTCTGACCCTAAAAAATACAACGTAACCATTCAGGATGTTTCGAGAACGGCGCAACGGAGCACCAGCCGTCCGGAATCTTCAAGCAGCACTTGAAGAATACGTTCGGCGCAGGCTTCGGGGGTCGCGTCGGTCGTGTCGACAACCAGCTGTTCGGGAAGCTCGCGGTGGATATTGAGGAGCTGCCGTTTCGCATGGGGCCAGTCCGGGGTACGATCCGTGCGGTTCTCTTCACGGCGACGCAGTTCCTCCGGCTTGCAGACCACCTGCACGGAAAGGACGGGGACGGTCCCCATCCGCCCGAAAAAGTCGCTGATCCACGCCGGGTCTTCCCCGATGACGTGATCGGCAATAACCCACGCTCCAGACTGCGCGGCGGCGGCTACTGCGGCATGGAAGGCCTCTACCAGAGGCAGTCCGGTTTCCAGCCCGGCAAGGACGGATTCGTGTCCGCCCGAGGCCGCCTGAAGCATCTGATCGACCGACAGGCGCAGGCTGGGCCGTCCGTACTCGTGAAGCTGCTGTTGCAGCGCGCTTGCCAGCGTGCTTTTCCCCGCGCTGGAGGGGCCGTTGAGCAGGACGATCCGCCCCCCGGTGTTCGGCATCGCTTCAGGTGCGGACACGCCGGGCGCGGGGGTGTGCTCCGCCCTTCCCGGAACATGCGCTCCCTTTCCCCAATAAAGATGAATATATCCAGCCCTGATCCTGCCGAAGGCCACCCCCGCGCGTTCCGTCCCGGTGCGTCCGGCGGACTCGTACAGCGGCGGGTAGTCCCGGTGAAGCTCAATGGATGACCAGTGGAACTCATGCCCCCGAAACGCTCTTTGGGGCATTCCGAAAGGAGCTTCGGCAAGCATAGTTACTTCACGGTAGCCAAGCGAACGGATCCGGCCCCCCATGCGGGCAGTCGCGTCGAGAACGCCGCACATGGGCCAGCTCCGGCGGCTCTCGCCCGTACCGTCGGCGTCATCCGAGGCCTCCAGCGACGTGCACAGGTACATGTAGCCACCGCATTCCGCATAGATTTCACCGCCCTGAGCGGCAAAATCCCGAATGGCTCCGCGCATGGAGGCATTGGCGGCAAGCTCTTTTGCAAATACCTCGGGGTAGCCGCCTCCCAAATAGATCGCGTCGAGTCCGGGCGGCAGAGCCTGCTCTTCCAGCGGAGAGAAGGGCACGAGCTCCCAACCCGATTCGCAGAGTTTCCGCTCGTTTTCCTCATAATAAAAACAGAAGGCCTTGTCTTTTGCGATGCCCATGCGCCGAGTCCGGCGGCTGGAGCCGGGCGAGGAGCCTTCGGGCCTGTCCGCTGGGGCGGTCAAAAGCTCCTGCGCTTCCCCATCATTCTGTGCATTCGAGGCAGGCTGTGCCTCCGGTACTGCCTTCAGCGGCGAGCAATCCGGGAGCCGTTCGGACTCTGGCGGCACCGGAACAGGCCGCGTACGGGTCAGTTCGAGCAGGCGTGCCAGATCCAGATGCGGTTCTGCCGCCGCTGCCAGCGCGTCGAGCCACGCTTCCGAGGTTCCGGCTTCCGCAGAGGGAAGCAGGCCGAGCTGCCGCTCGGGAAGCGTCCACGCCTCGCGGCGAGGAAAGGCTCCGAGCAGCGGAGGGAGGCGGTGGCTTCCCAGAGCCTCGCGGAGCAGTTCAGCGTGGCGCGGGCTGCCGATATTGTTGGCGATGGCTCCGACGATGCGGACCCCGCACACGGCGGCCTGCCGGACGAACCCCGCAACCAGCGAGGCAGCCGATTCCGCCATGCCCCGCCCGTTGAAGACCAGCAGCACCGGGATATCAAGGGCACGGGCGCAGTCGGCGGTACTTCCGGCAAGGGTTTCGTCTCGCCCGTCAAACAGCCCCATCACCCCTTCGCAGACGGCGGCATCCGCGTCACGGGTACGGGAAAGCCACAGGGCGCGAACCCCTTCGCGGCCCATCATCCATGTATCCAGATTGCAGGGCTTCCGTCCGGTTGCCTGCGCGTGAAAGGTTGGATCGATGTAATCCGGGCCGCACTTGAAACCCTGCACCCGCAGGCCGCGCCGCGCCAACAGCCGCATGAGGGCAAGGCTTGCCGTGGTCTTGCCCTCTCCCGAACGGGGAGCGGCAAGGCAAAAGGCGTACAGGGGGCCGTTCATCATGACGTCCTCTGCCGACGGGGAGCGGAGCTATCCGCGTCGTTTTCCAGATATTTTTCAACGTACCCGCGGGCTTCGTAGAGGGTTTCCCCGTGCAGGACGGTACGCGGGCCGCCGATAATCACCAGCGTGGACATGTCCACCTCATCGGCGGGAAACGCAGCCAACGGCCCCGTCCACTTGCATTCCTCGGGGCGTCCGGCGTGGCGGACATAGGCGCACAACACGTCGCCTCCGCGCTGTTCACGAAAGATTTCCAGAGCTTCCGCCAGAAGTTGGCGGCGTTTTTTTCCTGCCGGATTGTACAAGGCCACCGGCAGGTCGGACTGGGCCACGGCCCGCAGGTTCCGGCGTACCTCCTCTGAGGGGACCAGCAGGTCGGACAGGCTGACCAGCGAGAAACCGTTTTGCAAAGGCGCACCGAGCGAGGCCGCCGCGATGTTCGCCGCCGTAATGCCCGGCAGTACCCGGATGGGAATGCCCGCGAACTGTTCCTCCCGTGCCCGCAGCTCGAACAGCAGGCCCGCCATGGCGAGGATGCCCGGATCGCCCGAACAGACCATGCAGACGTTCTGTCCGGCGGCCGCGGCTTCCAGTGTGGCGCGGCAGCGGGCCACCTCGCCCATCATGCCGTTCTGGATGACCGGCTTTCCCGGAATGCGATCCCGTATGAAATCAACATAAGGGCTGTACCCCGCCACGGTGTCGCACTCCCGGAGGGCCGTATCCGCCTCGGGTGTGATCTGCCCTGCCTCGCCGGAGCCGAGTCCGACGACCACCACGCTCCCGCGCCGGGCTGAACCGTCAAGGTGTGGCAGGCGGGAAAGGGCCAGCGTCACGTCACCGAAGGCAACCTTGGGGGCGTAGAGGGTCGGGCAGGGGCTTGAGCCGTACCCGGCGGCAAGAAGCGAGGCGGCCTCGCTTACGGATGCCGTTCCGACCTTCTGCCTGACCAGCGCGGAGGGCGTAGGCACGGGCACCCCGTTCAGCTCTTGTGCCGCGTACAGGTGCAGAGGGACACCCCATTTTTCGGCAAGCTGGAGGATCGCCGGCTCATCGGCCTTTACGTCACAGGAGGCGACTGCGGACACCTGATCCGGACGCAGCCCCAGATCGGACAGGTAACCTTCCGCAATAAAACGCGCCTCGTGCGGGTCCACACCCCGGCGGCAGCCGATGCCGAGCGCAAAGGCCCGGCTGGAGATCTCAAGCCGCGCCACCCCCTCGGGGAGCAGACCTTCCGCATCCCACAGGACAGCATAACGGGCCGTGACTGTCTCGGGATTGTCTGCATACACGACCTGCTCCGTCGTGCCGAAATACCGATCGAAAAGCTCGCGCGGGCCGCAGAAGGCGATGGTTTTCCCATCCAGCAGGGCGGCGTTGAAGGTACGGATGGCCTTTACATTGAGCAGCCGGGCATGTTCCTGCGCCGCGATATCGTCGATGGCGGGCAGGCCGTTGGTGTCGGTCGCCGTACTGATGACGGCCTGCCCCCCGGTAATCCGGGCTACACGGCGGGCAAGGCGGTTTGCGCCGCCCAGATGCCCCGAAGTCAGGCTGACAACATGGCTTCCTGTCTCTGCACAGCACAACACGGCTGGATCGCTGGTTTTATCGCGAAGGAGAGGAGCAATCTTGCGGACGGCGATTCCGGTTGCACCAACAAAAAGATGGGCATCGAAGGCATGCCAGTTGGCGGCAAGGGCCTGATTGAAGGTCTTGCCCGGCAGGTGCACCGCGTCTTCGGCTCCGGGCCGGGTGGTGTGGATGACCGCCGGAAGCCCCAGTCCGGAGGCGATTTCCCGGGCACGCTCCAAGCCTTTGCCGGTAAAGGCGTACAGGGCACAGCTCCCTTCAAAGCGTTCCGCGGGAAGCCGGTTTCTGTAGCCGTGCGAGAAATCCGCGTCGTACAGCCGGGATTCCCCGCCCGCAGCGGACAGGACACGGCCCACGAAGATGAGGGCCTGCCTTCCAAATCCGGCCTCTTCTACCTTCCCGGCGATATCGGACACCGTGCCGCGCAGGATGCGTTCGTCGGGCCAGGTGGCCCGATACACCACGGCGGCGGGGGTATCCGGGGCAACACCGCCCTCTTCCACGAGCGTACGCATCAGCGGCACAAGGTTCCCTGTGCTCAGGAAAAAAACCAGCGTTGCGCCGGTACGGGCAAAGGCGGCGGCTTTTTCGCCTTCCGGCATGGGGGTACGCCCGGGGGTACGGGTCAGCACCACGCTCTGGCTCACGTCCGGGCAGGTCAGCTCACATCCGAGCGCAGCCGCTGCGCCGAAAACGCTGCTCACGCCGGGAACAATCTCCGAAGGTACGGACTGGTCGGCAAGCAGGCGGATCTGCTCATTGATCGCGCCGTACATGGCGGGATCTCCGGTGTGCAGCCGGACTACACGCTTTCCGGCAAGGGCGGCGCGGCTCATGGCCTCCACCTGCTCGCCCAGCGTCATCGATGCGCTGTCGAGACAGGTGCAGTCAGGCTTGCAACGCTGGAGATGGGCCGGGTTGACCAACGAACCGGCATACACGACAAGGTCGGCCTGTTCCAGCAGGCGAAGGCCGCGAACGGTGATGAGATCTTCTGCTCCGGGGCCTGCTCCGACAAAAACAACAGGGTAACTATGCATAGAGACAATCCTTTTTATCCATATGGCAGAGTGCGCGCCGGGTCAGGCCTGGAGGCACGTTTTTTGGAACACAAACAGATAGATGGTGTTTTGCTGTTTCAGGTGGTGGTGCGTTCCGGCAATGGCCCGTTCATGGGCCATGTCGAGACGGCTCAGGGCCGTGCGCCGTTCGGAACGCCACGCGGACAGGGTATGGAAGCTCTCCAGCGTGACCGCGCTCGCCACCAGCAGGCCGCCGGGGTGCAGACGCTCCAAGCAGGCTTCCAGCAGTTCAGGACTCCCTCCGCCACCCACGAAAATGCGGTCTGGAGACGGCAGCAAAAGGCCGTTGCCCCACTCCGGCGAACCGGCGGTGCGCGGTTCCGAATCCGCTCCGCCGGGCAGCCCCGCGCTGCTTTTCAAGGCGTTCCCGCCTTCCGTCTGGCCCGCCTCCCGGCTGATCAACGCAAGCGCATCACCGCAAAGCAGGGTATAGTTGGCGACTCCGAGCTTCCGGCGGTTGCGCTCAACAAGTTCGCCCCGCTCCGCCTTGCGTTCGACGCCGAAAACCCGCAGGCCGGGCCGCAATCCGGCGGCCTCAAGCCCCACCGATCCGCTTCCGGCCCCGATATCCCAAAGCACGCCCCATGCCGGAAGCCGCAACCGGGACAGAATGATTGCCCGCACATCCGAGGCAGTGATCAGGTTGTTCTCGCGGTCGTAGTCGTCCTCGGGCAGCCCCAGCGGCAGAACCGGCGCGGGCAACGGCCTACCGGATGCCTGCTCCGGCAGCAACAGGAGCAAGGAGGTTGGCCCGCAGGCCGCCGCGCCCATTTCGGCAAGCGTACCGGACAGCAAGCGTTCCCCGTCGCTGCCGAGGCGTTCCGCGATGACGGCGGCCCGGCCGGAAAAAGCGGGCTGAAACGCCACTACCGCCTGAGCGACGGCGGAGGCCGGGAAGCGGCTCCCCGCATAGATCACGGCAAGCGGAGCCTCCGCAATGCTGCGGAGGGGCAACGCCTCGCCGGAATGGACACTGAACAGGGACGCTCCTTCCCAAGGCAGGCCGAGCCGGTGAAACAGGGACTGAAAGGCGGTGATCCCGGGATGATAGCAGATGGCGTCGCCACGTTCAGCCATCTTTGAAAGCGTTCCGCCAAAACCGTGGTAAAGAGCATCGCCGGAAGCAAGCACCACAACCCTGTGCCCGGCCCGGCACAGGGCAAGGGCCTCGTCCGCCTGTTCGCGGGCGGTGGCCCCGATAATCCGGCTTTCACGAACAGGGATTGGGCAGAGCGCAAGCAGGGAACGCGAGGCAAAGACCACATCCGCCGTTTCAAGCAACCGCAGGGCTTCCGGGCTGTCGGGAAATCCGACGCCGCAGGAAAGCACGTCGATGCATCCGGTAGCGTTGTTCATGCGTCCTTCCCTTCCAGAAAATAGGTTCGTCCGATGGCCGACTTGTCGTCGGCAAGCCGTGTTTCTGCCGGTTCATCAGGGGGGCTCAGGGATTCCTCGGGTTCCGCCGTGGACAACAGGCCGGGGCACGACGCTCGGGCCGCGCGGGTCTCCTCAAACAGGAAGCTGCCGTCGAAATCAAAGGCCAGTATCCGTAGAGCCACGGTGTCGCCGCAGCGTTTCGCAAAGGATTCCAGAGCGGTATGTGCAAGGCTGCGGAGGAGGGGAATCCGGGACGGCTCGGGGATGGACAGCAGGGCTTCACGGACCGAAACGCTGTGCTCCAGAGCCGTATGCAGGGCGCAGGCCTCGGGCAGGGTGCGCCGGACGGCCTCCCGAAGCAGCTCCATATCCTGGCTCACCTTGTGCGCGTGCGTATTGTCAAACCCTGCCGCATATTTGCAGAGCTTACCCCCCATGCAGGCAACGGTGATTTCCCGCATCCCGAAGGCACAGGCCGCAGCAAGGCTCTCCGCAATAAAGTCTCCGATGCAGGCGAAGGCCGTTTCCGGCAACTGGGGCAAACGCTGTCCCGCACCGGCGCGGGTGCGCCCACCCGTGCACAAGACCATGCTGGTTCCACCCGAAAGATGATGGGAACGCACACAGATGCGTACCGTTTCGATATAGGCGTCGTGGCTGTAGGGGCGGACAAGCCCCGTCGTCCCGAGCAGTGACAGGCCGCCGACTATCCCCAGATGCGGATTAAGGGTGTTCTTTGCCAGCTCCGCGCCCTTTTCCACACCGATTTCAAGCAGCCAGCAACCGGAATCAAGCCCAAGCCGTGCAAGGTTTTCAGCAATCATCCGGCGAGGCCCGGCGTTGATCGCCCACTTGCCCTGTTCGCAATCAAGGCCGGGACGCGTGCACAGCCCGATGCCCTCCGCACCGCGCAGGATGACCGTTCCGCCCCCGATTCTGAGCTGATAATCTTCGGAGCGGCTTTCGCCGCTACCGCATTCTCTGAAATTGGCAAACAGGACAGCCTGATGCGTACAGTCGGGATCGTCTCCGCCGTCCTTGCGGATGGCAGCCATGCGACCAGCTTCGGGCTTGAGCAGCGGGAGGAGACGCTCCACGCCATCAAGAAAGCGGACGGCTACCCTGTCCGGCTCCTCCCCCTGAAGACGCAGCCACGCCGCCGAAGCCAGCGCAGCGGCGCAGGCCCCTGTGGAGTATCCCCATCGCAGCCGTTTTTGCGTATCCCGTGTCATGCTTTCCGTCCGGTTGAATGTCTGCGCCATGCCGCGCCTCCCGCCAGAGGAACTTGCCGCAGGTGGGACCGCGAAGACTGATCCTAGTATTCTAACAGGAAAAAAATCAAGCGTTTTCCATGATCGCGTGGAGCGTCGCCACGGCAAGCGCACTGCCGCCGCGCCTGCCTTCCAGCACGATCTGCGGTACGGAGTCACGCCCCCTACAATACGCTGTCACAGTATAATACGACATATCTGTCGTATTATATGACAAAAAACATATAGATATCTCGTCCTCCCCCCACCCTCGGACAACCGGCATTGCTGTACGCCAGAATGGATTGCAATCCACGGAATTCGTATTCCATCACATTGCATTAACTGAATAATATATGTGTACTTTCCCCCGTTGCTATTTCTAGCGTCTGTGCGCTGCCCAGTATCCGTGATAAGGGCGTCTTCTTCCGCGACAATGCTGTCATAGTAATGCTGGGCATGCACCACGGGAGCCAGCATTTTCGGTTTGTATCCATGCCGTTTCCCTATGGCAGCCCTGCACACAGGAAGAGGCTTATGTGGTATGATCCTTGCATTTTTAACACTGACTTCGAAAAGATCGGGGCAGCTCAGACATGCCCTGCAACAGTACAGCCCGGGACAGCATATGGAAGGGTACACGCAGAACGCACTCGCTCTTGTAGAGACGCAAGGAATGGTTCCAGCACTGTATGGCGCGGACAGTATGCTCAAGGCCGCTGACGTACGCTTGGTGGGTTACGAAAATGTAGGTTCGACGCTGGTTACCATTATTGTACAAGGCGATGTGGCGGCCTGCCAGGCTGCCGCTGCTGCGGGAGCAAGGGCCGCCGCTTCTGTGGGCAAGCTCACGGCACACAACATCATGCCGCGCCCCGAGAACGGCGTCGGCTCCATTGTGGCTGTTCACGGCATTGAGCAAGAATCCAATCCCGGCCTGAAGGCCCTTGGCATGATCGAAACCTTCGGTATCGTGTATGTGCTCGAAGCAGTGGACGCCATGCTCAAGGCCAGTGCCGTTGAACTGATCGGCTACGAAAACGTGGCCTCCGGCTATATTTCTGTATTGGTTGAAGGCGACGTTTCTGCCTGCCAAGCCGCTGTGAGTGCGGGAGTACTGGCTGTCGAACGTATGGGTGCACACGTCTACAGCTCCGTGGTAATTCCTTCGCCGCATCCGCAGCTGGCACCGCTTCTCAAACGGTATGCACTTGAAAAAACAATGCCCTGAAGCATTGAATCACTGGAAGCGAGGAGTACGGGCCATGATAGTGGATAACGATCTGCTCTCCATGCAACATGCCAGAATCTTGGTTGAAAATGCTGTTGAAGCACAAAAGATGCTGGCGTGTTTTTCTCAGAAAAGGCTCGATGCCGTTGTTGAGGCCATGGGGCGTGCCGTTTCGGAACAGGCCAGAACGTTGGCTGTCATGTCCTATGAAGAAACTGACTGCGGGTCATGGCAGGACAAGCTGGCACAACTCCGCTTTGTGTGCGGTGACGTGCTTGATGCGTTGCTGCGGCTGCCGTGTGTAGGCGTGCTGACAGAAGATCACGAAAACGGGCTGATGGATATTGGAGTACCTATCGGGGTCATCGCCTCTCTTCTTCCTGTGGCCAATCCGGCAGCGGCTGCCGCACATCAGGCTCTCATGGCGATCAAGGCGGGCAATGCCATTGTTTTTTCCCCGCATCCGCGTGCTGTGCACAGTACCGCACGCACCGTGACCATTCTCGCGGAAGCCGCCCAGACCGCCGGACTCCCCGCAGGCTGCCTCTCCTGCCTTGAACCTGTCTGCAAAAGCGGTGCAGCCGAACTTATGCGGCATCGTGGAGTGGCCCTTATCATGAATACCGGTGTGCCCTCTCTGATAGAGGAAGCCCGTGCCTCGGGCAAGCCGCTGATTTATGCCGGAACAGGACAAGGCCCCGCGTTTGTCGAGCGAACGGCGGATATTGCACAGGCCGCCCGCGACATCGTGCAGAGCAAAAGTTTTGACAACGGCATGGCTCCGGCAGCGGAACAGGCCGTCGTCGTTGATGCCTGTATCCTTGAAGCCACATGCAGTGCATTGAAGCGTGAGGGGTGCCATTTCATGACGGCGAACGAACGCCGACAGCTTGAAACGGTACTCAGGGAGTGCGGAAACACCGGCCCGGGAGTCTTGGGAAGGACGGCGGAAAACCTTGCACGGCGCGCTGGGTTTGACGTGCCGACAGGTACGCGGATGCTGGTGGCCTTGTGTGAATACAGTAATGAGAACGACCCGTTTTCGAAAGAAATAATGGCTCCTATCTTGAGCCTGTATGTGGAGCCAGACTGGCTCCATGCCTGCGAAAAATGCATTGAAGTCCTTCTGCACAACCACAAGGGACATACGCTGGTAATCCATTCGCGTGATGAGGACGTCATCCGCCAGTTCGCGCTGAAAAAACCCGTCGGACGGCTGCTTGTCAATACCCCGGCGGCGTTTGGAGCCATGGGCATGACAACCAATCTGATGCCCTCCGTTACGCTTGGAAGCGGTTCGGCAGGCGTCGGCATCACGGCGGATAACGTTTCTCCCCGACATTTCATTTATACACGCAAAGTGGGATATCGCGTGCGGCAGAATCCAATATGGCAGGACGGCGAAACGGCTCCCGGCCGCGATCTCCCTGATCCGCAAGCCATTCGAAAACTGTTCGGAAAACTGGCGCATATTCTGGATGTATCCAAAAACGCACATGATTCCGGAGCGGTGGATTGATCGACAACGTTTTTCTATGACAACGCAAGCCAGACAGTGTTTACCCCCAGTGAGGTGATATCGTGAGCACGGACAATTTGAACAATCGTTTTGCCGATCTGGCAAAAGACCTCAGCCCTGAAGATCGCGCTACGCTGAAAAAGATTCTTGAAGGCATCTCCGCAGAGATCGTCAGGCAACTACCGAATATTTCCACAGCTCCTTCCGCCCCTGCTTCAACGATGCCTACAGACGTTCCAGACGGGCCTACCCAACGCCATCTCAGACTCAAGGACAATTTTCTTAAGCAGGTTCCGAGTATTACCATTCACCGCGCCCGTGTGCTGACCCGACTGGCCAAAGCCAACCCCGGCATGCCCAAAAGTCTCCTGCGGGCCATGAGCTTTCGGCAGTGCTGCGAAACGGCACCTCTGCTGATTCAGAACCACGAACTGATCGTCGGCGCACCCAACGGCTCTCCCCGGGCCGGAGCCTTCTCTCCGGACATCGCGTGGCGTTGGCTGGAACAGGAACTGGAGACCATCGGCACGCGCCCACAAGATCCTTTCTTCATTTCTGAAGAGGATAAGCGTGAACTCCGTGACGAAATTTTTCCTTTCTGGAAGGGGCAGTCCGTAGACGAGTACTGCGAACAACAGTACCGGGAAGCCGGATTGTGGGAACTGTCCGCAGAAGCCTTTGTTACCGACTGTTCCTACCACGCCATAAACGGTGGTGGAGATTCCAATCCCGGTTATGACGTGATCCTCATGAAGAAGGGGATGCTCGACATCCAGCGCGAAGCCCGGGAACATCTGGAAAATCTCGACTACGGCAACCCCGATCATCTTGACAAGATCTACTTTTACAAGTCCGTAATCGAAACGGCAGAAGGCGTGATGGCCTATGCCAGAAGACTTTCACAGTATGCCGCCAAGCTCGCCGAGCGGGAAACAGACCCCGTGCGACGGGAAGAGCTGCGTACCATCGCCGCCGTCAATGCCCGCGTGCCCGCACACAAGCCGGAGACATTCTGGGAAGCTCTTCAGGCTGTGTGGACTGTGGAGTCCCTCCTTGTCGTAGAGGAAAACCAGACCGGCATGTCCATCGGACGTGTCGACCAGTACATGTATCCCTTCTTCCGGGCCGATATTGATGCAGGACGCATGACACCCTATCAGGCCTTTGATCTGGCAGGGTGCATGCTTGTCAAGCTGTCGGAAATGATGTGGATTACCAGCGAAGGCGGCTCCAAGTTCTTTGCCGGCTATCAGCCTTTCGTCAACATGTGCGTCGGCGGCATTACCCGGGATGGGCTTGATGCCACCAACGAGCTGACCTATCTGCTCATGGATGCGGTACGGCATGTCCGTATCTATCAGCCTTCGCTGGCAACCCGTGTACACAACAGGTCTCCGCATGCCTACCTGCGCAAGATTGTGGATGTCATCCGATCAGGCATGGGGTTTCCGGCCATCCATTTTGATGACACCCACATCAAGATGATGCTCGCCAAGGGTGTCAGCATTGAAGATGCCCGCGACTACTGCCTGATGGGCTGTGTCGAGCCGCAGAAGTCCGGTCGGCTCTATCAGTGGACATCGACGGCCTATACCCAGTGGCCCATCTGCATTGAGCTGGTGCTCAACCGCGGCGTGCCGTTATGGTACGGGAAGCAGGTTTGCCCTGACATGGGTGAACTGAGCCGCTTTGATACCTATGAAAAGTTCGAAGCTGCCGTCAGAGAGCAGATCCGTTACATTACCAAATGGTCGAGCGTGGCAACGGTCATTTCCCAACGGGTGCACCGGGAGCTGGCCCCCAAGCCGCTCATGTCCATCATGTATGAAGGCTGCATGGAGTCGGGGACGGATGTTTCCGCCGGCGGTGCCATGTACAACTTCGGACCCGGCGTAGTCTGGTCAGGTCTTGGAACCTACGCGGATTCTATGGCAGCGATCAAGAAGCTGGTTTATGACGAGAAAAAATACACGCTTGAGCAGCTCAATACGGCACTGAAGAACAACTTTGAAGGGTATGAGCAGTTGCGTGCCGACTGCTTGTCCGCCCCGAAGTACGGCAACGATGATGATTACGCAGATCTCATCGCGGCGGATCTGGTAAGCTTTACGGAACGGGAACACCGCCGGTACCGTACGCTGTATTCCATCCTGAGCCACGGCACGCTGTCCATCTCCAACAATACGCCTTTTGGACAGCTTTTAGGAGCGTCGGCGAACGGGCGGCTCGCCTGGACCCCGTTGTCCGACGGCATCAGCCCCTCACAGGGCGCGGACGTCAAGGGGCCGACGGCCATCATCAAGTCGGTTTCCAAGATGTCCAATGACAGCATGAATATAGGCATGGTACACAACTTCAAGATCATGTCTGGCCTGCTCGACTCGCAGGAAGGGGAAAACGGCCTGATTACCCTCATCCGTACGGCCTGCATGCTGGGTAACGGCGAAATGCAGTTCAACTATCTTGACAACGAAACCCTGCTTGACGCCCAGCGTCATCCGGAAAACTATCGATCGTTGGTAGTGCGCGTGGCGGGGTACAGTGCCTTTTTTGTGGAGCTGTGCAAGGATGTGCAGGACGAGATTATCAGCCGCACCATGCTGCACGCCACCAATTGATCTTGTTGCAGCATCAGCAACATACCGAAATTCTTACGCCGCAACCCAGCCTTGAGGACAGCCATGATGGAAAGAACAGCCCAGATCTTCAATATCCAGAAGTACAACACCCATGATGGCTACGGAGTCCGTACTCTGGTTTTCTTCAAGGGCTGTCCCCTGCGCTGCCAGTGGTGTTCCAACCCGGAAAGCCAGCGGCGACGGCCTCAGGTGATGATGCAGCCCCGCCTGTGCACCAACTGCGGAACCTGTATTGCCGTCTGCCCCACAGGCGTGCACGCCATGACCCCGCAGGGGCACACGCTGATCGTTGACAACGACTGCATCGGTTGCCGCAAATGCGAAGAACAGTGCCCGGAGGCAGCCCTTACCGTTGTTGGAAGGCAGATGCCCATTTCCGCCATCGTTGACGTGGTGGAGGAAGACAGGCCCTTTTACGAACTGTCCGGCGGCGGCGTTACGCTGAGCGGAGGCGAGGCCCTGATGCAGCACGAAGCTGCCGTCAGTCTGCTTGCGGCCTGTCGGCAGCGGGGCATCAATACGGCTGTCGAAACCTGCGGTTACATCAAATCGGAAGAGCTTCTTGAAGCAGCGGCATTTGTCGATCTGTTCCTGTTTGACATCAAGCATATGGATTCCGAACGACATCGGGAACTTACAGGTGTACACAACACCCGGATCCATCAAAATGTGCGCCTTCTGCTCGATAACAGATACAATGTCAAAATCCGTCTGCCGATGCTCAAGCATATCAACGACGATGAGGCGGAATTGGCGGCAATCGCACGGTTTCTGTTGCCGTACAGAGGCTATAAAAATTTCAAGGGCATTGATATCCTTCCTTATCACAAGTTTGGTGCAGGCAAATACGCGCAGCTTGGACGTCAATACGGGCTTGCTGACGAGCACTCTCTGCAAGAAGAGGATATCGACCGCATTGCGGGGCATCTCATGAAATATGATTTTCCGGTATCCGTCCTGCGACGCTGAACGTTACCGATGTCAAGGTGTTTTTCTATGCAATTTCAATGCAGTACGCCGTTTGTAGATACACTGGGCATTGTAGAATGCCGAACCATCGCCACGGGAGTTTCCCTGACGGATGCCATGCTCAAGGCCGCACCGGTAGAGCTGTTGCGTGCGGCTACCGTTTGCTCTGGATGGTATCTCGTTTTCATTGCAGGAAACAGGGACGCCGTCGAAACATCCGTTGCTCTCGCATCCGGCTGTGAACGCGGTATTCTTGGTTCGTATGTCCTTTCGAATATTGCACCGCAGGTGATTGCAGCACTCAAGAAACCGTCACAGGCGAAAGCCGGTGACGCCGTTGCCGTGATTGAGGCACGGACCTCTTCCAGCGGCGTAGCGGCGGCAGACAAGGCGGTGAAGGAAGCCCCCGTGCGCCTGATTCGGCTTGTTCCGGGAGAAGGCATTACCGGGAAATCCTATTTTGTCCTTTCAGGAACCGTCGCCGCGGTGGAAGCAGGAGCTGACGCCGCCCGTGCAGTGCTCGGCAAGCATCTTGTGGATTCTGTCGTCATTGCAAGACCGGAAGAAGCATTGCTGGCTACGCTGGGCCGGGGAGGAGTATCCGTTCCAGGTTAAAAACCGTCACAAAACAAGGGCCGCCTCGGATTTCCGGGACGGCCCTTGTTTTGGTACTCAGCCTAGAGAAACGACTCTACCCGCATTCTCCCATAGTCGCTGAGCGCATAGGTCTGAATCAGGTTGCCGTGTTCGCCGAGGGCATCGTCAACAATGCGGACGATGCCCACGGCCTTGAGTGCCTGAAGATGCTCTTCTATGGCTTCTTCGGTCAGCTGGCGTTCGCCGTGATACTGCGGGCGCAGGGTTTCGCAGATGTTTTCGGCTGTGGCGACTCCGTTGTCACGCAGAGCCATGCCGATGGCGAGACGGATGGGCGGTTTCATGCCGAACATGGTTCCTCACACAGTACGCAGGTTGACAAGATCACGCGGGTTTCCAATGACAAGACACATGCCCGCAAAAATCATGACGGCCCCCATCACGAGCGTATGGGTGATTTCCGTATCCGTGAACAAGGCACTGAACAGCACCCCCCAAAGGGCGTAGGTGATGTTCAAAGCCATCCCGCGGCTGACACCCGTCATGTTAAGGGATCTGTACCAGCAGCGGTAGGCAAGACAGCCAATGATGCCCGCCAGCACAAAAAAGACAGGAACGGAGCCGGAAAGGGCCTGCATCAGTACAGCAGGGGAAAAGTCGGGCACGGCACCGCGGGTATACCAGACGGCGGACGGGATGATGATGCAGGCATACAACAGGCTCGACAGCAACTGATAGACATTGAGGGCTACGGCAGGATCAATAAAATCCATGCCCGAAGTGACACATACGCCCTCGACGGCCCAGCCGACAGCGGCAAGAAAGGCAAAAGCAATCCCCAGCAGGAACAGGCTTCCCGTGCTTTCCGACGGAGTGTACCCGATGGTCACGGCTCCGAGCACACAGAGCGCAAGGCCGCACCATGCCAGACGGCTTATCCGTTCTTTGAGAAAGACAAAAGCCAACAGGGCCGCAATGGCCGGGTACAGCGAAGTGATGGGCAGCACATACGCTGGCCCCGCCATTGACAACGCCAAGATATAGCCACCCATGCCGAGAGGGGCACCAAACAAGGCTCCATACAGACAGAACCGCCCGGGGCCGCTGAAAAGGGTCCGAAAGACCTCGCGCCCCTTGCCCTGCGCGATATTGAGGGCAAGGGACAGGCACGCCCCGCAGAAGTCGTGTACCCCCGCTGCGAACAGCGGAGCAAGCAGCCAGAATTCCGGGCGGTTGAAGGGTTCGGCAACAAGCCCCCTGCCAAGAAGCAAGCCGTCAAATGTCCATATCATGCCCGAGAACAAGGCCAGCAGAAGCCCCTTTCTGACGAAGCGAAGTTCCTTGTGTTCACGGAGTTGGCTGATCCTGTTCATGGCAAGATTCCCTGTTTGAGAAACGTAGGAAGCCCATGGCTTGTGACCGGGGGGCTGCCCGATACGCCCGAGCTGCCCCCGCCGGGCCTGAGGCTACCGGTTTTCGAGTGAGGAGCGGTAGCCAGCCGCATCGAGCAGCTGCTCAATAGCAGCGGCATCGTCAGGGCGGATACGAATCATCCAGCCATCGCCATACGGAGCAACATTTACCAGTGTGGGGGTAGATTCCAGCTCTTCATTAAAGGCAATAACCTCTCCAGAAACGGGCATATACAGCTGATTGACCGATTTCAGGGATTCGACCGTGCCGAACTCGCCGTTTGCATCCACATGCGTACCCACGGCGGGAAGATCGACAAAGGCGATTTCGCCAAGCTGATCCTGTGCAAAGTCGCTGATGCCGATCACTGCGTCAGTGCCGTCCAGACGGATCCAGACATGTTCCACCGTGTAGCGGAGGGATTCGGGGAGATTGAGTTCTGTGTTGGTTTTCATCAAGATTCCTTTATGATTTGAAATGCTGCTTTGTAGAGAAAAAAGGGACACCCTTCACGCCGCCAGCTGCTGCAAACCGTCTTTTCCAAGCTGACGGCCCTGCACAAGGAAAATATCATCCCACGCCGTGCTGTTCGGTTACGCGCCGATGAGGGAAAGCGAGGCTTCATACAGCCCTTCCGCCAACGTGGGGTGGGCATGGATGGTTGAAGCAATATCCTGCACCGTCGCGCCCATATGCAGGGCAAGTCCGGCCTCTGCAACGAGATCCGTGGCATGCGCCCCAGCAATATGCACGCCGAGCACCTTGCCCGAAGCCTCATCGGAAACGATTTTGAACAGGCCGGGAAGCTCATTCATGGCCTGAGCCTTGCCCAGTTCGCGCATCTGGAAAACGCCAACGCGCACAGCATACCCGGCCTGCTTTGCCTGTGCTTCGGTAAGTCCCACACAGCCTATTTCAGGAGACGTGAAAATCCCGGAAGGAACGGCCGTATAGTCCATCTGCTCCGCCCGTCCAAGACAGTTTTGAACGGCGCACAGGCCCTCGGAGGCAGCAACATGCGCCAACATGATTTTGGAAGGCCCGAGTACATCGCCCACGGCGTAGACGCCGGGAAGCGATGTCCGCATGCGTTCATCGGCCCATATCCAGCCCCGCTTGTCCATCTCGACTCCGGCTTCCGCCAGCCCAAGCCCCTCGGTATTGGGAGCCCGGCCCACCGTTACGATCACGATTTCAGCCTCAAGAGGTACTTCCCGCAGTTGTACGGGTGTCGGCTCAGAGATAAACGGCGAAACGCCAATCACGGCCCGAACCTGTCCTTCTTCAACCCGCACGGCATTGAGCGTTCGGCCGAGTTCGCAACCGATACGCCGCTTTTTCATTTCCCTCTGAAGGAGGATGCTCATGTCCATATCCACGGAAGGGAGGGGAAGCAGGCGATCCTGTCCCTCTACAACCGTGACCTTTGCCCCGAACGCCTGATAGATGAACGCAAGCTCACAGCCGATGACTCCGCCGCCGACAATGGCTACGGACGCGGGAATCCTATCAAGCATCAGCGCATCGTCGCTGGTCAGAATATGACGATGATCAATAGGCAGGCCGGGAAGTTCCAGCGCACGGGACCCGGTAGCGATGATGATACGATCGCTCTCTATGGATACCTTCCCCTCCGCCGTGGAAACTTCGGTCAATCCGGCATGGACAAGACGCGCCGTACCCCTGACGCAACGCACCCCGAGCGAGGCACAGGCCTTTTCCAGACCGCCGCGCAGTGTGGCACAGACTTTTTCCTTGCGGGCAAGCACGGCAACGGGATCAATACTCGGCTGGCCCTGTCCGGTGATGCCAAACTGCGCCAGGCGCAACGCAAGCTCCAGTGCGTCGGCGGATGCCTTCAGCGTTTTCGTTGGGATACAACCGTTGTTCAGGCAGGTCCCGCCAAGACTGGAACGCTCGACAAGCGTTACGGACATGCCCGCACGGGCAGCGGCAAATGCAGCCGTATAGCCTCCCGGGCCTCCGCCTATGACGGTAAGACGTGTGGACATGGCGCGTCTCCTAGTCTTCGTCGCATTCAAGATTCAGGGAATAGGTCACCGGAAAGGCTGCTTCAAGCGAACCCGTGATCAGGCAACCCTGCTTCATAATCTTTTCCACACGATCGAAAATAAACTCGAATTCCGAATCCATAAAAACCGTCACATCCAGATCTATCCCCGTGATCCGTCCGCGGCCCTTGTCGTCCGTTCCGGTACGGACGGTCGCCTTGCCCCTGATCTCCCGGTAGCTGGCTCCTCGGCTTTCAAGAGCCTTGTCCAAGGCAGCGCAGTAGCAATAGAGCGCGGAAGAGGCCAACAGCTTTTTTGCCGTTCCAGGCCGCTCCTCGGCGGGAATTTGCTCTCCGTCTATGGATAACATGCCGAAAGCGGCGGATTCCATATCCAGATCCACCTTGCTGCCCTGGCGAGCTATGGAAACGCTGAGTTCGTGTGACATGGCACATCCTCCCGAATAAAGTGCAAGACAAGTATAACCGTATATTTTCGACCTTCTTTGCATTTAAGGTGCCAATGGTTTCAGGTATGCTTCTGGCATAGTTCTTCTGCGTCGCGCTTGCTCCCAAAAAAACGTTTTCTCGTATCCCGATATTTTTCTTGGGAAAAAAAGCGCGAATTCTTCATAAGGGCTTTTCCTTTCCGATTTGCCCTTGCCGCTCCGTCGGAATCATGGAATACTTCACCGCAAAAGCGACAGTATTGTCATAGAATATGACATATTTTTCAGGAGAACACTCAATGGAACTGTTCGCATCCGCTCCCGGAATCGCCGTAGAGGAAAGTTATGTCCGCCTGCTCAACCACCTTCCGGGGCTCGCCTACCGCTGCCGTGTGCTGCATTCCGTTCCAGACACTTCGGAACGCATTGAATACATATTAGATTTTGCAAGCAAAGGCAGCTTTGAACTGCTTGGAGTCCCCTCCGAAATGATGGTACAGAACAAATACAATACCATCGAAAGGATGATGCACCCAGACGATCTCCAGAAGACGCGCCGGGATATCTACGACAGTATTGTCGCGCATCAACCATATCAGGTCATGTACCGGCTTCTGCTGCCCTCGGGTCGCCTGAAGTGGATATGGGATCAGGGGGAAGGCGTTTTCGACGCCACGGGCGAGTTGCGGTATCTTGAAGGGCTGATGATGGATATCAGCGAGCAAAAATTTCAGGAGCTAGAACTCAAGGAAGAAAATAGACAGCTCAAGGCTTCCGTCGAAAACCTTTACGGTCTTGGGAACATTGTCGGAAAGAGCGAGGCCATGCGGAAGGTCTACAACCTTATTCTCAAGGCTGCGGAGACGGACACCAACGTCATCATCTACGGGGAAACCGGCTCGGGGAAGGATGTGGTTGCCAAGGCCATCCACGAATACAGTGCCAGAAAAGGGAAGTACGTCCCTGTCAATTGCGGGGCCATCCCCGAGCAACTCCTCGAAAGCGAATTTTTCGGACACACGAAAGGAGCCTTTTCAGGAGCACACGCCAATAAGGAAGGCTACATCGGAGCGGCTGACAACGGGACGCTCTTCCTTGACGAAATAGGGGAGCTTCCCCTGCACCTTCAGGTCAAACTGCTCCGGGCCATCGAAAACAAGATGTATACGCCTGTTGGCAGCAACACCGCCAAAGTCTCTTCGTTCCGGCTCATCGCCGCTACCAATCAGGATCTTTCCAAAATGGTTATGGAAAAGAAAATGCGTTCTGATTTTTACTATCGGGTGCACGTCCTTTCCATTACGCTCCCCCCGCTCCGCGAACGGCAAGGAGACATCCCCTTGCTCGTAGAAGCCTATTTGGAGCGCAAAGGTCTCAGCTGTACCTTGCCGCTCCAGGTGCGTCTTGCGATGGAGCACTATGACTGGCCAGGCAATGTCCGGGAGCTACACAACTTCCTTGACCGCTATACAGCCTTTGGCGAGGCGGCTCTGGAATCACTTGGAGAGGCCGGAAAACCGGAGGCTCTGTTCCCCGTGCTACCGCATGAAGGGTTGACGCTGGAAAAAGCCACCCTTCAGCTTGAAGAGCGGATGATCCGGCAAGCTCTTGAACGATGCCGCTGGCGCAGGGGAGACGCCGCCAATGCCCTTGGCCTGAACCTGCGGACATTCCAGCGCAAGATGAAGCGGTTGGGCATGAACGAACGCTGAGGCTCCTTCCCACACAGAAAAATATTGAAATACGGCATGATACAGACTGTATTTCCGAACAAAAAAGCGGGTGAGGGAACGTTCTCTCACCCGCTTTTTTCGTGCTCACAATATATTAGGCACAGTCATGCTTATCCCAAGGTTCGCGATTGTCACGCTGGATGACTGATTCCATGCGGACAAGTGCTTCCTTGAGCTTTCTGATTTCTTCAAGTTTCAGATTAGGGTTCTTCATGATCTGATAGAGGATAGCTCCGGTGCAGGTTTCATCAATGGGCAAATCGGCAATGGTGGCAATGGTTACGGCAATGTCTTGTGCGTTGGCGGTACGTTCGACAACGCCAGCCTTGCCATTCACGGCAAGTCCATAAAATGCCGTTCCCGATGCTGTGGCGACCACAACCAGCGTACGGCGATCCGCCGCTTCAAGGGCCGGAGCCAGCGCATCAGCCCCTTCCACAATCACCAGCCCTGCATCGGCTGCGAAGGCCGCTTCAATACCTGCCGCCTGTACAGAAACGCCGCCCAGCGCAGCCGCAAGCTCACCAAGCCCGGCAGCGTCCGCACCGGGCACAATGGCGGCCTTTTTCTTCAGCTTATCCAGCGCATCACCGGAGCCATTGAGATCCAGCGTATTAGCCAGTATGAGAAGGGCTTTCTTTTCAGCCATGACATTCTCCATTTTACACTATAATATTTCGTAATTTATAGAACTATTGTACAATACAACCGGAAGGGTGGCTCCCGAGGGCCAAGGGGGGAAAGAATCCTCCCCCTTTCCCTACTTCACCAGATTGGGATCTTCCATAATCTGATAGATAGGTGCGCCTTCGGCATCAGCAGGCACAGGACCACCGGTCATGTAGCACAGAGTGGGCACGATATCTGCCAGCCAGCGCGGGCGGGTATACCGGTAGCCCTTCTTGATATTCGGACCACGGAACATCAGCAGATTCTTCAGGCTGCCACAGCCGGACTCGCCGGTAGGCAGGCCATAGCCGTGCTCTGCCATGTATTCCGGCTTGAGCACATACACCACATCGCCCGCCTGCGCGCCGCCCATGCCGAACACATGCGCATCTTCCTTACGGACCGCGAGCAATACGGGGCGTTCCCCGGTATCGGGATGCTTGTAGTCGAGCAGCGCGTCGATAATCCGATCCCGAACCTTTTCATAGTCTTCCGGTTCGACGATGCCTCCGGGATATTTATCCTTAAGATTCACATAGACAAACATATACCGCTGCGGAACGGCGAGTGACTTGCTTACGTCAAGGACGTAATTGAATCCCTCTGTTTCCTCATAGATATCCCAGTAGTTTTCAGATTTTTTCGGTTCATAGGAACAAAGCCCGGCTTCCCGCAGCGCATGGGCGGTATTCAGGATAGGCCCCATCGGAGTCGCGCCGTGATCGGAACAGACGCACATGAGGGTTTCCTCGCCCATGATATCCATAAGACGACCAAGCAACCGATCTTCAACCTCATAAATGTGCCGTTCCATCTTTTCGGCACGAGCACGGACATCCGCATCCTTGCTGTCCAGATCGCTCAGCCAGCCGTGGTAGAACCAATCAATGGGGTGCGAGTGCATGTAGAAGAGATCCCAGTCGGGATTGGCCTTGAACAAGCATTCGATGGTATTCCAGAGCCATGCACTGTGAAATTCTACAAGTTCGCACACGGTATCCGTATCAATGATGCCGTGCAGGTAAGCGACAAGGCCGATGTCGTTTGCGGTAATATGCCTTGAAAAATCAATCTGGCTGGCGGCTTCGGCCGGAGCGATGAATCCGATGCGCCCGGCAATGCCGGATATGTACAGCTTGAATTCCTCGGCATCGTCGGAAAGCTGCATCAATTTGCAGCGAAACACGCCTTTTTCGGTACGCCCATCCGACTGGACCGTGAACTCGTGCTGAACCGGTTCACTCCAGTCGCCGAGTCCGATGGTGAAGAACGCCTTGGCGTAATCCTTTTCGGGGCACAAAGCGATGCGATCATAACCATCATCCCCGCTTTCCCACGCAAGACAATACCATGTCTGACTTTTAAGCGGTTCGATGGACTCCTTGAACGCCATGCTGACGGTCATTTCCAGCGGCTCGTCGCATTCGGGGAGGTTCTTCCAGCCCTTGGCGTCGTCAAAGGTTCCCTGAACGCCCATCGGGTAAAATTCCGTGGAAATCACGCTTTCGGAGGCAAGGAATTCTTTGTGCTCATTGCCGTGCAGGGGCCAGCGGGTTTCCGCAGGAGACAGCCCCTGCCCCATGATCATGACGCCGTTTTTCATACGGGAAGGCCACGACATAGGATAGTTGACCACAAGGCATTTCTTGCCGGCCTTGTCCCACGCATCCCAAATGGTTTCGGCGGTCACGATATCGGACCCAAAAGCCTGCGAGGTTTCCTTGTAATCAAGGCTGCGGCCTTCATGATAATAATAGTAGTCTTCCACACCGTGAGTCCGCGGATAGGCCCCTGTGCAGATAGTCGCCCATGAGGGGGGCGTAACCGTAGGCAGGTTATAGCCTTCCGGAATAAAGCTGCCCTCATTCATAAAAGTACGAAAATGCTCCAGTCCACCCTGAGCCAGCATGGCTTCGAGACGCTTCGGAATGAGGCAGTCATACCCAATAAGGGCGGCGCGTTTTGCTTTTTCAGCCATCATGGACCCCTTGCTGTTACAGTGAAAGATTCAAGGCCGATTTCGGCCCGGCAGTTCGCTGCAACAGCAATATCAAAAACCATGCCATGCTGTTTTTCACAAACGAAATGGCCTTGTTGTTCTTTTATGCACAGAACTCCCCGTTTTACCGCCCGGTGGGAACACAAACAGGGCGACATTCCTGTCACTGTTCCCAGAAGTATCGATGTAACCAGCTAATATACCATATAATACGCAAAAAATACGCTGTATGTCGCCATATACGACATAACTGTCAGATACAATGGCGTATTTTGAATTCTCCCTGAGAATAGACCCGTATCATGCATAATGTTCTTTTTGGCACAACATTCGCAAATATTCGACCCAAGTGAGAACCTGAATCATATTTTGGACGAGGAGACATCATATGAATCAAGCGACTGAACAGACCCAAGGCAACGTCACAGACCTCAGGCCCGAGTGGGGAATTTTTCTCCCGGCGATTCTGGTCATCCTTCTCATCACCATTCCGTCCCTTGTGTACCCTCAGGCTGCGGAACAGCTTATCGCGGCGGTTTACAAACCTTTTGCCGCGAATTTCGGCACACTGTATCTCTGGATTACGGTTGGGCTGATCATCTTGTGCATCTATTTTGCCTGTAGCCGTTACGGCAACATCCGGTTTGGCGGACCTGACGCAACCCCGGAATTTCGCCTTTCTTCATGGATTGCAATGATCTTCTGTTCAGGCGTTGCCGGAGCCGTTATGTTCTGGTCGATTATTGAACCGCTGTGGGATCTCATTGCACCGCCCCAATACGCGGCACCCATGAGTGTGGAAGCCTATGACTGGTCTCTTGCCTATCTGCTTCTCCACTGGGGGCCAAATGCGTGGTGTACCTACTTCATTACCGCACTGCCTATCGCCTATCTTTTCCACAACAAGAAAACGCCCTTCCTCCGCCTCAGTGCCGCTTCGGAAATGATCATCGGCAACAAGGATGGTATCTTGGGACGTTGTGTGGATATCTTTTTCATTCTTGGCCTGTTGTTCTGTACGGCCGTCACCATGTGCATTTCGCTTCCGACGGTTTCTGCGGCTCTTTCCAGCGTTTTCGGTTTTCAGGCCTCCTTTACCGTTGAACTCAGCGTACTCCTTGTCAGCGCGCTCATTGCCGGAGGCAGCGTCTATCTTGGCCTCGAAAAGGGGATCAAGCGGCTGTCGGACCTCAATGTAATCATTGCCCTCACCATGGTTCTCTATGGCGCACTGTGCGGCCCCACGGCGACCTTGCTTGATATTTTCACCAACGCGCTGGGCAAGGCCCTCGGCAATTTCTGGAACATGACATTCTGGACCAATCCGTTTGCCGAAGGCAGCTTCCCGCAGGACTGGACTATTTTCTACGCCCTGTTCTGGGCCGGATACGGGCCGTTTATGGGTTTGTTCATCGCCCGTATTTCCCGTGGTCGTACTGTGCGTGAAGTCAT
This sequence comes from uncultured Lawsonia sp., assembly GCA_964538355.1. Classification (GTDB taxonomy): domain Bacteria; phylum Desulfobacterota; class Desulfovibrionia; order Desulfovibrionales; family Desulfovibrionaceae; genus Bilophila. The sequence continues at coordinate 54,179 of CAZIFC010000001.1, read as the reverse complement.
CGGCTGGGGCATGTTGGGTACCGTGGCGGGTGGCTTCATGATCCACGGCGTATTCGGCTCCTATACTCTCTATCTTCAGCACAGCGGCATTCTGGACGCAGTTTCGATCCTCAAGAATTCCGGCGCACCTGCCGCCATGATCGCCGTTCTGGACACCCTCCCTTTCAGCAAGGTTGTTCTGCTGGCCTACTGCGCCTTTTCCACGGTCTTTCTGGCTACCAGCGTGGATTCGGGCTGTTACGTCATTTCCTCTTCGGCCACACGAGCTATGCCTTCGGGGTCTGATCCCCACCGCCTGCACCGCCTGTTCTGGGCCGTCGCGCAGGGTCTGCTCGCACTTGGGCTACTGACCGTCGGCGGCCTGAATGTCGCAAAGATTTTCGGCAATTTCTCCGGCGCACTGATGGCCCTTCCGGTCATAGTCCTGACGCTCTCCTGGCTGAAGATCATCCGTGATGACGGCAAGAGCCTACTCAAGCAGTACCCTCTCAACTGACAACATCCCTAGCCCCCTCCCTCGGCCTGCCTTCTTCGATATTTGAGGAAGGCGGGCTTTCTCTTTTCTGTCGGGGCGTTTTCTGCGCGTGGGAAGAATCCGCTCAAGACAGTCGAACCAGTTATACGCCGCGGTAAATATGTATTGTCTTTCTGGTAAGGCTGGACGGAGTCTCAATGCTGGGGTCATGAAGCGTGACAGGAGTCACTCTACGACTTCTTCACGAGGGTGCCTCAATCTTTCTGACACGCCGTTGCGCGAAACGGCCCTGAAAAAGGCGGCAGACAGGTGTGTATTGGCGGGTGCCCGCAAAAAAACCACACCTGCAGGCAGATGTGGTTTGGGGAAAGGCGGGTTGCACGCTGTTGTGCCGGCAGCTTTGAGGCGGAGAGGAGCCGCTCATGGAAGCCGCCGGGCATCGGAGCATCGAGATGCGATAGCCCCGGTTCCTCGTTGGGCGAGGCGGCTTATTTCCTGATGAACGTCTGCGCGGCCTGAAGAGCCGTCAGAGCGATCAGCTTGCACCGGGGAACCAGGGTTGAGGGAATCATGAATTCGTCCACGGAATGGATGTTGTCGCCCTCCGGACCCATGCAGCAGATGGTTGGAATACCGAGCTGGCTGGAGCACAGCCCAGACTCTGCCGCACTTTCATAATGCTGTCCCGAGATGTCCATATCCAGAACCCGGCCTGCCTCCTGCACAAGCCGGAACAGGCGGTCGCCTTCCGGGGTGCGCTCCAGAGGATACAGGCGCAGTCCGCCGCTGACGGTAGCGGTCGTGCCCGGAATGGTGGAACGCGCCGAGATCTCCCGAATGGCGGAAACCGTGCGCTGGCCTTCCGCAAGCGTTTTGTACGTCAGGTGGATACGGGCTTCCGCCCACGGTGCCACCGAGTTTGCGGATATGCCTCCTTCAACAAGGCCGGTATTGACGGTCAGACTTCGGGAAAGATCAAGCAAGCCGTCAATGGCAAGCGTCTTGTGGGCCAGTTCGAGGATGGCGGAAGCCCCTTCCGCGTAGCAGCGTCCGGCATGGGCGGCCTTGCCCCTGACCTTCAGATGCATGTGCCCGGAACCTTTGCGGGATACCGTAACGACATTCCCGACGCCTCCGGGTTCCGCGCATATCACGGCGGCGGCTCCGGCAAGCTGGCTTGCGAGTGCCCTCGACGCAGTGGGTGATCCCAGCTCCTCATCGGGAGAAAACATCAGGGTCATCGGGCTATCAAACCCCATCTGCCGAAGTGCACGGGCGGCGAACAGGTTGGCTACAAGCCCGGCCTTCATATCCGCAACGCCCGGCCCGGTGACGCGATCCCTTGTCCGATCAAGACGGAACGGGCGGGCGGCAGCCGTACCCACAGGGAAAACCGTGTCCATATGCCCGATGAAGCCGATCCCCGGGCCTTGCGACACACCATGGCTGCGGGCCATGAAGACATCCCCCAGATCCGCCTGCCACGGCTCGTCTTCGGGGATATCCGACTTGGGGAGCCGGAAAACGGCAAATCCCTCCTCCCGCAGCCAATCCGTCAAGGTTTCCCCTACCCGGTTCACGCCATCGGCGTCGGTTGTGGGGGAGTCTATGCCGACCAACCGTTCAAGCAACGAGAGCATTGCGGCTTCCTGCCCATTGAGCCGGCTGTCCAAAGCCCGTTTCCATTCCGTCAGCGACATACGCCCCCCTTTTTTTTGCCTGCGCATGGTTCAATTCAAAGAAGCAACATCCGTTAGCGGAGAGCCTTGAGATACACATCCGTGACGGTGTTCATCCGCTCAAGCCGCTGTCTGTCCTCCTCGCGCACCGAGTTGTTTTCGCGGTAAAAGTCGGCGATGCCGAGAAGCCATGTTTGGAGTTTGCTCTTTCCGGCAGAGGCATCAAACAGGTCAAGCTGCTCTTCCAGCGTAAACACGGGATGGGCGCGCAGATCCCGCACGGCGTTTTCGGTCGTCAGCTTGCGTCCGGTCCATTCCTCATAAAAACGGATGTACTCGGGCGCAAGATCTTCTGGTGCGGTTGTGGAAAAATGGGAGACGGCCCGCAGGTACATGCTGAGGAAGGCCTCAATCTGCGCGGGGTTTTTGACGGCGTAGTCGTGGTTGGCAACAATGAGTACCGGCTGCGAGACCCCGCAGTCACGGGACAGGGCGGCAGGCTTGAAGCCCTTCGCCTCCGCATCGTAGGTAAGCGGAGCCCACAAGGCTACCGCGTCGCCCATGCCGCCGGAAAAAGCACCGAGAGCCTGTTCAGGGGCCATGTGCTTGACGCGCACGTCTTGCTGGGAAAGGCCAAGGGACTTGAGCCATGAAACCATCATGTAGTGCGCGGACGTTCCCTTCGGACAAAGGATTTCCTTTCCCCGGACACTCTTTTCGTCACCGTGAATCCTGGCCCCTTCCTTCTGGACGGCGAGAATGGGGCTGTCGGGGCGGACATACAGGGCATTGGCGGACGACTCATCGTTCGCCACGGCGATGATGTCGAGACGATCGCTGAGGTTGGCAGTCAGCGCGGGCACGGCCCCGCAACCGGCTATGGCCCAATCGTAGGCAAGCTGTCCTTCCACGATGGCCTTGCCCGAGTCGAAACGGAGCATCGTCAGATCAAGGCCCGCTTCCTTGTCCCAGCCGTGCTGCTTGGCATACCAGACGGCGAAGGTTTCATGCTCGCCAAGCCAGGCCGTTTTCATGGGAACCGGCTCGGCAGCCCCCGCCGCAGAGGCACAGAGCAGCCCCACCGTCATGCAGACACCCGCGAGAGTTCTCGTGAATCTCATAGCTTCTCCGTATGTTGCGGGGCCCCAAAAAGGGGCCCGCCGCGTTTAGTTGAACTTGTTTTCCTTCATGATGTCGCCGATGGTCTTCCACATGCCGTTGATGGCGGTCTGAAAGCGGTCTGCCGGCAGATAGTCGGTGGTCAGCCCGGCCTTGGCGAACTTGGCCTGCACGTCGGGGTCGGAGAGGGCTTCCTTGAGCAGGTTCTGCATGGTTTCGATGCGGTCGTTGGGCACACGCTTGGGAGCCACAAGGCCGTGGGAGGAGGCGAAGGTGTATTCGTCACCGATCTGTTCCGCGAAGGTGGGCACGTCGGGGAAGTCGGGCAGACGCTGCGGGCTGGACACGCCGATCATGGTGAAGTCGCCGGATTCCACATAGGGCTTCTGGTTGGTGGTCACGCCGAAGGCACTGGTGATATGGCGTCCGAGCAGGGCGGTGGAAACTTCATGCCCGCTGGTATAGCTGACGTGGGGGAGGGTTACGTCAGGGAAGGCCTTGAGCAGCCGGGCCATGAACAGACGCTGCGTGGAGAGCGCGCCGTGCGTGGCGAAGTTGACCTTGCCGGGATTGGCCTTGGCGGCTTCGATAAGCCCCTTGATGTCCTTGATGCCGGAGTCGCTGTTGACGGCGAGGCTCAGCCACATGACGGTGACCTGCGCCACGGCGCGGAAATCCTTCAGGCTGTAGCCGGTGTTCTTGATCTGCGGAGTGGTGGAGAAGGTGGCGATGGCCGGGAAGCCGAAGGTGTAGCCGTCCGGGCGGGCCTTGGCGACATCGAGCATGGCCGGAGCACCCGCGCCGCCGGCCTTGCACACGATGTTCAGGGTGATCTTGTGCTTGGTCTGGAAGTATTCTGCAAGGATGCGGGCGGCGATGTCCACGGCCCCGCCGGGACCGAACGGAATGATGATCGTGACAGGGCGGTCGGGATAGGCGGCGGAGGCGTTGGGCGTTCCGGAAAGCAGGAGGGCGCAGGCAAGAAGTGCACAGGTCAGGAGTCTCTTCATGGCGGTTTCCTTGAGGCGTAAGGGTTGGCGGTTGATCCCGGATGGCAGGGACGGGCCTAGAGTTCCACTCTCCGGGCCGGGCCGAAGGTTTCGGCGGCCTGAAGCGCGGCAAGGGCTGCGAGCTTGCAGCGCGGGATGAAGCTGGAAGGAATCATGTATTCGTCGGCTGAGTGCAGGTTGGAGCCTTCGGGCCCCATGCTGCATACGGATGGGACGCCGAGCACGCTGGCGGTGTAGCCGGACTCCGCCGTACCCTTGGAACGTTCGGAATGGATCGGATAACCGAGGACTTCGCCCGCCCGCTCCACAAGCCCGAAAAGCGTGAGCACGTCGGGGGTGGGAACCAGCGGAGGCAGGCGCACGCCGCCGCTCAGGTGCGCCGAGGTTCCGGGGATGACGGGCTTTGCTGTTTCGGCGCGCAGGGCTTCCGCGAGCCTGCGCCCGGCTTCCAGCGTCTTGAAGGTAATGTGGATGCGGGCCGAGGCGCAGGGGGCCACGGAGTTCGCGGAGGTTCCGCCGCTGACAAGGCCGGTGTTGACCGTGGTCTCGCGGGGAAGGTCCACATACCGGTTGAAGGCGAGGACTTTGTGGGCCAGCTCAAGGATGGCGGAGGCACCCTCTTCGTAGCAGCGGCCTGCGTGGGCGGCCTTGCCCGCGATTTCGAGGAACATGTGCCCCGATCCCTTGCGCTCAATGGTCACGCCGCCGCCGGGGTAGCCGGGTTCGGAACAGATCGCCGCGATGGCCCCGTTGAGCTGTTCCCCAAGGATGGGCGTGGTGGAGGGGGAACCAAGCTCCTCGTCCGGCGAGAAGGTCAGGGTCATGGGGACGCGGATCAGGCCCAGTTCCCTGAGGGCGCGGGCCACGAACATGTTTTGGACGATCCCGGCCTTCATGTCGATGACGCCGGGTCCGGTGGCGCGGTCGGCGGCGCGGTCGAGGCGGAAGGGGCGGGCCGCCGCTGTCCCGGCGGGAAATACGGTGTCCAGATGCGAGAGAAAGACGATGCCTGGCCCGGCTTCAACGGGATGGGTGCGGGCCGTGAACACATTGCCGAGTGCCGCCATCCACGGCTCGTCGGCGGGGATGGGAGCCTTGTCGAGCTTCGCCGTTCTGAATCCGGCGTTCCGCATCCAGTCGCTGACGGCCTCACCAACGCGGTTCACGTCGGCCCCGTCGCTGGTGAAAGAGTCCATGTTCACCAGCCGCTCCAGCAGGGCGAGCATTTCAGGTTCCTTGTCGGAAAACCAGTCGTCAATCCGTTCTTTCCACTGCGCGAGTTCCATGTCAGGCTCCTTTGAGGGTTACGCGGCGGCCTTGCGGCTGGCGCGGAAGTCGTCATAGATGGGCTTGAGCAGCACGAGCAGGCTGACGCCGAGGATGATGCAGGCCACCGGACTCGTGTAGAAAATGCTGTAGTCGTTCTGGGAGATGCTCAGGGCGCGGCGGAAGTTGGATTCCGCGATGGGTTCGAGGATCATGGCGAGCAGCAGGGGCGGTTGCGGGAAATCGCACTTGATCATCAGGTAGCCGACCGTGCCGAAGATGGCGACGACGAGCAGGTCGAAGGTGGAGCTGTTCACCGCGTAGCCGCCGACCACGCACAGGGTGATCACGATGGGCATGAGGACCGCGCCGGGAATGGCGATGATCTTGCCCGCGCCGCGCACCGCGATAAGCCCGCAGATCAGCATCATGGCGTTGGCGATGATGAAGGCGGCGAAGATGCCGTACACCGTCACCGGATGCTCCACGAACAGCAGGGGGCCGGGGGTGAGTCCCTGAATCATGAGCGCGCCGAGCATGATGGCGGTAATGATGTCGCCGGGCACGCCGAGGGTCAGCAGGGGAATGAGTGCCCCACCGCACACCGCATTGTTGGATGATTCGGTGGCGGCGATGCCTTCAAGACAGCCCTTGCCGTACATCTCCGGGGTCTTGGAGAAGCGTCTGGCTTCGGAGTAGGCGAGGAAGGAGGCCGCCGAAACGCCCGTGGCGGGGATGATTCCGATGAGCGTTCCGAAGACGGACGAACGGATGAAGTTGACGGCGTTGGAGGCGAGATCCTTGAACGAGAGGCCGCGCCTGGATACCGTGCCTTCCTTGATCGACACCCCGCGGATGACGTCCTCGACGGTCACGAGCACCTGCGATACCGCGAACAGGCCCACCAGCACGGGAACCAGCGACAGGCCGTTGAACAGGTTCGGGTTGTCGAAGGTGTTGCGCATGTCGCCGGTCACGGGGTCGATGCCGATGGTGGCGAGGAACAGGCCCACCAGCGCGGCGATAAGCCCCTTGACCACATTCTTGGACGAGAGCGAGGCCACCACGGTGAGGCCGAACACCGCCACCGCGAAATATTCCGGTGCGCCGAAGGTCATGGCGGCCTTGGCAAGCAGGGGAGCCACGGAGACGAGTGCCAGCGCACTCAGCGTTCCGCCGATGAAAGACGCCCATGTAGCCATGTCCAGTGCCCGCCGGGACTCGCCGCGCGCGGTCAGGGCCGGGCCTTCAAGCATGGTGGCGGCGGCGGAGACGGTGCCTGGCGTGCCTACGAGGATGGCGGTGATGCAGCCGCCGTAGATGGCTCCCACATACATGCCGAGCAGGGCGGAAAACGCCTCGACGGCAGGCATGCCGAAGGTCAGCGGGATGAGCAGGGCCACGCCCATCGCGGCGGTCAGGCCGGGCAGCGCGCCAAAGATGATTCCAAGGACTACGCCCATGAGATTGGCAAGCAGGGAGCCCATCGATATGGCGTTCATGATGCCGTCAAGAATGTTCGCTAGCATATCCCCTCCAAAGGGTTTACGACAATCCGGCCCTCCCCGGGGCCAGAGGCTAGCCGGAGCAGCCCCCGCTCCTCCGGCGTTCGTCAGATCAGGGCAGCAGAACCTGGAAGAATCCGGCAAAGACACCCACGAGCACGCCCGTGGTGATGCCCGCCACGGCGAGGATTTCCACCTTCTTGCGCCGTCCGAGCAGCGGCAGCGCGATGAGCAGGAAGAGTGCCGTGCTGATGCTGAACGCACCGTTGGCGTTGAAGGGCGGGTTCTCCATGCTGAGGAACAGGTCGCCTAGTTCGGTGAAGGTGATCAGGTACAGATAGAACAGCCCGAGGAAGAGGAGAATGCTCTTGAAGACCTTGGCTTCGGGCCAGTAGGCCTTCAAGGGGGCCTTGCGGAATCCCTGCACAATGAGGGTGAGGCTCAGGATCGCCAGCGGCACGAGGATCATCTTGGGGAAGGCACCGGGTCCGAGCTGTTCCATCCCGGCTTCGGGAAGTGTGCTTACGCTGTAGGCCCCGATCCCACACAGGCCGAGCAGGATGATTCCGCTGACGACATCGGTAGGACTCTTCATGCTGTTTTCCTCTCTATTGGACGGGTTAGGGTTACAGGGCGTTGACGAGCATCCGCACGCCCACCACAATGAGCAGGACGGCGAAGCACTTCTTCAGTTTGGGGACGGGCAGGGTCTGGGCCAGCCGTGCGCCGACGGGCGCGGTGAACATGCTCACCGCCACGATGCCGAAAAGCGCGGGCAGGTAGAGGTAGCCGAGGGAGTACGGCAGCAGGCGCGGATCGTTCCAGCCGTTGGCCAGATAGCCGAGGCAGCCCGCGGCGGCGATGGGGAAGCCGATGGCGGCGGACGTGCCGATGGCCTTGCGCATGTCCACGTTGTTCCAGAGCAGCAACGGGACCGAAAGCGTGCCGCCGCCGATACCCACGAGGCTCGATACCACGCCGATGAAGCCGCCCGCCGCGCTCATGCCCGCCGCACCGGGAAGATGGCGCGAGGGTTTGGGCTTGCGGTTGCTGAGCATCTGCGTCACGACAAAGGCAAGAAAGGCTACAAAAACCAGTTGCAGGATCCGCGTCGGCAGCTGCGAGGCCACAAAGGAACCGCAAAAGGTTCCGATGATGATGCCGGGAGCTATCGAACGCACGACATTCCACTGGACATTGGCATTGCGGTTGTGCGCCAACGTGCTGGAAATGGAAGTGAAGACGATGCTGCCCATCGATGTCCCCAACGCCATGAGCATGACAAGTTCCTGCGGAACACCCTGCCATTTGAAGGCAAAGACCAGCATGGGAACGATGACGATGCCGCCCCCAACGCCAAGCAGCCCGGCCAAGACGCCGGCTACCGCACCCAGGGCGCAATACAGTGCAATCGCTGTAAACATGCTAATCTCTCGCTGTCGCAAAAAGGTGGGTGTGGAGAACGTGATCCGTATGTTCCTCGATATGCTTCCGGGCCTCCGCGGGAGAACGCCGCTCAAGCGCGTCTATGATCCGCAGATGCGAGGAAACCGAAAACTCCCTCCATGCCGCAGTCCGCAGTTCGGGAGCACGCCCGCTGGCGTACAGTGCGTTGAGTCTGGCTATCGCCTCCACAAAAAGCTTATTGCCGGTGCACTCCGCAAGGCACAGGTGGAACTGGGCGTCCAGATTGCCATCCCCCTCTCCGATAACCATGCGCCGCTGCTGGTCACAGACGATGATCTTCAGCCTGTCCAGCTGCTCGGGGGTACGCCGGACGGCGGCAAGCTCGGCGATGGTCGGCTCCACAGCCCGCCGATACTCCATAATGGAGTCAAACATCATGCCTTCGGAATCCACCGCCTCAATGATGGCCTCCCGCAGCGGCTCGATGTCGGGAATCCGCACATAGGTTCCGTCACCCTGCCGGCTTTCGAGAAGCCCCTTTTCGGCAAGCGTGCGGATGGCCTCGCGCACACTGCTGCGGGAAACGCCAAAGGATTCGGCGAGAGTACGCTCGGGAGGGAACTTGTCACCATTCTTGAAATGGTTTTCCTCCATGAACAGCTGCAGACGTTCCGAAAGCTTCTGGTAGCTTCTCTGCTGGGGTATGGCGAATGAGGAGGTTGCTGTCTTGGGCATACAGAGTTCCTTTGCGTTATTGGTAAGACCAATTTGGAGCATTGTTCTTTTTTTGTCAATCGATTTTAACCCATTTTTGATACTTTCTTTTTTCACTAAAAAACATGTTGGAATATCAGCGTATAAGCATAGATTGAGGAACAGTGCTTCAACCATTGCGCCACAGAAAAAAATGGTTGCCCATATTTCAACCAATATCAGACCAATATTCCAGGATCGAAGAGAAGAGCTTGGGGCACTCCAAAAGAAGCGTTCCAGATCGCGCGCACAGAGAGGGTTATCACCTCTCAATCCACGGTTGGCGAGTGGTTCCGTTCCGCTTGATGCGGAAGTTTGGCAGAGACGGGGCGGTGAAGGAGACATCCTTGCCGGCAGGTTTCCTAGCCGTGATATTTCATAAGCGCATACACAGCATGTTTTTGGGGCTGACTTCCAGCATCGAAGCGCAGTCTGACGGCACTTTGGTCTGACCACAGCCCGCGAAAGGGAAGAAGGTGTATCCTTGGATTACCGATAAAAGCATCTCAAGGCTGAGGTGAACCGGATGGCGTACCGAGGCGTCTGGTCATGAACGCCTGCGGAGGGGAATCTTTCGCATGCCACCGCCTCGCGGATGTGTTGGCCGTCCGCTGTCCGGGACGGCAGAACATCTCTGGATCTGAACGTTTGGGTGGCTTCTGGCGAACAGTTCCACTCGGGGAAAACTAGCCTTCCGATTTTTTCCCCAGAGGATGCAGCATGCGTCCGCGCAACAAGGCTTCGGCACCAAACCTGGCTTGCAGGGTATCCATAAGAATATCGAGCCTGGTGCACCGGGCTTCCTGTTCCTGCGCGGTGTTGCTGAACGGCAGAAGCAGTTGCTGCGGGCTGCCCCCAAATCCCGAAACGCCGACGCCGATAAGCCGTACCCGCTTCTCAAGGGGGAGCCGGTCCAGCAGGTCGCAGGCCGCCTGATAGATGGTTTCCGTGGAGCAGGTCGGAGCAGGAAGCGTACACCTCCGGGTAACAAGACGAAAATCAGCGTATTTGACCTTGAGGGTAATCACATTCCCCTTGAGCTTGTGCTTGCGGAGCGAACGCCCTACCCTGTCCGCGTGGCGGAAGAGCCAATCCTTCAGAAAGGCGAGGTCACGGGTATCTGTTTCAAATGTTGTCTCGGCACTTTCCGATTTTGGGGGCACGAATGGCTGTACCGGGCGCGGATCAATACCGTGTGCCCGATCGTAGAGGGCTATTCCTGCCTTGCCGAAGCGTCGCTCCCAGAACGCCTTTGAATACCGCCGCACATCACCGCCCGTGCGGACGCCAAGAAGCTCCAGAGACTGGAGCATGGCTTTGCCCACGCCGGGGATCTTTCCGATTGCCAGGGTACGCAAAAACTCCGAAACCCCTTCAGGGGCAAGGACGGCAAGACCGTCCGGCTTGTTCAGATCGGAAGCGATCTTTGCCAAAAATTTGACCGGAGCAAGCCCGATGGAACAGGTCAATCCCGTTTCAAGGCGGATGGACTCCTTGATCTGGCGCGCCATGGATTCGACTGGCCCGAAGAGACGCCCCAGTCCCGTCGCGTCCAGATAGGCCTCGTCAACAGAGGCCTGTTCAACAAGCGGGGAATACTGTTGCAGTATGCCGAGAACCCGCCGGGAAACCTCGACATACCGCGCCATCCGTACCGGCACGAGCACGGCATTCGGACAAAGCAGCAGAGCCTGTGCAATGGGCATGGCAGAATGGACACCGAACTTTCGCACTTCATAGGACGCGGCACTGACGACCCCCCTTGCTCCTCCCCCGCCGACAATGACCGGTTTTCCCTGCAAGGCTGGATTGTCCTTCTGCTCTATGGACGCGTAAAACGCATCCATATCAACGTGCATAATCCATGTTTCCATATACGACTCGCTGTGTTAAGCCTCTCTTGAGGCACAGGCTTCCTGCATGTCTTTGTGGAGCACAGCACCCCAAACCCCCGCTCTGCCGCTCCAGCGCAACAGGCTTCGATAAAACACGAAAAGGAGGCCTCTGCAACGTGTTCCGCCCTCAAGCCAAACACACTTGCCTCTGCCAGCCGTCCCGTGTTCGAGGATTCATCTGGGCCATCCGCCGGGCAGCAGGGGCAGTTTGATCTTGTGTATCATTTATCTTGCTCCCTCATTTCTTTCCTGTTGGAAATCTCCTTTTCCTGTATTTTCATAATATATGAAAATACATTCGATTGATTCCAGCCGATTGAAAACAGCATGTCTTTCCATGTTGTTTCAATACAAGCGGTTGCTTTTATGTATGATACGCTCACCCCGCTTGTGGATGCGCTCTATAACCAATTCAATCATTGTGTTTTCGAAAGAAGATGTTGATTATGAAAAGTAAAAAAAGATCTATTTGATTTTTTTATGAAAAAAATAACTGCCGTCTTATAAAAAAGATGGAATAATCAAAAAACAGATACATCCTTTATGCCCATACAGCGGATTGGACTCAAAAGGAATCATTTTACGAAATCAAATACGCTCAACATGCGGCATTGAGAGTATGTATTTTCAAAAGATGGGTATGGCACTGTCCGGCTTATCAAAGAAAAGGATTGTGCGGATATCAGTTGATACCTTTACTCCCAAGAGAGGTCAGCATCTACGGAGAATCATAGTCTAAAAAATCATACGGCGAATCCATCGATTTCAGCTATCCAGGAGCGGATCAAGCTACTTCCTGTCAACCACCATCGATCTGTACACATCCACGCCATAACAACAGCCTTGCTATTCGTATATAAAATGTATTTATATATGAAAACATGTATATTCTTTCCGAGGAGTGCAGCGTTATGACACATGCTCTTTATATTACCGGTACAGAAGAATCCAGTGGAAAAAATGTAGTCACCCTGGGATTGATGCATGTCTTGCAGTCTCAGGTACGCAGAATTGCCTTCTTTCGTCCGATCATCGACAGTGAGGATGAAGCTCAGCGCGACCCCAGCATCAATCTGATCCTCAAGCACTTTGAGCTGGATATCCTGTACAGGAACACCTACGCCTGCACCTACAGGGAGGCTCTGGAGCTGGTGGCTTCAGGAAACACCTCCCTGCTGATTGAAAAGATTTTTCAGAAGTACAAGGCACTTGAAAACGAATATGATTTCGTTTTGTGCCAAGGAACGGACTTCCGGGACAAGGATACCGCCGTCCAGTTCGAGCTGAACTCCGAGATCGCCGCCAGCCTCAATATTCCGCTTGCGCTCGTTATCAACGGCAAAGATAAAACTATCGAGGCCATACAGACATCCGTCAGAAGCAACCTGGAATTGCTGAAGGACAAACGACGCGAAGTCGGTTGCGTGTTCGTCAATCGGGTGTCGTTCAGCACCGATGATTGCCCCACCTGTGCGAAGACAATCATTGAAGGCGCAGGTACCGCCACTCCGCTGTTTTTCATCAAGGACACGCCCGCCCTCTGCAACCCGAGCGTTGGGGATATTCAGGCATGGATGAATGCCGATGTGCTGTTCGGCAAAGAAGGTTTGAACAATCTTGTCCATGACTACCTTATCGCCGCCATGCAGGTCGGCAACTTCATGGACTACCTTGAACAGGACTTGCTGATCGTCACTCCGGGGGATCGTTCCGACATTATCCTTGCAAGCCTGACCTCGCACATTTCATCCTCCTACGCCAATATCGCGGGCATCCTCCTGACCGGCGGAATCGAACTTCCCGAAAGTATGCAGCGGCTTATGGAAGGCTGGACAGGCATCCCCGTCCCCATCCTTTCCGTGAAGGGGGCCACCTTCGATACCTGTCAGGAACTGCTGAAGATGCGTGGAAAGATTTCCCCTGAAGACTATCGAAAGATCAATGTGGCACTTGATGTCTTTTCCGAGAGTGTGGACAAGGAAACCCTCCTCGGCAGGATTTTCAACTCGCGTTCCGATCGGATTACCCCGATGATGTTCGGGTTCAACCTCGCGGAACAGGCCCAGAAATACCGCATGCGTATTGTCCTGCCCGAAGGGGAGGAGCTGCGGATTCTGCGTGCCGCGGAATATCTGTGCGAACGAGGCATCGCGGATATCATCCTGCTGGGCGACGCGGATGCCCTGCAAAGCAAAATCAAAAAATTCGGCATCAGATTGCAGGATGCCGCGATTATCCAGCCCACGGCGTCCCCCCATTTCAATACCTATGCCCAGCAGTACTACGAAATGCGGAAAGGTAAAGGGGTTACGCTGGAGCAGGCGCAGGAGCGCATGCGGGACCCGATCTACTTCGGCACGATGATGGTCCAGCTTGGCGACGCGGACGGCATGGTTTCCGGTTCGATCAACACGACGGCGCACACGATCCGCCCCGCCTTTGAAATCATCAAGACAAAGCCCGGCACGTCCATCGTTTCAAGTGTGTTCTTTATGTGCCTCACGGATCGCATCTTGGTATTCGGTGACTGCGCGGTCAACCCCACGCCGTCCGCCAGCCAGCTTGCCGACATTGCCATCAGCTCGGCGCATACCGCCCGCGTCTTCGGCGTCGAACCCCGCGTTGCCATGCTGTCCTATTCCACAGGCTCTTCCGGAAAGGGCGAAGCCGTGGAGGAAGTCATCGAGGCGACCAGACTGGCGCACGAACGCGCTCCGGAGGTCATCCTTGACGGCCCCATCCAGTATGACGCCGCCATTGATCCTGAAGTAGCCCGTGCAAAGGCCCCCAACAGTCCGGTCGCCGGACGTGCCACCGTATTTATCTTCCCGGATCTGAACACCGGAAACAACACCTACAAGGCGGTTCAGCGCACCGCCAATGTGCTCGCCATCGGCCCCGTCCTGCAGGGCCTCAACAAGCCCGTAAACGATCTGTCCCGCGGCTGCACCGTGCCGGACATCATCAACACGGTCATGATCACAGCCATACAGGCTCAGGCGGAAAAGGGATTGATTACCCTCAACTAGGCAACGGTTAAAAGGAAACCGGCATCTCCCGCGAGCAGACATGCGGAAGATGCCGGTTCCTTCTTTTACGGCCCTTTGGTTTTTGGCTGTTACCACTACACTCGACCTGTTGAGAGCAAACGTCTTTCCGGGCTGCGTTCAGCAGGACGGCACAGCCTCCGCCGCCATGCCGGAACAGTCTGCTGCGGCTGCTTTATAGCTACCTCTATGCAGCTTATTGACAGTTTATTTACAGCCCTGTCCGCTCATCCGGTGCGGCTCTTCCCATGCTCCCTTGTTCCACTCCTCATCAATCTGCTCACAGGGCGGGACGGGAGCCTCGGGGTAGAACCATGATGCAAGTTTGGCAAGGCCGATGATATAACGAGGTCCGCTTGCGATGGACGAATCAAGGACGTGCACGCGCTTGGCGATGACGGCATCAAGCAGCTCCCAGTTGTTCCGTGCCAAGGCCTCGTGCAAGCATGCTTCAGATCGCTGTGCATCCTCTTCCGCGCTTTGTCTGCCCAGAAGGACACTCTTCACAAAAACCTGCGGGTTCCTCCTGAGAATCCATTCGGAATCGACCGGCATGGATTGTATGCCGATATCATCGGCAAGATTATTCCCTCCAGCCAGTTTCGTCAGCTCGTACAGCCCCGAACCCGGGCCGGCCACTCTCAACGGCGAAAAATGCTCCGCAAGTACGGAAGGTTTTTGATAACCTGCTATGCTGCCGCGTATGAGCAGCGTCCACCGTTCCAGCCATTCGCAATAGGCTTTCGTGCGGGCCTGCGCTCCCGGCCCAAGGAGAGACGCCAGTATCCGCATTTCTCCGGGTATCTTTTTCGGTTCCGTCAGATCAAGCCGCAACACCGCTATTCCCAGAGGCTCCAGCTGCCGTTCCAGTTCCGGGCCGGGATTCGCTTTCCAGGCAATGACAACATCCGGCCGGAGTCCCGCAAGCACTTCAAGGTTTGGCATGAAACCGCGGCCTACGCTTGGCAGCCCCGCAATTTCAGGAAACTGCCTGCTCCGGGTTTTCGTATGCTCCGTGACCCCGACGACGGTGTCCATCCTTCCCATGATCCGGATACATTCGACGCCGGAAGCGGAGAGCGATACGACCCTGCGAACCGGAACGGGAATACGCACGCTTCCCGCCAAAGCCCCCGCAGCGACGGGTTCCGAATCCTGTGCCCAGCCCGCCGAACACATCGCCAGCAAAAGAACAATGAGCCATATCAGGACACGGTTCACAAAATATCCTTGAGCGTACGCACCAGCGTATCGGCTTTGAGTTCTTCAAGGTGCATGTAGTCGGCACCCAAGGCTTCGGAGAGGGTTTTCGCCATTGCAAACCGGACAAGTCCTTGACGCTCTACATCAATGACCAAGGAGTGCGTGCGCCCGTCGGCGGCAATGGTGCGGGCAACCTCCAACGCCGCGGGGATGGGCCGTACGCCATCCGGGGCAGCGTTGGCCCTTCCATCGGAAAGGACAAGCAAAATGGGCCGCGTATCAGGCTCCTTCCGCAGCTGGTTCCTGATGATACGATAGCTTTCCTCAAGCCCGGATGCGAGGGGCGTGCGCCCCCCTGTCGGAAGCTCCTCCAGCTTTCGGTATGCCTGTTCCACGCTCCCCGTCGGATGCAGCAATACTTCCGCCTCTTGACCGCGAAAGGCGATAAAGGCCACCTTGTCCCGTTTCTGGTAGGCATCCATAAGCAGGGACACTACGGCACCTTTGGCTTCCTCCATCCGTCCGGCAGCCCCCATGGAACCGGAAGCGTCCACGGAAAAAACTATCAGGTTGCCGATTTTCTTTTCTCTGCGCTTGGTGCGGATAGCATCACGCGTAATGACGGGACGGCTCCCTCCGCCCTTGCCAAGGCCGTTGTGCAGGGCCGCCGCACGAAGCGTCGCATCCCACGCAATGTCAGCGTGCTTCATTTCACGCCCCATCAGGGGAAGGCTGCCTACCGTCCGCCCAACCTTTTGCGGAGTGGCAGTGCGGGAACGTCGCCCCGTACCCTTGCGCTGCATCCGATCTTTTCTCAGGCGGATTGGTTTGATTGCGAACGGTGCACCAATGGCAAACACCTGTTCGCTCTCTCCCTGCCCTGCTGCGCCTGCCGCATCATCCCGAAGAGGCTGCGAAGCGGTATCGGGTAAAGGGGACTCCCGAGAAGGAGAGTGCCCCTGCGCCCTGTCTCCCTTGGCTTCTTCTCCGGCGTGTCGCCGGGGCTGCGGCGGGGAAGCCTCGCTCCGTTCTTGCTCCTGCCGTTCCTGCGGAGGCGGAGAGGCCATACGGCGTCGATGCGCCAGAGCCAGATCCGCCGCTTCGAGCATGTCTTCTTCCCGAACCTCCGGCCTGCCTGCCAATGCCGCAAACGCGCGGGCGGCCCGTGCCAGAGCCAGCTCCCCTCTGTGCCCCGCACATTGCGCTTCAGCGGAAAGCTCCGCCATGCGCTTCATCAAAATACCGGGGATACGAACCTGCCCGACGAGCCGCCGCGCCTCACGGATGCGGGCGGAAAGCGCAGTTTCCCGTTCCCGGTATTGAAGGAGAAACCCCTGTGGGTCCATGTCAAACTGTTCCCGGAGCCGCAGAACCTTCAGCCGCTCTTCCACGCTGTCAGGCGCGGAGACCGAAACAGCCAATCCAAAGCGATCCAGCAATTGAGGCCGCAGCTCCCCTTCCTCAGGATTCATCGTCCCGACAAGCACGAAACAGGAAGGATGCTCTGCGGATATCCCTTCCCGCCGAATCCGGTTTACCCCTTCGGAGCAGGCCTCAACGACGATATCCACCACATGGTCAGGAAGCAGGTTGACTTCATCCACATACAAGATACCGCGGTGTGCGGCGGCAAGAAGCCCCGGCTGAAGGATGCGTGCCCCCTCGCGAAACGCCGCTTCCATATCCAGGCTTCCGGCTACCCTGTCTTCGCCGGCGGACAGGGGAACATCCACCAGCTGCGGCATAAAGGCCACTGAGGGCAACGCCCCCTCGCGCTTCTTCTCCAAACAGGAAGGGCAAAGGGAGGCGTCCGAAGCCCGGGGATCACAGTGCCACGGGCAGCCTGCGACGGCCTGCACTTCAGGCAGCAGGGAGGCAAGACCGCGCACAGCCGTGGATTTCGCCGTTCCCTTTTCGCCCCGCAGCAACACGCCGCCAATACTCGGCAGCACGGCGTTGGCGAGCAACGCACGTTTGATCTTTTCCTGCCCCACAAGGGCGGTAAAAGGAAACACCCGCCATTTGCCGGACATTATCGCACCGCCTTCGCAGAACCCACATTCTGAAAAGGCCTTCTCCTCATCCTGTGCGGCAGTACCAGTTGGGCGGCCTGTATGACATCTTCCCTGGCTGCCTCGCCATCTCCGCGCCACGCGGTGATGGCCTTGACGGTTTTCAGCATGACGATATCCGCCCTGTGCCCGTCCACTTCCGTTTCAATGGCGAGTTCGACTATGGCCCGCATGACTTCTTCGGGAACAGCGACGCTCGCGAGTTTTTGTCTGGCGGCGACAATCCGTTCCGCCAGCAGCCGTTCCTGCGGCTCCCACTCGGCCCGGAAGCCTGCCGGATCTTCCTCAAAAGCCACGCGGCGGGTCATGACCTGAAGCCGTGCGCTCGGCTCCGTCATGCCTCTCACCTCCACGCACAGGCCAAACCTGTCAAGAAGCTGCGGCCGCAGCTCCCCTTCTTCGGGGTTCATCGTTCCCACAAGCACAAAACGGGCAGGATGCGACCAGGAGATGCCCTCGCGTTCCACAGTGTTGACGCCCATTGCCGCCGCATCCAGCAAAACGTCTACAAGGTGATCATCCAGCAGGTTGATCTCGTCCACATACAGGATTCCCCGGTTGGCGTCCGCAAGGATTCCCGGTTCAAATCGCCGCCTGCCCTCGCGGAGGGCCGTTTCCATATCCAGTGAGCCGACGACGCGATCCTCCGTGGAGCCGACAGGCAGATCCACCACATGAACCTGCCGCGGAACGGATTCAAGGCTTTCCTGTTCCAGACACCACGGACACAAGGTTTCACCGTGGGGATCGCACCCGCAGGGGCAACCTTTCACCACGTCGATTTCCGGGAGAATCGCCTCCAGAGCCCGCACGGCAGTGGACTTGGCGGTTCCTTTTTCGCCCCGGACAAGCACCCCGCCGATGCCGGGACAGACGAGATTCAGCAGCAGAGCCTGTTTCAATGCCTCCTGTCCGACAATGGCGGAAAAGGGATAACGCTGGCGAAGGGTCTTCATTGGTTCTCCTTATGATAATATTGTTTGTTTTCGCGCATGGCTTCCAGCGTTCGTTTCCATTCCGCCACATCGCTTGCTGTGACGATATCGATAGAGCCTCCCTGAAAGTCCCCGCCGAACGCTTCGGTGCGGTCTTCGAGAGAGCCTTCTATATCCATATAGGCTTCACGCAGGTCGGAAAGCACATCGGGATCGGCCTTCCATAAACGGCGGGCTTCCGCCTCAAGCAGCCGCCGGGCAATCTCCTCCAACGCCCACGGATTGTGTTCATCGAAAAACGCCCGATTTTCGGGGTTCAGCACAAAGGTTTTAGCAATATCGTCGAAAATCCAGTCATCAACGGCCTGCGTGGTGGCTTCCCACCCGTATACGCGCCCGGCACGCTTGGAAATATCTCCCGCCCCCTTGTAGCCATGCCGCTTCATGCCCTCGATCCATTGGGGATTGAGGAGGCGGGCCCGCACGACCCGGCGCACCTCGTCGGCCAGGTCGCGAACCTGCACCTGCTCAGGATCTCGCGTATCGCCGTAATACGTTTTGATCTGCTCCCCCCGAAAATGGGACGCCGCCGCGGTCATGCCGCCGTGCGTTCCGTAGTAGCCGCAGCAGTTGAACAGATCGTGCTCGTCGCTGACCACCTTGTTGTAGGTGACGTCTACCGTGGAGAGGCTGGCCTCCAGTGCTCCAGGGCGGCTGACCCCAAACGCGCCCTTGCCGTAGGCGTAGCCGTTCCAGTGAATGAAGATATCCGCGAGATCGGCTTCCGTCTGCCATGCGGACGCATGGACGGCGAGGTTGACCCCTGCCTGATACGTTCCCGGTTCCGAAGAAAAAATACGGAAGGTGGCCGAACGCCATGCCTCAGGCCCCCCGGCTTCGAAGGCTTTCAGGCGTTCCTGCGTATGCTTGCGTACATAATTGCTTTCCAGAGGCTCATCCAGTGCGGCTACAGCCTGCACCGCCTCATCCAGCATGTACACGGCGGCGGGGAAGCTGTCCCGGAGCAGACCCGATACCCGGACGGTAACGTCAATGCGCGGACGGCCCAGCTCCTCCAGCGGAATGACCTCAAACCCTTCCACCTTCCCGTTGCCCAGCCAGCGCGGAACCACCCCAAGAAGAGAAAGGAGCTGTCCCATCCCCTCGCCGTCGGCCCACATCATGTCGTTGCACATCCAGAACATGGCTACGTTTTCAGGGTAGCGGCCCGCCTCGTCCAGATGTTTGGCGACAAGGGCACGGGCGAGATTTTGCCCGACGCGCCAAGCCGCACGGGTGGGCAACCGCCTTGGATCAAGGGTGTAGAAATTCCGTCCGGTCGGCAAAATATCTTCGCGTCCCCGGCTGATGATGCCGGAAGGCCCCGGCAAAATATAGTTGCCCGCAAGGGCCTTCAGCAAAGAGCCAGTTTCGTCCGTAGCGTCCATCCGTTCGAGGATACCGAGCATCCTACGCCCTGTCGAAACAAGGCCATCCAGAGCCTCGGGCATAATACAGGAATCCCCCAGCAGGGCGCGGGCATGCTTCGGGAGAGCTTCCGGCTCCATATCCTCCATCAAGCGTCCGCATACGCCTACAAGCTGGCTTTCCACTTTTTCCAGCAGGCTGGCGTGGCTCTTCCGGAGGCGTTTGTCCACGCCTCCGGGTTCGGCAAGCAGGTTTTCAAGATCGATTCCCTGAGCGGCGCACAGCCGTTTCCGCAACGAGTCCGTCTGTCCCGCGTCGTATCGGACAATGGAGGCCATGAACTGCGCCCGCCGTTTCCCTTGCGGCGTTTCCCCAAAGATGTGCATGCCGTCTTCCGTACGCGTATTTCGGAAAAGGCCGAGGGCGGCATGGATGCGGGAGACGAGGACGGTAAAGTCGGAAGCCGTTTCGGGAGAAACCTGTGACTCCAGCTTGGCGGCGGCAACGCCTTCCCGGATCAGATGTTCCAGCTGGTGCGCCCGGTTGGGATTTCCCGTTCGGGCCTGTTCCCACTCCCCAAGCAGGCGATCCAGCTCTTCCAGCGCATCGTAAAGGCCGCCCTGCACCATGACCGTCTGCATGTGGTCAACCAGTTCAGCATAGCTCCGCCTTTTGGCGATAACGCCCTCCGGCGGATTGTCGGAGTTGTAGATATACACATGCGGAACCTCATGCAGCGCAAGATCGGGGAAGCAGGCCCCGGACAGGCCGACGCTCTTGCCGGGGAGAAATTCCAGATTGCCGTGCGTTCCCACATGCACCACGACATCCGCGCCAAAACAATCCTGAAGCCAGCGGTAGGTCGCTACATACTGATGCGGTGGCGGTACGGATGGATCATGAAGTATTTTGCAGACCTGCCCGTCACACCGGGAACCGGCGCACCCGCGCTTGGGCTGCACGCAGACCACGGCGTTGCCCCACCGGACTCCGGTAACAAGGATATCCCCGTTGAGTACCATGGCTGCGGGAATGCCGTTCACCGGCTCTCCCGGAGGGTTGCCCCATGCCGCTGCCATCCGTTGGCGGACGGCTTCCGGATAGGACTCGAACCATTTTTGATAGGTCGCGAGATCCACACGCCCGAGCACGCCGCCCTTGGCTTCGATTTCCTGTATCGTCGTCCAGCGGAATTCGGCGATCGCCTTGCGTTCCATGATGTTTTCAATAAGTTCCGCACCGGACTCGGGGACATCCACGGCATACCCAGCCTGCCGCATGGCCCGGAGTATCCGGCTTACCGACTCCAGAGAATCCAGCTTGGCAGCTCCGCCCACGGAAGCCTCCACCGAAGCACAGGGGTTGCTGTTCAGGATGAAGGCAACCCTCCGCTCCGCTACGGGCCTGTTCCTGAGGCGTAGCCAGCGGACAATGCGGGAGGCAAAACGCTCCACCCGTTCGGGATGGGGCGTCCGGCGTTCGATTTCGGTTCCGTCCGCGCCGGTCTGGGACACGGTGCCTCCGCCAAGGAAAAACGGCTCTATGACACCTTCAAATTCGGGCATGGCAACGGCCCACGAGACTTCGCTGTTCAAGCCCTGCGGATCGGCCTCCCATTCTTCAAGCGTTTTTGAAGAAGCAAACACCGGCTGGAAGACAGGCACCCCAAGTTCACGGAAGGCGCGCACGCTTTCCCGTGCCGGAGAGTCATCTCCGACAAACGCGGGCTGGGCAAGAGTATTGGTGAAATACGGCAAAAACTTGACGAGGGCCCCGATGCGGCTCCCGCGCTCGCCGAGAAAGACCTCCCGGCCCCAGATCGTCGCGCCCTTATTGCCTGTCGCCTTGTCCCGCAGCGCATTCGTAAAGGCGGGAAGGACGCCCAAGCCTTTGGCTTCCAGAGCACGGACAAGCGCGGTTTCCACATCGGGCATGTCATTGACCCAATAATGCCGTCCGAACAGCAAGCCTACGGTCTGTTCCGGTTCTAGGCTCAGCCCGCGTTCCCGCGCGTATTGCGCATACCACTCCCGATAATCCCGGACTCCGGCAAATGAGCGGACCGGCGCATCGGGATGCCAAAGCCCTTCCCAGGGAATGGGGGCCGGGGCCGGTATCCCCGCAGCGTCCGGCAGGGCATCCAGAAAACACAACAGGTTGCCAAGATTCGCCGCTCCGCCATAGGCCAGGTAGCGATAGGCGGTCTGCGCCGTTTCAGCCGACACCGAGGACAATGCCCAGACCGCCGGATCAGAGCCTACGCAGACAACAGGCACCGTTTTCCCTATCTGGCGGATGCTTTCATCCAGCTGATCCCACAGCGCGTCAGTCGTCCGAAACACGAAAAGCGATGTGGCGGAGCGCATGATTGCGAGGCAACGCTCCACGCCCTCCGGCTCTTCCAGCATGCGGGAAGACAAGACACGCACCGGAGGCATCCCCGGACGAGAAGCCGCGGACGCCAATGCGCCCACATGACTGGACCATGCCAGACAGACAACGGACATGCGTTTCTCCTGAAAAAAGGCGGGAAGGAGGCACGGCAACACTCGCATCCCCTTCCCGGTTGCGTAATGGGGAAGGCCCATTACAGCTTTCTAGAATCCGGCTTCCAGCCCAACGAAAAACATGTTGATCGGCACCCGAGATCCGTTTGTATAACGAATCTCATCCTTTGTGGTTATGCCCTGCATTTCGATGAAAGGCTCAAGCCAGTACTTTTCGTAATCGAACCGGCGGGACAACTTGAATTCGCCCAGCCAGAAATTGCCTTCGGCAAGATCCCTGTTGTCCGTCTGATCCTGCCAGATGCGGCCCAGCCATGTGGCACTGGCCTGGAGCGTAAACCATTCCGGGTGCGAGAAGGTAAAGCCAAGGCTCGCCTTGCGCGTGGGGACGTTATGCAAACGGTTTCCCTGATTGGCTCCGGAGCGGATTTCAGGACGCAACGCGGTGCCTTCGGCAAACAACTTCAGGTAGTCGTTCCACTGGTAACGGATATTGGCCTCCACCCCGGTAATGGTCACCTTGTCGATATTTTCCTTCATCTTGACGTTGTAGCCGTCCTCCTTCCCTCTGGGAACATTGGCTATATAGTCCTCGGCCCACGTCTTGTATCCCGTCATGCTCAGCGTCAGCCTGTCCGTGGGGTTGATGTCCACGCCGATATCCCACGTCTTGGAAAGCTCAGGCTTCAGGTTGGGGTTGCTCTTGTACCGGCTTGAACCGATGATGGAGCCGCCGAACAAGTCATTGAGCGTCGGCGTGCGGAACGCCTCCCCATAATTGGAACGGAACACCATGAAATTGTCCCACGGATTCACGCGCACCCCAAGCTTTGGGGAAAAACGCACGTTGCTGACCGCAGAGAAATCCTGTTTGCCGGGATTGGCCTTGTCATAGGTATCCTGAAGGTAACCCTTGCTCCTCCAGTAGTCATAACGAAGACCGGGCACCACGGTCAGCGTGCCGTCCAAAAGCGAAATCTCGTCCTGTACATAGCCGCTCAGATTCAGTTCCCTGCCGCCTTTCTGGGTATACCTGTCCGACGTGAGGTATCGGGATTCCGAGTCAAGCTTTCCCCACGATCCCGCAACGCCCACCGTAAACAGGTGCATGTCGCCAAGCGGGAACGTGTTGCTCTGATCCCAGGAAACGGTACGCATTCGCGAGGGAACCTCGGACGTTTTGACCGTTTTGCCGGCATTGTCATAATCGGATTTGGTGAAGTCGCCCCGAATGGAGAAACTGCTGTCCACCACACCAAAATCCTTGTGCAGCCTGGCACCGATCCCCTGATGCCTGTTGCTGTAGAGGTTGAAGTCTGCAATGTGCCATCTGCCGGTATTCTCATAGGAAGACATTTCTCCGCGGATGGAGAGATCCGCCGTTTCGTCGAAACGGTAGTTCAACGCCAGAGAACCGTTATAGTTATCCATCTTCTCTTGGGCACTGTTGTATGCATTCCGGTTCGAGCTTGCCTTGGGGCTGTGCTCCGGCAGCACGTTGAAGCCGCGCGACTTCAGCATGCTGCCGGAAAAGGCATAGCTGAACTTGTCCAAGGCTCCGGTATGGTAGATCTTGTTCTGCCATGTGTTGTAGCGTCCGAACTTGGTTCCCAGCGTCGTCCTGAACCCTTTTTCCGTCGGTTTTCTGGTAATGATGTTGATGACGCCGCCCATGGCACTGGAGCCGTACAGTGCGGAAGCCGGCCCGCGCACCACCTCGATGCGCTCCACGGTATCCAGACCGACAGTATCCCAGTTGAAGATATTGTTCCCCGCCAGCATAACGGGCAGGCCATCCATGAGCACCAGCACGCGCCCGTTGACATCGTCGCCGCCCATACCCCGAATAATGACTTTATTCTGGGTACTTGTGCCGTAGAAGGAACGGGCGGAATCAACCGTCACTCCCGGCATGGTCCGCATGACGTCCAGCACACTGTTGGCGGGCATCTTCTCTATCTGCTCCCGCGTCACCACGGAAACGTCCGCCGTTGTCTCCCCAAGGCCGTGCTCCGTTTTCGTTGCCGTAACAACGATCGGCTTCATGGTCGCGCTGACGGTTTCTTCCGCAAATACGCCTTGCGGGAGCAAACACAGAGCCACCAACAACGCAGCCAGACAGGTTCCTTGTTTCTTCACTGTTTCCATATCCTCTTTTTAAAAAAGCCCTGAACGGGACGCCTCCGCCCCTTCCTCTGCCGTATCAGGAAACCACAGGGATACCTGCGGATTGTCCGCGGCATGAAACTCGCGCATGGGAATGCCGTAAACCGAGGCGATGCGTTCACCCGTCAGGACATCCGCCGGTGCCCCGGAAGCCACTCTTTCCCCATCCTTCATAAGAAGAATCACATCGGCATAGCGGGCGGCGAGATTGATATCGTGCAGGGAAAGGATGACGCCCTTATGCTGTTTCGCGGCAACATGGCGTGCCGTGACCAGCACCTCCACCTGATGGCGCAGATCCAGACTGCTGGTAGGCTCATCAAGAAGCAGCCAGTCCGTCTCCTGAACAAGGGCACGGGCCAACGCAACCTTCTGGCGTTGCCCGCCGGAAAGACTGGCCAGAGGCCGCTCGGCCAGAGCCTCCAGATGCAGCCGGGAAAGGGCCTTTCCCGTCAGCGACACATCAGCGGGCGAAGGCCCCCACACAAACCACGGCTTGCGTCCGAGCAGCACAAAATCAAAGACATTGAGCGGGAAACGCAGAGACACGTCCTGCGGGATATAGGCAAGCTTGCGGGCGCGTTCCTGCGGAGCCATACGGCCCAGCGGTCTCCCCGACAGGAAAACCTCACCAGCGGAAGGCTTCAGTGTGCCCAGCAACAATTTGAGGAGCGTCGTTTTCCCGGTTCCGTTGGGGCCGAGAACCGCACAGACCTCCCCCCTCCGGAACGTGAAGGAAAGCCCCTCAAGTAAGGAGGTCCCTCCCGGGTAAGCAAAAGACAGCTCTCGGAGTTCAAGCATGGTTACGCCAGCCCCCGTGCATTCCGCATCAAGAGCCAGAAAAAGAAAGGAACACCAAGAAACGAGGTCAAAATCCCAATGGGTATGATTTGAGGGGGGCAAATGTTTCTGGAGAGCACGTCCGAAAGGACAACAAGAACCGCCCCGAACAACGCCGAACCGGGAAGCAGGAAACGGTGCTCGGAACCAAGAGCAAGACGCGCAATGTGCGGAGCAACCAGACCGATGAAACCGATGACTCCGGTGAAGCATATCGCCCCAGCAGCCATAAGCGACACGGCTATGATTCCGCCGATACGCAAACGCCGCACATTGACGCCCAAGGATGACGCCGTTTCTTCACCGGCAAGCAAGGCATTGAGATCCCATGACAGTTTCAATACAAACGGTATTGGAAGCAGGATCATGGCAGCAGCCACACCCAGTTCCGGCCATCCGACACGCCCCAGATTGCCAAACCCCCAAAAGACAATCGCCTGTACCTGATACTCCGTAGCGACATATTGCAGCAGTGAGGTCGCTGCGGAAAACAGAAACATGATGGCTACGCCTCCGAGAATCAGCGTTTCCGGGCGGCTGTCGCACAACCGGGCAAGCCCCAAAGCCATAAACGCCGTCAACGCAGCAAAGGCAAAGGCATTCCCCGCCATGCACCACTGCGAAGCTCCTCCCCAGAGAATCCCCAATGCGGCACCAAAGGCCGCACCGGAGGAGATGCCCAACGTAAAAGGAGAAGCCAACGGATTCCGCAGCACCGCCTGTGACAACGTCCCGCTCATGGCAAGCCCCGCACCCACCAGTGCCCCCATAAGGACACGGGGAAGGCGCAGGCGGACAAAAAGCGCAAGCTCGTGCTCGGAAAGCCCAACAGGAATACGCACCACCCCGTTTCCTGCACTCGCTCCCACCAGAAGCATGCCCAGTACCAGCAGGCCGAGCAGAACCAAAAGACGCTGTTGCCGTTTACGGCGTGAACAGTAGCGGGCGGAAGGAATGGGGTGCATCGTATCAATCTCATTTGAGTATTATTTTTTCAAAAAAAATGTTATCCGTATAGGTAGCACACTCTTTTATATTGTGCTACTTCTTTTTGCGTATTCGACACGGTGCCTTCCCCGCCTCTTCTCGCAACCCGTCCTTACCACAGGCTCTTAACTGATGTTCCGAACTGAAAAGATTCCCGAATCGTTTGACCGGACTCGTCTTCCAGCAGGCAGGGCGCAAGAGCCTGTGCCCTCTCCCGGGCCAAACGGAGCCAGAAAGACAGCGGCCCGTATCCTGTCCCGGGAGACGGCTCCCTTCAGCGTCTGGAGCACACAGGAATGAGCCGGCCCAAAACCCGCTGTTTCTGCCTCATGTTGGGCCTGTCGCTTTTGGTGCACGGGGGTTTCTTCCTGTGCCGCTCTCCTCTGCCGCACCTTGCAGAGCCGCAAACGGCTCCCCTCTCCCTGCGCCTTGCCGTCATGCCGCAGCACCCCGCGCAGGCGGAAACGCCACAGACCGGCTCTCGGCCCTCCGTTCCCACGGCGCAAGAAAAGAGGCCGCCCCAGCCTGTTACCCGGCAAGAAACGGTATCGCCCCAAAAGCGATCTCCGCCGCCACCCAAAAAGGAAAAACGGAAAAACCCCTCGAAGGAAACGGAACCATCGCCAAAGGTTCATCAGGTGCAACCGGCCCAATCGCCGCCTCCCCTCTTGGCGTCTTCCCCGCCAGAGACAGCGCAGTCATCAGGGAAAGCGGCTGAACCAGCCGGACCCCGCCGCACGTCATTCGATGCCGTGGACGGGCCGAAATTCCTCCAGCCTCCGGCCCCGCGTTACCCACGGTTGGCACGGCGCAAGGGTATCGAAGCTCGGGTACTCATGGAATTGACGATTGACGCGGAAGGCCGGTTGCTCAACGCCTCCGTAAAGCAGAGTGGCGGAACCGGGTTCGATGAGGCGGCCCTGGACGCCGTCCGCAAGGCACGCTTCCGGCCCGCAACCCGTAACGGGCAGCCGTCAGCCTGTATTGTTCTCCTTCCCATTCACTTTACGCTAAGGAATGCCTCATGAACGCGCTCATGTCTTTTTCCGATTTCTTTGCCAAAGGAGGCCCGCTCATGTGGCCTATCCTTTTCTGTTCCGTGCTCGGGCTCGCCATCGTCCTTTTTAAAACGCTGGAATATACAACCGCCCTGTATACGCTTGAAAAAATCAAGCGGGACGATTCCACGCCCCTTCCTTCGTTTCTGGCCCCCCTCTGCGAACAGCTGGAGACGACCGACGACGAAACGTTATCCCTCAAGGCGAACAGGCAAGTCAGGCGACTGGAGCGAGGACTCGGCGTGCTGGAGCTGATCACGACGATCGCGCCCATTTTAGGGCTTACCGGCACGGTGACAGGCATGATCAGCACCTTTCAGGCAATAGGGGAGCACGGTTCGCGGGTAGACCCTTCCGTACTCGCCGGAGGCATATGGGAAGCCCTGCTCACGACAGCCGCGGGGCTGCTGGTGGCCCTTCCCGCACATGTTTCCTACCACTTTCTTGAGGATCGCCTCTCTGAACTTGTCCAGACAGTTCAAGAAATCGTAGACGCCCGCCGCACCGCGCTCCATGAGGCGTCCCGTGGACATTAGGCGGCGAGTCCGGGCACGCAACACCATGAGCATCACGCCGCTTGTCGATGTGGTGTTCCTCCTGTTGCTGTTCTTTGCCCTCACCCTCCATTTTTCGCCTGACGAGGCCATCTCCGTGGATCTGCCGACAGCATCATCGGCGGAAAAACAGCCGGAAACGGAGGTCATCATCCTGACGGTAGCGGGGAAGGGAGGGATTTACCTGAACGGGATGGAGCTTTCTGAGGAGTCACTGGAAGCGGAACTCGCAACACTGCACGCGGGCGGCGAGAAACGCAGCATACAGGTTCGGGCGGATAAAGAGGTGACGGTCGACAGACTGGTGGCAATCATTGATGCCGTCCGCAACGCAGGGTTCCAACAGTTTGATTTGATGACACAACAGCTCGAAAACAAGGCTCCACAAAGCTCTCTGTGACATCCCAAACAACAGGCCCGCAGCCATTCCGGTACGGGCCTTTGCTTGCCAGAAAACCATGTCCTTCACATGGATGCAGGCTCGGTTCCGCTGTTGGCGAGCCTTGGAGAGAGGGAAAAACGCCTGCCGGGAAGCGTTCCGCGTCTGGAAAGCCTACTCGAAACCCCTTCCCGAGGGACAGTGGTTCAACGGGCAGACTTCCAATACGTCTTGTCATTCACGGTATCCCAGAATCGTTCAATATCAATATCCGTAACGATGCGGACAGGCTGCGTTCCTGCCGGCCCTGACTGGGCATAGGCCAGCGACTGCCCGTAGGAAGGCCCAAATTGTGTATTGATATCAACATGGCGCGTTTGTTCGGCGGTGATGAGGCCGGGATCGATGAGTACGGCAGCGACCAGCACATCCCAGACAAAATGGGTAAAGCCGGGATTCGCTTCAAAACGTTTGCCGACAAAGCTGTCCCGCAGGAGCTGTGCCTGTCCGCTTGTGCCAAGCGTCACCAGAAGACGATCATAGTGTTCCCGGCGAAAAACGACCTTTTCACACACATCCAGCCCGATGGCGATCTGCTCCCGGAACGGCGTACGGAGGGCTATCTGTGCGGCTTCCGGATCGAACCACCAGTTGAACTCGGCGGCGGGCGTGACATTGCCGGGCTGGAAGAAGGCCCCGCCCATATAAATGACGCGCTTGATCAAAGGGACAATATCGGGAGCCATGCGGACAGCCGCCGCAAGGTTGCCGCAGGGACCGATAGCTGCAAGCGTGATCTGGTTCGGATTGGCCCGCACGGTATCGATGATAAAGCTGACTGCGTGCCGATCCACAGGGCGAGAGGACGGCTTCTGCCCGTAGTGCTTCCGGTAAAATGCCCGCCACGAATCCGGCTCCTTCCGTTCCAGTGCCCCCGTCCACGTATCGTGCCCCATGCCGAACAACTGCCGTTCGATGGCAAACAATTCCTGACGCTGGGGCCGGAGCGGATGCCTCATGCCCGCAGCCACCGGAACGGCCTTTCCTTCGATCTCCAGCTGGCGAAGCGCGAAGGCAACGCCTTCCTGCACCCAGCTGTTCCCGGATACGCATGTGACTCCAACCAGTTCGATATTGGGTGCGTTGGCAAGCATGATCATAGCCACGCCGTCATCGAACATCTCGACCATATCGGTATCGAGCAGAACCTTTTCCTTCTGGGCCGCCGTTGCCGGAAAGCACGGAGCCAGCACCAGCAACATATACAGCATAAGACAGCATATTCCTTTCATAACCAACCCCTCCGGCTTTATCGGATTCTGAACCAGGAACGGCCCGGAACAGCGGCATCTCGGCAGCCGCCGCAACAACCACATACGTTGCACGCGAACCCCTGAAAAGGAACACGCGTTTTCTGTTCCAGCACCGTCTCCCCGCTGCGGTGTGTTTTCATGAGGCCAGGCCGGACGCCTTCAGGATATCCGGAAGGCCGCAGCTCCTTTCTCCCGATCATCCTTGTCATAAAGATGCAGAGCCGATTCTGACCAATGCGCCCGGATACACACGCCTTTCCCGGGCTGTGCCCGCAGCCGGAAGGTGCCCCCGCTCAGCTCAACCCGTTCACGCATGCTCTGAAGGCCCAAGCCGGGGTTGCCCGCACTGCCCGCAGGGTCAAAGCCCTTGCCGTTGTCCAGAACAATGACGGTCAGCCCCCTCACTCCGCTCGCAATGGTTACCCACGCCCTGTCGGATTCACTGTATTTGGCAATATTGTTCAGCCCTTCCTGAATGATACGGAAAAGGACAATCCGCAGCGATGCAGGCAAAACAAGCTCGTTGCATCCGATCCGCACACGCAACCGAATGCGGGGATGGGCCGTCTGGTAATCCTTACAAAACCATTCCAGAGAGTTGAGCAGCCCAAGATCGATATGGGCGGGACGAAGCTCGTACTGGATGCGCCTGAGCTGGCGGACAAGCCCCTTGACCAGCGCGATGGCTTCCGTAAGCGGCTCCTGCGCCTGCTCCGTGTCTTTCCGGCGGAGGATCAGCAGCGCGCGCTCGATGCCGAACTTGATGACGCTCATGGTTGCGCCGATGTCATCGTGCAGTTCCGCGGCAAGGCGAAACCGCTCGGCTTCCTGAGCCTGAAGGAGCCGCCTCGAAAGCCTGTTCAGCTCCTGCGTCCGCACGGCAACCTGTTTTTCAAGGTTGTCATGGGAAAGCAACAGCTCCTGCTCCCGCTCCTCCAGCTGATTGATGAAAAAAGCCACGGAACCCGCCATTTCCCGCACTTCGCCCGTGCCGCCGTCGGGTATGGGCAGCTTTATGTTCCGTGTACGCAGGCGCATGCACTGGTTCAGCCGGCTGATCGGGGTAATGACATGGTTGGCGAGATACAGATACGTGCAGACGATGACAGCCGGAGAAAGGAGGATAAGCCCGATAAGCCAGAAAGAAAGATATGTTATCTGCTGGCTGAGTCCGTCACGGTACGCCGTGGTTTCTTCCTGTGCCAGAGCGAAAAGCTCTCCGGCGATGGCGACGATGCTGTCGGAAAGCCGGTCAATCCGGGTGCCCAGCTGAAGCAGGGCCTGATCCACATGGTATTTTTTCCGAAACAGCGGCAGGACGCCGTTTTCGTCCAGTGCCACAAGCACAAGCTGGCTGTAAAGCTGGTGAATGTCACCCATGTACGCTTGGAGCGGCGGTTCAAGGCCGTCCAGCGCATCAAGGGCGGCCCTTGTCTGGTGGAGCTGCTCGTACAGTTCGTTGGAAACGCGCAGCGCGTAGGACATGTCCGTGTTGCCGCACAAGACGAGCAAGAGCGTAAGGCTCATGTGCATGTGATGGGACCAGTGATTCAGCTCCAGAGGCTCTGAAGACAGCGAACGGAAATGCTCCAGCTGCCCGGACAGGGCCCGGAGCGTCTTCACAAGCTGGGTCTGATGCGTCCTTATCCGCAATCGCTCCGTCATTTGCTGATCCAGCGCGGGAATGACGCCATTGAAGGCGGTCATCTTCACCTTAAGGGAAAGGATTTCCTTTCTGTACAACCCGGAAGCTTCGAGCTGGGCAAGCGTTTCCGTAAGCTTTCCCGTGCGCTGGCGCAAGGCATCGAACCGCTCGGCCAGAAGCAGCTCGTTGTCGCTTTGCTCAAGCCGAAAGCTCATACCCCTGATCCATTCGCACTCCCGGACCAGTGCCGCCGTGTTCGTCAGTGCAGGCAGCTGTTTGCCCGCGGAAAGGTTGATCACGTCGGTAACGTCCCGAAAGGCCAGAAAAAGCCCCCCTGTCACGAGCAGGAAAAAAAAGGCGAAAAGGATCAGCGGAATACTGGCTGTAAGAGCAATGCCAAACGTTTTCTTGGGCAGCACGCTCCCTCCCTTAACGTTTGTCGACGGCATCCAGCGGGGAGAGGATGCCGAGGGGCGTCGTCTCCAGATGCAGTACATCGGAAGAGTGAACAAGCAGGTAGGGCATGGCTCCCAGCCACAGCGCGGGGTAATCCTCAGCGACGCGTTTTTGAAACCGCCCATAAAGAGCCTGCCGCCTGCCGGGGTCCTTTGTGGAGGAGGCCTCCCGGAGCAGGGAGGTCACCTCCGGGTTTTCATATCCGGTTCTGTTGGACCAGATAGCCTTTCTGTCCGACTGGTTGGGAACGTAGAGGCGGTGTATCCCCACAACGGGATCGTGCCAGGCAAAAAGCCCTTCAAGCGTGGCCTGATAGTGCCCCGAAGTGACGCGCTGGGCCCATTCCCTGAAATGCGAGGGGGCACGGATCTGTACGTCGATGCCAACCCGTTCCAGATCGCTGCGGAGCACCTGCAGGACGGCGGGAAAGAAATCCGCTCCGGGAATATAATCGATGGGCAGGGCGAAACGGGTTCCCTCCGGGCCGCGCGGATACCCTGCCTCATCAAGCAGCCTGTTGGCGAGTTCGACGTCTTGCCGGAAGGGGACGGGAGAAAAATAAGGGCTGTCGGGCGGAAGGGGGCCGTACTGGGGAAGAATCCTGTTGTCCACGTTCCGCGCCAGCTTCCTGATATCGACGGCAAGGGCGATGGCCTCGCGAACTTTCCTGTCGGAAAAAGGCTTGCTGAGCAGGTTGTATTCGATGAGAAGATGGGGGTTCAGCAGCGGGACGGCTCTGGTTCTGATTGTCGCGGAGGCTTCCACATAATGCTTGAGAAACAGGGGAGAGGCGAAGGGATAAATGTCCACGCTCCCGCTGTTCATCGCATAAAGCACTTCCGATTGATCCCAGAAGAAACGGAACGTCACGCGCTCAAGGAGCGGTTTTTCGGGAAGGAAAAAACGGGGGTTGCGCTTGAGCCGAAGCTCCTGATTGGGAACAAGGGTTTCCAGCATGAACGGCCCCGAGCCTACGGGCGTGCGATTGGCGGGATGAACAGGGAGGGGGGTTCCGTCGCCGTACACATGTTTGGGAAGAATGGGAACGAGGGATGGCAGGAGGACGACCGGCAGGATCGGAAAGGGGCGGTTCAGAAGGATTTGTACGGTAAGCGGATCCGGTGTTTCGACAGCTTCGACAGCCTCCAGCATGGGATGAAAGGGGTGATAACGCTTGCCCGCAAGAATGGAAAACGCCACGTCTTCGGACGTGATGGGGGTTCCGTCATGGAAGACGGCGTGCTCCCTGAGCCTGAAGCGGAAACTGAGCCTGTCTTCGCTTTCCGTCCATGAAGAGGCCAGATAAGGAACCGCGTTCCCCTCTCCGTCCAGCCGGGTAAGCCCGGCAAACAGCTGCGCCCCAATGGAGCCGACGACCTGCCCCGTCAACAGGAGAGGGTTGAAGTGGGTGGGGTTGCCCGTGGCAATGACAAGTTCATGAGGAGCCGCCCGGACGGGCTGCACGGAGTGGGAGGCGAGAAACAGGACCAACAAAAGCGCAACCGGACAAAAGAGCCTCCACATTATTGCACCTGCATTTCTATCAAGCCGTTTTGCAGGGCAAACATCGTCACTTCCCGCACGTTGTGGAGATCGAGTTTCCGCATGAGGTTGGTCCGGTGCGTCACCACTGTCTTTTCTGCAATATCAAACTCTTCTGCTATCTCCTTGTTGGAACGCCCCTCGGCAACCAGCTTCAGGACTTCGCGCTCCCGGAGCGTCAGCTTTTCCACCGGAGATTCAAGAGCCGGCTCCTCTCCCCGCAGGCAGGAGCCGACAAAAGATCCGGTCAGCTCCGTACTGATATAGTGGTTGCCCTTGAGCACGGACTGGATGGCGAACAGGAATTCCTCCGTATCCGCCGACTTGAGAAGGTAGCCATGCGCGCCGGCCCGGAATGCCGCGCGGAGGTGATCGATGGTGGCGTGCATGGAGATGATGAGGACAAACGTTGCTGGCGCATCCTTGCGGATGCGGGCAAGCACCTCCAGCCCGTCTCGTCCGGGCATGGAAAGATCGAGCAGGAGAAGATCGGGACGCATGGCAAGGGTCGTTTCGACTGCCGCCAGGCCGTCTCCCGCTTCTCCGACAACCTCAAGATCCTCCCTCAAGGAAAGAATCTGCTTCAGGCCGCCGCGGAACAGCGCGTGATCTTCTGCAATGACGATGGATATGGGCATAAGGGGGCCTCCATGACATGGGAGTCCCTTATAGTAGTGAGAAAGGCCGTAGAGAACAATAGGTGTTTTTTTCGGGGAATCTAAGGTGCACGCCTGATTGTGCCGCACGGCACAACCCTGCATAAGGGCTATGGTTCCCTGAAAAGGGGGAGGACTCTTTAGCGAAAGGAGCGAACATGAAGAAACGGGACAGGAAGGGATTGTTGTCTTTTGCGGCAATCATGGCACTGGTTCTTGGAGGCGGCATGCAGCTGCACGCTGCGGACAGGCTGGCCGATACCGTCTACCACAACGGCAAGATTTACACCATTACCGAGACGATGGAAGAGGCAAAGGACGTCAGGAACGCCAAGAAGGCCGATGTCGTCGCCACCCTGAACGGCAAGATTGTCTTTGTCGGCTCCAGTGCCGAAGCCAAGCAGAAGGGCTATCTTGATGACGCCAACGTCGGAAAAATCGTCGATCTGCGCGGCAAGACCATGCTCCCCGGCTTCATCGACGGGCACAGCCACTTCCCCGGCGACAGCTCCATCGATCTGTACACCGTCAATCTGAACTGCCCTCCCCTCGGCCCCGTAGAGACAATGGACGACCTCATCGCCCTGATGCGGGCCAAGGCGGACAGCACGCCCGACGGCTACTGGGTGAGGGGGAACAACTACGACGACTCCCTTATTGCGGAGAAGCGTCACCCCAACCGTCTTGATCTGGACAAGGCCAGCCCGACAAAGCCTATCAGCGTCACCCACAGCTCCGGACACATGAGTGCCGTCAACTCGATTGTCATCGAACACATTCTGGCGACGCAAGGCTCGGTGGAATTTTTGAACGGCGCGTATATTTTCAAGAAGAAGGACGGAACCTACGAATCCGGCGTCGACATCGACCAGAGCACGGGCATTCCCACCGGCGTGCTCCGTGAATCGGCCGCCCAGCTGAGCAACACCTATTCCGCCAAGTCCATGCCCACCAACACGGACTGGCTGAATGCCCGCGGCAGCCAGAAATATGCTGCGGCAGGCGTCACTACCGCCGACATCGGCGGAACGGGCATAGCCAACGCGGTTCCCGGCTACCAGCAGGCCATCAGGGAAGGCTTGCTGAACGTGCGTGTTGTGGCGCACCCTTCCATTTGCAACACCGCCAACCACAAGGCCCTGAAGTGGGATCTCAACGGAACCGAAAGCCCGGCTGCCAGCAACAAGAATCTGGCTTCACTGCTGGACGACAAGCCCACGGCCGATTCTCCGAAGATGGGTGCGGACCTCACCAAGTACAAGGCTCCCAACGCCTCCAAGGACGTGGATATGTCGGGACAGCCCGACAACCGCATCCTGCTCGGCGCATGGAAGCAGTTCTACGACGGTTCGCCACAGGGATACACCGCCCTGTTCAAGCGTCCGGGATACTGGGACAAGCAGGGACAGAATGGCTTTAATCCCGAAACCAATGAAGATCTCGGACCCGACGGCCCGCTGCTGGGTCTTGGCGGCACGTCCAAGATTCCGTTCCAGCAGCTTGTGGAAAGCATCAACCTGTACCACCAGTACGGGCAGTCCGTGGAAACGCATACGAACGGACCCCTTGCCGCCGAAAGCATGATGACCGCCATTGAACTGGCCGTAGCCTCCAACCCCGGGGTGACGGATACGCGGCACACGTTCATTCACGGGCAGACCGAGGAACGCCAGGTTGTCGAACGTGCGGCGGGCCATTACGAAAATCTCGATACAACGGCGCACATGTATACCCAGCTCAACGGCACCGCGTTGCAGTCTGGAACCGTGAAGGCCGCCGATGGAACCGAGTACACGGCCTCCTCGCTGCGGGCGGCCCTTGATAACGGCGCACTGGTCAAGAACCAGAACCTGCTGTCCTCCTATTTCATCAACCACACCTACTTCTGGGGCGATCGCCACTACAACATCTACTTTGGCCCCGGACGCGCCAAGATGATCAGCCCCGCCGGGTGGGCGGCCCATTTCGGGCATAGGTTTACCTCGCACAACGACACCCCCGTCACGCCGATCTCCCCCCTGCGGAGCATCAATTCCTTTGTGAACCGCATTACCACCGGCGGCATGATCCTGAATGGCAGCAGCACGGACATCACCGCCACCGCATGGTATCCCGAAACCAAGGGCGGCGCGAATGCGGAATTCTGGGATTATGACCAGCGCGTCAACGCCTTGCAGGGCATTCATGCCACAACCATCAATGCCGCCTATCAGAACAAGCTCGACGATCGCCTTGGTTCCATCGAGGAAGGCAAGCTGGCAGACTTCACCATTCTCGATCTCGATCCGCTGGAAGTAGCGGCAAGTGCGCCTCTGACCCTGGCTGACATGCGCGTTGCCACGACTATCGTGGACGATGCGGTCATTTACGGCATTCTTCCCGACTCTGAAAGCATGATTGGACAGATGAGCGCGGGGTATAACCAGCCCGACGGCGTCACCGTCAAGAATCTCCAGTACAACGCCATTTCCCGGGACGAAGCGGAAAAGAACTACGGTGCCATTGATGCCGGCGACAACCGTCTTGGAACAATGTCGTTTACCGCCAATGTCACCGAAGGCAAGAGCGGCGTCTTCCAGATGACCTTCCTTGGCAACGGGATGAGCGTGGACAGCTACAAGCTGTACAAGCTGCACGCCAATGAATCCGTCAAGTATGAATACGGCAAGCCCTCTGTGGAGGAAATGGCTTCCGCATCCGGTCGCTGGTGGGTCATGGAAATGGACACCCTCGCGTTGCTGGCCCCCACGGACACTCTGGAGATGAACAAGACGTACATCGCCTTCTTCGTGATTCGCGACAACGACGGCGTCTTCGATCTGGATGCGACTCCCGGCGTCATCAAGGACCCCGTTTCCCTGGCTACAACAGGAACAATGCCCAACAATGGCAATACGGAAGTACCCCCCTCCGGCAACACGGAAGACAAGGGAGGCAGCAGTGGCGGCTGTACGGTAGGCACGACGCCTGCATATGACATGCTGGTTCTGTTCCTTGGCCTTTCCGCCGTAGCGGTCATCCGTGTCATCCGCAGAAAGCGTTCGGAATAATCCTCAAGAGGAAGACGAAGGAGTTCGCTCCTTGCCATCCGTGTTTCTTGCCCCCGTCCCTTTTCGGAAGGACGGGGGCTTTTGCATCGGCAAGACTCCACGCATCAGCGGAACCATTGCCGGACTCTTCCTGAATGGGTCAGGAGGGCGGCATCCCCTTGTCCGCTCTGCCCGCAGCCGTCCGGCGTGAGGCATCGCCCCCGCCGGCGTCAGCGCATAATCAAGGGCGCGCCCTAGTTGCGCGGCAGCCTTGTATTGAGGCGGGAGGGTCTGAAGTAGGTTGTGGCAAAGGTGAGGGCCAAGACGAAGAGTGCCGCAAAGATGCTTGCTGCGATATTCCACGGCCAAGGTGCAGAAAGGGACAGCCGCATAATCAGCGTGCCTATGACAAACCCGGAGTTCCGAAAAACAGCATGGAAAGACGGCATGAACCGTTGTGAAATCAGCACGAGGGCGATATCGGCGAAAATGAGCACCGTATAAATGGTTTCAAAAAAGGCTACGTCCTCGCCTGTCCGCGAAAAGAGCACCACATCCCGCACGGCAATCAGCACGAACAGAACAAACAGGGCCAGCGCGATGATCTTCTTGGACATCACATAGCGCATCTGCTCTTCAGGATTGGTAATATAGTTCTGATGGACGCGAAGCTGGTTGTAGAAACCGAGGCAGACGAAGATAGCCAGTGCGCCCACGCCTGCCGACGCGATATGCACCACCGGTTCGATGCCGGATACGAGGTTGACCGGTTCCGGGAGTTTCGACAGCTCCTTGAAGGCATCCCGCAACAAAATCAGGGCCATCACTTCAAACTGCTTTCCCAGCGATTTGGAAAGCGAACCGGAAATGGTCAGAATCAGTTCCATCACCTCCATCCCGAGGATGAGGGTAAAGGCCAGATGGATCGCCTGAAAATGGCTTGTCGGCGTGATGTGCTCCAGCCATACCGGCAACATGCCCTGCCGGTTGGCCTCAATGCCTATCAATCCAGCAAGATAGACCAAAAAAATAGCCGTGGCGAATCCGCGCTGTATGCGCGGGCTTTCCCAGAAGTGATGAATGATATCAAAGAGATTGGTAATGGGTTCGCATTTTTCAATCACGGCGGAGACCTTTGGCTGGAAAGGTTGAGAAGCATTGGGGATCTCCCTAGCCCAAGGCCCGCCCGCTGTCAATCAGGAACAGATCCTGTTCTGTCGCTGGCCGCAATATCCCCATAGAAAGAAACGCTCTGTCTTCCCTTGCGCTTAGACAGGTACATCGCTTCATCGGCTTTACGATACAGTTCACGGTAGTTCGTATCATCCTCAGGGCACAGAGCCACGCCAATGCTCAGGGAAATGCCTTCTGGAAAGCCATCAAACGCTTTTTTGCCCTCACGGATCAGGCTGGCGGCCTTTTCAGCAATGATAGCGTGATCCGCAAGACCGACAAGGCAGACCGCGAACTCGTCTCCCCCTATGCGCCCCACAATGTCTGATCGCCGGAACTGCGCCTTGAGCATTGCCGCGACGTGGCGAATGACCATGTCCCCCACATCGTGCCCGCGCGTATCGTTTATATCTTTGAATTTATCGAGATCGATGATCATAAAGGCAAAAGATTCAGGGGTTCTCTTGCCGTCATGCAACAAGGACTCGACCAGACGCTGGGTTGTTTCCTTGTTATACAGGCCGGTATGTCCGTCCTTTTCAGCCTGTTCACGCAGGGAAAATTCGAGCTTTTTATGGGTGTCGATATCAATGAGCACCCCTATGACCCGTTCAGGAAGCCCGGAAGCATCGAACACCGTGCCCGCCTTGATGCGGTACCAGTCGTACCGGTTGGGCGAGAAGGCCAGACGAGCCTCGCACATCCCCTTCTCCATGCCGTGGGAAAGATTGCGGAACAGCTCTTCCAGATCTTTTCTGTCTTCAGGGTGGACATGGGAGAAAAAGAGGCTGCTCGCTCTGAACAGGCTTGTTTCATTCCCCAAAAGGGAGAACAGCCCCGCAGAGGCCGTGATCTTGTCTTCGAGGATACTCCAGTCGAACATGACAATGGAATTTTGTTCCATGATGAAACGGTACCGCTCATTGGCCAATCGTTCCCGTGCCGCCAGTTCATGCTGCTGCGTGATATCCACCACAAGGGCATAGCACCAGCGTTTGCCCCCTTCCTGAACCAGATGCCCCTTATAGTAGAGCCATATCGTGCGCCCGCGCCTCGTTTTCGAGCGGAATTCCAGACAGATCGTTTCGTTTTTCAGGAGCTGCTCCTGAAGTTCTCGGACGACACGCGGGCGATCTTCCTCAATGACCGTCTCAATGAGGCTATCGCCAAAGCGAGTGAAAAATCCATTTCTGCTGTATTCCATAATATTGAGGTACCCGGTACTCATATATTCCAGAATCAGCTTTTCGCTGGAATCCGACTTCAGCACCCCGCCGACAAGGTTGTCGGTAATCGTCTGAAGCTCCCTGCTTTTATTGTAAAATATTTTCGCATCATTGTGTCTGACGTACCAGATATACAGAAAGACCATCAAAGAAAGGATGACTATCCTGACGCTCAGCAGAATAGCGAGCTGCCTGTTCTGATCGATCTGTTCGTCAATAAAGTCGCCGGGAACCAGAGACAAAACATACCAGTCGTTTATTTTCAGGGGGATGTAGCACATATAGTACACGTCGCCGTTGTACACATAGCGCAATACCCCGGAATGCCCGGTACCCATGTCCCTCTGGAGATCCTCCAGAGAGGTGCCGTCTCGTTCAGGGCTGTTCCCTGCCAGGGAAAACAGATTTTTTTCAAGGGAAAAGGGATCCCGCTCGGATCTGAGCACAATGTCGCCGTCCCGTTCCAGCAGAAGTGTGGACCCCTTGCCGCCGAAAGCCTTGATATTGACCGAATGCTGAAGATCCACAGGGAGGAAGCAGCCGCCAAGTGCGCCTATCACCTTGTTCTCGCGGATAATCGGCACGGAAACCATAAAGACCTCGCTCCCATCATATTTTGATTCGAGCAAGGTGGATATGTTGCTTTCCCCCTTTATGCTTCGCTGGAAATAGTCCCGGTCGGAGACATTCGCACTGACGCCATTCACGCTGTGGGCAGTTCCATCTGGCGTAATGACGCTGACCCGGCGGATGGACTGGTGGCTGCTCACGACGGAAAGAAAACGCATGGCGTGCCAGTCCATCAGGTCATCAAGCGTAGCAAAGTAATCGGCCATGATTTCAAGGGCGGCCAATTTTTCATGAAGACGGCTGTGCAAGGTCTCCGCGCATTGTTCCGCCGTCTGCCGGAGCCACAGGGAAACATTTTCCCGGGTATCGGAGCTGGCCTGTCTGCTGAAATCCCAAAGGGAAAAAAACAATCCGCCCAGAAAGACAACTATAACAAGGGCACTTGCCAGCATACGCTTGAAAACCAAAAACATCCCCGGCATCTATCCTCCCACAAAAAGCACATCCCGAGGTGACATCACAACTCAATCTAACACGATGTTTTTATTGTAATTATAGATATTGTGAAGAACAAGATCCCGGACAGTCTGAACGCGTACCGCTTCGGCTAACAGGCACAAATGCTATATAGATTTTTCGTTTTTGAAAGTTGCCGATCGGCAGAGTGTCGTATTTTGCACATTATCATGCCGGAATTACCGTTATCATAGCTTTGTCATTTTTGGTATTGTATTTAAACCCCACTTTGGTGACGGAATACAGAGATCTTATTGCCATATTCCATATCCTATATGCAGAACAATGTATCCTCTGCGTAAAAAAAATATACATTGGCGCACGTTATAAAATCTCTTTACCGCCCTTCGCTCAACGGATTTCTGATATTATCAGAAATAACGCCATATTCAACGAAAATTCACAAACAACCGTTGCATAAAACGGAAATGTCTTAAAAAATAATTTTGTGACGGATATAATGGACAAAAAAGAGCTGGCTATTACATTGTTGCCAACAAAACCACCACATGAGGAGAACAATGAACGACACCAACCAGATCACGCTCAATCTCGATATCTTCGTTCACCTGATGACCAGCGCGTATCGTGAAGGGTTCAAAACCGGAGCAGACAAGAACTCCAAAAAGCTCGAGCAGGAATGCTCTTCCGCTGTGAGCCAGTTCCGCTTCGGTATGCTCGATATGCTCAAAGAGCCTGAATCCCGCATTCAGCACTAACGTTCCGGGCTTCACTTCCTGAAGCCTCATCATAAAAAATGCCGTTCTCTTCTCTGGCTGGAAGAGGGCGGCATTTTGCGCGATGGCGGGCTTTTCACGACTCCTGGAAGCGTATCTCGGGGTATTGCGCCATTTCGTGTTCCCCGCACACGCTTCCGGCACACGCCCTTCTGCTTGAGCCAGTCCGAGGCCCCAGCTCCGGGGGGTAGGCTGCCGCTCAGTATTTCGGTATCATGCCTCAAAAGGAGTTGTCCCATGCCTACCATCACCGGCCAATATCTTGGCGATCTCCGGGTTTCCTCCGTCCATGTCGCCAGCGGTTCCAGCCTTGTAACCGACGCCCCAGTAGACAACAACGGAAAGGGCGAAGCCTTTTCTCCTACGGATCTCTGTGCAACGGCACTTGCCTCCTGCGCCATGACCATCATCGGTATTTACGGAAAAATGCACGATGTTGACGTGACGGGAACAACCTTTGAAGTAACCAAAACCATGAGCCCGGCCCCCAGACGCATCGGCAAGCTGGAAGTCATTTTCCACATGCCTGACCGTGAGTATACGGAAAAGCAGAAAACCATGATCGAACGCGCCGCCTACACCTGCCCGGTGCATTTGAGCCTGCATCCCGATATTGAGCAAATCTTTACGTTCAACTGGAAAAACTAGCAGACAAAGGCGTTTCCCCTCCTTGCACGGGGGAAACGCCTTTGCTCATTATATTTCGATAACAAAATATAAAATCTTATTTTTTGACGATATAGAAGTTTTATGCGGCAAAAAACAACCATATGCGTTTGTTTTCCTAAAAACATGCTTGCCTTGAGCCTCGCTTTTGCCTATGACGGCAAAAGATTCCGGCAGTGCCCAAACTCTTCCCTTACGGAGTATCCATGAAAACCATCATTGCCACCAACAAGGCTCCGGCAGCTCTTGGCCCCTATTCCCAGGCCGTACGAAGCGGGAACACGATCTATGTATCCGGGCAGATAGGCATTGATCCTGCTACGGGAAGCCTTGTTTCCGATGACGTGCAGGCGCAGGCCGCGCAGGCCCTCGCCAATTTGGAGGCCGTGCTTGCCGAAGCGGGCGCGGCTCCCGCCGATGTCACCAAAACAACTGTCTTTCTTGCCGATATGAACGACTTTCCTGCCGTCAACGAGATCTACGCCAAAACCTTTACGGACAATCCGCCCGCCCGCTCCTGTGTTGCCGTTGCCGCTCTGCCCAAAGGCGCACGAGTCGA
This sequence comes from uncultured Lawsonia sp., assembly GCA_964538355.1. GTDB lineage: Bacteria > Desulfobacterota > Desulfovibrionia > Desulfovibrionales > Desulfovibrionaceae > Bilophila. Next base: position 11,806 of record CAZIFC010000001.1, on the reverse strand, counting down.
AATCGATGCCGTTGCGGAACTCTGATTGCCCGACATCCGTTGAAAAGAACAGGCTCTGTACAGAAAACATCTTGAGGAGACGACATGAAGCTGACGATCATCGGGGCCGGGCCGGGAGGCTATACCGCGGCCTTTGCCGCTGCAAAAGCCGGGATGGATGTGACCCTGATTGAAAGGGCGAAGCTCGGCGGAACCTGCCTGCATACTGGCTGTATTCCGACAAAAACCCTCCGCTCTTCCGCTGATGCCCTGGATCTGGCCAGCCGCCTCGCCGAGTTCGGTATCAGCGGCGAGTGCAGTCCCGTGCCGGATATGCCCGCTATTGTATTACGGAAGCGCAAAGTCATCTCCACCCTGCAAACGGGGCTGGAAAAAACCTGTGCCCAGCTGAAAATCCGCGTTGTCTACGGCAAGGCCGAACTCGTTGATGCGAAACAGGTGCGCGTAGACACCGCAGACGGAACGGAAACGGTGGAAAGCGACAACGTTATCATCGCCTCCGGGTCTTCCCCTCTGGAACTTCCTGCCCTTCCTGTCGATCATGTTCGCATCCTGTCGAGCGACGATGCGCTGGAACTCCACTCGGTACCTGCCAGCCTGATCATTGTAGGCGGGGGCGTCATCGGGTGCGAACTGGCCTTTATCTACAGGGCGTTTGGTTCCCGTGTTACCGTGGTCGAAGGGCAGGATCGCCTGCTTCCCCTTCCGTCGGTGGATGAGGAAATCAGCCGCCTGCTTCAACGGGAAATGAAGAAAAAGGGTATCGCCATCGAGCTTGCCCGAACCGTAACCGCCACGGAACCCTCCGAAAACGGCATTTCCGTAGAAATAGGGGCCTCCCCTTTTGTCGAAACAGCTGTGGCTCCTGCTCCCCGCAAGCTCGAAGCGGAAGCACTATGCATCACTGTAGGCCGTGTGCCGAATACGGAAACACTCGGGCTTGGCGCAGCCGGCGTCAAAACGGATGCCCGGGGCTGGATTGAAGTTGACGACACGCTGGAAACCTCGCTTCCCGGCGTATACGCTATCGGGGATATCCTCGGGCCTCGCCGGATCATGCTGGCGCATATGGCTGTGGCCGAGGCCCACACAGCTGTCCACAATATCCTGAATCCGCAGGCTAAAAAGCCGCAACAGTATGCGGTGGTGCCTTCGGCGATCTTCACGTCCCCAGAAATCGGCGAAGTGGGCCTGTCCGAAAAACAGGCCAAAGAACAGGGCCTTGCAGTCAAGACCTCTGTTGTGCAGTTCCGCGAACTGGGCAAAGCGCAGGCCATGGGTGCTCTGGCGGGGATGTTCAAGCTGATCATTGAGGAAAGCAGCGGGAAGATCCTTGGCGCGCATATCGCCGGCGCACATGCTTCTGATCTGATTGCAGAAGCCACACTCGCCATACAACAGGGCTGTACCGCAGCCGATCTTTTTGCGACCATCCACGCCCACCCGACCCTTTCGGAAGGCATTTACGAAGCCGCCGGGTTATTGGCGTAAACATTGTGTACAATCCGTGATTGTTTGATCATCACGGATTGTTTTTTGCCGTATAACTTTACATAATCTTATGGATTATGCCTCTTTAAAAGAGGTAGACAACGCTGGCCCGGTACGACGCTCAAACAAAAAGCGGCCCTTCGATTTGAGAAGAGCCGCTTTATCACTATCAATCCATGAGCGTATGCAGAACCGCCCTGCCCTCTGCCAATGAGCGGGGAACGTCAATGATCCGTTGATTGCGGGAACCGCGAAAGCGGATGGTCAACGATTTCTCTTCGAGGATAAAAGGGCCATCCACAAGAATATCCAGCTGGCTCAGCAAGAGCCTGTGCCCCCGGTTCTCAAGCAGTTCTTCATATAAATATCCGGTATAGCTGGTAAGGTTATACCCTGCTTCCCGCAGGCGTCCGCCAAGCCGGGCCAGCTGTTCGCTCTGGGAAAAAGGTTCCCCGCCACTGAAGGTCACTCCGCGGACAATGGGGTTTTTACGCACGTCATCAAAGATCCAGTCAGCCGAAACCATGCGTCCGCCGTCAAACGGATGGGTTGCAGGGTTATGGCAGCCTTTGCAATGGTGGGGGCATCCCTGCGTAAACAAGACGTAACGGAGGCCGGGGCCATCCACAATGGATTCTTCAACAATGCCGGATATCCGTATTTCGTCGCTCATATATGATCCTTGGCAGCGGGGCTTGAAGGAGGAGGAAAGGCTCCTGCCTTCCCCGTAGGCAAATGCCTCGGGATTCCGGCACAACGTCTCACCCCGCAGAGGGCGACACGCACTGTTTGGCCCGGTTGCGCCCGGGGAAAGAGCCGGGCTGTGTTCCAAAAGGCAGCCTCTCCCTTTCGGAACAGGCTGCCTCGCTCTTGAGAAGGGTCCGCGGACCCGTTCATCATCCTAGTTGCCGCAGCAACCGATCTTGCAATGCTTGACTCTGTCCTGAACTTCGGCACGCTTGGCGTTGTTGAAGCGATCAACCGTACCGACAAGATACCCGGTAATACGGCGGATGCGTTCGAACTTCACCCCTTCGCCAACCAAAACCTTTTTCTGCGCATTCATGGCACAATCTCCATTGGTTTAAAGATAATGAGTATATGGAAAAGGCGGCATGCCGCCCTTCTCTGGCTGTGTTGCTACATCACGATATTGGGCTTTTTGTCCTGCTCTTCGAGCCGCTCTTCTTCCGAGCGGGTATCCCGGACATACCCCTTGATCTTGCGAAGCACTTCAATATCGATCCCTTCTCCGTCATGCCGGCCGCAGCGGGGGCAGACGTCCCCGATGATGCCGGTATAGCCGCAGAGCGGATCACGATCCACGGGATGGTTGATGGAACCATACCCGATGCCCATTTCCTTCATGGCCTTGATGATGTCTTCAAAGGCCTCGAGGTTGTTGCTGGGGTCGCCGTCCACTTCAACATAGGTAATATGCCCGCCGTTGGTCATGGCGTGGTAGGGAGCCTCGAGACGGATCTTGTTGTAGGCACTGATGCTGAAATACACCGGGATATGGAAGGAGTTCGTATAGTAATCCTTGTCGGTGATGCCTTCGAGGTTTCCGAAACGCTTGCGGTCAAGGCGCACGAACTTGCCGGAAAGCCCTTCCGCAGGCGTGGCGATGACGGAGAAGTTGAGCTTGGTTTCCTGAGCCTTCTTGTCGGCCTTATCGCGGATAAACTTCACGATCCTGAGGCCGAGCTGCTGGGCTTCCTCGGATTCCCCGTGGTGCTTGCCGATGAGAGCCTTGAGGCATTCGGCAAGGCCGATAAACCCGACCGTCAGCGTGCCGTGCCTGAGCACTTCGCGCACTTCATCGTCGGGGCCAAGCTTTTCGGAGTCGATCCAGACGCCCTGCCCCATCAGGAAGGGATAGTTCTTGCACTTCTTGCCCGACTGGATCTCAAGGCGTTCGAGAAGCTGCTCAAACACCAGCTCGACCATCTTGTCCAGTTCGGCAAAGAAGGCGTCGGTGTCGTGATTGGCAAGGATGCCAAGACGCGGCAGGTTGATGGACGTAAAGCTCAGGTTACCGCGTCCGTTGACGATTTCCCGGCTCGGATCGTTCAGGTTTGCCATCACTCGCGTACGGCACCCCATGTAGGCGATTTCCGTTTCAGGCCGTCCTTCCCTGTAGTAGGAGAGGTTGAACGGCGCATCAATGAACGAGAAGTTCGGGAACAGCCGTTTTGCGGAAACGCGGCAGGCCAGCTTGAACAGATCATAGTTGGGATCGCCCTGGCGGAAATTGATCCCTTCCTTCACCTTAAAGATATGGATGGGGAAAATGGGGGTTTCGCCGTTGCCAAGCCCCGCTTCCGTCGCAAGCAGCACGTTCTTGATGACCATGCGGCCTTCGGGAGAGGTGTCCGTCCCGTAGTTGATGGAGCTGAAGGGAATCTGTGCACCGGCGCGGGAATGCATGGTGTTCAGGTTATGCACCAGAGCTTCCATGGCCTGATAGGTGGCCCGGTTGGTGTATTCGAGGGCCTTTTCCACGGCAAAGTCGATATTCAGGGCCGGAGCGTGCCTGACGAGGCTCTTCCTGACGAAGGCAATCCCTTCCTCTCCGAGGATGGATTCGTTCTCTTCAAGGAAACCACGCAGTTCTGTCTTGACAGCTTCCTTGCCTTCCACGTTGTAGAGGTCAAGGATGGCGTACAGTTCCTTGATAAAGGTCTTGGCGACGCCAAGGGCAAGGCCATACTCAAAATTCGGGATGCTCTGTCCGCCATGCTGATCGTTCTGGTTGGCCTGAATGGCGATACAGGCCAGCGCGCTGTAGCTGCGGATGTCGTTCGGCTCGCGGAGGAAGCCGTGCCCGGTTCCGAAGCCGTCCCTGAACAGCCTCTTGATGTCGATCTGGCAGCACGTCGTGGTCAGGGTCAGGAAATCGAGATCATGGATGTGGATGTCGCCGTTCTTGTGCGCGAGGCTGTGCTTCGGGTTGAGAATGTACATCTCATAGAACTGCTTGGAGCTTTCGCTGCCGTACTTCAGCATCGTGCCCATAGCGGTGTCGCCGTCGATGTTGGCGTTCTCGCGCTTGAGATCGTTGTCCTTCGCATCCTTGAAGGTCAAATCGCGAATGGTGGTCATGAGCCGGGTATTCATTTCCCGAACCTTGGTGCGCTGGTGGCGGTACAGGATGTAGGCTTTGGCGGTGCGGGCATGACCGCTCTTGATAAGCGTCTTTTCCACCAGGTCCTGCACCTGTTCCACATCGGGAATGTCGTCCACGAACTGCTCGTTGAGGCGTTCCAGCACCTCGGCGGCAATTTTGAGCGAAAGGACGTAATCCTTCCCCCCCTGGCTGCTGGCGGCGCGAAAAATCGCCTGCGCGATCTTATTCACGTCAAAGGGGACGATGCGTGCATCTCTTTTCCTGATAGAAGTAACCATTCGGATTCGCTCGCTTTCAATACGGAACATCAACATGTAACATCCCGTATTTTCTATAAAAAATGCAATTTTCTCAAGAAGGATACACCAAACCGGGGCTTATGGCTAGTGCATCCGACTCTTTCCTGCCAAGTGATTTAAAGAACCACAGGCCACTCCTTCCCCGTCGGGAAAAACAAAGCGCAGGCAAAAAGAACATCACAGGGCAACGAAACGTCGTTGCTCTTTCCGCCAGAGCAGGGGCGACCCTATTGTCGTCGATAACTCATGAAAAGGTCGAGGCCCGATTATGCACGCCCCGGAAGCGGGGGCATACCGCAGGGGGCCACACCGATGGGATGTCTCTCTGCGTGGAGAAGATGTAAACGCAAACCGGAAGAGGATCAACACCCCAAAAGCGGGAGCGGAGAGCCTTTCTTCCAGAAATGCCCGGTAAACAAGGGTTCCCGCGCAAGAAAAATTTTTTGGCTTTTTTTTGGAGTTGCCAAGTCACATTGCCGGCATTCTGTCAACTGTACCGTTGCGGCATGTTACGCGTAACATACGGTGATTCAATACTTCTTTTTTTCAAAAAATATCACGTCCGCCTCCGAATCCCAGGCCTGCGGGGGAGCCTAACAGCTTTTCAACAAACGATAATCCATCCTGATAAGCACGGAGTTTTCCCGCATGGACGCAAAAGAGAGGAGACCACCGCACCGACTCCTCTCCTTGCGCCGCTCCAAAGCCCTAGTGCAGGATGCGGCCCAGCTCATCAACGCTGGAGACGATCCGCATCGCCCCGGCCGCCTCCAGTTCCGAATGCGAACCGTAGCCGTAGAGCACGCCTATACCGTCCACGCCTGACTGTCTGGCTCCGTCAATATCGTATTTTCTATCCCCAACCATCACCGCCGAAGCAGGATCTATCCCTCGGCTGTGCAGGGCGTAACGGATGATCTCCCCTTTGGAGACCCGGGTTTCTTCCATATCTGCCCCGAAGACGCCATCAAGCCACGGCGAAAAACCGAAGCGTTCGGCAATGCGCTCCGCAAAAAGCTCCGGCTTGGACGTTGCCACGACCAGCCGCTTGCCCGATCCGTGCAGCGACTTGAGCATTTCAACGATTCCCGGATACGGAGCGTTTTCAAATATGCCGCGATCCCTGAAATATTCCTGAAAGACCTTGACCGCCCGCCGCGCGTCGGCAAGAGGCATGCCCAGAGCGTGGTGGAAGGAGTCACACAGCGGCGGGCCTATGAAAGAACGCAGAACCGCCGGCTCCGCCTCCATGCCGAAACGCTCAAGCGCGTACCGGGCGGCATTGACGATACCCGGCGCGGAATCCGTCAACGTGCCGTCCAAATCGAAAAGTATGGTTTGATACTGCATCGGCCCCCTCTATCGTCCTTCGTTTTTTTCCGCAATCCCGGACTGCAAGGCAAACAGTCCCGCAACCGCCGGGCGGCGATACCTCCGCGGGACTTCCAGAGCGCATCTTCCCAGCGCAGGGAAGACCCGGCTTGCCGCGGAAGGCGTGGGAGGCGTGGAAGCCCCCTAGAGGGGCAGCCGTTTGGCAAGGCATTCGGGCAGCGCGCGATACAACGCAAGAAGCGGTCTCCACCATCCCGGAGAATACATGACATCCTTGCCTGTCCTGACGGCATACAGGACATCCCGCGCCACGTCTTCCGGCGAAGCGACGAGGCAGCGGGGAAGCCGTCGCCCCGCAATCATTTCGGTAGCCACAAACCCCGGCTTGACCGTCAGCACACGCACCCCGGCCCGACAGAGCCGGGCACGAAGCCCTGACAGGAAGGCCGCAAAGCCCGCCTTTGCCGCTCCATAGGCATAATTGGAAGCCCGGCCCCGGTCTCCGGCTACAGAGCCAATCCCGATAAGAAGCCCGCTTCCACGGGCCTCAAAAGCCTCGGCAGCCTGAAGCAGCACAGGAACCAGCCCGTAAAAATTGCTCTCCAGAACGCGCAGGGCCGCCTCCGGCTCACGCCCGGCCCGCCTCTGATCCCCAAGCAGGCCCACGGCACACAGCACGGCATCCGGCGTTTCGGGCAGCAAACTCCACAGGGAGGAACGGGAAACCGGGTCCAGCGCGTCAAAAGGGAACACCTCCGCCCCTCCGCAGCACGCCGCAGCCTCCTCAAGCCGGCCAGGATCCCGTCCGGCAAGCTGTATACGCCAGCCCGACCGCGCAAACGCGCAGGCTATGGCACGGGCTATTCCCGAGGTTCCTCCCAAGACAAGCAGTGTCGGCACAAAGCACCTTTCCCATTGTGACGTGTTTCACAGCATCTATGTGATGTTGCATGAGATATTGAACGGTTTAGCTTATCGATCCGAATTGTTTTATCCGTTTGTCTTCAGCCGGAAGGCAATGCTAGAAACGATTCCACGGTGTCCTATTCCATCCCCATACAACATGAGGAGCGTATCTATGCAGTCTGAAAAAGCCATCAGCAACGGTCAGCATCTGCAACTGATGAACGGAGTGCTGTTTGTCGTCCTTTTCGCCAGTGCAGCATACCAGCTTTCGCAGTGGCATTACATTTCACTGCTCGGCATCAGTCCGCTCATTGTGGGTATCGTCCTCGGTATGGTGTACGGAAACACCTTGCGTCTCCACCTGCCCGTCTATTGGTTGCCCGGCATCCTGTTTTCCTCCAAGGTGCTGCTGCGCGTCGCCATTGTTCTGTACGGCTTCCGGCTCACCTTCCAGGATCTCCTGCTGGTAGGCGTCAACGGGCTGGCCATAAGCTCCTTCATGCTGATGAGCACCTTTATCGGCGGAACCTGGCTCGGGATCAAGGTCTTTGGCCTGCCCCGCCGCCTTGCCCTGCTGACGGCTGCCGGAAGCTCGGTTTGCGGAGCCGCGGCCGTACTCGCCACCGAACCGGTGGTCAAGGGCGAATCCCATGAAAGCAGCATTGCCGTGGGTACGGTCGTGGTCTTCGGAACCATCGCCATGTTCATCTATCCCTTCCTTTACAGCCACGGCCTGCTGGACATGACGGAACAGGCCTACGGCATGTTTGTGGGCGGAACCCTGCATGAAGTCGCCCATGCCGTAGCCGCAGGACAGGCCATCTCTGTGGATGCGGGCAACACTGCCGTCATCGTCAAAATGCTCCGGGTCATCATGATCGCCCCCCTGCTCATCGGCCTCGGCTTCTGGCTGAGCCGCAACCCTGAAAACGGCGGGCAGGAGGGAGCTTCGCACGGCAGCTACAGCTTCAGCAGCTTCCCGTGGTTCGCCGTCCTCTTCATCGTGTGCATCGGGATCAATTCGTTGGGCATCATTCCCAAGCAGGCCGTCAACGCCATCAACTCGCTCGATATCTTCATGCTCACAATGGCCATGTGTGCCCTCGGCATGGAAACCAGCTTTGAAAAGGTTCGCATGGTCGGCCCCAAGCCTTTCCTGCTCGCCGGGATCCTTGCCCTCTGGCTCATCGGCGGCGGCTACTTTGTAACCCGGTTTATCCTCTCTCTCGGTCTGTAATTCCGCTTTTTTCCTCCCCCTCCTGAAACGGCAAGGCTGCTCCCCTTGCCGTTTTTTCATGTCCAGCCCCCTTTCATCGCCAAAGCCAGACGTTCCCAAAAGAACGTACAAAAAAGACCGACAGGGCAGCGGGCCTTTCCTTGCCTCTTTATATAAACATTTATACAATTCATTTGAGCGTATTACGCGAAACAGCTTCAGCATGGCTCCAGCCAGGCCCTGTTGCCGGAAGCCTGTCCCGCACGCAACCCCCTGAAAAAGGCATGGGAAAAAAGAAACAACTTCCATGTGTTGAGAAAAAGAAGCGTTGCCGCATCGTAAAGGATCGTTTACAGAAGAGCTCAGCCTTCGCTGCACACCGCAGACAACCGACATCGACGGGAGGAGAGCATGACGCTTCGGTATCTGGAAATCTTTCTGGCTTTGGCGCGCACCCCCAACATGCGGGATACCGCCGCCAGACTGTTCATTTCACAGGCCGCCGTCTCCAGCGCGCTCCGCGATTTTGAAGCGGAGCTGGGAACGCCGCTGTTCGACAGAATAGGCCGGGGCATCCGCCTCAACGACAAGGGAAGGCTTTTGGAGAAACGGCTCGCCCCACTCTACAATCAGCTCAAGAATGCGCTGACGCTGGTCGCGAGCGACGAACTGGCGGGGAAAATCCGCATCGGCGCATCCACGACGCTCTCGGATTTCGTGCTCCCGCAAGTCCTCTACAATTTTAAAATACAGCATGAGCGTGTCGAAATCGAATGCGAATCCGGAAACACGGCGGATATTGTGCGCCATGTCGAAAACGGGCTGCTGGATATCGGCTTTGTGGAAGGTGAAGTCCAGAACCTTGCCGTGGAAGTCATGCCCGTAGCCCGCGAGTCGCTGGTCATCGTGACGGCAGACCAAAGCCTCGCCGAATCCGGACCCCATCCCATCGAAAGCCTGCTCGACCGCGACTGGCTCCTGCGCGAGCCAGGCTCGGGAACACGCGAAACCTTTCTGCGCCAGCTCGCACCCCGCGGACTCAAGCCTAAAATCTTTCTTGAGTTCGAGCACAACGACCCCATCAAGCAGCTCCTTCTCAATAAAGGAACCCTTTCCTGCCTCTCGCCGCACATCGTCCAGCGGGAAGTCAGCGAAGGAAAACTCTTTGTCGTCGGCATCAGTGATGCCTGTTTTGACAGGACATTCTATCGCATCGAGCATCGGGACAGGCCGTTTTCCAGCCTGCGGGAGGCTCTTGCCAAGCAAGTTCAGAGCAGGCTGGAAGAGCAGGAAGGGCATCTCAAAAAAGCCGCAGACTGAGCATGTACCGCCCCGGAGACAGGCAAAACCATCCCGTCCTTGTTCGTTTTATAAAATAAGTTGCTATAGTACGCGTGTGTGACATCTGGACAATACGAACGAAAACACGTTAGATTTCCCGAAACAAACACTGCAAGGAACATTGAAACCGCTTTGGGGAAATGTCGTTTTTTGCAGTGTGATGTTAAAGGATGGACATGTCACTCTCGGCACGGTTGATTGCTCCCATAGCGTTGATCACGACGCTCGCCCTCACTCTTGTGGCAGGCAGTGCGTATGAAAGAGCCAAGCAGGTGGTCTTCTCCAACATCGTCACTCTTGAATCCACGGTGATCGATAGCATCAGCCGAGAAATAAATACGCTGCTTGGTTCCTTGGAAAGCTACATGCATGTTACGGCCCAGCGTGGTGCCGTCATTCAGTACGCTGGAGAATGCCTTGCCCAACCGCACGCGTCCATCGACCCAACCATCCAAAAAAACTTTCGGGCCTTGCTGAAAAAAAACACCGAGCTCTACCACTATATCGATTTTCTTGCTTTCGTGGATAAAAACGGCATTGTCCGGGCCAGCTCCAGCGGGTTTTTGGAAGGCTCCTCCCTCGCCGACAGAAGCTATTTTACGAAGAGCCTTCACGGTTCCAAGTCGGTACAGGGGCCTTTGCCGGAACGTACCACAGGGGAATACACCATGTTGCTTGGCGAACCCGTTTTTGTGGACGGGCAGATCGCCGGAGTGCTCACCGGTGCGGTAAACATGGAGGCGTTCTCCCAGAAAACCATTGAGCCGGCCACGCTGAACGGACATGGATTTACCTACGTCGTCGATTCCAACGGCCAGACCGTCCTGCATCCCGACAGGGAAAAGATGATCGGAAACCACATGATCGAGCAGGTTATTTTTGAAGTCGTTACCGATGGAGGGGCCGGCTCCTTCGAGTACGAAAGCAATGGAAGCGATTACTACAGTACCTACCAGACACTGCCGAATGGGTGGATCATCGTTGCTACGGTTTCCCGCGACCTGCTCATGCGGGACATGCGTTCCATGCGCGATGACATCATTCTGGTAGCGTTTCTCGCCATATGGTTCGTCATTTTTGCCATGTTCGCCATCATCTCCAGAATCGTCGCATCGTTGCGCGATGGAGTGGATTTTGCGAAAAGCGTCGCCGCCGGGAACCTTGAGCATACCTTCGATATCCAGCAAAAAGACGAGATAGGCGCACTCGCCGACGCTTTGGATACAATGGTCGGACGGCTGAAATCGAGCATAGAACTCGCCGACCGGCGCACGAAAGAGGCCGAGCTCGCCAAGGCGGAAGCGACCAGTACGTTTCGGGAGCTTCAGGCTGTCATCAATAGCGTGGACGGAGGCGTTGCCAAGTTTGTACTGGACGCCCAGCTCCATATTCTGTGGGCAAACGCCGGTTTCTATGCACTTTCCGGGCGCACACAGGAAAGCTACGCCCAGGATACGAAAAACTGCGGCATCAGCCTGATCCATCAGGACGACAGGGAATCCCTGTTGGAGCTTATGGAGAAACTCCCGCCGGAAGGCTCCATCCTTTGCGCGGAATACAGAATCCTCCGCAAGGACGGCAGCTATTCATGGACCTATGCCCGCGCCAAATATGTTGGCGAATGGAAAGGCTATCCGCTCTTTATCGGTGTCTTTGTGGATATTACCCAGGCGAAGGAAACCATCAAAGAATTGAAGATGGAAAAGCAGCGGTATGAAATCATCAGCGAAATAACCGACGAAATTCTTTTCGAACAAGATCTCGTTCGGGATACCATGCATTTTTCTGGAGGCTACGAAAAGACCTTCGGCTTTCCCTGCCATGTAACCGACTACGTCAAAAAAAGGAAAGGGCTTCCTTTCCTTGCACACCCCGATGACCTGCATCTGTTCAAAAGGGTCGAAGAAGACTTCAAGAACAATAAAAAATATGTGCAGGTCTGCACTCGGTTTAAAACCGTGGAGTACGGCTACCAGTGGTTTGAGGTCTGCTTCAAGACCCTGCGGGACGAACAGGGAACCCCCATCAAGCTCATTGGGCGCATGACAAACATCCATAAAAAGAAGCTGGAGGAAGATCGCCTGCGTAAAG